>JAQVXI010000003.1:0-16848 GCA_028709215.1 Bacteroidales bacterium
TGAAATCCGTACCTTTGCAAAAATCAGCAAACCAATGGCCAAAGACAAATCAACCTACGTCTGCAACAACTGTGGAGCCGAATCCCCCAAATGGATCGGCAAATGCCCCGCTTGCGGCGAATGGAACAGCTACCGCGAAGAAATTATCCGAACCGCAAGCAAGGCCAAAGCCTCTACCTCCGGATTTCACACAGCCAAATCCAGACCCGTACAACTATCCGACATCTCCATCAGCGACACCCCACGCATTTCAACCGGTGGAGAAGAACTGGATCGAGTCCTAGGAGGTGGCATCGTTCCCGGATCCCTTATACTGATCGGAGGCGAACCCGGCATTGGTAAGTCCACCCTGATCTTGCAAACCGTACTGCGTATGGGCAAACGCAACATCTTATACGTCTCCGGTGAAGAAAGCGTACAGCAACTCAAACTCCGAGCCGAACGCATTTCAGGAGACAACCCCGACGCCTGGTTTGTCAGCGAAACCTCGCTGGAAGAAATTTTTGTTCATGCAGCCAACCTAAAACCGGAACTGCTGATTGTTGACTCCATCCAGACCATTGCGACCGAAGCCGCCGAATCGTCTCCGGGCAGCGTAACACAAGTCAAGGAATCGGCAGCCGCTCTGTTGCGGTTTGCCAAGGAAACCGGCACACCGGTTATGCTCATCGGGCATATCAACAAAGAAGGCAGCATTGCCGGGCCCAAGGTCTTGGAACACATCGTAGACACCGTGCTGTTGTTTGAAGGAGATCAGCAATACCTATACCGCATCTTGCGTTCCATCAAAAACCGTTTTGGAAGCACGTCCGAAATGGGCATCTACGAAATGCGCCAAGATGGCCTCAGAGAGGTCAGCAATCCCTCCGAGCTGTTGCTTTCTCAGGCACACACCGGACTGAGCGGCGTAGCCATCGCGGCTGCCATTGAAGGCATTCGTCCTTTTATGATTGAGGTACAAGCCCTGGTCAGCACCGCAGCATACGGCACTCCACAACGGGCCTCAACTGGATTTGACCTGAGACGTCTAAACATGCTTTTGGCCGTTTTGGAAAAACGAGCCGGATTTAAACTCATTCAAAAAGACGTGTTCCTAAACATCGCCGGAGGCATCAAGGTCAACGATCCAGCCATCGATTTGGCCGTGTTAAGTGCCATTCTATCCTCCTCCTTAGACATCGCCTTGGACAAAAACACCTGTATGACGGGCGAAGTGGGTTTATCGGGTGAAATACGACCGGTCAACCGCATTGAACAACGCCTGCTGGAAGCTCAAAAACTGGGCTTCAAACGCATCATTATCCCAAAAATGTCCAGTAGCGCACCCGATTTGAAACGTTTCAACATCGAGATACACAGCGTTACCAAGGTCGAAGAAGCCTTTAAACTGTTATTTGCCTGAGATTGATCAAACTATGATTCAAGAATTTGATATCCGCGTTGCACCTCAAACGGCAGCCACAGAAGCCAATCTGCGCGAATGGCTCGTTCGTGAGAAAAACCTGCAAGCCAAGGACATCACCGGAACCCGCATTCTAAAACGTTCCATCGATGCCAGGCAGCGACAGGTGTGGGTACAGTTGCGGGTGCGTGTCTATCTGAATGAGCCACCGGAACAACAGACCTTCCCTCCCATTGAGTACCCGGAAGTACGTACGAGCAAAGAAGTCATTGTGGTTGGAGCCGGCCCGGCCGGATTGTTTGCAGCCCTCCGATTGCTGGAACTGGGCATTCGCCCCATCGTCGTAGAACGGGGCAAAAACGTACGTGACCGCAAAAAAGATCTGGCTCAAATCAGTCGCAATCACCGGGTGGACCCGGAGTCCAATTACAGCTTTGGAGAAGGCGGAGCCGGGGCGTATTCCGATGGAAAACTCTATACCCGAAGCAAAAAGCGAGGCAACGTAGAGAAGATTCTGCAGGTCTTTTGTCAATTTGGTGCCAGCCCCTCCATTCTGATCGATGCTCATCCCCACATCGGGACCGACAAACTGCCGGGCATCATTGAGGCCATGCGCAATCAAATCCTATCCTGTGGGGGTGAAGTACACTTTGAGACGCGAATGGAAGATCTAATTCTGCACAATGGACGTGTATGTGGCATTGTTTGCAACACCGGACAGCGCATGGAAGGCCCGGTTATATTAGCCACAGGGCATTCTGCACGCGATGTATACCGATTGTTGTTTGGAAAAAACATCCGACAGAGCCCCAAAGGTCTGGCCATGGGCGTACGCTTGGAGCATCCCCAACATCGGATCGATCAGATACAATACCACAACAACGAAGGAAGGGGGCTGTATTTACCGGCTGCCGAATACAGTCTGGTTACTCAGATTGAAGGACGCGGCGTGTACTCCTTCTGTATGTGTCCCGGAGGTTTTGTGGTACCGGCAGCCAGTGGCCCGGAACAGGTGGTTGTAAATGGAATGTCCCCTTCCAACCGGGGATCTAAATGGGCTAATGCCGGTTTGGTGGTAGAACTTCATCCGGAGGATGCAGGCAAACAGCACGTGCTCTGTATGCTTGAGATGCAGGAAAAACTTGAAAAAGCCTGCTATATGGCTGGAGGTCAAACCCAAACAGCACCGGCGCAACGCATGCTGGATTTTACGGAAAACCGACGATCCATCGACCTACCGCCCAGTTCCTATAGTCCGGGATTGTGCAGCAGCCCATTACACGAATGGATGCCCAAAGGGATTGTGGATCGCTTGCAAAAAGGATTTCAGGTCTTTCAACGCAACAAGCCGGGCTTTCTAAGCAACGAGGCTGTCTTAATTGGCGTTGAAACACGCACCTCGTCACCCGTCCGCATAGACCGAAACCCGGTAGATTTGCAACACGTTGACTGGAAAGGCCTGTATCCGTGCGGAGAAGGGGCAGGCTATGCGGGCGGCATCGTCAGCGCTGCCATTGATGGCGAGCGCTGTGCCGAACAAGCCGCTTTGGAGTTGTCCCGATAACGATTTACTCGTTGGGGACAACGTATTCGTTGCCCACCTTGCGGGCGCGATCGGGTTTATCCAGATCGATGCCTTTTGCCAATCCGATTTCAACCAAAAGATTCCAACCGGCACACAGGTAGACGTAGGGACTCATGCTTCCGGCAGTGGGCACCTTTATCGTCGGGAAGGGCGTATCCCGATCTGCAATGGCAACGACCGTCAAGCCAACGCCTTTGCTTAGTACTTCCTGAAATTTTTCTATCTCCTCATCAATGGGATCCACGACAAAAACAATATCATTGGCCTGCATGACCTCTTCAATGCCATGTACGGCATAGGTACCTTCCAGAAAGTCCGACTTTTTGCGGGTAATTTCGTTGGTTTTCAGCGTCAATTCTTCGGCG
Organism: Bacteroidales bacterium; assembly: GCA_028709215.1. GTDB lineage: Bacteria > Bacteroidota > Bacteroidia > Bacteroidales > UBA1402 > UBA8389. The sequence continues at coordinate 3,353 of JAQVXI010000003.1, forward strand.
ACTCCGTCGTTATAACCGGCAAAATAGATGGTCGGTGCCTGTACGGCCTTCTCTACGATATCCTTGGGGATTTCCAGGGTGAGTGCCGTTTCCAACAACGAAGGCAAAGCAGCCAATTCACTGCTCATGTCCAACGAAAGCATGTTCCAAAGAATGGATTCATAAAATAAACCTTGCTCAACCACACTCTTGGTTGCGGCAACCGCTTGTTCCCATCCGCAATCCAAAACCCATGCGTTTTGACAGGCCGATTCGAGTAGCGTATCGGGATTGGCGGTCAAACCATAACAGTGTTTGTGACCGGCTTCTTTCAGTCGAGATGCCAGAAGGACGACTTCTTTGGTACGTCCGGAATTGGAGGCACAAAAAACAACAAAATCCTTGAGGTTGTACGAGGCAGCCTGGCGCGATGCATCGGTGGCAATCTGTACATCCAGGCCCAGTGTCATTGCTTTGCGCATCAAATTTTTTGCCGGAAAAATCCGACTGCTGCCTTCACCGGTCAAGAACAATTTCTTTTTGGCAAGAATCGTGGATGCAAGCCCCTTGGTTCGCCCGGCATCAAAACCGGAAGCGACCTGTACGGTTTGCATCATTTCTTTTACGAGTTCGTACGAGGCGTACGAAGGTTTGGTTCCATTCATAGTTTACGTATTCATTTGTTTGAGGTCATTGCTTTGTGCTAAAAAGTCTTCAAGATCACTTTTGACTTTTATGATAAAACTGTTTTCATCCAAGCGACCGATGGCCGCTTCCATTTCCGCCTCGTTGCGGAAGGTTATTTTTCTAAATCCGTTTTCGTAATCTTTTCTTCTGGAATCATAGACCTGATCTACGACAAATCGACGAATGCGTTCTGCTTCATCGATGGACTGGATCCATAAGTCCGGCGTCATTGCTTCCGCCTCCATCAACTCTCGCCAAATGGCATAGGCATGTTGCTGCTTATCGAGTGGATACCGTTCCCAAAGCACATCGTATCGTTGATGGATTTCGGACCAACGATTCAATCGGCCGGTACCAATGTCTTCACGCAACTGGTTGACATCCGAGGCCTTCATCAACTGACCGCCCATATTTACCCATTCGGTCTCCCTTATTGCGTTGAGCCGTTCGTGCATGCGTGCACAAGAAGTTATGTTTTCAGACGTTTTTATTTGAATCAATTGGTTCATTGCATAATGCATCAGCATCTCACGATAGGCAAACCAGGCTTGGCGCGGTTTAAGGATCACAACCTTGCGTTTGCTTTTTTCCATCTTTTCTCCCAAAACCTGCAATACGTCGGTGTCGTGTTTGGGCCCCATCAGGAGTTTTCTTCCCAACTCCCGCAGTTCTTCATCCGTATACATTTCAGTGATGAGACCATTCTTGCGCAAGTACGCCTGAGCCGTCCATCGCTCCAGCAAGACCAAGGCATGAATCATTTCTTCGGCCGTATCCGGCGCAAAGGAATCAAACTCAATATGCTGCAATTTTCGACTGCGTTTGTCACGCACGGAGTACTTCCACGTATTGCGCTCCAATGCATACATGTTGTACATCCACCAGAACGCGGGCATCACTTCCAGACGATCCTGCGAGACGTTGTTGTTGAGCAGTGAGAAAGGCAAGGGGATGTCCATTTCGGCCGGATAATCCGACTTGGAAAGAAGGACAAAGGATGCAAATCGACACGAATGCTTCACACTGGTACACAAACCCGGCCAAAAGCCCCTTCCGGCCTGTATCTCGTTGTCGTTCGAACGACTGTTGTGGTTGGAGCCCATGGTAGCACCGGCTGCCATGTTGCTTTGCCCCATCACCAGCGCTGCCACCAAAAAGGAATTGTTGTGATGCTGCTCGTGTGCAGGAAAAATAAGGTTGTTTAATACTTCACAGCAGGAGATGGTTGAATTGTCACCCAAAAAGGAATTGATGAGTCGCGCTCCGTATTTTAAACTGGAGTTGTCTCCCAAAACAAAACGAACCGCTGTACAGGAATAAAATATGTGACATCCGTAACCCACAATCCCATTCACAAGAACAACCCCTTCGCCAATTTGAGTCGGCTCGGCTTCGGAAGAATTGATGGTTAGGTTTTTTAGTTTGTTTGCTCCTTTGATGTAGCAATGTGAGCCAATCTTCACATCTTTGATGATGCTTGAGTTTTTTACCACACAATGACTCCCGGTCACACCAAAGTAGCCACGACGTGCATCCATACCGGATTGTGTGATGCGCAATAGATTTTCCTGGAGCGGCGCATCGTCGATGTACTTTGCCCATAGATAGGCATCGGCAGACAGCATCCCATCAAAAGGTAGCACCCTACGACAAGCGGTTTCATTCATTACTTCCAGCCACGTACGAACACTTTCCGGCTCACCCTCTTTTACAATCCCATTTCCAAACTTGGCATGATCCGTCGTGTTCATTTCTTGTATGTTAAACAAGATGGACTGATCCCCGATGATGTAGTGTGAAAGATAGTGTACATCGTGAATAGCAACGTCGTCACCAATATCACAGGATATGATCAGACTGTTTGTGATTCCGGCCGGCAAACGAAGGTCGTGGTGTTGTAAGACGACGCTACGTACGGCCCCAATCCGTACCAATCCAAAAAATTTATTGTTTTTAAGCATTTTGGGCTCAAACGGGTCACTGACCAATACATCATCCCAATTCTGAGCGGTGTTGTTGTTTTTAACCAAACGTTCCAATTCGTCGGAATGCAGGTTTCGCCATCCTTCTACAGGCTTTTTGGTTTGTTTGTCACGAAATTTGAGAAAGGGTTCGAAATGATTGCCCATTTGTTCCTGAGGAAGTATTTGAACACGGTTCATATGCTGCTTTTTGACGATTACGGTGGGTAAAGGTAAAAAAAAATTGCGTTCGTGATTCATTTTCACATTTGATTGCAATTACCGATAAGATATCGCCTTTGACCGAGACAAAACAAACCTACTCGGAGGATTCTACTCCTAAGCAAAACAGCAAATTACTTTTGCACAAAAATGATCGCCCTATGAATACTCGCTTTTATCGATTGTCTCTTGTCTTTTTTTGCATCAGCCTGGGTAGCTGGGCCGGAAATCCCCACGAATGGAGCTTGACCGATTGCCTTGAGTATGCAAAAGAGCATAATTTGGAGATTCGTCAGAAAAAGATTCAGATTTTGGATGCGAAAGTCGATTTAAAACAGAGCAGGCAAGCCTTGCTTCCTTCGCTTTCGGCAAGCAGCAGTGTCAATTTATCCAACGGAAAATCGGAACAATCCGATGGCAGTTACAGCAACCACGCATCCCTTAGCAATCAATATGGGCTGCAGGCAGGTATCTCCCTATTTGACGGGTTGAGCAATTACCATCAGATTCGCCTGTCTGAGGTAAATCAGGCATTGGCCGAAATCTCTGTTGCAGAAACCGTGCTGCAGCAAAATATTCTTATTACGGAGGCCTATTACGAAGTGCTGTACGCAAACGAGACCCTGCTTTCCAGCAAAACAACGGCTGAAACCAGTCAAAAACAAGTGGACTACAGTGCGAAGTTGTTGAATGCCGGCAGCATCACCCGCTCGGATTACAATCAGGTTCTGGCACAACAAAGCAGCGACGCCTATGCCGTCGTGGTTGCAGAAAACAATTTAAGCCTAAAACTACTGACACTCAAACAGCTCTTGGAATTATCCAATCAAGACGATTTTTCGGTTCAGATTCCGGACATCACGTTGAATGACCTCGCAGCGCCGGTGCCAAACAAGTCGGATGTCATACAGACCGTTCTTACTGCTGCTCCTGAGGTTGTTTCAGAAAAACTTTCGGTAGAAGCCGCACAAATCCGTGTTTCAAAAGCCAAAAGTAGCTACTACCCCAGCCTTTCGGCTTCTGCCGGAATCAGCACCGGATACAACTCGTTTGAGTCAAGTACGTACAACAAGCAACTCAATCAAAACATAGGTCAACAAATCGGCCTCAGCTTGAGCATTCCCCTCTTCAACAAAGGAACCACGCAGGCAGCGGTAAAAAAAGCAAAACTTTCGTTGCAAACAACTCAAATTCAAGAACAAAGCACCAAGAAACAACTGGAGAAGACCATCGAATCGCTGTACTTGGACATCCAAAACGCACAATCCAACTACAAAGCGGCCGAAACTCAATTGCAGTCAGCAGAAGAAAGTCATCGATTGATTGAAGAGCAATTTGCACTGGGCATGAAAAATACCGTCGAATTGCTAGCGGCCAAAGCGTTGCTGAGCAGTGCGACTCAATCATTCCTTCAAGCAAAGTATTCCATCGTCTTAAGTAAGTCCCTATTAAACATCTATCAAAATAGCATTGCATTATGAAACAATCAACAAAACGGATCGTCTGGTTGGGCAGCATTCTTCTCATTGGCGGCCTACTTTTGTATTTCTTTTATCCATCCAACTCCACAAAAGAATACAATTCCGATATACAAACAACGACGGTTGCAAGAGGCAATATTGTAAGCAGCGTTACGGCCACAGGAACGGTCGAACCCCTTGTAACGGTCGAAGTAGGTACACAGGTCTCCGGAGAAATCAGTAAAATCTATGTAGATTACAGTTCCGTCGTTAAAAAGGGTCAACTGTTGGCTGAGTTGGATCCATCCACTTTAAAAGCGAGTTTAATTTCTGCCAAAGCGAGTTACGAAGCAGCACAAAATGAATTAAACTATCAGAAGAAAACGTTTGAACGCACAAGCTTGCTTTTTGAAACACAAGCGGTTAGCCAGACGGATTACGAGACGGCGCTTTATCAGTATAACAATGCCCAACACGCGTTTACCCGGGCAGAACAGGAGTACCACAAAGCGCAAACCAATTTAAGCTACGCTTCCATCTATGCGCCCATCGATGGGGTTATCCTGACCAAGGCCGTCGATGAAGGACAAACCGTCGCTGCAAGTTTTAGCACGCCGACCATGTTTACCATCGCAAAAGATCTGAAGGAAATGCGTGTTGTTGCAGATGTTGACGAAGCAGACATCGGCCAGGTACAGGTCGGACAACGCGTACAATTTTCCGTGGATGCGTTTCCGGACGATCTCTTTGAAGGAACGGTAACGATGATTCGCCTGGAAGCACAAATCAACTCCAACGTGGTTACGTACGAGGTCGTCATACATGCACCCAATCCGGATCTGAAGTTGCTTCCCGGACTGACGGCCAATGTGACCATCTTTACAAAAGAATGCATGAACGTGTGCATCATCCCCCAACGAGCGTTGCAAATCGAAATTCCAACCGAATTGGCGTTGCAGTATGCCATAACGGAATCGGATACATGGGCCAGTAGTCAGGACACGGGCGTATGGGTCTTGAGCAGTCAGAAACAGCTCAAACGCAAACCCGTTCATCTGGGTGAAACGGATGGCATTCATGTAGAAATCATTGATGGGCTAAAAGAAGGAGACATCGTGGTTACCGACATACGTTCAACAAACATGTCCATACAAAACGTCGATGATTCCAATCAGGTATCCAGTCCGTTTATGCCCAAACGTCCCAATTCAAAAAAATAAACGCATGTCTACACCCATCATAAAAATAGAAAAAATCCATCGGTACTTTACCGTTGGCGAAGAGCGGGTACATGCCCTACGCGAGGTCAGTTTTCAGATTTATCCGGGCGAATTTGTCACAATTATGGGAACCAGCGGCTCGGGTAAGTCCACGCTGTTAAATATTCTCGGATGTCTGGATGCACCCAGCTCCGGAGAATACCTGCTGGACGGGCAATCCATTCGTCAAATGAGCAAAGATCAACGAGCCGAAGTGCGCAGTCAAAAAATCGGTTTTATTTTTCAATCCTACAATTTGTTGCCCAAGACAACGGCACTTGAAAATGTAGAATTGCCCTTGCTTTACAATGCATCCGTTTCGGCTCAGGTGCGCAAATCCAAAGCACTCGAAGCCTTACAGGCCGTAGGATTGAGCGATCGGGTATTCCACAAATCCAATCAATTGTCCGGAGGACAGCAGCAGCGTGTAGCCATTGCCCGGTCATTGATCAACAACCCGATTATGCTGTTGGCTGACGAGGCTACGGGAAATCTGGACACCCGCACTTCGTACGAAATCCTTGCCTTGTTTCAACGCCTGCATGCAGAAGGAAAAACCATCCTATTTGTCACACACAATCCGGATCTGGCGCGCTTCAGCAGTCGAAACCTGGTACTACGGGATGGGCGCATACTGGAAGATTCCTACAATACCGACCGCGCTTCTGCAGAAGCCATTCTTGCGCAGCTTCCCATCGAATCCGATTAAAACCGATCACAACAATGAATCTATACAATGCAACAAAAATCGCTTTTAGAGCGTTGATGAACAATCGATCCAGAGCATTACTCACCATGCTTGGCATCATCATTGGAGTGGCGGCTGTAATCGCCATGCTCGCCATAGGACAAGGCTCAAAAACGAGCATACGGGATCAAATCTCCGAAATGGGATCAAACATGCTTACCATACGTCCCGGAACCGATCAAGGACCGGGTGGAGCACGCATGAGTGCCGATGAAATGCAAACACTCAAGATGGAGGATTACGAGGCCATTCGCGACCTAACGTCGCTGCTGACAGCCGTGTCACCCGGCGTTTCTCAAAGCGGTCAGAGCATTTTTGGCTCAAACAACGCACCGACCACGCTCAATGGCGTACACCCGGATTTTCTACCAATACGCAAGTATACGCTGGCTTCCGGATCGATGTTTACAGAAGACGATGTCCATCGCGCATCAAAGGTATGTGTGATTGGTAAAACCGTTGCCGAATCGCTGTTTGGAGCAGGTACCGATCCGGTTGGAAGCATCCTTCGTTTCAACAAAATCCCCCTGCGCGTCATTGGGGTATTAGAATCCAAAGGAAGCAATTCCATGGGTATGGATCAGGACGATTTGATTTTGGCTCCGTATACCACCGTGATGAAACGGATGTTGGCCATCAACTACCTACAAAGCATTTACGCTTCTGTCATCGATGAATCGGCCTCTGAAGAAGCTCAAAAGACCATCACAGAAATCCTGCGTACCCGTCACAAGCTCAAGGAGGGGGAAGAAGATGATTTCAGCGTGCGCAGCCAACAGGAAATGCTCAGCATGATGACCTCCACCTCGGATATGATGACCATGCTGTTGGCAGCCGTTGCAGGAATTTCACTGATCGTGGGAGGCATTGGCATCATGAACATCATGTACGTATCCGTTACAGAACGTACACGGGAAATTGGGCTACGGCTCTCCATTGGTGCAAGAGAACGCGACATCCTGTTGCAGTTTCTAATCGAAGCTGTCTTTATCAGCATAACAGGGGGATTCATCGGTGTTTTATTGGGCATCGCTGCTTCCTACTCCATTCAGTGGATAGCGATGTGGCCCATCGAAATACAGGGATACTCCATTGTGCTATCCTTCCTGGTTTGCTCGTGTACGGGTATATTCTTCGGATGGTATCCGGCCAAGAAGGCCTCTCAGCTGGACCCCATCGACGCCTTGCGCTACGAATAGCCTCAACGCGTCCGTATCACCACATCGGTATACGGACGCTCGTTGGCATCCGTCTTCAAATGGCCGATGGCATCAATGACCTGCATCCCCTCAACCACTTCCCCAAAAAAAGTATATTCATTCATCAAATGCAGTGCTCCCCCATCAGTCGTCAAACGCCTGCGTTGTTCCTCGGTAAAAACCAGGGCATCCGGGTGAGCAGCAAGCATCTCATTCATTTCTGCCTTCAACGCACGCAATCGTTCGTTGAAGGTTTTTGGATCGTTGACTTTCAGGCTGTCCATCACCGCCTTTTGGGGCATGTAATGTTCCTTCCACCAGGCGTTTTTAATCGGATTGTTGGCGGTCATCTCAAGACTGTCCAAATACCCGGAAGTGTAGCGCTGCCCCTGAACGATAAAAAACTGACTGGCATCCGATTTCTTCTGTGGATTGTTTTTACCGGACTCACGCGGTGCGCCCAGCACACCTTTATACGGAACATTGTCTTTGCGAAACTCAGGCATCAGTAAATGGTAACGGCTACCGGCACCCACCCGTGCACCGGCCGGTGCATTGCGGGAGTCCAGTGCTCCACCTTGAATCACAAAATCCTTTACAACCCGTGTAAACAATGTTCCTTCGTATTGCCCCTCTTGAAACCGAGCTTTGTAATAGGCGGCATGGCGCGGTGTATTTTCATACAACACAACGCGCATGTCTCCCAACGTTGTTTTTAGTTGCAAGGTATCTCCTGCCGTGGCAAAACCAACCATCAACAGGAGACCAAACAACAGCTTCATTTTTCTCATGTGCCAAAAATAAACATTACCAAATCGAAGCACGTGCTTCTACGGGGATGAACATAGAATCCTTTTCTGCAATGCCAAAGGCTTCATACCACGCATTGATGTGTGGTAATGCCCCGTTGACCCGCCAGCGTCCCAGCGAATGCGGATCAATTTTGGTCAAGCGTACCTTCTCTTCGTCACGGACATTGCCGGCCCACAACATTGCATACGCCAAGAAGAAACGCTGTTGAGGTGTATATCCTTGAATCGGTTCTGAAGAGGCTCCTTGCTGCGTCTTGGTAAATGCCTGATACGAAATCTGCAAACCTCCGTGATCGGCTATGTTTTCACCCAAGGTAAATTGCCCATTGGCATGTACACCCTCAACCACTTCGATGCGATCAAAGCAATCCACCAACACCTGCGCACGTTGTTCAAAATTGGCGGCATCCGCTTCGTTCCACCAATCCGTCATATTGCCATACAGATCATACTTGCGCCCTTGGTCGTCAAAGCCATGCGTCATTTCATGCCCGATCACGACGCCAATGGCTCCGTAATTGATGGCATCGTCCCCCTCCATATAAAAGAAGGGTGGCTGCAAGATACCGGCCGGAAAACAAATTTCGTTGGTCGTTGGGTTGTAATAAGCATTGACCGTTTGAGGCGACATCAACCATTCGTTCTTATCCACCGGTTTGCCCAGCTTACTCAATTGATAATTGTGTTCAAACTGGCTGGATCGAACCACATTGGCCCAATAACTGTCTTTCTGTACATTCAGATCCTCATACGATCTCCAAGTATCGGGATAACCGACTTTTACAATAAACGTAGATAGTTTTTCCTGCGCTTTCGCTTTGGTTTCGTCACGCATCCAAGTCAACTGCCGAATGCGTTCGCCCAATGAGCCTTTTAGGTTTTCGACCAATTCCAACATGCGTGTTTTGGCCGATGCAGGGAAGTATTTCTCCACATACATCTGACCCACCGCTTCTGACAACGAACCGTCAACTGTGTTTACGACACGCTTCCAACGTGGTTCCGGTGCAATCTTTCCGGACAACTGCTTGCCGTAAAATTCAAAGTTGGCCGTATAGAAATCATCGCTCAGATAGGATGCTGCGCCATTAATCACACACCAACTCAGATAAGCTTTAACATCCGATGCATCCGCCTGATTCAACAATTGTGCTGCCTTTGCAATGGCCTCGGGCTGACCAACGTTTAACGAATCGAGCGATTCAATGCCGGCAGCCGATAAAAGTAGATTCCAATCCAGTTCGGCCACCGATGCATTCAGTTGCTGCACAGACATTTTGTGGTAATTCAATTCCGGAATGCGCGTTTTCTCCTTTTCCATATGTGCCTGAGCCAACTGGGTTTCAAGTTGAATCACCGATTGTGCCGCAGATTGAGCCTCCTGGTTTGAAAATCCGGCATGCACAAACTGCGTTTCCATCAATTGAATGTAGCCCTTACGCAACTCCTTACTATGATCATCCTGTTCCAAATAATAATCGCGATCACCGAGTCCCAATCCCGCCTGATAGACGTGTAGGATATTCATCGAACTGTTTTTATCGTCGGCACCGACATACATCCCCATAAATGGAGAGACCGCAAAGACCCGAATTTCTCCGGCCAAACGAATCAACTCCGAACGCGTTTCCGCCAAACGAATGCTATTCAATATTGTTTCAATGGGTTTGGCTCCGTTGGCATTCAGGGTTGCCTCATCCATTCCCATATTAAAAAAGTCTGCAATCTTTTGAGCCACACTACCCTGAGGATGCTCTTCCTTTGACAGCGTTTCAAACAACTCGTGGATTTGCTTTTGGTTGTTTTCACGCAATTGATCAAACGAACCGTAGCGTGCGTATTCATCGGGAATGGGAAAGGAATCACTCCACCCTCCGGTAGCAAAACGATAAAAATCCGCACCCGGCGCAACCAGTGTGTCCATATGGGAAAGACTCAACCCGGCATCCGATGGGTTTGAAGCAGGCTTTTGCGAACAGCCGGCAGCCATCGCAGCAAATAAAAGTGGCATATAATACAATTTATGTTTCATACGTTGATCTGTTTAAAAAAGGTACAAACGGTTGATTAACCAACAAAGTTACACGAAAACGGTTCATTTCCAACCAAAATATTTCACAAAATAAAGCACTGCCATTTTGTCACCATTTAGCTTTGGCAAAGCTTTTGCTCCCTAACTTATACATCAAATTCTGTACACAATGAACTTCAACCAATTGACCATTAAGGCACAAGAAGCCGTTCAAAAAGCGGTCGAAGTTGCCAAACAAAAACAACATCAGGCCATCGAAACCCCACACCTTCTGTTGGGCTTGATGGACGTAGCCAACGACGTACTGGAGTTTCTGATCAACAAAGCCGGTAGCAATACCGCCGCGCTGACTCCGGAACTGAATCGCTTGCTTTCAACCTATCCTAAAGTGTTGGATGCCGAACCCTATCTGGCCTCCGAGAGCAACCGTATCCTCCAAAAAGCCATTGAATTGTCACAAAAAGACGGCAACGAATTCGTTTCCATCGAATACATCTTATTGGGCATCAGCAGTGAAAAAAATGCCCTGACTCCCCTGTTCAAACAACTGGGTTTGACCGTCCCGATTCTTTCAGCAGCCATTCAAGAACTGCGAAAAGGTCAAAAAGTCAATAGCCCCTCTGCCGAAGAAACCTACAATGCACTCAACAAATACGCCATCAATCTCAACGATCGGGCACGTACTGGCAAACTGGATCCCGTCATTGGCCGGGACGAAGAGATAAGACGCGTCCTGCAGATTCTGAGTCGACGCACCAAAAACAACCCCATCCTGATTGGAGAACCGGGTACTGGAAAAACGGCCATTGCCGAAGGACTGGCGCATCGGATCATCCGTGGGGACGTACCCGAAAACCTAAAGTCCAAACAGCTATATTCCTTAGATATGGGTGCTTTGATAGCCGGTGCAAAATACAAGGGAGAATTTGAAGAACGGTTAAAGGCGGTTGTGAACGAAGTTGTTTCGGCCAACGGCGAAATCATACTCTTTATCGACGAAATCCACACCTTGGTGGGTGCCGGCAAGAGTGAAGGCGCAATGGATGCCGCAAACATATTGAAACCGGCTTTGGCCAGAGGGGAACTCAGGTCAATTGGAGCAACCACACTCAACGAATATCAGAAATACTTCGAAAAGGACAAGGCACTGGAGCGACGTTTCCAGATTGTTTCGGTCAACGAGCCGGATGAGGCCAGCACGGTTTCCATCCTGAGAGGACTGAAGGAACGCTACGAAAACCACCATAAGGTACGTATCCAGGATGATGCCATTTTGGCAGCTGTTGAACTATCCACGCGCTACATATCCGATCGTTTCTTGCCGGACAAAGCCATTGACCTGATGGACGAGGCAGCAGCCAAGCTCCGTTTGGAAGTCGATTCGGTACCGGAAGAACTGGATAAAATCGAGCGAAGCATCATGCAGCTGGAAATTGAACGGGAAGCGATCAAACGGGAAAAAAACCAATCCAAACTCGAACAATTGAACGAAGAGATTGCCAATTTAAAAGAAGCAAGCCGAACCATCCGGGCAAAATGGCAATCGGAAAAAGATCTGATCAATCAAATCCAACAAGGCAAGATCGAATTGGAAAACCTTCGCTTTGAAGCCGATCGTGCCGAACGGGAAGGCGATTATGGCAAAGTTGCCGAGATCCGATATAGCCGCATCAAACAGACGGAAGACGCCATCGAATCCTCCAAGCAAAAGTTGCACGAAATACAAAGCGACCACCCGATGATCAAGGAAGAAGTGGATGCACAGGATATTGCGGATGTGGTTGCTCGCTGGACGGGAATACCGGTAAGCAAAATGATGCAACGGGAAAAGGACAAACTCCTGCATCTGGAAGAAGAATTGCACAAACGTGTGATCGGACAAGAAGAAGCCATATCGGCCGTATCCAATGCCGTACGACGCAACCGTGCCGGTTTGAGTGATCCCAAACGCCCCATCGGTTCGTTTATTTTCCTGGGAACCACTGGGGTTGGTAAAACCGAACTGGCCAAAGCCCTTGCCGATTACCTCTTTGACGATGAGAACAAAATGACACGAATCGATATGTCGGAGTACCAGGAAAAATTCTCGGTAACCCGCCTCATCGGCTCACCTCCCGGCTATGTCGGATACGATGAAGGCGGGCAGTTGACTGAGGCGATTCGACACAAACCCTATTCGGTGGTTTTGTTTGATGAAATTGAAAAGGCCCATCCCGATGTATTCAACGTCCTGTTGCAGGTCCTGGACGATGGTCGACTAACCGACAACAAAGGTCGTATGGTCAATTTCAAAAACACCATCATCATCATGACCTCCAACATTGGCTCCTCCTTGATTCGCGAACGCTTCGAACACCTGAACGCCTCCAATCGCGAAGCGTTAATCGAAACGACGCGCAACGAAGTCTTTGAAAGGATGAAACAAAGCATACGACCGGAGTTTTTGAACCGCATCGACGATCTGATCATGTTCCTACCACTGAACGAAGCAGAAATACGTCAGATTGTTCAACTTCAAATGCACATCATTCAAAAACAATTGTCGGAATCTGGCGTTCAATTGGAACTAACAGATGCTGCGTTGGATTGGCTGGCCTCGGCAGGGTTTGATCCACAATTTGGAGCCAGACCCATCAAGCGAGCCATACAACGATCGCTTCTCAACGATTTGTCCAAAAAGCTCATTGGCGAGCAAGTCGATCGGGACAAGCCCATCCTTGTGGATGCGGACGAAGGTGGATTGGTTTTTCTTAACGAGCCGAGACAATAAATACAGAAGAATGTGTCAACGCTTTGCGTTGAATGTGTCAAAAATCTTCGATTTTTGAATGTGTCGACCTTCGGTCGAATTATGTAATAAACAGGCGGATTGCGGGTGCAACGACAGCAACGACGGGCGCAATGCAGCTGGCAAGGCCAGCGTGCGGCGACCTTGTCGCCACACAGCGCACGCACGGTCGCACCGAGTACGCAATACAAACACCACCAGCTTCCATGCGTGCGCGCATTGCGCCCGTCGTTACTTCATTCGCCGAAGGCGACACATTTGCGAGCTTTAGCGAGCAACACATTCTTCCAATTCACGAGCGCCAGCGAGTGACACATTAAAAAACGGAACGTTTTTTACACATTCTTCC
>JAQVXI010000003.1:16948-109165 GCA_028709215.1 Bacteroidales bacterium
ACACATTCTTCCAATTCACGAGCGCCAGCGAGTGACACATTAAAAAACGGAACGTTTTTTACACATTCTTCCCATTCACGAGCGCCAGCGAGTGACACATTAAAAAACGGAACGTTTTTTACACATTCTTCCCATTCACGAGCGCCAGCGAGTGACACATTAAAAAACGGAACGTTTTTTACACATTCTTCCCATTCACTAGCGACATATAAAAAACAACTAAGATTTTAGTTGGAACTAAAGAATTAGTTGTATATTTGCCGCAGCACACAACAACATAACCATGGAAAAAGAACTGACCCGAGTAGAACTTCAACTAATGAACATTCTATGGGATAAGAAAAAAGCCTTTGTCAACGACATCCTCGAGGAGCTTCCGGAACCCAAGCCGGCATACAACACCATATCCACTTTTATGCGCATACTCGTAAATAAAGGCTTCGTTCAGTACACCACAAAAGGAAAAAGCCACGAGTACCATCCCAGCATAAGCAGAGAGCAGTACCTAGACTTCTTTATGAACGGAATCAAAGAATCCTTTTTTAGCGGATCGTTTCATTCCATGATTTCTTTTTTTGCCAAAAAAGAATCGATGTCCCAAAAAGAAATCGACCAACTGATGCAGATGTTACACGAAAATAAGCAAACTCCATGATTCTTCTTAAATTCGTTTTGGCCTCTGCCGTTTTATGGGGGTTATATCATGCATTCATCAAGAAACACGCAAGTTATAACCAATCCAGGGGCTATCTTATCGGTCTTTGCTTCATCAGCCTACTCATCAGTGTAACCCGAATCCCAATCGGTACACCCGAGCCTAATATTCTTTGGGAAGAATCGGCCAACACCATTGGTCAAACAACGACACCATTGGTGGTCAAAAGCATTTCAACGCCGGTTTCTCATACACCCAACCTACTCGATGCGACAAAACAAGTAGCAAACATCAACTATCCGACTCCAAAATTGCGGGAGATCGTGTTTGTCGTATACCTACTCGTATTTTTGCTCTTGTGTAGTAGACTTATTTACCAATACTTTTGGATACGGAGAATCGAGCGCAACACCAATAAAATACAGGAAAATGGAATCGGCATCGTTCGACATAAAAACATTCGAAGTCCGTTTTCGTTTGGAAGATCCATTTTTCTACCCGAACGATTGTCGGAAGAACGTTATCAAATCGTGGTTCAACACGAAGCGTGGCACATACACCACAAACATTTTATCGATGTTTTCATTCAGGAAATACTCACCTGTCTATTTTGGTTCAATCCCATTCAATGGATCATCCACAAAGACCTTCGTAGCATTCACGAATATCAGGCAGACAGAAGTACGTTAAACAATCAAACGGATTTATATCAATACCAAACCATCATTCTCGAAGAAGTCATGGGATCGCACATACGACTCGCCAATGGTTTCAACCAATCTTTTACCAAAAAACGCTTTTTACAAATGAAAAAACAAGAACCCAAACCCATGTCGGGCAAACAAAAAGGAATGCTCGCAATCCTCCTCTCGTGTATTTTTGCCGTATTCTGCTTTGTTCCCGGGCAAAGTCAGGAAATCACGATTGAAAAGATCGGTAACCTTCAGCTGGGCAACACAGTCAGCAACGAACAAGTATCCCTGTTGTTGGATTCGTTGGTCAAATCAGCAGACTCCCTGCTTCCTGTACTCAAAAAACTGGGGGATGCAGAAAGCATTGAAGCGGGTGAAGACCTTGAAGAATTCTTCGACAAGATGGATCTGAAAGTAAACAATAAAACCATTCCAAAAGAAGAAATATTGAAGGAGATGCAAGGTGCGTTGAAACCGGAAGATTTTAAGCAAATGGAACGCTACATGCATCAGATTAAGATTGACCTCAACAATGGAACCGCTCAACCTCAGATGGATTCCCTCAACGCAAATGCCCTTGAATTGGTCAAGAACTTTGCCGGATTGAACCTTGTACAAAAAATGGCTCCCATTATCCTAGAAAAAATGTTTGCCACGATGACAGAAACGGTCTTACCAAACAGCATCACTCAAACAAGCAAACGTGTTCAAACAAGCAAAGAAGAAGCGCCGAGGTTTGTAAACCCATATGCAAAACTAACCAAAAATCAAGTTGAATGGAGTAACGAACCCTTCGGAGAGATCTCTGTCGCATCCATTGAGCGTACTTCAGAGGAAACCATTGTCAAACTGAATATTCCGGTATATGCCAATCAATGGATCCGTTTCAGCAACGGTTTTCAACTCATCGATCAGAAAAAAGGAGACCGATACATGATTCGAAGGGTCGAAAATTTACCGTTTAACACGGAAATCTTCTTCCAAGATGTCAATCAACAAATGTTGATTGCTACGCTGATTTTCCCACCCATCAAACGAAGAACAAAAATAATCGACATCGTGGAGGTTCTGAATCCGAAGAAAGAAGCAATCGAAGGCAACATCGGCTGGTCCTTTCGGAACATTGAAGTCTCTGACTACAAACCCGGAGCCACTCGAAAAAATGCAAAATCAGTAGAAGTCTACTATTAACTTGAAACGGGCGTGTCGTACGACACGCCCATTTCTTTAAAGAACTACCATTGTGGATTTTGTAACAACTTGGGATTAATTTTAATTTGATCCGAAGGGATAGGCTGTAAATAGTTTTTCATCGAGAATTTTCTATTGGAAGCCTGCTCTGTGATTAATGCTCCCGCCTTAGTAGCAACGATTCCTGAATAAGAGGAAATCGGGACATCCGTTTGGGTGATTGTTGCTGAACTGTAAGAAGAGGCATTGTATACCGGGCTGCTCGTGTTCGGATTAACAAAGGTCTTATATTCCGTTGGAGTACCCAAATAATCAATATACAAACCACATACCGGTTTGTTACCCAGCTCTTCATCGGCAATACCCCAACGACACAAATCGCTGATCCGATGTCCTTCACCATGCAATTCCAATGCGCGTTCACGTCGAATCTCTCCAAGCAGTGTTAAATCAGCATACGGAGCAATCAATGCATTGGTTAATCGGGCAACACCGGCACGAGTACGTACATGGTTGATGGAATAATCCAAATCTACATCTGAAATAACTCCACTGCCCAATTCACAGACCGCTTCCGCGTAAATCAAGTAAATCTCAGCCAAACGAATGTGCATATAATCCGCAGATTCTTCGTTATCACTTCGTTGGTTGCTTTCTGTTCCAAATTTACGACTGGTATAGCCTCCATTTCCGGTTAAGTTTGGATAATATTGATACGTCGCACCCGCAAGTGAAGTTATATCCGTTGAGTAATTTGCACCCGTGTTGTATTTGAGATAGCCCCAATACCAATTTCCGGGCTTATGAACCAATGCAGTTAAGCGATGATCTCGATTTTCAAATTCTGAAGTCATGGTCGAATACCCTTGAAACTGAGATGAGTGCTGAATAGGAAGCCCATCGGTACACAGATACATATCCATCAGTTTTCGAGTCACACCAGCCGGTTTGGTATGCGTCAGGTTGGTACCCCCTTTTCTATAAGTATAATCGTAGACGCTTCTAAAGATGGCTTCGTGGTTACTCGACTTGGTTAGCCCGTTCGGATTGGATTGAGCATCTTCCAAATTAAACAAATAAAAGCAACTTGTATTCTTATACATCGCTTTATTGGCTACAGCATCGCTGCTCACTTCATCAACGCCGTTCCAAAGTGAGAATTGTGCGTCATCAATAATCTCCTTTGCAAGATTTTTGGCCATCGTCAAATATTCGTTCGCTTTAAGGGCATCATATCTGGCTGTTCCTGCACCGATTGTTGTTCCATCACCATCGGTCGACGTACCGTTGTACTTTTCCCAAGTCCCTTCGTACAAACACACACGTGCTTTGAAGGCTTTAGCAGCCTCTAAGGTGACTTTTCCATTATTACCGGTTGAAGCTTTCGTCACATTTGCCCGGTCCAACTTTGCTATGGCGCTATCCAAATCAAGAACAATTTGTTCGACGACTTGATAGCGAGAAGCACGAGGGCCCCAAACAACATCCGAATTGGTTTGGGTGACCGTGTTGGCAATTGGAACACCACCAAAACGTTTCAACAGAAAGAAATGCTGCCAAGCACGAAAGAACAAAGCCTGTCCGGTAGGTCCTTCAATACTGGCTTTGTCTTCAAAAACCTCGGCCTTTGACAAATAGACATTAATATGCCTCAACCAACTGTAGGCCTGATTCCAATAGGCATCGGCAGAAGGAACCGTGTTGATCCCACTTCCCAACGCGTCTTGAATGGAGTTGATGTCTGAACCATAATCAAAACTGATGGGATAGGTTGTATTCCCATTCCAGGCATACACACAGGTATGTAGATAGTCTGCATTCGCCTGAAATTGCGACGCATTTTTAAAATAGGTAGATTCACTCAAATAGGCCTCCGGTGTTTTATCCAGGAATCCTTCCTGGCAGCTGTACAAGGACGCAGCGACAAGTACGACCGAATATATTTTTTTTAACTTCATAGTTGTAAGATTTTAAGTGGAATGAATTTAGAAACGAACATCTACGCCCAAGGATACCGTGCGTGCAAAAACATCAACATTGCCTTGACCAGTTTTTGTGTTGCTTTCCGGATCAAATCCGTCTTTGACATTGTGAAACTCAAACAAGTTGTCACCGGACATCCAAACACGTGCATTAGAGATACCGATTTTATTGATCAGCGTTGTAGGCAACGTATATCCCAACACAATATTTTTCATTCGCAAATAGGATACATTGGTCACATTGAGATCATTAACCCAGGCATAGTTCCAATTGTTTCGCTGTCCATTTCGTGTCATAACAGGATAGGCAGCATTGGGATTTTCGACCGTCCAGGTGTTTCCCAAAAATGTGCGGTTTTGATTGGTCCAACCCCAGCGGAATGGAGCAGACATTTGGTCAGTACGTACGATATTTTGCTGTCCCACACCCTGAAGGAAGAACGTTAGATCGAAACTTTTATACGATGCTCCTACGTTAAATCCCATCGTATAATGCGGATTGGCATCTCCAAGATAGTCCAAATCATCCGTTGTGATTTTTCCGTCCTGACTCAAATCGACTTTTCTAACACAACCGGGAATCAAGCGATTGACCGTTCCACTGGGAGGGATGATGGATCCTGCTCCTCCGACGGCGGTATAATAATCGGTCACCTCTTGTTCGTTTTGAAGATATCCATCCGTACGATACACATAAATCGAATTGATGGGCTTGCCTTCGATGATTGCATTCACTCCCGGATTATAGACGGTTTTTCCAGGATAACTGGTCACTTCCGTTCGTGCATCCGAAAGAGAGGCTCCCACGTAATAGGATAGATCGGAGGTGATTTTATCCCTCCAATTCAGCTCAAGTTCAAAACCTTTTGCGGTAAAGTTACCGTCGTTCGTTTGAGGAGCGGTTGCACCAAGCACCGATGGATATACGACATTAATGAGCATTCCTTTGTTCTGACGAACGAAGTAATCAAAAGCGCCGGACAAGCGATTGTTCAAAAAAGCATAATCGACACCAAAGTTGCTGGTTGCAACTCGTTCCCATGTGCGATCCCGGCTGGTCATTGCAGCAACGTACGCAGTCGAGGACTGAGCCGGCGAACTTCCAAAAACGGTTGTTCCCAACGTGATGTTAGAGATATAATCGTAGTTACCGATACCGGACAAAGAACCGGTTTCTCCATAAGAGGCACGAATCTTTAAATTATCAAAGACATTCCAATTGTTTATCAGATCAAACTGAGTCAACCGAACGCCTGCTGAGAATCCAACAAAGTCCGCCCATCTGTTTTCAGGAGCTAGCTTGGATGAACCATCACGACGATAGATGGCTTCTAACAAATAGGTTTCGTTGTAATCGTAATTCAATTTTGCCAAATAGGAAATCATACTCCAAGACCAAGCGTTCCCGGAGTTGTCATCATAGGCAGCATCACCGGTATTGATTGCATTCAGATGATCATCAAGCATGTACGAACGTTTGCCATACAGATCATGAAAATTCTCTTCTTCAGCCGTAACACCTCCCAATAAAGCCAATGTATTCAGACCCATTTTTCTGTTGTAGTTTGCAAACAAACCATAGGTAGAATATACGTTGTTTGCGTAAGTGTAAGCTACGGATGTTCCACTCAAAGGTGTTTGGTAAAAAATATTATTGGGTTTCTGTGTTTCTCCGTCCCAATCATACATGGTTATTGTAGTGGCACGAACCATCCGATAGCCATCGCGTTCCTTGACGTTGGCATTTGCTGTAATGGTGAGTCCTTTTAAGGCGTCAACCATTCCCATGTCAAGGGTCACTTTACCACCCAGTCGAAATAAGCGCTCTGTATTATCCGTTCGACCGCCTTCTTTCATCTTAGCCAAAAGGTTGTTGGATCCAAAAGCATCATAAAACTGCCCCTTCTCGTTGTACATTGGAAAGATGAAAAAATCCTGAATGCCATGCCCCACCCCATTGGTTGGAGTGCTGACTAAACGCTTATCGTACGAAAGATTTAACTCCGCTTTGATCCATTTGTTTACATCGTAGTCCACATTGGTTCGAAAGTTCATTTTTTCCGTTCCGTCGTATACAAATTTGACCAAAGATCGATCCTTGGCAAATCCGATGGAAGATAACACGCGAACCTTATCCGATCCTCCGGAAACAGTGACGTTGTGATCCTGCCCCCATGTGTTGCCATATACAAAATCAAACTGATTGGAGTACTCATCACGAGGATCCAGATATAACTTACCATCTTCTCTCCAGGTAGGCAAACCTTGTGCCAACGTATTGTACACATCTCCTGTAAACAGCCACCAGTTATTGAGCGAACCGGACGCAACGGCATCGTTTTTATTGGCCTCTACGTTCATTTGTGCCCACTCCTGACCGGAAGCAACCGGAAAACGATTGCCCACAATATTCTGATGCACACTACCGGTGTAACTTACCTGGACTTTTTCTGCTTTTCCCCGTTTTGTTGTGACCAAAATAACCCCACCGGCAGCACGAGTTCCATAAATGGAGGCTGCTGCGTCTTTCAAAACAGATACGTTATCAATATCTTTGGGATTAATTTGAGACAACTCCCACTGATAGGCTTCGATTCCATCAATAATAATCATTGGATTCACAGCATTGACCGATACGCCGCCGCGTAAGGTAATCGACGTGTTTTCATTGCCGGGACGCGAGGACGTACGTGTAATGGTCAAGCCGGGGATCGTCCCTTGCAAAGCGGTAGCCACGTTGGTAGACGCTTTGCCTCTCAGTACATTATCTCCACGTACTTGTGCCACCGCGCCTGTCACCGTTGTCTTCTTTTGTGTGCCGTAGCCCACAACGACAACTTCATCCAACAATTCAACGTCTTCCAGCAATTGAATTTCAAGAAAACTTCGATTTCCGACCGAAACCTCTTGCGTGATGTAACCCAGATACGAGACAAGCAAAACCTGAGTAGGCCTGGCTTGAATACTAAAAGCTCCCGCCAAATTGGTTACAGTACCGGTAGAGGTACCCTTGACTTGGATACTGGCACCAATAATCGGTTCACCCGAGGTATCGACGACTTTACCGGAAAGGGTAGCCTGTGCAAAAGAATGCAACGAAACCACCATAAACAACAACATCAAAGAGCTCCTGAAGACATTGACTCTTTGATGAAAAGAACCCAACAGTTTTTTCATGATTAAAAGGTTTAAGATTTAAAGTCTTTTGTATATATACGAACATAAACCCAATACCCCCCATCTGAAATTTATTCTTTTTTTGCGTTTATTATGAATTTTACATTTTCTACGTGCTCGCCGATATAAAAGCGTGCCATGTCGCCGGTTTTAAACCAAGCGGGCTTGTTGGGCATGTCGTCATAAATCGGTTCGCCGTTGATGATCAGATTTTCAAACACAATGTTCTTCACTTTGCGTTCGCTGTTGTAACCGGAAAGAATGGAAAGCTCCGCATTCGATCCATTGTAGGTGATGTTTTTGAAATAGATATCCTCAATCCCACGACCGGGAGCGGTACAATACTTTTCGTTGTAAAAAATACGAAGATTGACCAATTGGCCTTGGCGGAAATCCTCAATTCGAATATCCTCAAACCGAACGTTTCGAATCAAATTGTTGTCACCCGCATTGATGGCCAGGCAACCTTGATAATCCACTTGAACTTCCTTGTGGTCGAGTATGTCGATGTTGCGATACACGACGTCTTCAATCACCTCCGGGTTATCTGTGTTTCCGTGAATCCCAATAAAGATGGGGTGTGCCACGTCTGCCCAAAGGGTTGAGTTTTGCATGAGAATGTTTTTGCAACCGCCCACAAATCCCTTGCGGGTAGCATATACGGTGGTACAATCATCGGAGTTGCGACAAAAAACACGATCAAAAAGCACATGATTGCTGGCAAAGACATTCAGCCCATCTCCCCAGCCATAATAGCTGATGCTTTTCACATTGCGTAAGGTTACTGAGTCAGAACCACCTGTAGCACATTGGGTGAAAAACAAGCCTTCAACAGAGACATTCCGAGAATTGGCAATGTGTATACCCATCTTAACCGTATGTTCGATCATTCCACGACCCACAACGTGTACATCGCGTACGTTATGGATCAATAGCTGACCGCGTAAAATGGCACTACCATCGACATAAACGGTTTTTCCGGAAGGTATCTCGATTTTATTTTCCGCAAATTCATGCATTCCCGGGCCAAAATAGATCACGTTGGGATCGTTTTTGTCGGGAACCTGCTTCAAGATTGGGTTGGCAAAAAGATGCAAATTGTGAAAAATGTCACCATTAACCTCGATGGACAGGTTTGATGGCTCAGACAAAACAAATCGAAGTTCATTGCCTTGAATACGGGGTTGGATCCCATACGACAAGGGGCGAATACGGGCATCGTTGATGCGGCCCTTGTTGTGGGTAATCCACACTTCAACGTTCCCTTCAAAGTCAAAAAAAGCCATGGAAGACGCTTCCACAACGTGTTTGATCCCACGCACCTCATCGACTTTAACCAAATGGGATGGGATTTCTTTCCAATCTTGACCCAATGTACGCACCTTGACCGTAAAGTCGTTGTTTAACAGTGCTCCCTGCGGTGCCGGATACGTTACCAATTGCGCAGACGCGAAAATCGATCGCATACAGAAAAGCAGTCCAAACCAAGTCTTCTTATTCATATCTAATTTCTGAGGTGGATTCAATCACACAATCGACTGCTTGGGCACCCATAACAACGGGCATCGTGGTCTCGTTGATCAGGTGCAACTTCGTACAGGCAGCTTCTCCATAGGGAGACATGGATTCACCGTGTTCCGGATGCGTATAGCCGATTAAAATGGGAAGACTTTGCGTTCTATTTTTTTGTTCAAAAGCGTTCAAAACAACGCGGTTGTTGTGCCCTTGTACGGTCATCAACGAATGCACCAGACGATCCGATTCGCTGGCCACCAAACTCAATTCGACTTCAACATTGCTTCCTTCCAAAAACAACAACGGACCATAATTGGCATCACCTTTACAGTTGATCATCACGGCACCGTCGTTGACCCAATAGGCGCGTTCGGTACCAATGGTTGTACAGTTTTCCAATCGTACTCCCCCCTTGGTGCGCAACTCAAAACCGCCTCGGGTATTCTTTGCCGTACAGTTTAGGAACGTGATGTTTTTATTGTCTGAATTATACGTACGAAAACCGTCTTCACACAACGACTTCATGTAACCGGGTGTCACGACGTACCGACCTTCCCGATTGGGAGTCCAGGTTCGAAATTGCACATCAAAGGCAGGTCCCTGTTCCTCTTTTAGAATGGCATCCGTCGATCGCAGCTCACCTTCTACGTAACAATCTTCAAACGTAACATTGCTTGCGCTTTTTTGAATAAAAAAACCATGTCCAAACGAACGCATAAACAACTTGACATTTTTGACCGTTGTTTCATCTCCATTGACCAGAAAGCCACTGTGTTTCTGATGGCGAATGACATCCGGACCACCTTTGCCAAATAGATCCCCGTACCCATACGGGAAAGAGCCTTGAACGTGCAACGTAAAATCAGAGATCGTGTTGCCTTTTCCTTCCACACAAAAGGCAGCCCCACCGGGAGAGGTTTCCTGACCGATGTGCACAATCGTCAAACCCTTGATCACATTGGAATCGCCCAAAACACGAATTTCATTGGTATGAATCGGGTGTTTCAGCAATTTACGCAGTCTGGTGTCCACTTCCAAGGTTACTCCCTCTAAGTCGATCTCGTTGTTGCTTCCTCTAAAGTATACATAGGAATAATCCTTGCGCTCCAATTTGTGTGCAATCGAATCCTCATTTAAATAATCAATCAAACGATACGTTCCAGGCAATAACTTAATTGCATTGCCGCTTTGATTGGCATAGTAATCCAATTCGGCCAAGGTAGAAACTTCCTTCACAGCGCTTGAACAAGCAAACAGAAGGAATGCTGTCATTGAAATCAAAAGTATTTTTTTCATCGTCTTTGGGTATTCGAAATTATTTAAATTGGATTCCATGTACAAAGTCACCCACTTGGATGTTTGCATCCTTGGCCGATCGAACGGTTTTCCCATTGATCGTCACGTCATCAAATTGGATGTTCTCAATCTTTCGATCCGCGTCAAAACCGTGCAGCACCGAAGGATTGGCAGAATGGCCCGTATACCGGATGTTCTTGAACCGTACGTTTTGAATGCCACGCCCCGGAGCATTGCTGTACTTTTTGTCTTCCAACACACGGAGGTTAAATAGTTGCCCCTCCTGGAAATCTTCTACACGTATGTCTTCAAACGTAACATTGCGTACCAAGTTGTGATCGCTCGGACAAATGGACATACATCCCTGACTGATGCGATCATCCTCGTCGTGTTCCAAAATATCGATATTGGTGAAAAGCAGATGCTGAATGGTGTCTCCGCCGCCGACAGCATCCCCATGCAAACCGATGTTGATCGGGTGTGCAATGTCTGCCCAAAGCGTTGAATTTTTCACGATATAATTGCTGGCGTTTCCATAAAACTGCCAACGATGTCCGTAAATGGCAATGCAATCGTCCGAATTTCGCATGAATACACCATCAATCAGCACATCGGAACACGACATCAGGTCGATGCCGTCACTCCATCCCTGATTGCTAAACGACTTGATGTTTCGTATGCTTAAGTTGGTGGTTTCACCCCCATAGATGGTGTAATGTTTGGGATTTATAAAAATGGGACCGTCTATCCGTACGTTGTTGGAATGACGCACTTCCACGCCTCTTTCCGGTTGAAAGACAATGCCATGGCCAATAATGTTCACATCATGGGCTGAATCAACCATCAATTTGGCCTTGATTACGGCACCGCCGTGTATAAAGGCTGTTTTTCCGGATGGAATGCGAAACACATCGCCCGGTTGATCGTCCGGCTTGTGTACTCCCGGACCAAAATAAATCACATTGGGATCCTCGGGATCCGGTTCATCAGACATGATTTCATTGGCAAAAATGTGAAGATTTTGCAGCCGGTCTCCATTTACCTCAAAAGATAATTTGCGCGGTTGATCCAATGTAAAGGTTGCAACGGAGCCGTTAACGATCGGAATAATTTGATAAGAAAGTGGACGAACCTGAACGGAATGAACCCATCCGTTATTCTTTTTTACTTGTACTTCGACTTTTCCCGAAAAGTCAAACGAGACCATTGATGCCGATTGTTTGGTATCCATATCGACTTCTACGTTGTATTCATAGAGATCTTTCCACTCCCCACCGGGAACGCGCACTTTTACGGTAAAATCATCGTTGTGCGCCGAATAAAACATTTCTCTCGGCACTTCGTATGTAATCAATTCCTGAGCAGCAGAAACAAAGGATATAAACGTGAGAAACAAACTGATTTTATATTTCATGGCTTATGGAGTTATCGGTAAAATGTGTCCTTCTTGATCAAAATCCAATGGGGCAAGACAGAGCTGCCTAAGCACGTAACTTTCTTCTTGAGGAAAGATGCGATGATAAAGCATGTAATGCTGATTTTTGTGCATGAACACGCAATGATGCCCGGGACCATAGGTCGTACGATCGGAAGATGTTTGAAGTATTGGATTGTTCTTGCCTTTCTCGAAGGGTCCAAAGGGGCTTTTGGCGGTTGCGTAACGAACATTGTACGTATGGTCTATGGCTTTACCGTTGGAATACATTAGGTAATACGTCCCATCCTTTTTTAACATCACCGGTCCTTCAAAATAATCCGGAGGTGTGACATCCAAGGGCTCTATCAAAAAATCGATCATATTGGTATCCAACGATACCATGAAACATTTTCCGTTTACCCAATTCAAGCCGGATCCCCAATATAGGTAGGCCTGGTTGTCGTCATCAATAAAGCATTCCGCATCAATCATGTGGTAACCCGGAATAAGATTGCCCGGAATCAGTGGTGTATTGTCTGATTTTGCATTTTTCCATGGACCAAGCGGATGCTCCGCGACTCCGGCCCAAACTTCGTTTCCAACGGAAACGTACATATAAAATTGGCCATTCACTCCTTGTATCACGGAGGGAGCCCATACTTTATCCTTACCGGAGGTAGGGCTGGTACAAGCCTCTTTGGTCGGCCAATTGATTTGCCTTCGTTCAAACGATTGAAAATCACGGGTTTCAAAAACGGCCAATTCTTCTCCTCCCCACGGGTCAATGGTTGCATAGATGTAATACACGCCCGCATAAAAAACAATGGATGGATCGGCATAATAACCCTCCAAAATGGGGTTGGATCGTTGTATACCCAAATCGTTATGAATAGAGACATGGTCAAAGGTAGCCTCAACGGGTTTGTTGGAATCGCTGGACGCCACAACCAAACCGGCTAGGATAGACGACTCCATGGGGATCTCAACACGGTCCACTTCAAACCACTTTTGACCGTTTGAAGATTCAAAAACAGTAAAAACAGCGCCAGTACGCTTGATTCGAAACCAAGCGGGTAGCCATGTATAGGTGTTGCCCAAGGTGGACGACATCGAAACACCGTTTTCAAGCCTGTAGCCCATGCGGGCAAATCGCCCTCCGACCTCTCCCAACGTCATGCTCACAGCAGGTGAACCGGGATCCAGTGAGGAGCGCAACATAATACCAACCTTCGAGAGCGGTCCGGAAACATCGCTGATTCGACCCGTGATCTCAAAATCGCCACTCGCTTGAGTAAAGCAGAACGAAGCATTGTCTTTGTTTCCACCAATCTGCGTTCCATTACCGGTAACATGATACGTTGAGCCGGCGACATCCGCAAACGCAGCCTTTCCGGCGTTTCCGGATCCAATCTGCGCCATGTTCCAACCCATCGGCAATGCAGTTGTACGTTTAGGCGTGGCCTGAGTCACCTCAGAAAAAACGCCGGCACCGGATTGGTTTTGTGCAGCAACCCGATAATAATAGGTTGTGCCATTCGAAGCTGTTTTATCCGTGTATTCTGCAAGGGTCAGATCATCCCAGGAAGCGAGGGTTGTAAAGTCTCCTTCTTTACGAATGGATCGCTGAATGATATACCCGGTAGTGGTATAATCGACGGGAGGCTGCCAGCTCAAAAAAACACGTCCTACACCGGCAGTCGCTTTCAGTGTTTTGGGCTGACCGGGGGTCGGGTGTGGGGGCACGCTGCTCGCTTCTAAGGCAAAGGTGAGCGACCCGTAACCAAAATGATCTTTGCTTCCACGTTCCGGCCGAATGAGTTCAGCCATACGTTGTACATTGGGTGCCTTTTCCCCCATGCGTACGACGTAATGGTTGTACAACAGTTCCCAAACCGGACGGTCGTCCAACCGACCTCGCCCGTTGATGGCGGGCCATTTGTGATTGGCAGGCTGACAGTTGTTGTAAAATTCAAAGGGAACATCCTGCATCATATTGTATTTTGCGGTATATTCCGCTCCGGCAAGGAGGCGATTGTTGTCGTAACCAAACAGATCCACGCCCTGATTCCAGGCTATTTGACACGCTGTACCCAAGAGTCCAACGCCCAATTGACCGTGTTCCTGATCGCGGCCGCTTTCTTGCCACTGACCCAGATTCCCATCGTGTACATGATACACGGCGTGTTTGATACTCCCTGTACCTTTGCCATGCTTAAAGTATTCGACTCCCTCATCAAAGATGGCTTGGTTGTCGCACAAAACCCCAATGGCAAGCAAGGCGGTGATGTTGTTTGCATCCCAATTCGCCCAATAATAATCCACACAGGCACCGTTGTGATGGACCAAAAAATCGTGACATACCGGATAAAAATATTCCACCATCATGTGCTGAAACGCACGAAAATCGTTGGTTTTCCAACCGTCGTAGATCCGCATAATTTCAGCAGCCATTGCCATCTCTGAGATACCGATTCCACCCAAGCCGACGATATCCGTATTCCCTTTTGACGGGATTCGATGAACAACAGACGAATAGTCATTAAGAATCCGTATGGCACACTGAGCGTGACGATCATCACCGGAGATGTACCAACGGATTGCATTCAAATAAGCCGCATGGGCATCTCTCGACAGTACCTGTCGAGCATTCATATCTTCCTTGGGAGAGGCCTTGTAATCGCTTTGAGCCAAAGGATCCCTGATCAACAGATTCCAACCGTCAATCCACGGCTGTGCAGCTTCGGCAACTTTGGTCTTCATCCGATCCAAATCTGCTTGCGTGTGCAAACCTCCCGGGTGAATAAAATTGCCCGATGTTTTTGCTTGCAGCGTAACGCAAAACAAAAGCAGAATTATACCAATGGAAAGACCCTTCTTAGGCATCATCGTTTTAGGTTTTTTATTAATCTGTTTCAAGAACAATTACAATGGTGGACATGGGGAGAACCTGTACTTCCTTTGATGAAACCTCGGTTTCCGAAGGATTACCATTGAGAATGGTATACTCTTTTGTGGGTACAGTCAACGTGTACGTTTGATCACTTGAATGGTTCATACCAATGAGATACCTTCCGTAACGCATTTCATAAAACAATGCCTTTCCGGCAAAAATATTCTCATCACCTTGTTTGTACCGTACACCATCCGGTATGCGAGCAATGGGAAGCACTTCACCTGCATGCGCCGATTGAATCCCCTTATACCATTCACGACTGCCATTAAAGCCCAAATTCACCCAATTTGGACGTGTATATCTCATCCCGCTGTCGTCTATAATCGTACGAATACATACGTTGGAAACATGTTCTGTCTGAGGAGTAATAAAATGCACCTTAGCCAGATTATTCACGGCATTACGGGCACGCCAATAAAGCGACGCATACAGAATCTCATCGCCGTTTTTAATCGCTACAACTCCATTCTCTTCATCAGAAAAGACCACATCCGGTCCGTCTAAAGTCATAGGCATACGAAACGTACGAACCGGTTGCTTCATGATCCGATCGTACTCATCGGGAATATGAATCAACGAACGTGTACCTCTCATTCCTCCAACCGTCAATTTCTCCCGAATCATTGGAAAAAATTGTTCCTCACGAATCATTTGTTGTACCATCCCGACTGCACGAGGATCTAAGGTATTCGCGGCCGTCATCAATGGAGTCGCATCCCATGCAGTACCGCGATCACAATAGGCAACATCACCTGGATAGTGGCCACCATCCCGCCAACCCACAACGGCTTCAATTCGCATGACTGCATTCCCTTCGTGATCAACACCCGGATGTCTAAAATAACTTCGTGCCTCCATCATCTTCAATAATTGCTCCCGAATCTGTAGGTCACCACTGTTGGGAATTCCTGTTACGCAGGTTGAACGATAAATATCGTTGACCCAATCAAGCACTTCACCGTAGTAGCCTACATAACCAAGTTCTTTAGTCAATCCTTTGGCTGTTAATTGCCAATAATCCGTACCCAATGGAAATGCATCAAGAATGCCCGACCAAGGGGCCAATCCTACACTTTCATGCAAGTATCGAAGCATCGTATATTCCGGATAGGCTTTTGTCGGCTCCAAGAGCATCACCGCTTTATTGACATCATACATAAACAAATCAATAATCATGCTTTGATTGGTATACTGTCTGCGATGGTGTATGCTATAATCCAAACCTGCCTGCAACAGATCCGTCCATTTGTTTATTCGTTCCTCAGTCAACTGATCGCCCCATTTATCCCATAATAGCCGAATGGCACGTGCTATGGGCCCCACCTGCAACCAATCCGTATTGTAGACCGTATTATCCTGATAAATAAACGTGGGATTATCAACAAAACGCTCATAATAAGCATCTATTGAAGCGGCGATGAGAGGAACTACCTGATCGTTTTCAAACGCATTCGTCCAACTGACGGTGGATGCTTCAGCAAGCGTCCACATCTCCAACTGCGATAAAACATCTTTGTTGAGTAAAACACTCATATCTCGATTAACACGCGATTTGAGGGCTACAAACGAATCTTCCGTCGTTGCAGCGCGAACTTTATACACCGGTGTTTTGCCCTGTACTTCCTTTCTACCAGGAGCCAAGTAGGATTCAATATGTGTATACGCTTTATAAAAGCCTATGGTCGGTTTCGTCATGGGCTGCTGGTAACGTTCAAACGTTGATCCATATCCCCACATGGGGCCATACGAACGCAATTCCAATTGAACGACCGATTTGCCTTTTGTATACTTCAATGGCAAGGGCAAGGTCACATAATAAAAACGGCCCAAAAGGGGTGCATTCCCGTTTCCCAACGTTACATAATCAATATCACCTAAATGTCGATACCCGACCTGCATCCCTTCAATGAAAAGCATGGTTAGATTCTTGTCCGACTCAGAACCGAAACAACGTACCGTGAAATAATTCTGATGAATTGGATCCACTTTCATCCGAAAGGACATCGTTCCTCCCTCCCAATGATCTTCCACAGGCGGCAGCATGCGACGCGCCGTTGATTGCATTCCACCAATATACGATTCGGTACGTACACCAACAAAATCGTGTCTGCTTTCACTTTTTGTGGAGCCAAAGACCAGTTCATCCCGGACATTTTGTCCATGAAGACTCGTCACAATAAGGACGGAGAGAAAAGATATCAACAATTTTTTCATAGATGTACGTTTATTTGTTATTCTTGATGTGGCAGGAACCAGTTATCAGGATTACTCAAGAGACCAAAGACCTTGCTACGCAATCCAACGTCAAACTTAGAGGACACTTGGTTTGCCAGATACAGCGGATCTCTGCGTTTGGCAACGCGCATTAAGTCCGTAAATCGACCACCTTCAAAAGCCGTTTCCAAGGCCAATTCGGTCACAATCTGATCTTCTACCCACTGAAGTGTATCAACCCCTGCCTCTATCGAATAACTTTTAAAAAACTTGAGTGTGCCACAACCCCTGCTATGCATCCCAATGTTCGAAGTAAATCGATCGATGCTCAGATTCTGTTGACCAAACTCCATATAATAAGGCACTCCAGTGCTGTCCGGTGTGTATTCTGAGGCTGGTACATAGAGAGGATTGTTTAACACTTCGGGGGTCAATCCATATTTTAGAACGGCAAACGCCATTTGATGTGCTCCCATACGATTGATTGCTTCCGCGTAGCGCAGATAAACCGTACTGGAACGACAGAGGATATTGAAATTCTCAATGTTTTTGAATTTTGTCACGTACGAATACTGCGCATCGGTCAAACCGTCCGAAACCAATTTTGTTTCATACGAACCGTATGCGCCGCGCAAGTCGCCCGGCTTGGAGACCGTTGCATCGTAAGCATAGGTTTGATTTTCCCAATACTGGATGGCAACCGGAGTAGGACGTAGTACGTAATTCTCTTGAAACATATCGGGGAGCATGGTTGCATTGCCGGATGTTTCCGTTGTGTACGGAATGATTGAAATCATTTCGTTGTAGGTCGCCAAATTTCCAAAAATACGGGTCCAATTACGGGTCGAAACGTTGGTAAACGTAGGGCCGTTCCATGCGTTTGTAAGATTCAATACGGTAAGACGCTGATTGTAGATCAATTCATAATACATCTGAGCGGCCAACGAGTATTCCTGCTTCCATAAATAAAGTTCACCCAGTACAAATCGTATGGGCATAAACAATTGCTTTGAGTTAAAGCTACCGATATTGCCGTAATCGGGCATCTGCTCCGGTTCATCCCAGGCAGCGGGCAAAAGCGGTGTCAAATCTTGAATCAACACATCCAATAAGGCAGCTTGATTGAGCGTATCTGCCTCCACGACATCCCATGCATCCAAAACTGGTTGTGTATAATAATAGACTTCTCCATACAAATTACTCAATTGCAAATAAGCCCAAGCTCGAATGGTTTTCGCCTGTGCGTACTCATAGGTTAGTACCCTGCGCTGATCCACAACCAGACTGGTATCTATGGTTTGAATCAAATAATTGCAATTATTGATTAACGCATACAAATCGCGTTCCATATGATAGGGATTCGCTGCATCGACTTCAAACTGGTACACATCCCTCAGTTCTTGCGAGGACTGCTCGGTGACTTCCAGCAAGTCGCCCCTCAGTTCACTCAAAATCACGTATCGGTCACCCACTTGTTGAACGTTTTGTAGTATGCCCAGCATGGCATAAAACGCGGCACGTTGTGTATCAATGGCATCATCCTCAACCTTGACCAAACCGTTGGATTCCGTCTCAAAAAAGTCGGTGCATGATGCGCTCATTAAAGCCAGTGTCACACCCAATATATATCGAATCGCTTTTTTCATCGCTCTCATTTTTTTCAAACTACAGATTTAACTTAACGCCCAACGAAAAACTTCTTCCGGCTGATAACAAGCCGTTGTCAATACCTTGGTAGATTACAGAACCACTCACAGACGTTTCCGGATCGCTGCCCAGGTATCGGGACCAAGTGTAAATATCTGAACAGGCCGCCCACACCGATGCACCTTGTAGGAACGAAGCCGTGATAGGCAACTGATAGTGCAAACGAATGTTCTTTAATTTCATATACGAACCATCTTCGATCCAACGATCAGAGAAACGACTGTTTCCCAACGGATCTCCGTATACCGCTCTGGGCACATCCGTCACCTGACCCTCGTAACGCCAGCGATTGTTGACTGCGGCCGTTTGGTTGTGCAAAGCGGACATACTCTCTAAAGTTCTTCGCTGGTAATTGTATACATCGTTCCCTAAGGAATACGTACACAAAATTTCCATGCTCCACGCCCCCAGTTGGAAGGTATTGCTCAAAGTGCCATAGACGTCCGGATTGGGATTGCCTATAATGGTACGGTCATTTTCATCAATTACGGTCTCTCCATCAAGACTGGTTTTCCCATCCCCCTGGTCGACAAAATGTACATCACCGGCAGCAAAACGACTGTACGTTCCGTTTAGGTTTTGCTTCACCAAACCAGCCGCTTCGGCTTCTTCAGAAGAAGCAAATACCCCCTTCGTTTTGTATCCGTAGAATACGGATGCCGGTTGTCCAACGGCGGTCAGAAGCTCGGCATCGTAAGCCTCGGTAACATAGTCACCGTTGGGTAATTCCAAAATCTCATTCTTGTAATGTCCAACGTTTAAGCCAGCATTCCATTTAAACCGTTCTCCGTTGTATGCAATCAACTGCAAACCAAACTCATACCCCTTGTTGCTAAGCGATCCTGCATTGGTCAAATAACGATCCAGTCCGGATAAAAGCGGGGCTCGTTGGAAGGTCAGCAAATCACGCGTCACATGCTTATATACATCCACTTGAAGAACCATTCGTCCATCCCAAAAACCGACATCCACGCCCGAATTCCATTTGCTGGTTGTTTCCCATTTCAAGCGTTGATTGGCAAGATTTCCAACCTCTTTGCCAATGGCATTACCCAGATACGTAACGGGAGAAAGATACCCGTAGCGTGCAATGCCGGACAAGTCATCATTTCCGCTCAAACCGACCGAAGATCGAAAGCGAAGCAATTCCACCTCCTGAGTAAGCTGCGGCAGCGATTGTTTCAAATCCAACATCAGTCCAACCGAAGGGAAAAACCCCCAGTTCCCTCCCAACAAAGAGACCGATCCTGAGGAGGCCTCGCCAAACCGCGAGGAAGCATCGGTCGTTAGAGCGGACCAAAGATTGACCCACCGATCGTACACATATGTTACTTGACCATATAAGGATGCCGTATTCCATTTTTCAAGCGCGCCGTCGGTTTCAATAAAATCCAAACCGGTCGTCAGGTTAAACAAGTTGTTTCCGCCCGTGTTATGCCCTATCCCGACCGAATAGTCGTATCGATTGGCAAACACCCGAAATCCCATGGATCCCTGCAAGCTGTGGAGGCGGTCAAACTGCTTTTCAAACGAAACGTAGGTATCGTTGAATAAGGAGCTTTGTAATGCCGTTTGATCTTTGACCGTATTGTACGAGGTTCCTTTCCCTTCGATATACACCGGAGAAACACCATCCATTGGAGAAAAATAATGCTCTTTCAGGTTATCAATATAAAAACTAAACCGAGAGGACAAGGTCCAATTTGGATGGAAGTCCCATTCGGGGGTAACCCCAATTCCAAATCGATATTGATTGTGTTGCCCCCGAGCGTATTCCTGCAAATACAAAGGGTTGGAAACCCCAAAATCATCCACAATTTCCAAGTTGTTTGTCAAGCCCTTTCCATCCGTAGTATACGCATAGCCCAACAAAAAAGGCGATTTAATCTGCGCAATGTAACTGGGGGATGTGCGTTCGTTTACGCCATCGTCACGCAACTCCCGCTCTACCTGAGTAAAATAAATATCGGAGGCGACGCGTACCCGATCCAACAAATCAATATCGGAATTGATGCGCGCATTCAATCGTGAAAAATCGGTTCCAACCACCGTTCCGGTAGCTTGTGTATATCCGACAGAAATCGCATACCTAGCCATGTCGTCTCCTCCCTGCACACGCAAGCCATAACGTTGTGTGTTTCCGTTTTGAAAAACGAGTTCATTCCAATCCGTATTGTTATGGTATCGTTTATAATCCACGCCATTGGGATCCAAATCAAGATAGCCCTCAAACTCGCTGGAAAGCGCACTGGCTTCCGGACTTCCCTTCAACAATTCACTGATGTAAATTCGGTAGTCCTCGGCATCCAATACACTTGGAATGCGGGGTTGTTGCGACATTCCCAAAACCATGTCAAAATCAATTTTTGTTGCTTTCTCTCGTCCACGGTTGGTTTTGATGGAAAGGACTCCATTTGCCCCTTTGCTGCCATACAACGAACGGGCATCGCGAATAATTTCGACGGACTCGATGTCGTTTACGTCCAAACTCGTCAATGCACTGAGCTGTATTCCATCATGTATGGAATACTTTCCGGCCGGTTGATCCCAAATCACCTCATCAACCACCAACAAGGGTTGCGCATTGGCATTCAACGATTGATACCCACGAATAAACATATTTGAACCTACGGCCGAAGTAGCACTCCTGCGAATGCTTCGTACCGATCCGGACATGCGCAAACCAATTTCATCGTCCAGAACCAACGCATCGGAGCGTTTAAACAGATCGTTTCGCTCTCGAATAGAAACGAAGAAATCTTCAAACAATCGGATTTCCAACGGTTCACGAAGGCGCTTGGTGTGAATTTCGACCATACGATCCACAAAACCATCCATGGAAACACGCAAGCTCGTACGGATACCCATCGGAACGGAGAGTGAGAATGAACCCTGCTCGTCCGTCAACACCGATCGTTCTTCAAACCAAACAGAGGCACCCAGCACCCCTTTGCCGGTTGCGGCATGGATGACAACGCCAGTTACCTGTACGTCGTCCTGATTTTCTACCCGTGTTGTGTCTACGTAAGTATCCTTTTGGGACGCATCCTGCGCCCAAACGCTTGAACCCATACGTAGCACAATGGATAATGCGACTATTTTTGCTATCTTATTCATTCGATTCCTTGGTTACAGGTTCAAATAAAATGTAATCTATTCTCATTGTTCGATTGTATACTGCCGTTTCAGCGGCTCTTACATTGGTCATGATGCGGATTTTTACGTTGACCGTCTGTTTATCCGTTTCACTGAAAGGCGAGGTCGTATAATTCGCAAAAGGAAATGTAAAGTTTTTTGCGACCAAAAAACGCGTCATTCCCCGACCGTTTGTAATAAAATCCACTCCATCCATCGAACGAATGGCTGCGTCTTCTTTCATACTCCCATCCGCATGTACGTAATTCAGGTAAAACTGCAATTTCGTTACTTCCTCTGCTGCCAACGAATCATAGGCTTGTGGGGGAGCACAAACCACGTAAATGTTGTAGGTTGCAGCCAGCACGTTCGGTATATCAAACGACACCTGAGGCTGAAAAAGCGCGTTCGTACTGGTCGGATTGACTTCCAAATACGATAAGCCGGAAACCGAATCGACAAATACGGTTTCGACCGCTGATCGATTGACAATCGATGCATAGTTAAACGCACGTCCACTTTGTTGCTCTGCTTCAACCAATATGGGTTTATGCCAGGATTCAATGGGTTTATGCAGCAGTTTATCGACAAGATAGTACCGTCCGTTACTGGCCTCCACCGGACTGCTGGACTCAAACAAATACGAGGGATGATGGAACACGTTTCCGCTACTCGAAAACAGCGAATCGCCATCTACCTGATTGACATCAAAAACCTTTCTAAAAACCAGGTCTTGCACAAGAACCTCTTTGGTATGTGCACGTGCTATGGAATCGGCGATTGCATCCTCTGTCTGATAGGTTCTACGAACAATAATGGAAGAAGTGGATGAGTTGTCGGCAACCAAACGGCCAAAGGTTTTAAAATAAGGTTCAATCCGGGAATAGGCCTCAACCCAGGCATTGTTTTTTGGAACAATCATGGTATAGATGCTGTCTTCCAAATAGACAAAACCAAAACGTCTCGCCCAATCGTTTCGATAATCAAACACGGAGTCGTAGACCGTTTGACCGTATTTGTTTTTTCCGATGGGTGTACTCCAGGTTGGCATAAACGTATACGTATCAAAACCGGAAAGATAGGAATACAGCGAATCCGTATCCGGACCTCCGGCAGTTCGTTCCCACAGGTTGTATAAGAATGGAGCCAACGCATCCATCGGATAAATGATCGCATTTTTTGCGGGAATCCCCTTTTGCATAAAATCAATTCCTGCAAAACGCAGGGCTGAACCCTGACGTTCAAACCAGTGATATTTACCATTCAGCATTTGAATGCGCATACTGGCCGTATCCACCAAATCGTTTCTTCCATAAACAAACCGAGAAACATGATTCTTTATCAGTTGCTTTACTGTATGCTCATCGAGTGTATAGTTTGATAACGCCTGGTCCGTAGGAGCCCAGATGGTAAACGTTTGAGCACTCTGAAGCACGGAATCCATACCGGTCGCTTCCAATAGCGCACAAAACTTGGTAAAATGCCCATCCTGACGCAAAACTTCCATCGCATTTTGTTGTGATTCCGTGGTCGTTTTCCCGTAATGTTCCTCCCACAGCTGATCCTGACAGGAAAAAAGGAGCGGTAGTCCCATCAAGACGCTGAACATCCATCGTTTATTCATTTTTTTCATATCCATTAATCTTCTTGTGAACGGTAAAATTCGTTTTGCTTCAATTCGGGATTGATGATCATTTGATCCTGATGTATGGGCAAATACCAGGCACCCAAATGGATCATTTTATTTTTGATCAAGGTTACGTCCGTATCGTATTTCTTCTCAATGTAATCCCATGTAGCAACGGTGCTGCCTTCTCGTCTGACCTTTCTTAACAAATCAAACCAACGCTTGCCTTCAAATAAAAATTCCCTTCTTCTTTCTTCCAATACCAACTTCTGTACATCGGCGATGCTTGCATAGTCTGAGTAAACCAACGAATCCTTTACCTCCACGCCACTGGTGCAAGCTCTTTTGTATACAACGTTGACCAATTGCAGAACATGCTTCATCTCCTCATCCGATTGAGCGCGATGCGCGAGTGCTTCGGCTTTCATGAGGTATGCATCGGACAATCGGTAAAAGATCCAATTCGCCTGATTGTTGGAGGCCCGATACGTATACGTTCCTCCGACAAAACTATTGCTGGGCGATTGCCCTTCGTACTTGAATACGTTGCCGGTCGAAGCTTCGATGTAATCTTTCCCCCGATAGTCGTAGTCTTCCTGATCTCCCGTCAAATGCAGATTGAAAAGACCCGGGACCAAGCTGTGGGCTTTTAGCTTTGGATTATTCCCTTTGTTCGGATTCCCGTAAATGGTCGATGTTGCGTTGTTTGGCTTCCCATTGGACGTAAAAACCAACTCAAAGATGCTTTCGGAGGAAACGCCGGAGTAAAAAACCTGTCCATAGTGTTCGTTGCCCGGGTGCATTTCCCACAGGGCAAATTCATCGGTCAATATGGCATCACACAACACACTACAACTGTCGTAAGCTACTGTAGAAACGGCGGGGTTGTTTTGCTCGTTTATGGCCGCCTTCCACAAATAAATATCCGCCATTAAGGCACGCACGGCATTCTTTGTGATTCTGCCTCTGTTATCCTGATCCGTTCCCCAATTGGTGGGAGCATATTCCAAGGCCTGTTTTAAATCACCCAGTAAGCGATCGACGACAACAGCTTCTTTCGTTTGTGGGATGTTGTAATCCATGGCATCGTTGCTGCTGGATTGGGTTGTATACGGGATATCTCCAAAAGTTCTCAATAAATAGAAATAAGCCAAGGAACGTAGGGTTAAGGCTTCCGACAAAAAGGCCTGTAACTCGTCTTCTCGAAAATTGTTATCCAGCTCCAAGACCTCGGGGGCACGTTCGATGACACGATTACAAACATTGATTACTTCGTAAAAACCATCCCAACGGGTGAGTGAATTAGAGGATAAAATATTTGCCTCCATCAATTGCTTCTCGTCCGTTCCGGCTGCAGTTCCGGCAACCACGTTGTCCGAACGCATTTCACCCCACCACACAATGCGTTGCAGCACATCGTCTTCCTGCATCAAACGATAACAGGACATGACCACCGATTCAACCTGAGAACGGTTTTTCCAGAAATCTTCTTCAACGGTGCGATCCTCAGGCAATAGGGTCAACCAGTCATCACAAGACCCAAACAGCAATGGACTCAAACATCCAACAAGAACGAACGCTATTTTTTGTATGTACTTCATATGCATATATTTGTATCAAAAAGTCATGGATAGTCCCACCGTCCAGTCTTTGGATCGGGGTGTTCTTGAATTGTCGTAAGCAACCCCCGTCAATCCAGAGGTGGATACTTCCGGATCCGTACCGGAATAGCGGGTCAAAATCAACAGATTATTCATGGTCAGGTAGCCGTTGGCTGACTTAAAACCAAAGGGTTTTACATACTTGGCAGGGATTCCATAACGAACCGTCACATATTTTAATCTCAAAAAAGAACCGTCTTCTACGTAACGATCACTACCCAGCCAATTGTATGCCTGTTGGTATACGGCTCTGGGGACATCGGTCACGTCTCCTTCCTTTCTCCATCGCCAATTGACACTGGTCGTTTGATTGTTGTCCTGATACATGTTTTCAGCATTCATGCGTGCACGGTTGACAATTTTATTCCCATAGCGGTAATTGCTGAAAACAATCAGAGAGAGACCTTTGTATCGTGCCGTAAAACCAAAGCCGCCTTCGACTTTCGGGTTGGAATTACCCAAATAAACTACGTCGTATTCATCGATCGAACCATCGTGGTTGATGTCTTCGTAAATGGCATCTCCCCCCTTAAACGCATACTTCGTGTTCTTATACCGATAATACATACGTTTGGGTTTGCCTTCATAGTCGGTTAGAATATTACCATCGACATCGTAAGCAATGGGTGCTGTTTTCCCTGAATTGAATGCCTTTTCGTAATTTTCATAGCTGTAAGAATACACCCCTTTATAACGGAATCCGTAAATAGAACCATTGGAATTATCAGGTTGAATGCGACTTAAATAAACCCCGTTTCCTATGGAATTGGCTGCATCGTTGTACTGTTCCATGATGCTCTCATCAATGCTGACCAGCGTATTTCGGTTGTTTCCAATGTTTACGTTAAAGTCCATTGAGAAATCACCCGATTTGACCAAACGATTGGCTTCAAACTCCAACTCGTATCCCTCGTTGCGCATAGAACCCACATTTTTATAACTCAATGTAGCAAAACCGGATGTGGGTGAAATCTTGAAATTAGACCACAACATATCGTTGGTTAGATTGTTGTAGGCATCCAGTTTTAATCGCAAATCGGCATCCCACAATTCCAGATCAATCCCGACGTTGTAACCTTCGGTACGCTCCCAACGAAGATTGGTCAATTGGATTTGTGTGGGATAAACTGCCGGCCGACCCAGGTAACCGTATTCATCCGGGCTGTACGTACTGTATTGCGAGTAATTGGCTGAGGGTTGTTGCCCGGTCACACCCCAGCCCGGACGAACGGCCAGTAACGTAACGATGTCGGCCCAATCTTCCATAAAGGCTTCGTCTGAAAGAATCCATTTGCCGGACAAAGAAGGGAATACCCCCCAGCGTTGATCTTTTCCAAACTTGGTACTTCCATCCACACGCATCGATCCGGATAAGATGTACTTCCCGGCATAACTGTAATGAAAGAAACCGGTTAGTCCCAAGGATCGTTGACTGGACATGCTGTTGCTTAAACTGCTCAAATAGCCCGTCGATGTGGCTGACGTGTACGAACTACCCGGATGTCCATACGATTGTATGTTCTGACTGAAACTCTTGGAAGAACTTGTTTGCAATACAAACGAAGACAAAAGGTTGTGATGATCACCAAACGAACCTTTGTACTCCAATTTGTTTTCTGTTTGAACCGTCAGCTTTTCCGATCCTCCTTTGGTACTGACATTCACATCCTTATGGTCCCAATTGTAATTGGATACCTCAGAAGGCAAAAAGCGGTGGGTATTCATGTTGTTTTTATCCAACGATACATAACCCGAGTATCTCAAATAGAGGACATCCGGATCCGTGATGTAGTACTGCAATCGAACGGTTGGAACCACACGATAAGCCGATTCTTCGTTTTTGGCAAGATAGGCCAGCGCAACGGGGTTAAACAAATCGCGCTGTGAGGCATTTAGGTTTGACGTTTGTAGAATATTGTAATAGAATGGTGTATTGTTGCCTGCTTCATCCTGACGATAGATGCTGACGTTGGGCATTTTTCGGTATGCGATATCCAACAGATCCGAGTAATTCTTTTGGTTTTTATAATAGGTAAACTGAAATTCTGAGGTCACCTGCAATCGAGTGGATATGTTGTAATCCAGTTGAGAGCGATTGGTGATGCGATTGTACAACTGACCGATGTTTGTACCCTGCTGCGTTACGTATCCCCCGGATACACTAAACGAGGCACGTTCTCCTCCCCCGCTGATGCTGATGGAGTGATCGTGTGTCCAACCTTTTTGGGTGACCGCATCCATCCAGTTGGTGTTATTGTTAAACTGTTCGTATTCAGACCACAGAGGATTGTAATTATATTCCTCACGATTGTATTGCTCGTAGGTTTCGTTTGCACCCAATGTTCGATTGAAGTAGGCTTGTTTCATCAACATTGTGTAATCGTCACCATTCAGCATGTTCATGCCTGCGGGTTGCGTCTTCTCTGTAAATTTGTAAGCATAGCGCACAATCGGCTTCCCTCTCGAACCACGTTTGGTCGTAATCTTAATGACTCCGTTGGCTCCTCGGGATCCATATATGGCACAGGAGGCAGCATCCTTCAATACATCAATGGATTCGATGTCACTGACATTGACTGTAAGCATGTCTGCAAACTGTTCGTCTGTTGCCGTCGAAAAATCAATTCCATCCACTTCCCCACTGAATATGATATCGTTTAGCACGATCAATGGATTCGCATTACCGGATAGGGTCGTTGTTCCGCGAATACGCATTTGAGATCCGGCACCCGGAGCACCGGAGGTACTCACGATGTCCAGACCCGGGATGCGACCTTGCAACAAATCCTCTGCAGAAGGGGCTGAAATGCCTTCGATGTTCTCACCCAGTTTTAAATGGCTGATGGAAGTCGAGAGTTCGCGTCTTGGCACCAAAGCAATCCCTGTATTCTGGGTAGCTTGCGCAACAACGGTAGCTTCCGTCAAAATCTGGGCATCTTCAATCATTTCTACCAACAAGCGTTTGCCGATTTCGATGTTTGCATCGTAGGGTTTGAAGCCCATGTATTGAAAACGCAAACGGTTTCGATCGTTCTTAATGGTTAGCGCAAATTCTCCATCCATGTTTGAGATAGTACCGCTGACCAGACGATTGTTTGCATCAATCTCTGAGATGTTTACGCCGATCATTTCAAAACCGGTCGCTTTTTCGATGACCTTTCCTGTCACAATTTTTGATTGAGCCGCCAACGTACCGACCCATAACAAAAGAAAACCTGTGACTGCTATTCTTATTTTCATATCGATGTTCATTTGCTACCTGTATTATTCAAAGCGTAGTACGTCTTCAATTTGATGCAAAACTCCATAAGAGTATGTTTCAATCTTATTGGCTGCAGTAGTATTGGATGCATTTACTACAATATCACGAGCCATCAGATTGTACAAATCGTCGGATGTCAACACACGAACCGTTTGTCGTTCTGACATCGGTTTTTGAGCGTTGTAATAATCAGTCAAAACAATGGACGAACCATCCTGTTTTACGTAAATGGGGAAAAACTTATTGGTTGACTCATTCAAGGTTGCAGACAGATACGGCTCGCCATTGACCTCATTGCCTTTGAGGCATACGGCATAGTCTTGAAAATGATAGCGAATAAACCGTTTGAGTTTCGATCTCAACGAGTCCGCCTTTTCAACAATGCTAATACCGGCGGCTTCTTCTTCGGGCGTCAGTGTCACGTTATTTATTGCGTCCAAACTGGGCATCAGACCTTCATCCCAGGCTTTTTGAATGGCAGCATTGGTCGGTACATAGATGGTATAATGGAATTGATTGAGAAAGTCA
The DNA here is from genome assembly GCA_028709215.1 of Bacteroidales bacterium. Lineage (GTDB taxonomy): Bacteria > Bacteroidota > Bacteroidia > Bacteroidales > UBA1402 > UBA8389. Next base: position 45,961 of record JAQVXI010000003.1, read on the forward strand.
ATTTTATAATCCAGTGCACGCGTGGTACTTGTAGGGCTGGCAATAAAAAGCCCCATTTCGTTGCATATGTCGTAAAAGAGCTTGAATTTATCGTCCACGCTTCCGGCTACCGATGCACCCGCATGACGGGCCAACGTTTGATAAATGGAGGTTCGAGAGGGCTGTGCGATGCCGTTGATGTAATACGTAAAGCCATTGGTTTTCTCGTATACTTTTGTTACCTGCAGGGCTTGATCGTTGCCGGCACCTTGTACGGCAGTAATCGCATTGCCTTCCCAAAACAAACGTAAGGGAGCAAAGCCTTTTGTAATGTACCACTCCTGACCAGGGACCACATCACCCACCAGTGTTTGTTGATTGAGTATATCCGTCAAGCGACTCGTCAACTGACCGGATGTACCTCCACTGTTGTTAATTCCTATCGAGTCGCCCGTAGCCAAACTATACAACGTAGCTTGAATGGCGCTGTTCGCATTCAGATAAAAATCCCACGTTGCTCTTCGAGAAGTTGCATGTCCCATCGACACCGGATCGATGTAGTCTTTCATGTATTCATCCGGAGTTACAAAAAAGTGAAACGTACTTTTTAAGGAACGTAGGTAATATTGAAACTGACAATACGTATCTCCCATGGCCATGTTGAGTATTTTCATGCCTTGATCGATTTTGACCGGTCCCATGACCGAACGGTAATCCAACGGAGGCAACACCTTATTGATGGTGTAAACCAAACCGTTTCTGCCAACAAAGCTGGATACGATGTTTTCTTTTTCGATCTCCATCTCATAACCGGCCTCATCTTTGATGGTTTCAAATTGGCTGGGTAAGGATGCTATGAAAGAGGCTTTTTGATGATTGGCAACAAAGTCTGCAGCGATGTTGTCAGGCACTTTTGACCAATCCCCATCAAAAGCAACATACAAATCGTACCCTTCAGATGATGGATCTTCGTTAAAATAGTCTTGCATGGCTTCATTATTGGGGACAAACATGGCCGCCATGTCCATCTCAAATGCATTTTGATTGGTGGTGTTTGCCGAAGCAGCGTACAGATTCCAACCTGGGTCGTAATACAACAAACCCGGAGCGGCTTTGCCATTCAGATCCGTCGTCAGCGATCGACCCGTTTTCATCAAATCCCGATTAAAATACCTCAATTGATATACTTTTGTACCATCGGGGTCGGTATCAAACAACATGGGTTGACAAAAACGATCCATCAATTGATTGAAGGTATTCAAATCCGGATTTCTCCGGATGTATTCGGCCATATTGTCTGGAGGGAACAACAGACTACCCAATTCATGTAAGTAACCGTTTTTGCAGGTAATGTCCTTATGAATGATTTTGCTTCCAAAAACATAGGCATCCTCCTCTCCGGGTTTGATGCCGGTAATGATTTGCATATCGTCGTCCGTAATTTTTTTAGCCTGCCGCACCTCAGGAAAAAACTGCACCATTGTCCATTGGGTTGCATCCATAAACATGGGCACCGTTTGATCCATAAACTCCGAAAAATAGGCATTTTTGGGCATTTCCTCATAGGCAACCAGGGGAATGGTGTCCGTAATATCCATCATGGTGGTTCGCCGAAAGAGAATTCCGCCTTTATCACTGTAACTCAACCGCTCAATCAACTGGGCATTACTCACCATACTGGATCGCAAAAGAAGCAACTTCATGGATAAGGGCATTTCTTCGTAAGAAGTAATGCCAGCCCGCCTGCCCGCATCCGAAGAAAAATACCGTTCAAAAGTAGAATCGGCTGAAAAGAACAGGGTATTACTGCCCGTTTTTTGCATGGTTTCCGTATACCCACAATCGTCTATTAATTGTACATAATAGTTGCAATCGCCGCGGTCTTTTAAATAGTTATAAATATTGTCTCCCAACCAATCCGGTTTTTGGTCTTCCAAGTAGGAAAAATGATCCTCACAGGCAAATAGTGTCAGAAGTAGCACCATCACTGCCGTCCACTTCCTAAAAAATAATATAATCCCTTTATGTGTCATCGTTCTATCGTATTAATGTTGGTCTTCCTCGTTCAACAAATCGACCGGCATGAACTCGATGTAGTCGAACAAACAATTCCCGGAAAGCATTTGAACAAATCTCAACGAATGCGTCGTATTCTCAGTAAACGTATAGGTGCCTAGAATATATCTTAAGTCCAACGCTGAATTCCGGGCAGTACCAAAGTAATGACCGTAATCGTTGCGCCAGTTGGTACCGACATACGAATCGGGTGCCTTCATAAAGTTGCGATTTCGAATACTTTTGTCGTTCTCAAAGCCATAGGGATCTTCTGTATTATAGGGGGCATTTCGAGCCAACTGTGCACCGTTGTAGTTCTCTATCATGTAGTAATCCTGCTGCCATCCAATATCACCGGACAAAGCAGACAAACGCATATCAACAGGAATGCCACAGGGTTGATCATCAAAATAGATTTGTGTAATACCACGAGATCCCGGACTTACATGATAACCAAATCGCACCTCGTACTTACCCGCAGGAATAGGGCCAATCTTAAACGTTACATCAAAAAATCCATTTCCTTCCAATTCATCCCCGTATAAATAATGGTGTACGTTGGCTGCGTGATAAACCATATATACCGATGGACGCTCTTCTTTGAATTCCAAATTTTCACAATATCCTTCCGGAATGTACCGATGCCACTGGTTGTATTTATTGCCAAAAGCAATTACATCGTTGGTAATCAACTCGGGCAAAAAAGTACGCAATTCCATGCGCAACCTTCGGTGTAGAACCTGATATTCCACATAGTCGTCGTAGGCCATCAGACGATTCAGTGTATGTACGATCCCGTTTTGACAATCCTTGTTGCTTTCTGCATGAATAAAACGGATCACATCGTTGCTATTTGCCAAGCCCGGTTCCACAAAGGGGTTGCGTGTGGTGTTGATGAGGTTGCCTTTTTGACATTGGATCAAAGTACCCGGAGCCAGAGTAGGCCAGTATTGTTCAATCGTATATTTTCCATCGTAACAGATGTCTTCTTTTCGCCCAAACCAATCGTGTTCGGAGACATACCCGTAGGTTGTCACAAAAATATCGGTGGTTACAAATGCGGGAATAAAATGGTAGGCGACAAAGTGATTGAGGCTATTCTGTGGGTCTCTTTCGTCATCCACGTCTGATTTCCCCAACTTTCCATACACCTCTTTGGCATAGGCACGCATGTCATCCAAATCTTCAATCCCGTGCAGGGCTAATATGGAATCGGTTTCCAACAAGGCCGTCCATCCGTATTTTTTGGAGTCCGGATACTTGTCCCGTTGAGACATGGGTGCCCCGTTGGGAAGCGTTTTGGGCTGAACGTAGGATTCGTCTTCGATCAGTAGCATTTTATCCCACAAGCCTGTCGCCTTAAGCGCCTCTGCATACAGCGTATATTGCCCATCGGACTCAATCAGTTCCGGAAGCAGGTCATCGTTGCCTTTTAGAACTTGGTCAATCACGTGTACAATTCCGTTGACCATTTCAAGGTCACCGTCTACAATGTTGACTGTTTCGTTGATGTGCCACTGAAGATTTTCAAAGTTTGTATACAAATACCGTCCAACCATATTCTTTGTCGGAATGGCTCCAACCTGAAAATCGTAGGTATTGTATGCTTTGGATGCATTGGTTTCTCCATCAATGAAATGGTAGTAAATCAATTTCTTTAGCTCCTTCATCGACAAGGTGTCCGGATCAAGTGGAGCCGTCTCATAGTACTCAAACAGGGCATCATTGGTCGGTAAAAACAAGGTATACTTACCATATGACTTCAACAAATTGTACACATCGGCCTGCTTCATCAACCTGGAAAACTCCGAAAATTGCTCCGTATTGTTATCCAGATAATTCGAGATCATTTGACCCTCAAAGGTTGTATAGGCATCCCCAACGTCGTCTGAGTCTACACACGATGTCCATAGAAAAAGGCAGATGAAGAAGCCCCCTATCAAAAAGAATTGTTGTTTCATACCAAATAAGAATGAGTTTGGGCATTTGCTAACTTAAATACGAATCTGCACAAAAAAATCCTACCCTCAAAAGTTTATAAACACAAAAAAAGGAGGCCGAAGCCTCCTCTTAACTGGATTAGACCGTTTTATGGGATCATATATTTCTTCACACGTATACGTCCATCCTCAAGAATGCTCTTTTCCAGATACATACCTTGCTCAGGAACACCATTCAAACGCAGCCCATTCAGGTTGTAATAGGAACGTTGTACTACGGCAGCATCGGAATCGATGCGAACGATTGGATTGGAAACGATCTCACCGGAAGATAGTAAATAACCTTCGATCTCGATTTCAGTCAATCCCCAGTTACTCCACTCGCTTAAGCGAATATAACGAACTTTCCCAACTTCACCCGATTCGATTGTAAAGAAAGTTCCGCTTACATCGGCAACCCAGGTTCCTTTTCCCAACTTTTGCTTCAGTACTAGGGTTTCGTTTTCTGTAATGCCATTGTAAATATAGTCACCCTCTTTACCGGGAACTATGCCGGCAATATCAAACCAGGTTTCTTCAACCGGACCGTTGGAACAGTCTCCCACGGAAGCCACTTGAATGTGTTCATTGGCAGACAATGCATGCAATTTAATTTTGCTGATATAGGCTCCAGCAGGACCAAAATCATACAAAAGATTACTGCCTCCACCCATGGTTTCGGTTTTGATAAAGTTGCTATCTTGCCAAGCCAGTATTTTTCCGTTATCACCGGTGTTTCGATCACCGCCGGTTTTACCAAAGGTCATTGCAGTAATGCTGTCAACACTGGGTACTTTTGCCGCTGACGGCAACTGCAATTTGGCGAATCGTTTTTCTCCAAAGATTTCAACTTCAGAAATATTCAGATTATTGGACCAATTGTAGAATGCAACGTATCTCCAAGTGCCTGGGTTCACAACCGAATAGCTTCCGTTTGACCAGTTGTTAAAACCGACAGCAACACCGTTCTGAACACTGCCATTCGTTCTCAGAATATCTTTCTTCGTTGCACTATTCCACGGCTCTGTAAAGTTTGCGGTTGAGCAATCGCCCATTACGGAGGCAAACTCGTTGGTTTGCATGACCACGCCATTATTGTAGACTTTAATCGAATCGATTTGAGCACCACGTTCGCCAAAATCATACACCAGAAAGTTCTTTGTGTTCAAATTGAGTGCCTGTGATACATCTCCATCGGTTGCCATAACGACTTTCTGAGAGAAATTTGCAGTTACATCTGCTACACTTTGATTGTACACGCGAACGACCGCCATCATCGAATCCTTCAAGTTAATAGGAAGCGGTGTTTTGTAGTAGTTCAACAACAACTCCGACACCGGCAAACTCGATGCAGCATCTTTTGCTTGCAATACGATGTATTTCACAGAATCCTTTTGGGTATTGGTAAACGTAACCAATCGATTGTTTGCATCGTTGGCAACCTTGCCGCTGAAGCCGGTTTTTCCGGCAATCACGGCCGTGTTCCAAACAACGTTACCAACAGTCAAATTGGATAAGTCCAACGTTTCCTGACCCACAAAATAAACGTGGGTTTGATCAAGCGCTGCCGTGGAAGAATAATGAACCTTTAACTCGTTGAATGCAGCAGCATCACCTTCCAACTTCAAAACCAAAAACTCAGAACCCGACAAATCAACGGCTACATCTTTATTCGTATCCACAAGCTTTGCCAATTCGGCTTGTTTTGCATTGGAGATATCGGATTGTGAAGCATCGTAGATGGACAACGACGTTTCAAGTTCCATCTGAATCAACTCTCTCGGATCTACATAGGGTTCCGGTTCCGGCTGAGGCGTTTCCGGCAAGCTTGCCATTATCGCCGCCAAATCGGCTGAAGCAATGGAATCTTCGGGAATGGCTGCCAACGAAGCAAACGGTTTGATCCAATCCAAGACCAAAGCTCCTTTGCAACTGTACATATTACCCGCACTGATGTACTGTGCAGCGTATCCAATTTGACCGACGGTAAACCCGCAATCGGTGAGTTTCCAATAATAAACATCACCTTTGCGACCGGCTACATTCGCCAGAGTCAATGCAGGTTCAACAGCACCTTTCTTTATGAAGTAGCCCAAACTGAAGAGGCTCAAATCCATGCTATCGGGATTTGTTACCGCCATTTTAATCCCAATATACGGTGTATAGTAGGGGTTCACGTACTCAATGTAGACCGAATCACGAATCTGATTGATGGGATCCGGACTAGCCAAATTGGCGTATTGTCCACTCTCACGACAGATACCAATACCGTAATTTACATCACTGGTAAAGTCTGGTTGTAAGGGTGTCAGCGTCATGGTATCTGCTCGTTCGTAGTAAGTATCGTTGATGGACAAAACCATATAGCCCTTATCTCCCACCGTTTCTTGTGCGACACGGGTATACATACGCCATTTATTCAAACGCCAACCGTCTACAATGTTTCCACTGTGGTTGCCAAATTTTTCAAAGTTGGTCGTTGCAGGATCGTTAAATTGCCATCCCGTCCAGTTGATGGACGTATCGTCGTTCGAGCCGTCGTAGTTTCCTGCCTCCAAGGTAAACAGATAGGCATTGATTTCTTCAAAGCTTTCGTAGCTTGGGAAGGTCGTAACCGTCGACAGGTTCTCTCCATCAATGTAATAAAAGTGAGAACCGGCTTTCATGTCATAAAGACCCATTCCGGCATCTTCGGAATAATAACGTTGCGTAAACACGATTTGAGCCGTATTGGACGTGGTCACCTGAGCATTATCCACCAACATCAGGGTCGATCCGGTTTGAATCACCGTTCCGTTCACGTTTGACAACTTATACGACTGCTGACCATTGAGTATGCCCGCTTTGGCAATCGAAAAATTGGAAGCCATGGAAGGATCGGTTACTTTCAAGGCATAACCCGTATAACCTCCAACGGTTGTTTGTTCGCTGGCTAAGGCCAAACCATAGGATCCATCAGGCGTAATGAGTTTGCAATAGAACTCGTCTTCACCCAACACATACGTAATGGAACTCATAAACGATTCGGTTGCGGCTTTCAGCGTATTGACGGCTGCATCCACCGTAACCGCGGTCGTATCGCTTCCGTTCAATACCGTTTTTGCATCCGTGATCGCAGTCTGGAGTACCGCTACAGCAGACGCATCGGACAAGGCAAAATCCGCAGCATACACTTCTGCTTCTCCGACGGAATAAGCCAAATTGATTTGAGCATCGTTGAGTGTATTGTCTGCCAGTTTGACACCCCACATCTCAACTTCTGCCGGGAAGTATGTATTTGACCAATCAAAAACGGCCACATAACGGTACTTTTCGTGTTCTTCCGCTTGCAGGGTATAGTAACCGGGGGCGTTGTATGAAGAATCCACGGTACCGGTTACCCATTTGTTTTCCGTTACCTTAAAACTATGTAAATCCGGTTTTTGGGCAGTACCGTTGGTGCGGAAAAAGTCAAATTTTTTATTTTGAAAATCCAAACCGATTTGGGCTGCATTCACCTTGAAGTCTGCGGTATCGGTAGCTCCATACAATGCGCCGAACACAGTCGTCATCTGATGATTCTCGTTTCTCTTGGTCCAATAAAAACCGGAATTGGAAACCCGAATTTTTTTTAACGAAACGCCTTTTTCTCCAAAGTCATAAATGACAAAACTCTGCGCCGAAAATTTTCCAAAGGTCGACAGATCACCATCGTTGACAAAAGGAAGCTGATTGTTGATCTTTGTAACAATGGAATCGGATCCATCGTGGGCTCCACCCACAATGACAAACTCACTCGCTTGCTCGTACTTGTTTGCCCGGTAATAATACACTTGGCAAACACTGGTGTCCGTTAGATTCAACTTAAAAGACTGCAGTGGATCCGAAGCCGCTTGCAGTAGGGTTGGCAACGAACACAGCAGCCAGATTAGGGCTACCATTTTAGTTGAGAAGATTTTTTTCATAGCCAAATAGATTTAATAAAACAATTATAAATTTCATCACGACGTATTTTTCCCTCGTACAGATAATACGAAGGAGTCGATCGAAACCCTACCCATTCCAAGCGAAAATAAACAAAATAATGTACTTTTGCCCTGAAATGAACCATACCATTGAAATAATACGTCTGGTAGCCGTCGTGCTCATCACCTTTACCCACACTCGTCACAACCTCGAGAGTGGTCCGGTGTACGTATTATTGGAAGAGGTCCCAAAATATGGCACCTTGTTGCTGTCCATCATTTCCGGCTATTTGTTCTGGACCCGATCCCGCAAAGAGCCCAACTTGTTTGAGAAGAAAGTCAAAAGCCTGGCCATACCTTATCTGCTGGCAAATGCTTCGGTGTTACTCCTTGTTGTGCTAATTTATTTACTGCTGGGCTTCAACTATTTGAACCGGCTTGGCATGGATTATCAATTGCTGACTGAAGGACTTTTCGCTTTTAACGGGCCTCCCATCAATCCTCCAACCTACTTCGTGCGCGATATCTTTATTGTATTTATTTGGATGGACGTCCTGTTCAACAAACGGTGGAAGTTGTTACTTCTACTGATTCCCTTTCTGTTTTTTGGAAAGATGCTTTTAAGGTACGACATCCTTGCGCTTTTCATCCTGGGCATGTTGTTGGGACTGCAAACCGACAAGAAACACAGTCGAACCATCACGGCACTGTTGCTGCTCCTTTCTCTTGCCAGCGTGATTTGGTTTCCGGCATGGAGCAAATATCCCCTTGCTGCGTTTCTATTTACCTTTCTCATGTCCTTCAACCTGCGCTTTCGCAAAACAGGTGGATTCACCTATCTTTTGCATTTGTACCATTCTCCGGTAATGGTGATGAGTTATCCCCTATTGGCACGCTTTGTACACCATCCCATACTCAATCTAAGTCTGCAGTTGATGCTTGCTTTTCTGTTCGCCGGACTCTTGTATCGGGCAAGCCGTCGCTGGAATTCGCTCAAAATCTTGTCCGGAGGTCGATAAAATGTTGTATATTTGGTAGAACATTATTCACCTTAAATCTGGAATTGTATGAGTCAGGAAAATCAAGCTGTAAGCATTAAAGTTTTAAAAGGTGCCCCGTATTTGGTCAAAGGTCCCATCACGCTCATTCATACGGATGGACGCGAAGAAGTGATGGAAAGTGCACACCTTTGCCGTTGCGGTGCGAGTGGCAAGAAACCGTTTTGCGATGGAACACATGCCAAAATCGGTTTTGAAAAAGAATAAGCGGAAGGCTGGTTCGATCCACCGGAAATCGTATTTTTGCAACCGGGAGGCAACAATTGCCTCCCGGTTACTTTTATTAACTGAAAACTATGAGTGCAATTAAATGGATTGGCGGCATCCTGGGATGGTCCATGGGGGGCTTTATCGGAGGCATATTGGGTTTTGGATTTGGTTCCTTGCTCGAGAATGCCATGAGCGGACAATACGCCCATCAAGACAACAATGCCAACACAAGAAGATCCACATACGATCGAAGAACAGCCACCCAACCGGGAGATTTTGGAGTAAGTCTATTGCTTCTCTCAGCGGCCGTTATGAAATCGGATCAACGCATACTGAAATCAGAATTGGATTACGTAAAGAAATTCTTCCTGAACCAGTTTGGTCAAGCAAAAGCCGAAGAATACATCCGAATGTTGCGCGAGCTTTTAAAAAAGGAGTACGATGTTCGGGCGGTCTGCGTGCAGATTCGTCAATACATGGATCATGCATCGCGCTTACAGCTTATGCATTATCTTTTTGGTCTTGCGCTGAGTGACGGACAAGCACCGGATACCGAAATCAACTTAATTCGAAACATCGCTCAATGGTTGGGCATTTCTTCTGTAGACCTGGATTCCATTCAAGCCATGTTTATCAAAACCAACGAGAGCGCCTACAAAATCTTGGAGATCACACCCGATGCCAGTGACGAAGCACTAAAGTCTGCATACAAACGCATGGCGCTCAAATATCACCCGGATCGGGTAAGCCATTTGGGCGAGGATGTACAAAAAGCCGCCAACGAAAAATTTAAGGAAGTCAATCAAGCGTACGAAAGCATAAAAAAAAGTCGCGGATTGCGTTGATTTTAAAAAAAATTGATACATTTGCAGCATCGAAACATTCGAATCATTATGAGAACATTCTTGTGCACAAATTGGTGGTGGCTCTGTAAACTTCAACAAAAATGGTGAGGTAGAGAACCCGTGTACACAAAACAAATGAATACGAAAGGTCTGTTGAACTCACAACAGGCCTTTTTTTTTGCAATTAAACCACTCAAATATGTATCAAGTCAACGAAAACGGATATTTTGGCGAATTTGGCGGCGCCTATATTCCGGAAATTTTATTCAGCAACGTCGAAACGCTCAAAAATCAATATCGGGCCATTTTGGAAGATCCTTCGTTTCAACAAGAGGTCGATCAATTGCTGGCCGATTACGTGGGAAGACCCTCTCCTTTATACCACGCAAAAAGACTGTCTGAACATTATGGATGTCAAATCTACCTGAAACGCGAAGACCTCAACCACACCGGTGCGCATAAAATCAACAACACCATCGGTCAAATCGTTCTGGCAAAACGTTTGGGCAAAACCCGTATCATCGCTGAGACGGGTGCCGGACAACACGGCGTTGCAACGGCTACAGTCTGTGCCTTGATGAACATGGAATGCATCGTGTATATGGGAAAGACCGATGTGGAACGTCAGGAGCTCAACGTGCAAAAGATGCGCATGCTGGGAGCCAGCGTTTATCCGGTGACTTCCGGCAATCAGACCCTGAAGGATGCAACCAACGAAGCCATGAGAGACTGGTGCAGTCATCCGGTTGATACATTCTACATCATTGGCAGCACCGTCGGTCCACACCCCTATCCGGACATGGTGGAACGTTTTCAATCGGTGATCAGTCGTGAAATGAAGGAACAGCTGCAAACAAAACTGGGGCGAAATTATCCGGATTATATCCTTGCCTGCATCGGTGGCGGCAGCAACGCAGCCGGTGCATTCCACCACTATCTGGATGAACCACGCACGCAACTCATCGCCATTGAAGCGGCCGGTAAAGGAACGGACACGGACGAAACGGCTGCCTCTATTTTACTGGGGCGTTTGGGCATCCTGCACGGATCCAAATCGCTCATTATGCAAACAGAAGATGGTCAAATCATCGAACCCTATTCCATTTCAGCCGGGCTGGACTATCCGGGCGTCGGGCCCTTGCATGCCCATCTGGCCAGAACCGGTCGATCGACGGTTTTGGCTGCAACCGACGCGGAAGCATTGACAGCAGCCATGGAACTAACCCGAATGGAAGGCATCATCCCCGCACTGGAAAGTGCCCACGCCTTAGCCGGATTATCAAAAATAACCTTCAAGCCGGAAGACGTCGTTGTTGTGAATCTATCCGGAAGAGGCGATAAAGATATGGACACTTACCTTCGTTACATTTAATACACACACATCATGCTTTACCCCATCAAAACCATAACCCGCAAACAATTGGCCGATCTACAGACACCGGTCAGCATGTATCTGAAATTGCGTGACATTCATCCGAACTCAGCACTCCTGGAAAGTTCCGATTACCACGGAGGTGAAAATAGTCACTCCTACATTGGCTTCAAACCCATAGCCCGATTTACGCTTCAAAACAAGTGCATTACAGAAGCATACCCGGATGGAAAAAAGACGATACAACACGTTGGAGCAGATCAATATGTTCCCGATTTGTTTCAACAGTTTGTTCAATCGTTTCCCGTGACGGAAACGGAGGGGATACCGGCCCCCATCAATGGTCTGTTTGGATACACCGGCTTTGAAGCCGTACAGTATTTTGAATCGGTACCCATCTCGGAAACCGAAGCGAAACCCACCGATATACCCGATATTCAATACGTTCTCTATCAGTTTATCATCTGCATCAACCACCACAAAAACGAAATGATTCTGGTGGAAAACCTGCCTCAGGGACAACAAAGTGAAATGGACGAACTGTTGGCTTTGTTGGACAATCGAAATTTTGCCTCGTACGATTTCTCGTTGGTAGGCCCGGAAACCTCCGACATAACCGACGAACGTTTTATGGAAATGGTGACTCAAGGCAAAAAGCACTGCTATCGGGGGGATACCTTTCAGATCGTTCTTTCCAGACGCTTTTCACAAGGCTTTGAAGGGGATGATTTTAAAGCGTATCGCACCCTTCGTTCCATCAACCCCTCTCCCTATTTGTTCTATTTTGATTTCGGATCGTTTCGGATTTTTGGTTCTTCACCCGAAGCACACTTGGTCGTACGAAAAAACAAGGCCTACATTGACCCCATTGCCGGCACGTTCCGACGCACAGGTGATGACGAGAAAGATTTGCAATTGGCGGAGCAATTGCGCAGAGATCCCAAAGAGAATGCGGAACACGTCATGTTGGTCGATCTGGCACGGAACGATTTGAGTCGAAACACCAAAAACGTCAAATTGGAAATTTTTAAAGAAATCCAATATTATTCACACGTTTTGCACATGGTTTCAAGAGTTTCCGGTGAATTGTATGAAAACAGTCATGTGTTCAAGTTATTTGCCGATACCTTTCCGGCGGGCACCTTGTCCGGCGCACCCAAAGTAAAAGCACTCCAACTGATCCATTCCATCGAACAACAAAACCGTGGGTTTTACGGCGGTTGCATTGGTTACATTGGTCTGAATGGCGACTTCAATCAAGCCATCACCATTCGATCCTTTCTAAGCAAAGACAATCGGCTCTACTATCAGGCAGGTGCCGGCATTGTGGCCAAATCGGACGAAGCCAGTGAATTACAAGAAGTGAATAACAAGCTTGCTGCCTTAAAAATGGCCTTGGATGCAGCAAGCAACTTAAAAAATTGATTGTATGAAACTATTGGTCTTTGATAACTACGATTCCTTCACGTACAACTTGGTTCATCTTCTAAAAGAATTGACCAACGCCGAAATCGATGTGGTACGAAACGATAAAATCGCGTTGGAGGATATAGAACAATACGATAAAATTGTGCTTTCACCCGGTCCGGGTCTGCCATCCGAGTCCGGGCTGCTACTCGACCTGATCCGAGCCTATGCCGACCACAAATCCATTTTGGGTGTTTGTTTGGGGCAACAAGCCATTGCTGAAGCCTTTGGCGGTTCGCTCATCAATCTTACGGAAGTGCATCACGGACTCTCCGAACCCATTACCGTATGCGGTGATGAACTGCTATTTGAAGGGCTTCCAAAAACCTTCGATGTGGGTCGGTATCACTCTTGGGTTGTCGATCCAATACACTTGCCGGAATGTCTAAAAGTAACTTCCGTCGATCCGGAGGGACAAATCATGTCACTCAGACACAAGCAATTTGACGTTTGCGGCGTTCAGTTTCACCCCGAATCCGTCTTAACACCCTACGGAAGACAGATGCTTGAAAACTGGTTATATCTCGATACGAATCAACAAAAGGAAACAAAATGAAACACATACTAAACCGACTCTTCGAACATCAATACCTGACTTCTGAAGAGGCCTCCGACATTATGTTAAACATTGGTGCCGGAAAATACGACCCCAATCAAATCGCAGCTTTCATCAGTGTCTTTCTGATGCGCAGCATATCCGTCGATGAATTGGCCGGATTTCAACAAGCCCTGTTGGCACAATGCAAACCGGTCGACTTGAGTGAATTTGATCCCATCGATATCGTTGGAACGGGTGGAGACGAAAAGAACACGTTTAATATCTCCACGTTAAGCTGTTTTGTGTTGGCAGGAGCCGGGTATAAGGTCTGCAAACATGGTAACTACGGAGCCACATCGATCTCCGGATCTTCCAACGCAATGGAGCAACACGGTGTTCGCTTTACCGATCAAGTCGATCGCTTAAAACAATCCATCGAGCAAAGCAACATCGCCTATTTACATGCTCCCTTATTCAATCCGGCAATGAAAACCGTGGCTCCGGTGCGCAAATCCTTGGGTGTACGTACGTTTTTCAATTTACTGGGTCCCTTGGTCAACCCGGCACGTCCCAAACATCAATGTTTGGGTGTGTACAATCTAAAGATGGCACGCTTGTATGAATATACCTATCAAAAAACAGGCATCCAATTTGCGATCATTCACAGTCTGGATGGGTACGACGAACTGTCTTTGACCGGCGACATGAAAATTGTACGCAATTTGGGACAGGAATTGATCAAACCCGAAGACCTTGGTTTGCCTCGCATTCAAGCCGATGAGCTCATTGGGGGAAACACCGTTCAGGAAGCCTCCGAGCTCTTCGATCGAGTGCTGGAGAACCGTTGTACCGAAGCTCAAAAGAATGTAGTTTTAGCCAATTCTGCGGTAGCCATACAGGTCGTCAATACGCATTTGACGTTTGCCGAAGCGATGGACCAGGCTCGCTACTCGCTGGAAAGCGGACGTGCGCTTCAAATGTTTAAAACCTTTCTGAAAATCAACTCGTAACATGAAAAATACGATTCTTGACACCATATTGGAACAAAAAAGACGTGAGGTCGCTGCACGAAAAGAAGCCGTTCCCATGGAGCACTTGCTTCAACTCAGCAGCCGTCTACCCGAAGGTCGATCGCTGAAAGAAGCGCTTGCACAATCATCCACCGGTATTATTTCTGAGTTCAAACGCAAATCGCCTTCGAAAGGCTTCATTTACGAAGCGGCACCCGTTGAGGAAGTCGTTCAATCCTATCAACAAGCCGGTTGTACAGGCATCTCTGTGTTGACCGACTTTGATTTTTTTGGAGGCAGCATGCGTGACTTTAAACAAGCCAGAGCAGCCGTAGATTGCCCCATCCTACGCAAGGATTTTATGATTGACCCCTACCAGATTTACGAATCCAAAGTGATGGGAGCCGATGTCATCCTATTGATTGCATCTGCCTTGAGCTTGGATGAAGCATACGATTTGGGGGAACTTGCCCATGCACTGCATATGGAAGTATTATTGGAAGTGCATAACAAGGAGGAACTCGAGTACATCAGTCGTTTTACCGACATGGTGGGAGTCAACAACCGCAACCTTAAAACGTTCGAAACACGGATTGAGACGTCGCTCGATTTGGCAGAATTCATCCCCGATCATCTGTTGAAGGTTTCAGAAAGTGGCCTGAGTGAAGCCTCAACCCTCCATACCTTGCGAAAAGCAGGATACAGTGGTTTCCTAATGGGAGAACAGTTTATGAAAACCCATCAACCCGGAAAAGCCCTTAAAGAACTGCTGGATGCGCTATGAAAAAGAATGCGATGCAACTAAAAATATGTGGAATGCGTGATCCGGAGAACTGCCTGGCAGTCGCCGAGCTGCATCCCACCTATATGGGCTTTATTTTTTATCCGCCATCTCCACGTTTTGTTTCTCACATACCCATCCGTTTGATCGAACAACTGAAAACAAGAAACATCAGACCCGTTGCCGTATTTGTAAACGAATCTGTGACACACATGCTGAAGGTCGTGCAAACCTATGGGATCCCAACGGTGCAACTCCACGGACAGGAAACGCCGAATGTATGCAAGCAACTCACGGATGAGGGATTGGAAGTCTTCAAAGCTTTCTCAATCGCTTCCAGTGGCGATTTCCAACCGACCCATGCCTACGAAGGCTACTGCAGCCGATACATCTTTGACACAAAAACGAGTCAATACGGAGGTTCCGGGAAAACCTTTGACTGGTCTTTGCTGAAAGAATACACAGGAACTACGCCTTTTTTACTGAGCGGAGGTATTGGCTTGGAAGAAGCATCCGCGCTGCTTCAACTGGTTCATCCCAAACTTATTGGATTTGACGTAAACAGCCGCTTCGAGTGGTCTCCCGGCATAAAAAATAAGGAACAACTACACACGTTTATTCAAACGATTCAAAAACAACACGACATATGAAAACGCGTATTCAACAACTCTTTGAAAACAAGCATTCAAACATTACTTCTGTCTACTACACAGCCGGATTTCCACAGCCGGATGCAACCCGCCCCATTCTTAAGGCCTTGCAGGATAAAGGCATTGATCTGGTAGAAATCGGTATCCCCTTTTCCGACCCGATGGCCGACGGGCCGGTTATTCAAGCCAGTAGCCATCAAGCCATTTCAGAAGGCATGAACTTAAAGAAACTGTTCGAACAACTGGAGGGGATGCGAACGGAAATACACATTCCCGTCATTCTGATGGGTTACGTCAACGTCATCATGCAATTTGGCATCGAGGCCTTTTGCAAAGCTTGTACGCAGGTGGGTGTGGACGGTGTCATACTTCCCGACTTACCCATGCACGATTATCTTGAAGCCTACAAACCCATCATGGATGCGTATGGCCTATCCATGGTATTGCTGATCACACCGGAAACCTCTACCGAACGCATTCTGGAAATTGACAAAAATACCGACAGTTTTATCTACATGGTCTCGTCCGCTGCTACGACAGGTGCTCAAACCGCCTTTGATGCAAAAAAGCAAGATTATTTCCAACGCATTCATGCGATGAATCTGAAAAATCCCTGCTTGATCGGATTTGGCATCTCAAACAAAGCGACCTACGATGCGGCTTGCAAGAATGCTCAAGGAGCCATCATCGGAAGCCGATTTATTACCTGCCTCCGTCAACACCCAAACGATTATGCACAAGCGGTAGACGCATTGCTCAAACAACTCCAGCAATAGGATGGTGAGAGGAAGCGTTGGTCCAAACGCCAACGCTACCTACTCCCGCTATTTCTTCTTAAAACGCAGTACGGTAAAGGAATAGGCCGGAATTTGTAGAGAGGATGTTGCATCCAAGGTTATGATCTCTTCCTTTGCTGCAGCCTTACGATCGTTGGGTTCTCCTTGCAGACGTGTACACATGACCTGATACGAAGCCGAAGGCAGCAACGAAGTCAAATCCAATTTCACATGAGCCTCCACCGGTAAAGCGTGCACCAGTTTGACGATCACATCGCCTGTTTCTGCATCTTCAACCACAGAGCAGCCAAAACGCTTTTGAATCCCCTCCCGCTGGTCCGAAAGCTGGATGCGTTGGTGATAATAGATACTCCCGGCATTTTGTCCGAACATTTTTTGAACGTAGTAGCCAACCGTCGGCAAAACTTCTGAATTGTCGAAGTAAATGAGGTCCGGATTCCAATTGGTACGTCGGTTCTTGGCCAACATGGGTGCATACGAAGTCATCCGCACCACATCGGCATTTCGTTCAATGTGAGTCAAATACAACGCCTCAGACAAGGCAGTCTCCATGTTGTTGTGTCTGCCCGGAACGTGCGCAGCGTATTCGCCCAAATAGACCTTTGGCTTGGAGCGGTCGTATCGATCGTAATAATCACCGTTGTGAATAAACCATCCGGGAGCCACATAGTAGTGTTCATCCACCATGGGAACACCCAGTTCCGTTGCAAATTTCCAGCCTTCCGAATAATCCGACCCTTCAAAGAAAGGACCCACCGTGCCAATGACCGTTATTTCCGGATACTTTTCAACAACAGCGTTGTAAATCATCTCAAAACGTTCCTTAAACACTTCCGAGATCAAATCCTCGTTCCCAATACCAATATATTTTAAGTGAAACGGTTCGGGATGACCGGCTTCCGCGCGCAATCGACCCCACGTCGTGTTGCGATCTCCGTTTGCCCATTCAATCAAATTGAGTACCTCTTGTACATAATCGTGCATATCACACATAGGAATGCCCCCTTGCTGTCCGGCTCCTCCGCACGAGGAGTTTTGACAAGGCACACCGGCAGGCAAGACAGGCACAGGTTCCGCACCCAGATCTTCACAAAACTGAAAGTATTCATAATAACCCAAGCCCATGGACTGATGATAATTCCATATATTGCGTTGTGGCACGCGAGCTTCCAAGGGTCCAAGGGTCTGATCCCATCGATACATGTTGTGAAGACCGTCACCGTGGGCCACACAACCACCCGGGAAACGCACAAATCGAGGCTGCATCGCCTCAATCACTTCTGCCAAATCCTTTCGGAGTCCATTCTTGCGTCCCTTGTACGTATCCTTTGGAAACAAAGAAATCATATCCAAATGCAACACACCGCTTCCTTCGAAATACAGCTCCAAAGTCGACTGATGATCCGTGCCTTTGCTTTTTAAGGCAACAGTCGATGTTCCCCATTGAGTTTTCGGGCGATTGATGTTCGCATCGGCAAGCACACGACCGTCTGAAGCAATCAAACGGGCACGAAGGCTTCCCTTGAAACCTTGAAGCGAACGATAAAACAGACTCAGATTGTATATTTCCCCCGCTCGCACAACGATCCCATCGTAACCATCGTTCAAAAGACTTCCCTTTTCTTGTATGTGCACGACAGCATAGTGGGGGTTGTTTGCATGAATGGGATGTACGGAGTCGATGGTAAACAGGTTATTCTCTCCCCTTATTGTCCAGGAATGTGTCGCATTCCATTTGGGATCTCTTCCGTTTTTATCGGATGGCTTGTATTCAAATCCACGATTTTCAATCAACTCCGCATACAAACCACCATCGGCAGCGTAACTGATGTCTTCAAAAAAGGCCCCGATCAACAGGTCACTCATGGGAACGGATTGATCTCGAACAGCGGCTACCTGAATATCCAGCGGCTTCAAATTGGGAAAACGCTGCAAATCCTCCGAAGCACGCTCAGCCCATAACTGGTTACGCTTTTCCTGAAGAAGCTGAAAATCCATCAAACCTTGTAATTCTTTCCAGGAGACCCGATGCTTGGTTCCCGCATACGAATCCAAGCCAACCGGTTGAATCAACCGTTCGTTTGCGACCGCGCCGACTACGATTTTTGATGCGGGTGAAAAGTGTTTAAAATCAGAGGTCCTGGATTGATACAGTGTTTCGATCCCGTCTTTTACCTGCTTCCATGCAAACACATAGTCGTTCTCAATTTTTGATATCGTAGGCGACAAGCATACCTCGGTAGAAAGCGTATAGTATTCTTGTGGCTTCCATAGGGTAAGATTGGTTGAAGTGGCGTGGGCAATCACGCCATCGTATTCATTCAGTTGCCATACACAATGCCACAAACCGGAAGATTCTCGATACAAATAGGGTAAAATCATTCGTTTTTCGACACCCCACGCTCCGTAATCACTTCCTAAAAATCGATGGTTGGAACCAATGGTCTGCCAACGATCGCCATCCAAACTCCAGGCCAGATGCAGACCATCCCGGCCACTGTTTTGACCCGTTGAAAACGCAAAAATAAAGGCGGAATCGGGTTCGTTGGCAACAATACCCACAAAAGGCACACTCAGCAAAAAGACAAGAACCAACAACGTACCCAATAAAGAATCGAAGTGTTTTTTCATGAAATTTGAATTTGTGTCAAATATACACTTTCTTCCTTATTGTACAAAAAGACGTCAATCAAATGCAAGCGGCAATGTAACTGCGCACATGGTTTCTGCCCATTAATAAATGTTTTTCTACGGTTCTTGGACTAATTTGAAGGTTTTCTGCCATCTCGCGATACGAGTAATCACCATGCATACTTAACTGGTATACTTTTTTCCTTTGTGCCGGTAGCTGATCGATGGCCTTTTGTTCCAACACAAGCAACTCGTTGTACGCAACACAATCCTCCGTTGTACAAGAAAGTTCCTCACTTTCATCCAACACATTCTTACACACCTCCAGCTTTTTAAAGAAACGTCGATTGTAATCGATGCAAAGATTACGGGCAATCGTAAAGATTAAGTATTGTACGGTTTCCTGACGAAGCATCTGCCCCAAACCAACCAATTTGATGAAAACATCCTGCGTCAGATCTTCGGCTTCAAAATTCTGAACCAATCGTTTTGTAAAGTAGCCGAGCACTGCTGGACGGTAGGTTTGGTACGCATCTGCAATAATTGAATCACATGTGTTTTGTTCTGTTCTCATGGCGAGGTCTTTTTTCTGTGCATTCTTGATATAGCACAAAAGTAGACCCCAAATAGCCGTTAAACCCGATATTTTGTATCACATGTCAACCCGTTTTGTCACAAGATGCTGTACAACATGTGAAGGGTATAAAATGTATCAAAAGGGGATCAAATGTAACATAACACCGCAGAAGCATGCTTAATTCGCATTCGTATCGATCGGATTGTCGGCATATTGTGAGGGAGACAGACCAAACGCCTCTTTAAAATACTTCCGGAAATACTTGGGATTATTAAAACCGACCATATAGGTTACATCATTGACCGACATCTTTCCATCCCGCAACAACTGAGCAGCCCGCTTCAACCGCATCAATCGCATGAACTCAATGGGGGATTTTCCGGTAATCGCTACCAGTTTGCGATACAAGTGGCCACGGGACATCCCCAACTCCGAAGCCAACTCATCTACCGAAAATTCGGTATCGGACATGTGGTCCTCAATCAACTTCAAAGCATCTTTGATCAACTTTTCATCCAACGTATTGACGGTGATGGCAGAAGGTTCCACATCAATGGTTTTCTGAAACAGTTTTTGCCGTTCCTCCTGATGCTCTACAAGCGATGCGATGCGAAGCAATAGTAAATCCAGATGGAATGGTTTTGTTAAATAGTAATCGGCACCCACTTCGTAACCACTTAATTTGTATTCATCGGCAGAACGTGCCGTCAGGATAATGACCGGAATATGGGAGGTTCGCAAATCGGCCTTCAACATCTTACACAACTCCAAACCATCCCTTTTGGGCATCATCAAATCACTCACAATTAGGTCCGGTTGCTTATCTACGGCAAAATCAAACGCCTCCATTCCGTCCCGCGCTTCAATAATCTGATAATGATGTGCCAACTGCTCTTTAAGAAACAAACGAAACTCTTCGTTGTCTTCCACCAGCAGCAAGCGTTTTAATGCACTGCCCATCGCCGGATGCAGTTTTTCGTCCACCACCTCTTGGCTGTGTTGTTCATTGTTGGTATTCAGCAACATTTCTTCCGATGCAAGATTCATGGGAATACGAACGGTAAACACGGTCCCCTTTCCAAGCACACTCTCAACACGAACCTCACCCTGATGCAATTTAACGTATTCACGTACCAAATGCAAACCAATACCACTCCCTTGCTGATCGGATGCATCCTTGTGCTTGGACTGGTAAAACCGCTCAAAGATAAAGGGCAAATCCTCGGGGTCTATCCCCATACCACTATCACTGAAGCGCATCATCAAATCTCCGATTTCCGAATCCGATCCATTTTCCTTCCAAAGCTCGATACGAATAAAACCCGATTCACTCGTGTACTTCAACGCATTTGACAGAATGTTGTTGAAGATCTTCTGCATCTTATCTTTGTCAAACGCCATGATTGCAGACTTTTCGGGTGTCTCAAAATACAAATAAATATTGCGCAACCGGGCAGATTCCGTAAACTCACTGCATACAATGTGGGCAAACTCCACCATATCTCCTTGAGCAAGAAGCAAGTGTTCTCCAGAAACCTCAATCTTTCGAAAATCCAACAACTGATTTACCAAAGAGAGTAGTGTCTGAGCATTGCGTTGTATGGGAGCCAATTGCTGACGAAGTCCATGGACATCCAGCGGTATGGTATGCCCCAGATTGCGAATCAAATTATCCAAGGGTGTCATAATCAACGTCAATGGAGTACGGAATTCATGACTGATGTTGGTGAAAAATTGGAATTTCATCTGATCCAACTCCTCCTTTTGTCGTCCACGCTCTTTTAATGTGTCTTCTTCCAGACGTCTTTGATGCCTTATTCTAAGGAAACGCACAAATAACACCAGTGATGTCATCAGAAGGATCAAATAGAAAACATTGGCATACAAGGATTTCCAAAAAGGCGGGCTGATTTGAATCATCAATTGGGTATACGCATCCCCCCATTCCGCACCAATATTGCTTGCCTGCAGATAGAAGGTATAGGTTCCGGGGTTTAAATCCGTGTAGGCTGCACGTCCTCTCTTTGATCTCAGCTCAACCCAATTTTCGTCAACCCCTTCCAAACGATATCGATATACGGTTTGCGCCGGCTCCAGGTAATTAAGCGCCGAAAAATCCAGTGCGATAAAATTCTCGTTGTATTTGAGCTTTAAGCGTTGAATTTTATTGATGGCTTCCGACAATAGCACGCGACCATTGTACTTCTGATTCAGCATTACCGGCTTATTAAAAAGACTCAATTCCGTAATTACCGGATTTACATCGGCCTCAAACACTCGAACCGTTTCCGGGAAGAAATAATTAAATCCGGCAAAACCACCGAAGTACAAACGACCGTCAGAAGCCTTCAAATGTGCATGAAAATTGAAGGAATTTCCTTGAAGGCCGTCATAATCCGTAAAATTCACAAAATGCGTGCGATAATACTGTCCTACAAGCTCCACTTCCAGTTTAGACAGACCCTTATACGTACTGATCCAAAGGATGCCCTTTGAGTCTTCCTCAATCGCCTGTACGCAATTGTTGGGCAATCCGTCTTCCACATGTAAGATTCGAAACCGATCCCGTCGCATATCATACATACACAAACCATCCTGCGTACAGACCCAGAGTAAACCCCGTGAATCCACATAGGCATTGTTAATCTGTGCCAAATTGGATGAGATGGACAAAAGTTTGGAATCATTAAAAACAAACCGATTGGTGGAGGCATCCAATTTGAAAAAGCCTTTGGTTGAACAAAAAAGGATATCACCATTAGGCATTTCACACATACTCGGAATGTGTTTGTGCGTAACCATCTCAGGGTAACGGTCTATGAGGCGTTCAAAATGTCCATTATCCGGATTAAACAAACCCACGCCAAAATTGATGGGTGCTACCCACATACGTTGTTTCGAATCGATCAACACCGAACGGATGTTGGATTCCGGAATCGTGCTGGGCTCCTGAGGATCCGGTTTGAAGACTCGTACGGCACCTTTGTCGTAACAAATGAGTCCATGATACAACGTAGCGATCCACAATCTGTTGTTCGAATCAATCTGACTTTGAATCATCACATTGTACCCGTCTTTTGAATCGAGGTTTAAAGACGGCATCGATTCATACTGACCGTTTTTCGAATCAAAAAGATAACCACCATCCACCGTCCCAACAAAAATTCGACCATCCTGAAACTCCGAAAAACATTTGACATTTTTATACGGACCGGTTGGTCCCAGTGTCGTCGAAGCAATGCGTTGTTGAGCAAACTTATTCAAACCCGGATGATAATAGCATACACCCGAAAAGGTGGTTCCCATCCATACACCACCATCCCGATCCATAAAAATTGAGGAGATATCGCTGCGAATGGATTGGTCGTAACCCAACGTGATTGTGGGATGATGTTCAATGGCTCGGTTTTCCTGATGGATGACAAAAAAACCCTCTTGCCCGGTTCCAACCCATACATTGCCATAAAGATCCATTTCCATACAGGTAAATAGGTTGTAATTATCTGCATATTCAGGAAAAAGATCGGTCCATTCTTTGGTCGTCGTCTCAAAATACAAGACGCCTTTGTCGTGCTGAACAAACAAATTGCCTTTGTCATCTGCGCGCACCGTCATACGCACGGAACCCAAACGACGACTAAAATCATTCAAATTTCGCCCCAACAGATAATCATCCTCAAAAACAATGTTCTTCGTTTCCATATCAAAACAGAGCAACATTCCGGCATCCGTCAAGATCCAAGCATTCTGATCTATAAGTGTCAAACACTGAACATAGCCTTGCTGCATCCAGTATCGATTCGATCCATCCAAAACACGAATCCACTCCCCGGAGACTTCCTCCTGATAATACAAACTTTCTGCATCCGTACGGATCCAGTAACGCTTTTGTTCGTCAATAAAAACCATTCGGACGGCATCGTGAAATCCCATTTCCTGAAAAAAGCCTTGAACATTGGGCAAAAAGGATTCTGTTTTTGGATCAAAAATCGCCAGATTCTCGTTATTTGTAGCAAAGATTAAACCCGTAGGATTGCTGGCATAATGGATGTTGGTATTGGTCGTAAGATCGGACCGCAAGTCACTGGGCTGATGAAAATGACGAAACGAAACGCCATCATAGCGGTTCATAAAAGCCTCTGTACGAAACCATAAGAAACCTTCCGCGTCCTTAAAAATCGCATATACTTTGTTGTCAGATAAGCCGTCTTGTACATCCATCTGACGAAAGACGTACGACTCGGCAAGGGCCATTCGACTTGATATCAACATACAAGCCAGACACGTCAAGAAACGGAGAGAGAAGATTGTGTGCATGTTGAAGGTACTAGATCAGCAAAGATAAAAAAAAGAACAGCTCAACCAACAAGGACAGAGCTGTTCATTTTGCGATCATTGAATCGCATTTCGATAACGCAATAAAGCTTCTATGTAATAATAATCCGCGTAAATGATGGACGCATCCACTTCTGACGCTCCGGGTTTATGACCGGTCGAATGTTTTAAAAACGATGTATTCTCCGTACCACTTTGATAGGGTCCCCTGCTCAGTGAACGCAGCATGCGCTCTGCAGCCTCAAAATACGCTTTAGCCTGCTTTTGTTCGGGAACAAGCTTAGACAATTCAATCAAAGCAGAAGCTGTTATGGCGGCAGCAGACGCATCTCTGGGAGCCTGAGGAATCAACGGATCGTCAAAATCCCAATAAGGCACGTAATCTTCAGGCAATCGATCCAGATAAGCTTTTGCTACTTTTTGTACAAAATCCAGATATTTCGGATCCTGGGTTTCACGGTACATAACCGTATACCCGTAAATAGCCCAAGCCTGACCCCTAGCCCACATACTGTTATCCGAATACCCCTGATGCGTAACGCCTTTGATAAACCGACCGTTGGACGTATCGTACACAGCAACATGGTAACAAGTGTGATCCGGTCGAAAATGGTATTGCATGGTTTTATCGGCATGATTTTTGGCAATTTCAATCAAGTTCGGATCCCCTCCGTGATTGGCGGCCCAAAACATCATTTCCAGATTGATCATATTGTCAATAATCGTATTGTGAGGCCACCCGTTGTTGGCCACTTCACGAGGCCAGGACAACATCGTACCAACAACCGGATTATACAAATCCATCAAAAGATGTGCCGACTTTATAATCACCTCTTTGTAAGCCGGATCCTGGGTCAAACGAAACCCATTTCCAAAACTACAAAACATAAGAAATCCCAGGTCGTGATCATAAACGGGCCCATCCGCAATAGAAGCCAGGCTATTTGTGTAATTACGGGCTTGTTCAAGAATTGCACTGTCTTGTGCATACTCATAGGTATACCACAAAACACCAGGCCAAAAACCGGCACACCATTCCTCAATCGCAACGGGACGGAGATTCCAATGTTGCTCTCCGCTTAAGATATTACGGGGAACCCTTGTATAATCGTACGGTTTTAATTGATTCAAACTCCGTCCGACCTGCGTCACACAATAATCCAATGACTTATCGACGTCAAAAGCAGGTGATTTCTGGCAACTCAACAGCAAACAAACTCCCAATATGCCAATACAGCATTGCTTCCACTTATTTTTATTCATATACCTTAGAGATTCGTTTTAACACAATCGCATAAAAAGAACGACCTTTCTAGACTATATACGTTTGAAAACAAATTCTCCCTAATCGCAAAGGACAATATTTTTATCTTTGTACAAAAAAAATTGCGTTGCAAACGTCGGAAGCCATATTTGACTACATGAATCGTTGGGGAGCCCTTCGAAGACCCTTTTTCTTTATGCTTGATTTTGAAGCAAAAAGAGGAGAAATCCTGCCTATATCGGAACTTGCTGCCCATTCCATTTTTGCCGATTTCAGTGGATCGGACGCGTTTCAATCCAATTGGCTGAAAACAAATCAACTGGGGCCCACATACATACCCTCCTCCATCCCGGTTACACTTAAGGCCTTTCCAATGGACATCGAAGCCTACCGAAGTCAATTCGAAGCCGTTCAAGACGTCCTAAAACAGGGCGACAGCTTTTTACTGAACTTAACGTGTGAAACGCCCATCAACATCAACCGTTCCTTAGAAGAAATCTTCATACAAGCTCGAAGCAAATATAAATTGCTCTACAAAAAACAATTTGTGTCCACTTCTCCGGAAACATTTATCCAAATCAAGGAAGGCGTCATTCATACCCATCCCATGAAGGGCACCTTACCTGCTGATTATCCCAATGCGGAACAAACCCTACTCGCTGATGTCAAAGAAAAAGCCGAACACAGCACCATCGTAGATTTGCTGCGAAATGATTTGAGTCGGGTTGCACACGATGTTCAAGTAAAACGATTTCGATACATCGAAACACTTGAGACGCATCAAGGCGGACTACTTCAAACAAGTTCTCACATCACTGGCACACTACCGGAAAATTACCAAAATGAGCTGGGAGACCTTCTGAAACAACTACTTCCGGCTGGATCCATCAGTGGAGCACCAAAGAAAAAAACCGTTCAGCACATCAAACAAATAGAAACGCATGCACGCGGCTTCTACACCGGTATTATGGGGATCTTTGACGGCAACAACCTAGACACAACAGTCCTGATTCGCATGATCGTACAGACCCAAACGGGTCTTGTCTACAAAAGCGGGGGAGGCATTACCGCCCTGAGTCAATTGGAAGAAGAGTACAACGAAATGCAACAAAAAATATATGTACCGATTCATTGAAAGTATACGTATCGAACATCGCCAGTTTCAACACTTGGAGCAACACGAATGGCGGTTTCAAAGGACTCGAAATCACTTTTTTCCTGGTGCGGCAAAACAATCTCTTTGTGAGGCACTCTCGATTCCAAATCACATCTCGGCGGATGTGTACAAGTGTCGCATTGTTTATGATCAGACCATTCAACAGATTGAATTCATACCGTACCAACCCAAACGAATTCAAACATTGCATTTGACAGAGGCAAACCATCTTGACTATGCATTCAAGTATGAGGATAGACAAGTCTTCCATGATTTACTGAATCGCAAGGCTGGAGCAGATGACATCCTCATTGTACAATACGGATGGATTACCGACACATCCTTCTCAAACATCGCTCTTTTTGACGGAGAACGCTGGATTACACCCAAGCGAACGCTTCTCAACGGCACGTCTCGTCAAAGACTCCTCCGATCCGGTCAGCTGATTGAACAAGACATACACATCAACGAGCTGCATCGTTTTTCACACATGCAACTCGTGAATGCGATGCTTCTCTGGCAAAACAGACCCGAAGCGACACAACCCTTCATTCTTATTTGACTGTATCCAGACTTCTTAGGGCAAACGCATAGGCACCAATGGCGATGGCTCGACTGGTCCCCAACGTCGAAAACATAACCGGCAAACGTTTGACCGGATCAAAGCTTACCCATTCCGATGTACCCGGTACCGGAATGTGTTTGACCTCCGGCGTCA
This sequence comes from Bacteroidales bacterium, assembly GCA_028709215.1. Taxonomy (GTDB): domain Bacteria; phylum Bacteroidota; class Bacteroidia; order Bacteroidales; family UBA1402; genus UBA8389. Next base: position 73,327 of record JAQVXI010000003.1, read on the forward strand.
AAAAGGCCGCTTTTTGGTCGGGATCTTCCAAATCAAAGGCCGTCAACTCCAATCGCGGCTTTGGACTGCCGTCCACAAGGTTGATGGTCCCGTTCAACTCGGACATAAGCGCCGGCATGAAATAGCGGCGTGCAGCAGCAATGCCACCGCCCAGTACAACCAAGCCATCCAACAGTGTCGAAACCAATGCAATCCCCTCTCCTGCATTCTCTCCAAATGCTTCAAACGACAAGCGAGCTGCCTGAGCATCTCCATCCAGCGTTCCTTCTGCAATATCATAGATATCCTTGGGGCTTAAGGGTCGTTGATCTCCTGAGGTTTCCCGATATACACGCTGGATGGCACGTATGGAAACACCTTCCTCCAAAAGAACGGTCCGATGATTCTTATGACGCAATAGCCACAACTCACCGGCAGCACCGTTGTCTCCCAAATACAGGTCGTTGTTGCGAGCAATGCCTCCTCCAAAACCGGTTCCCAAGGTAAATCCCAAGGTATTGTGGTATCGCTTTGGATTGCCCGATGCTTCCAAAAGCCGGTTCAACTCCGGTAAGGCTCCCGCAATGCTTTCACCATAGGCAAACAAATCGCCGTCGTTGTTGATAAACACCGGTAATTGAAAATGTGAAGCCAAAAATGGCCCCAACGCCACACCACCTTTGAAGGCTGACATGTTTGGCAAATCCATGATGATGCCATTTTGGTAATCTGCCGGCCCGGGAAAAGCAAAGCTAATGGCAACAGCCGGCTCAGTCAATTGCTGTTGAACGTGTTGAAAACCGGATATAAGTGTTTCCAGACACCGCTCGAGCTGATCCGCATGCGAGGGCAAACAATAGGGTTGCACCTGCTCCTCGTAACCGCTCATGGCTGAAAATACGAAATTGGTTCCTCCGGCATCGAGCGTCATGACGATGCGTTTATCGTGTTGATACATAAGATTTATTTTGAAGTTTGACGAATACCAAAACCCAGAACAATCAAATACAAGACTGCTGCAGAAATCACCATCAGCGATCCGGACTGATTGCCCAACACATTGGCCATTGCCCCCATGATCGGAGGAACCACCGCACCACCAAACACACCTGTAATCATCAAGCCCGAAAGCTCGTTTGCTTTCTCCGGACGAGCTTGAATGGCTTTTGAATAAATGATTGGGAAAATACTTGAAATGGCATATCCCATCAGCCCGACCCCGATCAAAATACCCGTTTGACTTTGCGTCATAAACAATCCAATCATAACCGGTATTGTCAGCAGCAAATGAACTTTGTAATACTTCATTTCATGCATTTTTCGCAGTAGAATGGCACCCAAAAAGGCGCCCGCTGTACGACTTAAAAAATAGACACTGGAGCCGATGCCGGCCGAGGCCGTATCCAAGCCCACACGTTCAATCAATAATTTCGGGGTAACTGTATTCATACCGACATCGGTTCCCACCACAAAAACAATCCCTAAAAACAACAACAATATTTGTTTGTCCTTCAGCAAGGCAAACGTAGCTTTCATGGAAGTGCTGTGTGTAACCGGGGCTTCCGCAGGGATCTTCTTTAATAAGAGCCATAAGGAGCTAAGTACGGTAATACCCGCATAGATCGGAAAAATATACATCCAGTTGCCCATTTGTGTTGCCGCAGCAGCAGCAATCAACGGGCCCGAAAAAGAAGAGACCGCTTTAACTACCTGCCCAACGGTCAACGAGCTTGTTAGGGCTTCACCGCGGACGACATTGGTCAACAAAGGATTGAGAGACACTTGCAAAATCGTGTTCCCGATACCCAACAAAACAAACGCAATGACATAGGCCAGCAGGGATTGTGCGAAAAACAGAGGCAAAAACATCCCTATGATGGTAATTAGATTGCTGATCTGTACCGTATTTTTTCGTCCGATTCGATTCATTAAACCGGCAGAGGGTACAGAAAAAAGCAAAAACCAGAAAAACACCATTGAAGGAATAAAACCGGCGGCCCATTCACTCAACTCAAACCGTTCCTGCATGTATGTCGTTGAAATACCCACGACATCACAAAAACCCATCACAAAAAAACCAAAAAGCACCGGCAATGCAGCTGCCGTATTGGACGACTGTTTATTCATACGTTACATTATTATATTAATCGACTACAAACCAATCCACATCCGCCCATCCTTTTTCCTTACCGGAAATCGATTTGGGTGGGGCAATACAATACAAACCCATTTTTGCGCCAACCCAACGACCTTTAGACACACGACACACCCTACCGATGGGTGAAAACACGACGTTATCTAAACTGTATGAAAACTGGCAAAGACCGCCGGCCATAAACACAACCCGGAGATAGACTTCTTTCTCGAATGCCAACGAAGGAATCTCAAAGCGAGCATCCGGTTGCAAGGGTACCGAAGCGTGTATTACTTCCTGCGTTCCCTCCATGGCTTGTTGACACGATACGTGTTCCAGCCAAAAAAGTCCCGCTTTAAATTTCAATGAAAGGGCTGCGTAATCGTTACCAAACACAACCAGACCGACACGATCTTCACCCTCGCGCGAGCGGAGTTTGACGGCAGTGGTAGCCGTAAACGAATCCGTTGGTATCTTTTGCAACAAGAGGTTGGGTACATCCCACAAATTCACGTGATTGGGTGACCAATATTCGGCATACAATCGCAGGTAGCCATTCGACGAAGGAAAGGCCCAACCAACCCTTGGATTGGCATTCCAGGACCATTGTAAACCCAATTCGGGCGAATCAAATCCATCGCTTTCAACCGGCGTTTCGATGGAATAGACAGCACCAACATCAGGCTTCTTGTGTTGTCGAACCGGCCAACCGCAGCCATCACCATCCGAATCAATCCCCATCACCGGCCAACCATCGATCCATTCCACCGGATTGAGATGCAACACCCTTCCCAGATATTCCTTATCTTGAAAGTGCAAGAACCAGGATTGACCGGCAAGCGTTTCTACCCAAGCTCCCTGGTGTGGCCCATTTATGTCTGTTTCACCCTGAGCAAGTACGGTCTTCACCGCATAAGGGCCATAGATGTGCTTTGATCGTGCTACAATCTGCCAACCATATTCTACGCCACCTGCCGGAGCAAACACATAATAGAACCCATCACGTTTGTACAGCTTTGTTCCTTCCAGCGTATGGTTGCCCTCAACATTTCCATCAACAATCAACACCTCCGGTCCGATTGGATACGCAGCGGTTGCATCCATTTCCTGAATCACCGCAATACTGTTTATACCGCTTCTGCTGCCAGCAAACGCATGAGACATATATACTTTTCCATCGTCATCCCACAAAATACTCGGATCAATCAAACCCTTACCAGCCTTGACCAACTCGGGGCTGGTCCATGGACCAGCCGGATCCGTGGCAGTGACACGAAAAATACCAAAATCTGGATCCCCCCAATAAATATAATAGACCGAATTGTGATACTTGATGTTGGGAGCCCAAACCCCACAACCGTGTCTGGGAACAGCATAATGATCCTTTGGCAAGAGTTCCTGAACCCCGTGACCAATCAGTTTCCAATTGACCAAATCCGTTGAATGCAATATGGGCAAACCCGGAACACTAGTAAAACTGGATGCTGTCATGTAATAATCCCCCCCGTTCTGACACACGTCCGGATCGGAATAATCGGCATCCAAAATTGGATTTATGTAGGTTCCGTCGCCTTGATCTGACACCCAAACACTTGAAACATAGGCGGTATCCACCCCGTCATGCAAACGTTGATTTCCATTTATATTCTTTCCGCAGGCACACAGCAAACAGGCAGAAAATACGACTAGCACATACTTCATACGCTCAATATCTTGGTTTCTATTCATTTTTTAATACGTTTCAATCGTCCAAATCACCCATTAATGCTAAAATTTAAAGGTGTTTTCTCAAAACATGTTAAATCGACTTCGTTTCAATTAAACAAACTGACCCAAAACCAATCTATCTAGTAAAGGAGTTAATTAAACCACTTAAAACCTTGCATTATGAAAACAATACACTACATCACACTGTCTATCTTGATGTTAGCCACATCCACCACCGTTTTAGCCGATCGCAACAGCAACAGTAGAAGCAACAGAAACGAACGGGCAAAAAAGGAGATCCAATACAACAACAAAAAGAAAAACAAACCCAGCTTCAGCCTTCACGTCGATATCAAACCCATTGTGATCAACACCCAAAGGCACAGGAACAGCCGAGCCATTCATCCGGAAGCCATTGCTGAACAGCAAACACGCAACTTGGACCGCATGCTTCGACTGAGTGACCGACAAGCAAAAAAGATTTATCGGATTCATCTGAACTTTCTGACACATCCCCACCGCAATCGACATCTGGCACTCGAAAAACGTGAACGACAAGTTTTAAATGTACTCAATCGCAGACAACGAAGCATTTATGTATACCACATGCATCAAACGGATGGATTCCATACAGAATATGCCTATTATTAAAAATTTTCAAGGGATGCTTAAACCTTTGCAACCCAAACGATTCTAAGGAACAAATATGTTTCACTATTAATTCTTAAAACAATGAGTAAATTAACCTCTCTATTGGTATGGATCGCTCTATTCGTAGGAACGACGGTGTATGCACAAGGTCCTCAAGGTGGCAACCGGGCGATGCGCTCTGCCAGTGAACGCGCCAAAATGGAATCAGAAAATCTGAAAGAAGCACTTCAGTTGGCCACAGCACAAACGAGCGAAGTGTTCAAAATCAGTCTCAAGTTTGCTCAACAAGACTCCGTACGCTTTGCATCCATGCGGGGAGAAGGTCAAAATGTGGATCGTGAAAAAATGATGCAGGAATTCCGCGAACGAGCCGAAGCCAAAAACACAGAAATTAAGGCCGTGCTTACACCCGAACAACAGAAAGCTTACGATAAGTGGGTTGCAGAACGCGGCAATCGCATGGGCGGTAACCGTCAACGTCAATAAATAATTGGAAAAGACGCTTTGTTTTTTAGGGTATTGGTTCAATGCGTCTTCCAACTAAAAGCCTCGGCAATTGCCGAGGCTTTTTTTAAATGATCCATTTTACGCACTGGGATTCGAGATTATTTTTTGCTTACTTTGTAGCATATTTGCATCGAAATCATCTATACTTTGTACGAATGCCAGAGCTCGTATCACAGGAACTCAAATGGGTTGAAGAATGCCTCAAAGGAGATCGCCTCGCACAGCGAAAGATCTATGAACACTTTGCAGGAAAGATGATGAGTGTGTGCCTGCGATACAGCAAAGACAGAGAGACCGCCAAAGACTTGTTACACGATGGTTTTCTGAAAGTCTTCACGCATCTGGATCGTTTTGAAGGCAAAGGCTCGTTTGAAGGCTGGATACGGCGCATTATGATCAATACGGCACTGGAACATATTCGCAAGCAATCCGACGAAGGCTTTAACCAGGACATTGAAACGGCTTGGGGTCTGAACAACGGAGAATTGAATGCACTGGAGAAAATGGAAGCGGATGAAATCATTCAACTGATTCAAAAACTGCCGGACTCCTATCGATCGGTATTCAATTTATTTGTAGTCGAAGGATATTCACATCGGGAAATTGCAGAAGAAATGCACATAACCGAAAGTTCCTCACGTGTCTATCTAACTCGGGCAAAACAAATGTTGCACGATTTTTTGATTGAATTGAAATTGGATAATAGAGCATAACGATGCATCATCAAAAGGACATAGACCCACTGCAAAAACGGTTGCAAAATCACGAGACAAATGCTCCTGATTTTAACGACTTGTTTGCGTCAGCCATGCCTGATGACATACAACTGCGTTCCATACTCCGCTCAAAACTGGCTCAACACAGCACCATTGCTCCTCCGTATGAGGCCTTTCCATTCACATCCGCCACAGTAAACGCACCAACCAAATCACGTTACAGCGTGTGGTGGCAAATTCCTGTCTCCATCGCAGCCGGGCTCGCTTTATGGTTGATGATTCCTTCCCAGCTGCAAAAGAATGACGGGCTTGAAAGAACAGGTGTTCTCCAAATGGAATCTCCCTCAACATCGGAGGCGATGACACAAACCATTTCCCGCTCGGCAAATACCCGCACCGCGACCATACAAACCAAAGACATCCACTTAGCGACCTTAGACGTCACCGAAACGGAAGAATCCAACGCAACACAAACCGATACCACGGATTCAAACCAACCGAATACGCAAACCGGAATGACCAAATTGGCTGCCGGTCGATTGCATTCCTTGCACGTAAACAAACACAAATACGAAGCAATTTATGCACAGGCAAGCGCTTCCAGGCAATCCAATCGCGGAAAATCCAGCATAGGCCTCGACCTAACCGGAGGAAGTCGAGTCTTATCGTTTGTCAACAGCAATTCCCTGGACGCAGCACCCATGATAGCCGGTGTAGATCAGGTAGAAGCCGGACTAAATGCAATCGAAAACCACGATGCCTTAAGTTTGCGTGCTGCCAATTCTTCAAAAAACGAATGGAAAGCCCCACACAATATTCCTGTTGCTGCGCTCACTTCGTACGAGGCCAGCTACGCCTTGCCCATAAACCTCGGAGTATCGTATGCACTGCCACTAAGCTCACTTTTTGAGTTACAAACGGGATTGCAATACAGCTACCTTTCCGGTCGTACAACCGGTATGACGGGCAGCAATCATTTTGAACTGCGGCAAGCCTTGCATTACCTAGGAATTCCAATGAAACTCGCCTTGCAAGTCCACCACTCAAACCACTTACGATTGTATGTTGCTTTTGGTGGTACAATCGAAAAAGGGCTGGTAGGCACACAGCGATCTACTGTCACACAAGCCGATGGTACACAATCGGTTTGGCGCAGCAGTCAGGCCATACAAGGTCTTCAGAGTTCTGTCTCCGGACAAATCGGATTGGAATATCGGTTGTCAAAAAACACACACGTGTATGCCGAACCCGGGGCGAATTATTTCTTTGATAACGAGCAACCCATTTCCACGCGAACCGTTGAACCGTTCAATTTCAACGTAAGCATTGGCCTCCGCTATCGCCTCAATTAGCAAATCCTGCACATTTTGTATTTTTTTGTGCATTTTTATTCCTGGTGCGATGGGATAAATCAAATGGTTCATTACCTTTGTCGGGTCGTATTTTCTGCGACCCATTGAAAAACACTTTTAAACAGAGGATATATGAATTTAAACATTTTGGTCCTAGCCAAACAGGTGCCCGATACCCGAAACGTGGGTAAGGATGCCATGACACCGGAAGGGACTGTGAATCGATCAGCACTTCCGGCCATCTTCAATCCGGAAGACCTAAATGCGCTGGAGCAAGCACTTCAGCTCAAAGATCGTTACCCATTATCAACCGTAAACGTTTTAACCATGGGGCCTTTTCGGGCTGCTGAAATCGTTCGGGAAGCATTATATAGAGGCGCAGACGGTGGCATTGTGCTCAGTGATCGTGCCTTTGCAGGATCCGACACGCTTGCAACATCCTATGCGCTGAGTTCTGCCATTCGCAAAATGGGAAACATTGACATCATTTTTTGCGGAAGACAGGCCATCGATGGAGATACGGCACAAGTAGGGCCACAAGTGGCTGAAAAGCTCGGTTGGAAGCAAATCACTTATGCAGAAACCATTGATCAGATTGATTCCGAAAAAATCGTCATCAAGCGACGCATCGACAAAGGTGTCGAACACGTTTCGACGAGTCTTCCCGTACTGATCACCGTAAATGGCAGCGCTGCCGAATGCAGACCCCGAAACGCCAAACGGGTGATGAAATACAAATATGCGCGCATACCCAACGAGCTTCAAAACAGCAACGAAGATTACATCAGTTTGTACAACAGCCGGGATTTCCTTCAAATTGGCGAATGGTGTGTACGAGATATTGACTGTGACCTCAACGAGCTGGGACTTAGCGGATCTCCAACCAAAGTAAAAAAAGTAGAGAACGTCGTCTTCCAGGCAAAAGAAAGCAAAACCTTAAGCAGTTCGGATTCAGACATCGAATCCTTGATGATTGAACTGATCCGTCAACACACCATTGGATAAAGACACAGCACATGAACAACTTATTTGTATATTGCGAATTAGAAGACGGCATCATCGCCGATGTAAGCTTGGAACTCCTGACCAAAGGACGCAGCCTGGCCAATCAACTACAATGCAAACTGGAAGCCATCGCCATTGGTCACCAACTCGATACAATCGCCGATCAGGCATTACCCTACGGAGTGGATACACTCTATCTGGCAGATGACCGACGACTCGCCCCCTACACAACAATCCCACACGCGCACATACTGGAACAACTATTCCGCGAAACACAACCCCAGATTGCGTTAATGGGTGCAACAAGCATCGGTCGCGACTTGGGTCCGCGCGTCTCCTCTGCTTTACACAGCGGACTTACTGCCGATTGTACATCGCTTGAAATTGGTACCCACGAAGATAAAAAAGCAGGAAAAGTCTACGATCAATTGTTGTATCAGATTCGACCCGCGTTTGGAGGGAACATTGTGGCAACCATCATCAATCCGGAATGCCGTCCTCAAATGGCAACCGTACGTGAAGGCGTCATGAAAAAAGAAATCTATGATGCCAACTGGAAAGGGGAAGTCATTCACCTGAAGACTTCGGATTACGTAAAAGACGAAGATTTTGTGGTTGAAATTTTGGAACGCCACGTAGAACAATCCAGAATAAACCTCAAATCAGCACCTATTTTGGTTAGTGGAGGCTACGGTGTGGGATCAAAAGAAAATTTTAAACTTCTTTTTGACTTGGCCAATGTGCTCGGTGGAGAGGTGGGAGCCTCACGTGCAGCCGTTGATGCCGGCTTTTGTGATCATGCCCGTCAAGTAGGTCAAACGGGTGTAACCGTGCGTCCGAAACTATACATTGCCTGTGGCATTTCCGGTCAAATACAACACATTGCAGGGATGCAGGAAAGCGCCATCATCATCGCCATTAACAACGATCCAAATGCACCAATCAACAACATCGCTGACTATGTGATCACCGGTGAAGTCGAAACGATCATCCCAAAAATGATCCAGTATTATAAGAAAAACACGAAATAACATGGCAAATCAATATACAGATATTCCCGAATTGAAATTTCATCTGGAACACCCATTGATGAAGGAAATCGTAGCACTCAAGGAGCGTAACTTTCAAGATAAAGATTGTTTTGAATACGCCCCCCAGAATCACTCCGATGCGATGGACAACTACGAACGTATTTTGGAACTTGCCGGTGATATTTGCAGCAACATCATCGCACCCAATGCGGAATCGGTGGATCATGAGGGACCCAGAGTCGTCGATGGGCACGTAGAATATGCTTCAGGAACCAGTGAAAATTTAAATGCATTAATACAGGCCGGGCTGATGGGCATAACACTCCCCAGACGCTACGAAGGACTTAATTTTCCCATCGTACCTTACGTCATGTGCGCAGAAATGGTCAGCGCCTGCGATGCCGGATTCACCAACATCTGGGGACTCCAGGACTGTGCAGAAACCATTTATGAATATGCCTCTGAAGAGCAGAAACAACGGTTCTTGCCTAGAGTTTGTCAGGGAGAAACCATGGCAATGGATCTCACCGAACCCGATGCCGGTTCCGACCTGCAAGCGGTCATGCTCAAAGCCACGTACAACGAAGCCGACGGTTTCTGGTATCTGAACGGGGTGAAACGCTTTATCACAAATGGAGATGGGGACATCGCACTGGTCTTGGCACGATCCGAAGAAGGGACCAAAGACGGACGCGGACTCTCTATGTTCTTGTACGACAAACGAAATGGAGGCGTACACGTACGTCGAATTGAGAATAAAATGGGGATCAAAGGTTCGCCGACGTGTGAATTGGTATTCCGCAACGCAAAAGCCGAACTCTGCGGCGATCGCAAATTGGGATTGATCAAATACGTTATGTCCCTGATGAATGGCGCAAGATTGGGCATCGTCGCTCAATCGGTCGGTGTCAGTCAGGCTGCGTACCAAGAAGCCCTTAGTTACGCCAAAGATCGCCGGCAATTTGGCAAAGCCATCATCGAATTTCCTGCCGTCTACGAAATGCTTGGATTGATCAAAGCAAAACTGGATGCTTCCCGCACATTGCTTTATGAAACGGCTCGTTTTGTAGACTTCTACAAGGAACTGGGAATGATCTCAAACGAACGCAAACTGGAGCCCGAAGAACGCAGCCAAATGAAGCAGTATCAACGATTGGCAGATGCTTTTACCCCGGTTGCAAAGGGTATTACCAGCGAGTTCTGCAATCAAAATGCATACGATTGCCTGCAGATACATGGAGGTTCCGGATTTATGAAGGATTACGCCTGCGAACGCATCTATCGTGACGCCCGCATTACAACAATCTATGAAGGAACCACTCAATTGCAGGTTGTTGCAGCCATCCGGCACGTAACCACCGGCACCTATCTGACCCGTATGAGACAGTACGAACAAGAATCCGTTGCCGCTGAGTTTCGTCCCATGCAAGAGATTCTCAAAGGGCTTGCAGACCAGTACGAAGCCGCCGTTGCTGAAGTCCTGGCCTACAAGAACACCGAATACATCGACTATCATGCGCGCAGAATGGTCGAAATGGCCGGCTACATCATCATGTGCCATTTGCTCTTGTTGGATGCAAGCCGAGACAAACGTTTTCAATTATCCGCTGAGATTTTCTTACGATATACCGAAGGTGAAATTGCCAAGAACTCGGGAATCATATCTGCAAGCAAACCTCAGGATATGACAAAATATGCCAAATAAAGCTGTTTTTAAGAAGACAGCACAACATACACCATGAAACCCACGTTCTCCTTTCCCTGACCCGGAAAGGTACGAGGGTTTTTTGTTGCTAATCAATAACGATTATAAAATGAAACAAATCTCTATTGGAAATTTAAACATCGCTTTTCCCGTCATTCAAGGCGGAATGGGTGTAGGCGTATCGCTTTCCGGCTTAGCTGCAGCGGTGGCCAACGAAGGTGGCATAGGCGTCATATCAAGTGCCGGACTGGGCTTGCTCTATAAGAAGCTTTCACCCGATTACTTGAAAGCAAGCATGCTTGGCTTAAAAGAAGAGCTTCGTCTGGCTCGTCAAAAAACCAAAGGCATCATCGGTGTGAACGTAATGGTTGCAATGACCAACTACGCTGACATGGTGAAAACAGCCATCCGGGAAAAAGCAGATATCCTATTCTCCGGTGCCGGTCTCCCGCTGGATTTGCCCTCTTTTCTTGAAAAAGACAGCATTACCAAACTGGTTCCCATTGTATCCTCAGGACGCGCAGCCAAATTGATCTGCGATAAATGGAAGAACACCTACAATTATTTGCCCGATGCCATTGTTGTAGAAGGCCCAAAAGCCGGAGGTCATCTTGGTTTCAAGGTAAACCAATTGGAGGAGGCACAGTTTTCACTTGAAAATTTGGTCCCTCAAGTCGTAGAGGCGGTAAAAGAATTCGAAAACCGATACAACAAAACCATCCCTGTTTTTGCGGGAGGAGGCGTCTACACGGCAGAAGATATGTATCAATTCCTTCAGTTGGGGGCATCGGGCGTTCAAATGGGCACTCGATTTGTTACGACCGAAGAATGCGATGCCGATTCCGCCTTTAAAGACAGCTACCTAAATGCAGAAGCAAAAGACATTGAGATCATTCAAAGCCCTGTGGGAATGCCCGGGCGTGCTATCTTCAACAATTTCTTGCAACGCGTCAAAGATGGGAAGCAAACGCCACATACGTGCCCGGTTCACTGCATCAAAACATGCGACTATACGAAGAGCCCGTACTGCATCATTGCTGCCCTTTACAGCGCATTCAAAGGTAAAATGAACAGTGGTTACGCCTTCTGCGGCAGCAACGCATACAGAGCCAATAAAATTGAAAAGGTAAAGGACATCTTCCAGGAATTCAAGCAACGAATCTTGGAATTGGAAATCCTGCAGCCCAAGCAATCGTAAAAGACGCACAAAAAAACGGATCTTTGTTTGGATGGATTCAAAATTATTCTGTAATTTTGCACCGTTTTAAACAATGTTCCGTTGTGTAATGGTAGCACCGCAGATTCTGGTTCTGCTTGTCTGGGTTCGAATCCTAGCGGAACAACTTTTTTAAAATAAATGCCTGATTATCAATTTGATAGTTGGGCGTTTTTGTTTAAGGGTACAACTAGGGGTATAAGTCGCGAAAAACACCCCCTTTTCAAGGGCTCAACGGCTCTTAATATTCAACAACTTATGCAGGTGATCCGATTCTTAGTGCACCTTTGATTCGCTGTCTGGCGATTTCGCTAGATGGTTAAACACAATTGGCTGTCGGGGTGGTTCCTGACCACTTCCTTTTAGGAAAAACAAAAATGTGATAGACTAAGATAAAAACGTGTTACCAATTATCCTCATTGGACTGGATAATACTAGATTTAATCCTTTTCTCAAAATCTTCTATTACGGACTGACTCTTTAGGCATATAGCCTTAAATGCATTCTCATCGCTTACCGTATAGAATTCAATCATTTGGTTGTATATTTTGCCCTTACTCTTGTCTTTTGGAATATAAAAAAAAGGTGGGATTGCTGTAATCGGGGTAAATGTCCTTTGATTCATTAAAAATTTGAGATTCGGGGAAACTAATTCTTTTTGGCTTAGAGACGCAACATTTAACCCAGAAAACGTTAGAGTTAATCTTATTCTTTCATCCCTAACATCAACCCTCACGCTATGAGGCGCATCGTAAAATCTAATTGTTAAGGTTGATGGCGATATTATTGATTTATTTGGTTCATTAACAGACTGTGAAATATTAAGAAAGACGCCTCTAGCTGTTACAATTCCATTTTCCTTATCTTGCTGCTGCAAAGTGTTGTTTTCATCCCTGTATTTATCAGAAAAATAACTTACAACACTACTAAATAACTCATCCTTCGACCCCACCAATGAGCCAAACACCTTCTGAAACTGAAGTTCATTGTTCTCATTCAATGTTATATTGAAGTCCATGCTGTCAACTCCAAATGCGAATGAACAGAGCTGTTTCTGATCCAAAACCCTCTGTTGTCCATTCATCGTTATAAAGCAACACAATAGGAAAAGAATAATGTTTAGTTTTCTCATTTTCATGGTGTTTAGTTTGAATTCAAAGGTATAAAAAGATATAACGCAAACGAATGAACAAACGTTTTTTCTAAGAGTGAATGATTCTTTAAACAATTGGCGGTCGGATCTTTTCACTGTTTAGCATTAATACACCATTCCTGATCAACTGCTGTAATAGCACCATCTTTATGATTGCTTCGATAGCATCCAATTTGGCGTTAAACTCTGGGTGAATAGAATACTTTTTCGATTCTATTGGTCGACATATCGTGGAGCTCCATAAATCGGGGTGAATTGATTCAGAAATGTAATACTTGAACCTGTTGTAACTCTCCCCTGTTCCAATTCCACAACTGGCAAAGATTGCCGTTTCCTGTTTAGCGTCTACTGACTTTAGATATAATTTGATTTACGCCATGATTTCGATAGGTTGGTTAAACACAATTTAAACCTAACCAAAAATCGTCAAGGGTACAACTGGGGGTACAACTTTTATTAATCTATTTTACTCGTTCTTTATTCGAGGATCATAATGCATAAATACCTATCAACAGTTTTTCAGCCTTTTATGTGTCTTTGATTTATCACTATGATTCAGAACAAACAAGTGCAATAAGACGTTCTGTTGTCCTAGCGGAACAACTTGATACGCCGACAGTCTTTGATTGTCGGCGTTTTTGATTATTTTTGTTCCAGTAAACAAACAAAAGAAATCAACAAATGCTCAATTATATCACCTGGACAGTAAAACCGGAGATCTTTTTCCTGGGCAACATGGAAATCCGCTGGTATGGCTTATTTTTTGCCATCGCTTTTTACATGGGATTGGTTATGATGACCCGTATGTTCAAAGCCGAAAAAGTCAAAGAAGAATGGGTGGACAAACTTTTTATTTACATCATGCTTGCCGTCGTATTGGGAGCGCGTCTGGGACACGTCTTTTTTTATGCGTGGGATTACTACCAACACCACCTCTTAGATATTTTCAAGATATGGGAAGGCGGATTGGCGAGCCATGGAGGAGCCTTTGGTATATTGATTGCCGTCTGGATCTATTCAAAAAAAGTGACAAAACGCAACATGCTTTGGACACTGGATCGTCTGGTTATTCCGGTCGCATTTGCGGCCATCCTTATTCGATTGGGCAATTTGACCAACCACGAGATCTACGGACATGCTACGGACCTACCGTGGGCATTTCGCTTTGTGAGTAACGTACAGGCGTGGCAACACGGCGCAGAGCCTATTTTTACCGCTGCCTCCCACCCGACTCAAATTTACGAATCGTTGTCCTATCTCCTTACATTCCTCACTGTAGGCAGTTTGTATTTAAAATCAAAAACAGCCAAAGACAGACAGGGATTGCTGTTGGGTGTTTTCTTTATTGGCACCTTCTTATCCCGGTTTTTAATCGAATTCATCAAAGAAGATCAGGAAGCATTTGAAGCAGGCATGATGCTCAATATGGGTCAATGGTTAAGCGTGCCATTTGTTCTTGCGGGATTTTACCTGATCGCACGAGCCATAAACAAACAACCGGTACACTACAAATAGAGCGTCCCTTTCCCTTGTCGAACCACAACGGGTTCGTCTTGGGTGCAATCCACAATGGTCGAAAGTTGAATGCCGCCAATGCCTCCATCAATCACCAAATCGACGGAATGGCCATAGCGTTCATCAATAAGTTCCGGATCCGTAGTGTATTCGATTTGATCCGCTTCATCATGCAACGTCATGGTCATCAACGGGTTACCCAACTCGCGCACAATCGCATCAACGATCCCATTGTCCGGTATACGAATGCCCACCGTACTTTTTTGCTTAAATAATCGGGGAAGATTGTGGTTTCCGTTCAAAATAAACGTAAACGGGCCCGGTAGGTTTCGCTTCAACAACTTAAATGTCGGTGTGTCCAATTTGGCATATTCAGCAACCTGAGCCAAATCACTGCAGATGAACGATAGATTGGCCTTGCGAGGGTCCTCCTTTTTGAGCTTGCAGATTTTTTCTACCGCCCTTGCATGAAAAATATCACACCCGATTGCATACACCGTATCCGTTGGGTATATAATCAAACCACCTTCACGCAATGCGTTTGCAATCTTTTGGACAACCTTTGGGTTTGGATTGTCGGCATACAACTTAATGAGCATCCCTTTCCATTTAAGAAATAAGTCACAAAGGTATGTAAAGCTTTTAAAACACAAAACACCAGGCGCTAAAATAAGGCCCGGTGTTTCAAAAAAGCAGGTAAAATATCGGATGTTATCCGTATATAATGTGACCTTCCGAGTCGGTATACTCGTCAAAACTCTTATTATACTGATTCATAGCGCGAAGACTCATTCCCATGCTGGAAAAACCACCATCGTTAAATAAGTTTTGCATGGTTACCCGACGCGTCAGATCCGAGAACATAACAATACAATAGTCGGCGCAGTCCTCAGCAGAAGCATTGCCCAGTGGCGACATTTTATCTGCATAGTCCAAAAGACCGTCAAAACCCTTCACACCACTTCCGGCTGTCGTCATTGTAGGCGATTGAGAGATCGTATTGATGCGAACATTTTTTTCACGTCCGTAAATATATCCAAAACTACGAGCAATGGATTCCAACAACGCTTTTGCATCTGCCATGTCGTTGTAACCGTAAAAGCTTCGTTGAGCAGCCACATAGCTCAAGGCAAGAATGGAACCACCGTTTTCAATGGCATCCAATTTCTTGGCAACCTGAATCATCTTATGGAACGAAATGGCTGAAATATTCAACGTTGTGTCCAGCAGACTGTAATCCAGATCATCATACGTTCTTTTTTTACGAACATTGGGAGACATTCCAATGGAATGGAGCACGAAATCTATTTTTCCGCCCAACATTTCCTGAGATTTGGTAAAAACCATTTCCAAATCTTCCAAACTGGTTGCATCTGCAGGAATGACTTCAGCGTTGAGCTTCTGTCCCAATTCAGAGATGGTTCCCATACGGCAAGCGACCGGAGTATTGGTCAACGTGATGATTGCTCCTTCTTCGACGGCGCGTTCCGCGACTTTCCAGGCAATGGACATTTCATTGAGTGCACCAAAGATGATGCCTCGCTTGCCTTTCAATAAGTTGTATGACATAATTAACTGTTTAAATTTCACTGCAAAATTACACAAATTATGCTAAAGTGAGCAATTTTTATTCAAAAACCTGCATAGAAGGCAAAACCAAACCCCTATGATCTCCATAACGGTTTGAAGGAATGCGCCTTAAAGACATACCGATTGCTTGTTCCGAGGTAGCGCCGCGAAGCGTTGCCTGGCCTTGAATATCCGACAACGCGACCGAAAGAAGTTCTTCCTGTCGATCGCCCAGTGCTCGTGCACCAGCCTGAACTTCGTCTGCTGGTATCGTGGCTTCAAAACCTCCGGTGTAGTCCGATGCATCCAAACTATTATATACCTTCGCAACAATGGGTTGCAAGCCCCACATGTTCTCCGAATTCGTTTCGTCGTAAATACTGATGGAAGCTACATTCTTGCCATATGTTGTCTTCCCAATGGTAATCACTTCCATATAGGGGCGTAAGCCGCTGATCAACGCTTCACTGGCAGATGCAGTATAGGGACCCGTCAGAATATACACGCGACTCAGTTGGTTTCCAATGTTGACAATCGGATCCAAATACGCGCCATCCGGACTGAGCAGATAGTCGGAAAAATAGGTATTGCTCACTTCCTTCCCGTAACGAGACTCCAGCGCATTCTGAATGTAGCTGTTATACCGATAATAGGTGAAAAGCTGCTTCCCACCGGATCGTGGTACAATCATACTGGCCAAATTGGTGCCCGAGGTCGCATACCCACCACTGTTATACCTCAGATCTACAATCAACTCCGTGATCTCTGCTTCCTTAAATCGCGCAAACGCCTGGTTCAACTGAGCGTCGTAATGCGTTTCAGAATCGACCTCTCCCGGTGCAAAAAAGTGATAGACCAAATAGCCAACTTTTGTTGCACCTTCAGAATAGACCGTGTCCAAATAAACCGGGTTTTCTGCAAACGAAGACAAAGTCTGAACCTGTACACTTGTATCCTGCCAGTCAACAAAAGCGCCGTCCTCGAGACGTGCACATCGGAATTGAAACTGAGCCTGAGGCTCTGTAATTCGTAGTAAACTGGAATAATTTGTCGTATTAAGCGCTTCACCATTTACATGGGAGAGCCACCAGCCACGTTGGATGCCGGATGATTCTGCCGGCGTTGCGTGCTTCACATACGTAACAAAGCCCATGACGTCGTTTGTTTCTTCCGAGACTCGGTATAAATCGTACTCAAAACCAATTTCATTGGGCACGACACCTTCTAACGACGAAAGTAGATCCCTCCAATCCGACTGAATCCACGAAAAGCGATCCCCATCCGGAGCATTCACGGGATCGTATCGATACAACAACGATTCAAAAAAAACATCCGGGTTCAACGATTTATCGACCCTGCCCGGAATTTTACTTTCCCAATAATACCAATCACGCATCTGTTGATCGATCCATTCATTGATCGTTTCATCGGACGTCGTTTCAGAATCCGGAACACACGAAACAAACACAAATCCAATCAGCACAAAGACCCAAGTATACTTTCTCATTTGTTCTTATTCCTTAAAATAGATTCGTTTTACTCGATTGGATACGGAGGTCAACACCTCATAGGGAATTGTGTCCAACCATTCTGCAACCTCAGAAAGCGGAAGACCTTCACCAAATAAATACACCACATCGCCTTCTTCCGCAAAGACGTCGGTCACATCAATCATACTCGCATCCATGCAGATACTTCCGATAAAAGGCACACGCTGTCCGGCAATTAAAACAAAACCCCGACCATTTCCCAGATGCCGATTCAGACCATCCGCATACCCAATCGGAAGTGTGGCTATTCGTGAATCGCGTTCTAGAATCCCCCTACGTCCGTAGCCAACCGTCTCACCTTTGCGCAATGCCTTGATTTGAAGGATGGTTGTTTTTAAGGTACTCACCTGTTTTAATGCGCTCGATGCAACGGATGAGATGCCGTACATGCCGATACCCAAACGAACCATATCATATTGGTAAGACGAAAAGCGTTCTATGCCAGCCGAATTAAGGATGTGTCGCTGTATTCGATGCGAAAAAGCAGAACAGATCCGGCTACTCATTTGCTCAAAGTGGGACAATTGCATCTGCGTGTACGCATCCAGTCGTGGCTCGTCACTTCCGGCCAAATGTGAAAAGACCGTTCGAACACGCAACGCATTTTGAGACTTCAAACATTCAATCAAGGCCTCAACATCCGCCGCTTCAAACCCCAACCGATGCATTCCCGTATCCAGTTTAATGTGTATTGGGTAATCATGCACACCCTCACGTTCTGCAGAACGTATAAACGCATTCAATAATTTGAAGCTATAGATTTCGGGCTCCAACCGGTGTTCGACCAGGCTTGAGAAGGTATCAAACTCCGGATTCATCACCCAGATAGGCATCGTGATGCCACCTCTTCTCAACTCTGCACCCTCGTCAGCCACTGCTACAGCCAAGGCTCCACACCCATACGTCTGCAAACTTCGAGCGACCTCAAGAGCGCCACTACCATAGCCGGCAGCCTTGACCATTGCGACCAATTGTGTTTTTGAATGAAGCAGGCTTTTAAAATAGCTTACGTTATGAAGCAACGCATCCAAATTGACTTCGAGCACCGTTTCATGTACCTTCTGAGCAAGCCTCTCACTGATCAGTTCAAACTCATACGCCCTGGCTCCCTTGAGCAGAACGGACATGTTTTTAAATTGATCCAGCAAACCGGATTGAAGCAAGCGGTCCGTTTTTAAAAAAAACTGACTTTGAATTGGAAAACAATCGGCATGTGCCGATATGGCCGGGCCAACACCAATCAACAAATCCACTTGTTTGCGATGCAGCAACGCAGCCAATTTTGTATACAGTACGTTCGCATCTTCTCCGCTTTGCAAAATGTCAGAAAGTATGATTGTACGCGTCAGATTTGTACCCAAAGTTCTGTGCGCCTGAAAATCCAATGCCACTTCCAACGCATTGACATCCGCATTGTAGCCATCGTTGATGATGCTGCAACCCTGCTTGCCTTCAAGCACTTCCAAACGCATGGCGATGGGCTCCAGCATCGCAATTCGCCGGTGTATCTCATCGGGCTTATATCCCTGAAGCAACATAAAAGCCAAGCAATGCAAGGCATTTTCAACGGAAGAGGCATCATCAAAAGGAAGCAAGAAAGCATGCGCTTGACCCACCCAATGATAAACAATCCGGGTACTTTTTTGAGACACCCGAACCGACTCTACGTACACATCAGCATCCCTATTAATTCTCGACCAGGCAAACAACTGCGCCTTCGGGCAAACCACGCGCAGTCCCGCTTCTACCCCTTCTTGATCTTGATTAAAAATCACCGTGGTACAATGTGAAAACAGACTCAGTTTTTCAACGAGTTTTTGCGAAATCGTCTCAAAGTTCTCCTGATGTGCTGCCCCTATATTGGTAAAGAGACCGACTGTTGGATGCAAGATTGTTTCCAAGCGTTTCATTTCTCCGGGCTGAGATATGCCCGCCTCAAAAATCGCCAATTGAGTCCTATCGTCCATCTGCCAGACAGAAAGAGGAACACCGATTTGTGAATTGTAGCTTCGGGGCGATCGACAGAGAATCAGATCTTCACGCAACAATTGCCACAGCCACTCCTTGACGATTGTTTTTCCATTGCTTCCAGTAATGGCAAGCACCGGACACGAAAAACGACGTCGATGTGCCTCGGCAAGACGCTGCAAGGCTTTCAAACCATCATCCACCCACAAAAAAACAGCGTCTTTATATGGATCCGTATCAAAGGCAGGATCCGAAACGACAAACGCACGTAGCCCCCGCTCGTAGAGCCCCCCAATATATCGATGACCATCATTTTTGCTTGTTTTCAACGCAAAAAACAGACGCTCATCCGGAAAAAATAAGGCCCGGCTATCCATGAGCAGCCATTGGATATCCTGGTTGCTGAACCCTTCAAGCTTCGCACCCATCATGTGTGCCAAATCGGACATCGAATATTTCATACAAAGCGTGTTACAATTTGCTCAAAAAACTGCGATTCCGCATCCAAATCCAATTCCGGATACCGCGCTTTTAACACCGCAAGCGTCGCGACTTGCTTTTGAGCAAATCGAAGGTACGTCTCATCATCCGGGCGAAACGGCTTATGCTCCATTGCCTTTCGTATTTGTAGGACCTGCTTGATTACTTCGTGCGTAGATTTCGAAAAGAAAGCATCCGAAAATTGCTCCCAAACGTAGGTTTGCGCCATCTCGGAAGGATGCAACAGATCTTCGGCATAAAAACGATAATCGCGTAAATCATCCATGATTAGCTCATAAGAGGGGAAATAGGCCACTTGCTTATAACGAGCACACAACGATTCTATGGCTAAATGCAGAATGGCTTTGCTCCGTGTATTTTCTTCCATCCCATCCCGGATATGCCGGATCGGGCTGACTGTCAACACGACTTTAAGATCGGGTTTCTGTACAAAAAGCGCATCAAAATAACGCTCGTAGGCATCAATAATGTGCTCTACACTTAGGCGTTGGCGCAAAAATACCGATTCCGGAAATCGATGACAATTGGCCACAATCTGCCCAGAGTCGGGCAAGGTGTATACCCAGGCTGTACCCAATGTCAGCATCAAGCAACTGGTTTTTGACCAAGCCAATGCAGCATCCATCAAAGACTGATTGATTTGATCGAGCGTCTCATCTCGATCGGTAGAAGAAAATCGACCATGATGCATAAAACTATGAAACAATCCGTCACGCTGTACCAAATCCCCAAAACGAAACGATTCCGGATGATCCAAACGCTGCAATGCGGTCAAAATAGACATCGGATTGTATAAAATTCCAAACGGATTCAAACAAACCCGGAATCCGGCTTGTTTAAGTTTGGAACCGACGTGTTCCGTAAAACAAGATCCCAACACCATCCAATGGTCTTGATGGCTCAATGGTTTACCCATTGAGGGTATTGCTATTTTTGTTCGAAATTCCATAAGGGACAAAAATATAAAATATTATCTTTGGTTAAGGGAAAAAAGGCTAATTTTGCGACCCAATCACTATGAATACGACTACAGAAAAAAAACTACATAGCATACAAAGTCCAAAAGACCTCAAACAATTGGATATACATGCGCTGCCAGGCATCTGCAACGAAATCAGGCAGCTTATCATTGATGAATTGGCAGAAAACCCGGGACACTTGGGAGCCAATTTGGGGACCGTTGAACTAACCGTGGCACTGCATTACGTATTGAACACTCCGGAAGATCTTTTGGTATGGGACGTAGGGCATCAAGCATACGCTCATAAGATTCTTACGGGCAGACGCGACGTTTTCCACAGCAACCGAAAACTGGGAGGCATCAGTGGCTTTCCGAATCCGGCCGAAAGCACATACGACACCTTTACGGCCGGGCACGCCTCCAATTCGATCTCTGCCGCATTGGGCATGTCGATCGCATTGGGACTGGAACATAAAAAAAATCGGGTTGCCGCAGTCATTGGAGATGGATCCATGTCGGGCGGACTTGCCTTTGAGGGTTTAAACAACGCATCAGTCCATCCAAACGATTTATTGATTATTCTCAATGATAATCATATGTCCATTGACCGGGTGGTTGGCGGAATGAGCGAATACCTGGTAAAAATCACAACCTCAAAACACTACAACAAGCTTCGCTGGAAAACGTTTCTGCTTTTAAAGCGTCTCGGCATTATTAATGACATGCGAAAAGGCAAGATACTGCGTTTTGGGAACAGCCTGAAGGCCTTGCTTACCAATCAGCATAACCTGTTTGAAGGTCTGAATATTCGTTATTTTGGGCCGGTTAACGGACATAACGTCGAGAGTCTGATTCGTGTATTGAACGACATTAAAGACCTCAAAGGCCCAAAAATCCTTCACGTTTGTACCAAAAAAGGAAAAGGATTTGAACCCGCAGAAAAAGATGCTACCCGTTGGCATGCTCCCGGCAAATTCAACAAACTGACCGGAGAAATCGATTGCATCGAATCCAAAGAGGCACAGCCGCTAAAGTTTCAGGACGTTTTCGGACATACGCTGGTAGAATTGGCTACCGTCAATCCAAAAATTGTGGGCGTAACACCTGCCATGCCTACGGGATGCAGCATGAACATCATGATGAAGGCGTTCCCGGATCGAGCGTTTGATGTAGGTATTGCTGAAGGACATGCCGTTACCTTCTCCGCCGGCCTGGCGCAACAGGGTTACATACCCTACTGCAACATCTATGCTTCCTTTGCACAACGAAGCTACGACAACATCATCCACGATGCTGCCATACAGAAACTCCCCGTTGTACTGTGTCTGGATCGTGCCGGATTGGTGGGGGAAGACGGCCCAACCCATCATGGGGTCTTCGATATTCCATCCCTGCGATGCATCCCCAACCTGATTATCAGTGCCCCCAAAGACGAACATGAGTTGAGAGACCTCATGTATACGGCCCAAATCGAAGCTACAGGTCCTTTTGTTATACGTTATCCCCGTGGACAAGGCTATCGAACCGATTGGAGGAACGACATGCAGCGAGTACCCATTGGAAAAGGAGAAAAACTTCAAGCGGGCAACGACATTGCTGTATTAAGCATTGGACCTTTGGCCATTACAGCCCAAGAAGCGTTACGGGCTCACCCGGATCTGTCTGTTGCACTATACAACATGCGATTTATCAAGCCTTTGGACGAAACGATCCTGCATGAAATAGGGCAATCATTCCAAAAAGTAATCACCCTTGAAAATGGCAGCATATCCGGTGGTTTTGGCTCCGCTGTACTGGAGTTTTTCCAGGACCATGGATATACAAACATACACGTGAAACGACTTGGGATTCCGGACCATTTTATCGAACATGGATCCGTAAACCAATTGCATCACTTATGTGGTATTGATGCAGAAGGCCTTATCCAAACCATTAATCATCTACTCGAATGAACATCATTATTGCCGGGGCTGGAGAAGTTGGGACTCATTTAGCCAAAATGCTGTCACAGGAAAATCACAACATTGTGGTTTTGGATACCAACGAGGATGTTTTAAACTACTTGGATAACAATTACGATCTAATGGTTTTAAAAGGCTCCCCAACGTCCATTCAAAAGATCAAAGAAGCAGGAGCCTCCACCGCAGATTTGTTTATTGCTGTAACGCCCGAAGAAAGCAGAAACCTGACCGCGTGTATCCTGGCCACAAAATTGGGAGCAAGAAAAACCGTGGCACGCATCGACAACCCGGAGTACATGCTCGATCACCACAAAGCATTTTTTGAACAATTGGGCATCGACTCCTTGATCTATCCGGAATTACTTGCGGCCAAAGAAATCGTCAACAGCCTTCGACGGCCATGGGCACGACAGTGGTTTGAGTTTTGTGGAGGAAAAATGCTACTGATCGGAATAAAAATCCGAATCGGTGCGATCATTCTGGATAAACCACTATCCGTTTTTTTTCAAGACGAGAATAAATTTCGAATCGCAGCGATCAAACGTCAAGGCAAAACGCTGATACCTTCCGGCAACGACCATGTGCTTCCGGGAGATTTGGTTTACTTCATCACCCTGCCCGAATCCATCGAACAGATTCGAATCATATCGGGTAAAATAAACGTATCCATTCACAACGTCATGATCATGGGCGGGAGTCGCATCGCTGTAAAAACAACGCAACTTCTCCCAGAAACCTTTAAGGTTAAGATCCTGGAAATCAATCGGGAACGTGCAGAATGGCTCATGGAGCGTGTGAGTGCACAAACGATGGTCATCCTGGGGGATGGACGGGATATGGATTTCGTAGAGTCCGAAGGGATTGAAAACACCGATGCATTCATCGCCTTAACCGGAAATGCCGAAGCCAACATTCTCTCCTGTCTTGTAGCAAAAGAAACCGGGGTGAAGCGCAGCATTGCCGAAGTAGAAAACATGGATTATATTCCACTCGCCGACAATCTGGATATTGGCATGATTATCAACAAGAAAATCATCGCTGCCAGCCACATTTATCAGATGATGTTGGATGCTGACGTTTCCAACGTCAAAAGTCTAACGTTTGCAGATGCCGAAGTGGCTGAGTTTAAGGTAACGAAGCATGCAAAGGTATGCAAGAAGAAAATTAAGGATTTAAATCTTCCTTCAAACATCAGCTTGGGTGGACTTGTACGAAACCGCAAAGGTATGATGATTTATGGTGACACGCAGATCGAAGAAGGGGATCATGTTGTGGTCTTCTGTCCAAACAACAGCATCAAACGCATCGAAAAGTTCTTTTCCTAATGGGACGCATTCACTTCAATGGCTCACTCGTTGTAAAACTGCTGGGGATTTCACTTTTTATTGAAAGTGCAGCCTTGGCACTGGCTTCGCTGGTTTCGCTCTACTACAAAGAAAGCGACTTGAAGCCTCTTTTGCTTTCCACATGCATCACTGCGGCGGGAGGTTTGCTGATGTATTTGACGGGAAAAAGCAGTCAACGCAACAGTATTGGCAAACGGGAAGGATTTGTTTTTGTCTCTTCGGTCTGGGTTGTATTTACGATCTTTGGAATGCTCCCGTTTATGCTATCCGGTTACATACCCAACGTGACCAACGCTTTTTTTGAGACCATGGCCGGCTTTACAACAACCGGCTCAACCATACTTACAGACATCGAGGTCCTTCCTCACGGATTACTCTTTTGGAGAAGCCTGATGCAGTGGATGGGAGGACTGGGCATCATCCTGCTCTCCCTTGCCATCATGCCCTTACTCAATCTGGGTAATTTCCAATTATTTACAGCCGAATCTCCTGGTCCCACGTACGACAAACTACACCCCAGACTCACTTCCACAGCAAGGATTCTGTGGGTCCTCTACATTATTTTGACACTTTCAGAAACGTTGGCGTTAAAATTTGCCGGGATGAGTTTATTTGATTCCGCTTGCCACGCTCTAACAACAATGTCCTCAGGGGGCTTCTCTACTAAAAATGCAAGCATAGCCCATTGGAATTCTCCTTTGATTGAAGGCATCATTCTTGTTTTTATGTTTCTTGCCAGTTGCAATTTCCCTATGTTGTATTGGCTTTTTACCGGAAAACTGAGTAAAATCCGTCATAACGAAGAGTTTGGTTTGTATGCATTTACCATCGCAATCATTGCACTCATGCTTGCTAGTGGATTGTATGCCGCTCAAACCTACGAGATGGGGCATTCAATACGCATCGGTCTTTTTCAAATTGTGTCGTTTATTACGACGACCGGTTATACAACCACGACCGAATACGTTCATTGGTCCCCCTATCTTTGGAGTCTGCTCATGATTGTAATGATGATTGGAGGCATGGCCGGTTCGACTGCGGGAGGAATAAAAGTCGCTCGTATGCACGTCGCCTTAAAACACGCACGAAACGAAATGAAACGCGCCATTCACCCCACTGCCATCATACCCATTCGCTACAACGGGAAACCTCTGGGCAATCACATCGTGCTCAACATCATGGGTTTTTTGATCATCTACTTTGTGCTCATATTGGCTTCCGCTCTTTTTCTAATGTCGTTGGGTTTGCATTTTGAAGAAGCAATTGGCAATGTCATCAGCGCACTTGGAGACGTCGGCCCGGGTTTTGGCAGGTATGCCAGTCATTATGCGGCCTTGCCCGATGCGGCAAAGTGGCTTCAATCCTTTCTTATGCTGGTAGGACGATTGGAAATCTTTACCGTACTTCTGCTGATTTACCCCGCGTTCTGGAGAGATTAAAAAAAACTGCACTACGGAATCGCATATCCCTTGTGCAGTTTTTCATAGAATTGAACGGACGATTACATCGGCGTCGTTACTTCTTCACCGTTGATGTAGAGTTTATCAAACGAGACATTCTGAGCTCCTGAAATTCTATTCCCGTCAGCGACTCCATTGAAATGACTGTTTCGAACTTGAATGTTAGAGACATGGCTGTCATCTTCCAAACCAATAATCTGCACACCATAGCGGCTTTTTTGACTGGTTACATTCTCTAAGATGACATTACGCACTGTTGGAGCAAAATCACGCTGGCAATTTTCTCGATTCTCGTATTGTAAATTTATGCGCAAAACAGCCTCACGGCATTGTCCTACGTTCACGTTGCGAACGTACACATTCTCAATCAAACCTCCTCGGCAAGTACTCGTTTTAATACGAATGACACGATCCAGCTCTGGACTATCCATCTCGCAATTCTCTACAAACAAATTGCGATAACCTCCCGAAATCTCACTGCCGATGACCACACCCCCGTGTCCATTGCGCATAACACAATTCCGAACAATGATGTTTTCACTGGGAATACCCCATTTTCGACCATCATTGTTTCTTCCGGATTTGATGGCGATGCAATCGTCACCCGTATCAAAAAAACAGTCTTCAATCAATACGTTTTTGCACGATTCCGGATCCAAGCCGTCTCCGTTGGGGCCATCGTTGATCATACTGACTCCGCGTACAATGATGTCTTCGCTCAAGAGCGGATGAATCACCCAGAACGGTGAATTCAAAAGCGTAACGCCTTCAATCAACACCGTTTTACAACGATTGATGTTGATCAATTGCGGACGTAAGGCTTCCTCGTGCCCCATCAATCGATCTTCCATAGGCAGTTTATCTTCACCGGCACGCAACAAGCGATTTCGCCCCATCACATTTTGACCCGGCATACCCGGCTTCCAACCAAATTTGGCTGCACCGCACATACTCCACCAATTATCATTGCTGCCCTGTCCGTCAATCACACCACCGCCGGTGATGGCTATATTGTGCTCACCATAGGCATAAATCAACGGATGGTAGTTGTAGCAATCAATCCCTTCCCAACGCGTCAGAACGGCGGGCAAATACAACTCTTTGCGTGTTGAAAACTTCAAGGCTGCACCCTTGGGAATATAAAGATTCACATTGCTTTTCAATCGAATGGGGCCTGTATAAAAATCACCTTGAGGCACCACCACTCTACCGCCGCCATTCAAACTGCATTCAAGGATGGCATTGTTGATGGCATCGTGATTTAAAACAGCAGTATCGTTGGCTACTGCTCCGAAATCAAGGATGTTATAATCCCGCTTGGGGAATTTAGTTCGCTTGATGTTCTTCTCTATTTTTGCAGCTTCTTTCCAGGCTGCCTTCATTTCGTCTGCCTGCAAATGTCCAATCAAAAGCGTGCAAACAAGCAAAATTACAATTCGTTTCATGTGTGTTGTATTTGGTTTCAAGGCAAATATATTTAAAATGAGTGCACATACATATTTGCTTGAATCGATTCGGCAATTCATAACACACAAAACGACAATCCATGTACAAGATCACAAACCTTAGGGCTTCAATCGAATGCATTCCTGTATTAAAACACCTTGCTCTGTTACACCATTTACTTCCAAAACCCATCCTTCTTCATCCAAGACCGAACGCATACCCTCTGGAAGCTGGAGCATGCCATTTGCATCGCTCCACAACATAGGCCTCCAAAATCGACCGACGGTATACGGCGGGAACTGACTCAACCAAACATCCTCTTTTCCACGCACAAAATGTCGCCGAACCTCGGGATGGATGATGGGTTGATTGAGCGAAACGAACGACTTTCCCGATTGTGGTTTCACATCAAATGCCCGGTGTGTCCAGATCGCAACCACTCCACCAATACCTGTGTTCGAAATGTTGGAATAATCCCCCGATGCACCTTTAACGAAACCGGTGTTGTCTGCATCCTTTAACACATCGACCGACTTAATATCGGAGACTAGGATTTCATTTAAAATAGAAGCCGGCTCTACCAGGCCATCCAACAAATACACGACGTTCCCTCCCCGAATGGTCAATACTTCATTGTCTTCGTCATAAACGACGCCGGGCAATGTCTCCAAAAAATCCCTCAAGAAGACTCCGGCTTCAAGAATTTCTTCTGCCTTGATCTGATGATTTGCGTAGGCATACGGCTTAATTTCGCGCTCAATCGCTTCGGGTGTAACGTTCACTGTTTTTAATAAAATAGACCGGGCAATGTCTGCTTTCAGCTGTTTTTCAGCATCCGTTAGTGGACGGTATATTCCATCTGCCACTCGTTCGTAATCCGAGACATCCCCCTCACGAAAAGCCCATGCTTCTTCCAAGCGTCCTTCAAGTGCCAATTGAATATTGTATGTTGACCACTTTGCCATCAAGCTATATGCTTGTAGCAACATCTGCGCTTGTTGATTGTTGGGATCCATCAATCGCCAAACATTGGGCACAGACACATTCCAATCCGATTCCAATTGCAAATAACTGACGAAGCTGTTGGTTGGACGGACGGAGTCAGGTACTTCCCGATGAATGGACACCGACACTTCAGCCTGCAAAGGCTTTCCATCGAACGAAGTCAAGTGTAAGCGAGCAGGCTGAATCGAATCACCACGCAGCAAGTCAACGTGCGCAGCATCGTTTGCATGCACATAAAATCCACGTTCACTCAATACCTCATTGCGTTCATCCAATAGAATCAACACATGAAAACCGGAGGACAAATCGGATTTGGGTATACGCACATAAGGTCTCTGAGGGGTAACCGTCAAATGCCACACGGGGACACCCCGCTGTAAACACATAACCGTAAGCGGCTTGCGCACGTGTGACTGTTTGGCCTCAAGCGCCTCAACATACCACAGGTCTCCCATATCCATCAGTTTTAGACTATATCCGTCCGAATAAACATACGGCAAATCCACATATTGTGTTTTCCCATCCTCTTTATCCAACAACGCATAATACGACTGACCCGTCTCGACGGGTAAAGAAAAGTAACCCACACCGGCTTCCATCGTCTCAATGGAAACCAACGGACGTCCATTTGAAGCATAAACCGTCCCAGAGATCGATACTGGCTCACCCTTGTTGCTTTCACAGCGAAAGGAGACCGCACAAATCTGATCGGCCAACAAACGTCCTCCCTCCGGAAAAAACTGCACCCGGATATCGGCCGAAGTATCTACAACCGATTTGAACGATCGCACAGGATTGTCGACCCAGAACGTCTGTGAAAAATATTCATGTTGCGATTTCCCTTGCATTCGCTCCGTATAGGCCTTCAGTGTATAAAAACCGGCTGGATACGACTCAGAAAGCACGATGAACGAACTAAACAACCGCTTATCCAAAGCTTCGAGTGTAAATCGATCCACCATACGCCCATCTGGGCCAAACAATTGCACATACAACGCCCGACTCATAGCCGAGGGCAGATGAAATGCAGCGGTTAGTGTATGCGCTCGAAACCAAATCGTATCGCCTGCCTGATATGACGGTTTATCCATATGCACGAACACCTTTTCTTGGGGTTGATCCAAGATTTGATTGCGAAGATTATTTACAGCATCATCCACAGTGTCGGCCAATATCGAAAGCGATAAACCCCAACTCAGTAGCCCAGTGATCAAAAAAGAATGTATACGCATATGAAAAAAAGTTTATTCGGATAATTGCAAGGAGATGGCAGGTTCGATGGGTACATCCAATATGCGGCCGTCGGATTGAAGCACCGGATGTAAACCTCTGCTCCACAGAAGTGTTCGACCATCCTTAAACCACCCGGATCGGCCCGTCGATCCTTTGGCCACACGAAAAAGTTTGTTGCTGCCCTCTATGACCGGTGGCAACAACTCCAAAAACACAAACACGCCCGTTTCGGGAAAAGCCAAATCATAGGGCCGCAAGTCCAATTCAATCAAACCAAAATACGATTTCTGACTGTAATCAAAATTGGCATACAACGTAGAATTGCCGCGTTCGTCAAAGCGCTTCGGATCAAAGTCTTTGTAAAAAACATCCGCAACGGTTACAATAAACCGATCCTGTAAAAGCTCAACAGAAGAAGGCAAGCCTCGATTGTCTGCTTTGAAAATGCGCAATCGAAACCTCCAGGTTTGTTGTTTGCGATACCAATCCAGATGGGATGTCTGAATGACTTCCTGCACGACTTTGATCGAGCGTATGCGTGTATAGCGGGAAGGAGCATCCGATCCGTAAAAAGGACGGCCAATCCAATCCGTTTGTCGTTCATACAAATCAACAACAACGCTACGTTCTGCGTAGGATTTGAAGGGGAAATCGTTCAGCCACTTCGTTTTCGCTTTCTTTCCTTTTAAAGAAACTTCCGGCAAAACATAGTTGCGTGGACTGAGCATAAACTGAGCGGAGATCAATTCACGAAGCGATTTCATCTGTGTCTGATAACCAACCGAACTAATCCGAATGGAATCCTCTAAGCTTCGCCCAGACATATCCCATCGATAAAAGCCCAACGAATCCGTATACCATACCAGTTGCCCATCCACCGACTGAAAATGCACGCCGGCAAGCCCCATACCGGTTTCGGCATCCACCACGCTCCCAGCAACAAGTGCTGAATGAGCAACGCATGCAAAACCCATCGATAAAAGGAAGACGCCAATCCACTTATGCAACATGTCTCATACAATAAGACCCAAAAGTATAAAAAAAAAGAACGTCCCGGATACAATCCGAGACGTTCGTACTTTTTTTAGAGGGGAAGGTTACATCATTCCACCCATTCCACCCATTCCCGGATTCATTGCGGGCACTGGGTTTTCTTCTTTTTTGTCTGCGATAACGCATTCGGTCGTTAAGAACATACCGGCAATGGATGCCGCATTCTCCAGAGCAACACGGGTGACTTTGGCCGGATCGATGACTCCGGAACGATAGAAGTTTTCATACTGATCGGTACGTGCGTTGTAACCATAATCATCACTTCCCTCACGCACTTTTTGCACGACTACCGCACCTTCTTTACCCGCATTGAAGACAATTTGACGCAAAG
Organism: Bacteroidales bacterium; assembly: GCA_028709215.1. GTDB lineage: Bacteria > Bacteroidota > Bacteroidia > Bacteroidales > UBA1402 > UBA8389. Next base: position 104,382 of record JAQVXI010000003.1, read on the forward strand.
GTTCTTCGATGGCACGTCGAACAATCTGAATACCTAAATTTTCTTCCTGCGTATCACCTTCGAGATTTTCGAGTGCAGAAAGGGCACGAATATAAGCGACACCTCCACCGGGAACCGTTCCTTCTTCAAGAGCAGCTCGTGTAGCACTCAATGCGTCATCCACACGATCTTTCTTTTCTTTCATCTCCACTTCTGAGGGTGCTCCAACATATAACACAGCAACACCACCGGCCAATTTCGCAAGACGTTCCTGAAGTTTTTCACGATCGTAGTCTGAGGTCGTTTTTGCAATCTGTGCTTTGATTTGTGCTACACGCTCGTCGATTTCATTCTTTTGTCCCTTGCCGTTAACGATTGTTGTATCGTCTTTACTGACGGTTATTTTCTCTGCCGTTCCCAACATTTCCAGCGTTGTCGTTTCCAGTGACAAACCCTGCTCTTCAGAAATAACCGTACCTCCTGTCAAAATGGCAATATCCTGTAACATTTCTTTGCGACGGTCGCCAAAACCCGGAGCTTTTACAGCACAGATTTTTAAAGAGGCACGCAAACGATTCACCACCAGTGTGGTCAAGGCTTCTCCATCAAGATCCTCGGCAATAATCAACAAGGGACGTCCGGTTTGAACGGCAGCCTCCAAAATGGGGAGCATTTCTTTTAAGGAAGAGATTTTTTTGTCGTGGATTAAGATGTATGGATTTTCCATTTCAACTTCCATCTTTTCCGTATTGGTTACAAAGTAAGCGGACAAATAGCCACGATCAAACTGCATTCCCTCCACCACTTCAATGTGGGTATCGGTTCCTTTGGCTTCTTCGATGGTGATAACACCTTCCTTGCTTACCTTTTTCATTGCTTCCGCGATCAAACGTCCGATTTCGGCATCGTTGTTTGCTGAAATGCGTGCAACCTGTTCAATCTTGTCAAAATCATCACCCACTTCCTTGGCCTGTGATTTAATATTGGCTACAACGGCGGCAACAGCCTTGTCAATACCACGCTTAAGATCCATCGGATTTGCTCCCGCAGTCACATTTTTTAGACCTTCCCGAACAATGCTTTGAGCAAGTACGGTGGCCGTGGTCGTTCCGTCTCCGGCATCGTCGCCTGTTTTGGAAGCGACCTCTTTGACCAATTGAGCACCCATATTCTCAAACGGATCCTCGAGTTCAATATCCTTTGCTACAGATACCCCATCTTTGGTAATGTGAGGGGCTCCAAATTTCTTTTCTAGAATGACGTTACGACCTTTGGGACCCAACGTAACTTTTACAGCGTTCGCCAATTGGTCAACACCGCTTTTGAGCATTTCACGTGCTTCAATATTGAATTTAATCTCTTTTGCCATAGTTGTAATCTGTTTTAGAATTTAGCCAAAATATCCGATTGACGCATGATTAACAATTTTTCTCCATCGAGTTCGATTTCCGTTCCGGCATATTTGCCATACAAAACAACGTCCCCGACTTGCACTTGCATGATTTCATCTTTTGTGCCCGGACCGGCAGCCACCACTTCACCCTTTAATGGTTTTTCTTTGGCAGAATCCGGAATAATGATGCCACTAGCTGTTTTTTGCTCTGCGGGCGCTGGTTTTACCAACACACGATCAGAAAGAGGTTGTAATGCCATAGTCAATAAAATTTGTTCGTTAATGATATAAATTGATACATATAAGTACAGAATGTGTCGTTTGATCAACAACAATCAACCAACTGCGAAAAGCATGCCAAATTCCAAAACTGACAAAAAGAGACCATCTTTTCTGCCAACTTGTCAAATCATGGCACAAAAACCTTTCTTCTGGACACACACCGGTCACTGAATGTCGCTTTTAACAGATAAGTACCCCGCTGCAACACTCCGGTCGAGTAGCGTGCCGCATCTGCTTTCCAGTTTTGAAGGACAACCCCTGCCACATTCATTAAAGACACATCTGCCAAGGAAGCGGACTGAAACCAAAGACAGCGATCGCCTTCCGATCCACAGTCAAAGGCATATGAAGTCGGCGTCTCCGTGGGATGTGCAAGCTTTGTATCATATGTTTGAATCGCTTCCGACTGCAACCGATTGTTTGTCATGACGGCAGAACCCAAACGCGCTTCCATTGATCCTTGCTCGCTTTTAGAATCCAACGCTGCGCGCAAGATTACCCCATCCGATCCGTCGAGGCAGTGATTGGACTGTAGTGAATAAATGAGAATACGATACCGAGAGGATCCATCTGCTGCTTTGCGTATGGATGCAACGTGCTGACCGGCGCGTGTTGGATTCAAACGGGTATTGTGTACATCCAGTGAACAAAAATCCGGTAAAAGGACATCAAACTGCAGCGCATAGGCTTCGGATGGATTGCGCAAGCATAGCTCCAGTACATCCGGATGCTCCTCGGATTGTGTAAAATATAAGTGATTCCCATTTTGAGCATTTTCCGCAATATATTCCCGCAACGACGCTGCACCTTGCCTCAACTCGACCCGTTGCAACAATGGATCATAAAGTCCTGTATGAATGCGATCAATCAACAACACCACATCCACGACATTCCATTTACCATTTCCATCCATATCCGTTGCATATGCATCAAAACCCTCCGGTGCCCGGTTATTGATTCGCTCAATGAGCCAAACGACATCCGTTATATCCAAACATCCATCCCGATTCGCATCTCCTGGCAGCACATTGGGCACAACCGTCAAGGATCCATCGCTCAAACTAACCTCACAACTTTTTGAAAGTGTATCCACCAAGATCACCGATTTTATGTCAATATCGTGTACAGCGATCGTATCCGGAACACGCACGTACAAATCAATCAAACTTCCGGAAACGCCAAGAAACCGGTCCCCTTCAGTCATGGAATACGATATCAGCTTATACAATTGAGTCGTGTCCGACATCTTTACCACCGACAACAGATGATTGCCTTTTCGATCGGGTGTCAAGCAAGTGGAAAGGGTATCCAATTCAACGCCTTTTGGCAACAACAAATCCATTTCAAAGGCAACGATGGGACAAATGTTGTTGACTTCAAGCTTCATTTTGGCCGTTTGACCGGCTCGAACACTTGTATCCAATACAGAGACCAGACTTTTGGTCTGAATTTTTACCGGTGACCATTTCTTTTGTACTGCCAAATCCAAGGCGCAGGTTTCAAATCCGGGATTCCCTTCCAAATTTAGATTTTGGCTGCTTGAAATCTCTTTCAACACAGGCAGCTCACCAATCAATGCATCCAATGCTGCTTGCGATAAATTGCCGGAAGCAGCCGAAACATAGGTCAAAAAACCCAGCGAACATACACGCAACTGCTCCAACGGATTGGTATGACACGTCAACTTCTTTAAGGACGGCAACATGGATACGTCCAATGAAACAAGGGCATTGTCGGTACAAGTCAGTGCTTCCAGCGCCGTGTTTGCACTCAGTTGAAGCGCAGTCAACTCATTGGATCCACAATACAACGAAACCAATAAGGGATTTTGAGAAACATTCAACGATTTCAACTGACTGCTTGTGCAACTCAGATACGTCAAACTCGGACAAGCACTTGGATCCAACAACAACAGCCGTCTGGAATCCGCCTTAAAATAAGAAATGGATGTTGCCGTAGCGATGCATTCGTAATTGCCCGGAGTCGTGTAGACATGTTCAAACAAAGAATTTTCGACAGATGGAGCAAGACGTTCCTGCACTCCGTCCCCCCAATCCACAAAAAGACTATCCACATAACCCAAGGTAAGGGTTTTGGTATGTGTACTTGCCGTTGTTGTTACCTCCCAGGTCCAAGACAAACTTTCGGCAGACAAAACAGAACCTGTCAAGAAAAAACAGGTCATCAAACAAAAAGCTAGAATTTTTTTCATGATAAAATCAGATTATTAATTGCTTGTTAATTTCATGCAAAGATAATCTAATTTTACTTTTCGTGTTACTTTTTTGTTAATTATTTTTATCTACAAACCCACGCTTCCCCTTCCACCGCTCAAACTGTTCCTGAGCCATTTTATTACTCTTATTGGGCAAAAACATTTCACCGGGCAGGCGATGCATTGCATGCCCATTCAAATTGGCATACTTACCCAAAGCCAGGGCGTTCAAACGAATCAACCCATCGGATACAGCATGCACATGCCGAAAACAAGTGACCGGACATTGAAAAAGATCAGCCATATATTGCATCAAGAACGCAAGATCCTGCCCCGTACCATCAACAGAAATACCGGACACCTCAACCCCCAATTGCTCAGTCCAGGCATCAAGTAATTGCTTCATCGTATACGCGACCGACTCAAAACAGGATCGTACCAAATGAAATCGCGTGGAATCCAAGCGAAGCCCATAAACCATCGTCTCGCCCGTAGACATCTCTGGATAACAAAAGACGCCTCCGCTATCCCGAACGTTTCGAGCCATCTGATCCGCTTCTGTTAGCGTATGAAACACATTAAGTTGCGTCGACAACCAACGCAACAATCCATCCAAAGCAAATACTTTCTGACTGTATCCATAACAAACATCCCCACCGGCAGCATACAATAGTGTGTTATTCACTTTTGACAAGACGCAATTGGATGCATAACCCGCATGCAAACTCAATTCCACACAACGATCCAAATGCAACGAGACCAATCCACGCATCCAGCTTCCATGACCAAGAAAACGTGCACCATCCATGCTTGATATACCGGCTATGGGTACCGATGCTGAAAGCAAACCGTTTAATGTCGTTTCACCAAATACCGCATCACTCATTTGAACCTTCGGCAATGCATGAACGGGAA
>JAQVXI010000003.1:109265-170839 GCA_028709215.1 Bacteroidales bacterium
GAAACCATCACAAGCCTGGTTTTCGTTCGGAAAAACCAACGGATACAAAGATCGACCATTTCTGGCATCCCAAACCAGAAGTAGCCCAGGGATGTTTGCAAACGTTACAGACTTGATTTCCTCTGGTGCGATGTTTGATACAAAAAGAATTTCACGAATGCCTGCATAAATATTACGTATCAAATCTTCAGGAATCAGCTGAAGACACGAATCCAAACTCGATTGATGATCTTGCTGTAACGACACACTGCCGATGCAATGCTCGTTTTCGTCATACAAGCCGACGCCGGTAGTATGTGCGTCTTGCTCTATGGCCAGGGTGTATTTCACAGTAGGTGGTTTATGTGTGCGTTCAAATGTATATATATTCCATCAACCATCAAAGGAATCCATACAAAAAAACGCGCAATCACCCATAGACAGGGGGATCATAACAATAAGTCATTCTAGTTCAACCACTCAATTTCCGCATGTATATTCATTACGGAATACATACCCGATGCACCTGGACTCCATTCGTTACGAGATAGATGCCCCTTGGCAAATGTCGCCACAATTGCCGTTCATCCAAGGCTACATTTTTCATGCGCAAACACCCCCCCAAGTCATACACAGACCACAGCAACTCACTTCCAGCAGCAGGCGTTACAAGGTCTTCGGACTGGGATTCACTCGAAAATTCATAGGGTTTACACGGCCATCTACCCCATATGTACTCAATCAGCTGGGGAAAATCCACAAACGCATTCCGATTCTTCTGCAATTGATAAACACGTTCGTTACGCGCTTCCTCTACAGCGCTGACCGGATCCTGGCGATGCCACTGCAACAGCACGTCGATCAGCCAAGACTCAAATTCAAGCACATTCTTCGAGTCAAGAACGTCGGGATTGGTCCAATTATATTCCTCATAACACGTCACCATGTAAAAATAGATTCGAGCAAAATCACCTTTGTAAGCATCCGAAGGTTCAAACACCAATGCGGTCGTCGAATATAAAGGAGCATTGTTATACCCCACTTTACTGACACCATTATCAAACACAGCCAACCCAACCCAGCCCAAAGGCAAATTCCGTTTTACGGAATTTGTTTCTGCGTCGGCAGGGAATAGATTGTGTAAATCCGTGTAGGCTTCGTTCTGCATTCCGCCCCACCAACTCTTTGGAAAAACATGCTCCCGATGCAGGCCGTCAAAAGTCCGGTTTATGGAACTGGAGTACCGATCACGAATGACACCGTTTTCCATCCGATCCGTCCATTCAAAACAAGCCCACAGGGTTTCGTATTCCAACACTTCATGCGAACGCATACCTTTGGATACAGCCGTTTTAAGCTCCGCACCACACAACCCGACCCAACCAGCCTCATCGTCAACAACACGACTCGATAGATCACACAGCACAAAAAAAAGGAACCCCATTATATACAAACGCCTCATATATGTTTTTTCTGCTAAGTTATTATTTCTTTTATAAATTTAACCGAAAATAAACGAACATTCAAACCAACAAAGTGTTATTGCAAAAATACATCCTTTATGAAACGACAACTTCTTCTATGTATCCTTCTATGCTTCAACCTATTGACCTGGTCACAAAAGGGGAGCATAAAAGGTCGGATATTTAATGAAAAAACCAATCAACCGCTGGAATTTGCCAACATCATCATTCAAGGCACATTGATCGGTTCCACCTCAGACTTGGATGGAAATTTTACATTCACGGGGGTCGAACCCGGCTTTATGCGACTCCAGGTCAGCTACATTGGATATCAGACCACGGTCACCTCTGAGATTCAAGTACAAGGCAATCAAACCGCCTTTATCAACATCGCCGTACCCGAATCAGACTTCACACTGGACGAAATTGTCATTCGCCCCGACCTGTTCTTAAAAAAGATAGAGAGTCCAATTTCCACACTCGAAATCGGCGTGCAGGAAATAGAGAAAACAGCCGGTGCAAACCGGGACGTTTCAAAAGTAGTCCAAACCCTACCGGGCGTTGGCGCTACCGACCCGAATCGAAACGACTTAATCGTACGTGGAGGCGGCCCCTCCGAAAACGTATTTTATCTGGATGGTGTCGAAATACCCATCATCAACCACTTTGCCACCCAAGGATCTTCCGGTGGTGCAGTCGGCATCATCAATCCGGATTTCGTACGCGAAATCAACTTTTATACCGGGGCCTTCCCTGCCAATCTGGGTTATGCGCTCAGCTCCGTGATGGATATTCGGCAAAAAGACGGAAGCAGCGATCGTGTGCACACAAAACTTTCCGTTGGAGCTTCCGATGCAGCGCTTACAATCGACGGACCGTTGGGCAAAAATAGCAGCTTCATCGTTTCTGCCCGCCAATCCTATTTACAATTCCTGTTTGATTTCATTGGACTGCCCTTTTTACCAACATACAACGACTTTCAAGTAAAATACAAAACACGCATCAATCAAAAAAACGAACTTACATTCATTGGCATTGGTGCCATCGATGATATGGCCCTGAACACCGATCTGGAAAATCCGGATGAAGGACAACGCTACCTGCTCTCGTTTTTGCCTACCTACGAGCAATGGAATTACGCAGTCGGCCTTGTTTGGAAACACTATGCGGACACACATTACGATACGTGGGTATTGAGCCGAAATATGTTGCGCAATAAAAACTACAAATATCCCAACAACGATCAGAATCAGCCCAAACTCTCGGATTACGAGTCGGATGAAGCCGAAAATAAAATTCGATTTGAACGCACATATCCGAGTGGTCCTGTGAAAATTATGTTTGGTGCCGGTTTAAACTACGCACATTACACCAATGCAACCTTACGTCGAATTTACGCAAACAATCAAGTAAACACGATCATTTACAATACGGACCTCAATCTATTTTCATATCGTGCCTTCCTTCAACTGTCCGATTCGTATTTGAACGAGGATTTGAGAGTTTCGCTTGGGATCAATCTGATGGGGAATACATTCAACCAAAACATGTCCAATCCGCTCAATCAGATTTCGCCCAGACTTTCCGGATCGTATTCGCTCAACACAAAATGGAACATCAATGCCAACATCGGACGATACAGCATGCAACCCTCGTACACCACACTGGGCTATCGAGAAATAAGCAATGGCCCGTTGATCAATCAAAAGGAGTCCCTCACCCACGTGTATTCAAACCATTTCATCACCGGACTTGAATTCAAGCCATCCAACAACAGTCGGATCACACTTGAAGGATTCTTAAAAACATACGATCACTACCCGATGTCCGTAGCAGAAGGCATCAGTATGGCAAGCAAAGGCACGGATTACGGCCAAATTGGAGACGAAGCGATCCAATCTACAGGAAAAGGCAGAGCGTACGGCTTGGAATGGTTGGTAAAAATTGTAGATTGGCGCAAGTCCAATCTATCCATGACCTACACGCTTTTCCGTAGTGAATTTACGGATGCCCAAGGCACCTACCGACCCTCTTCCTGGGACACGCGCCACTTACTAAACCTAATAGGTAGCTACAACATTGCAAAAAGCTGGAACATAGCAGCACGCTGGCGATTTGTCGGGGGACAACCCTACACCCCTATTGACGAAGAATTATCCAGTCGAAAAGAAGCGTGGGATATACGTTCACAACCGTATCTGGATTACAGTCAATACAACGGCTTGCGTTTGCCCAATGCCACCCAACTGGATATTCGAATCGACAAAGAATTTTACTTCGAAAAGTGGTTATTAAACGCCTACGTTGACGTACAAAATGCCTATAATTTCAAATCAGAAAATGCACCAATGTATACCAATACGGATGAAAATGGAACGACTCAAACAGACCCGAACGACTCAGACCGATACATCCTACGTTCCGTGCGCAGTGTTGGTGGAACCGTATTACCTACAATCGGCATCATTATTAAGTTTTAAACGAACCCACCTATGAAAACTCCCTTAATTATACTACTTGCTACCGGTCTAAGCCTAAACATAGGAGCACGAAAGAACGAGACAACGTTTAGCCAACACGAAGTGGCGCAGCAAAACACCGGAACGGAACTCGTGTTGACCGTCGAACACGGCAAAGAACACAATCATCCCGTCTATGCCGTTTGGTTGGCCGATGAAGATGGATCCTTTATTCAAACCCTATATGTTTCCGAAACCATCGGCAAAGGTGTTTTTAAACGCGCAAAAAGACGTCAGGGGCAATGGCAATCCGGCGCCATTCAACGACCCGCCTCCTTGCCGTTTTGGGCACATCAGCGCAACATCCGAAACGAATATGGTCACTACATCCCTTCTCCATCCATGCCCGAATTGGATGCCTACACAGGAGCCACTCCAAAAGCGTCTTTTCGCATGCGTCTTCGCAGTGATCGGCCACTTCAAGGCAATTACATTGTGTATCTGGAACTCAATCAGTCGTGGGACTGGAATCAATTCTGGCACAACGACAAATACGGGACAGAACCGGAATATAAAACCTCTTCTCAACCGGCTGTCGTATACAAAGCACGGATTCACATACCACAAACAGACGAAATCGAATTGCATCCGATTGGACACAGTCATCCTTCGGGCAAAGACGGCAGCTTAAACCCGGATCTTTCAACGCTTACCACTGCATTACATATTGTAAAACGAATCACCATCTCCACTCAGCAGAAAGAATAGACAAAAAAACGCTTGCAAGCCAAAACTTGCAAGCGTTCTTTTTGAAACGATTCCTCTCCTTATTTACTCAGTAGCGCCACAACCGGTTCGTATGCCGGCTCCTGAGCGATTTCAGGGACTTGCTCGTTGTAGATCACCACACCTTTTTCGTCCACGACGACAACGGCTCTTGACATCAGGCCAGCCAAAGGGCCGTCCACCATTCGTACTCCGTAATCCTCACCAAACGACCGTGGCTGTCTCAATTCGCTGAGTGAAACGACCTTTTCCAAGCCTTCTGCGCCACAAAAGCGACTGTGAGCAAAAGGCAAATCTGCTGAAATACAAAGCACAACGGTATTGTTCATTTTTTCGAGTTCTGCATTAAACCGCCGTACCGAGGCAGAACAAACGCCTGTATCGACACTGGGGAAAATATTCAACACCACCCGTTTTCCTGAAAAGTCGGCCAAACGGACATCGGCCAAATCCACTCCAGTTAATAAAAAATCAGGTGCTTTACTACCCACTGCGGGCAAGTTACCCACTGTTTTCACAGCGTTTCCTTTAAACGTTATTGAAGCCATACGTGTATATTCTTAATTCATATTGTTAATACGTTTAAAACAAAGAGATTCGTTGCTTTGTTCAAGCTTTTCCGGATTTTTTATATCTTGCATCAAAAAACAATGGAAACCAAACAAACAGGATACCGGAGCAAAAAGCACCAGCAACCCACCAAACGATACTGTCAAACCATAGAACTAAAGGACCATCCGGAACTGATTGCGACCTACGTAAAAAAACACAGCCAGACTGAAGCCTGGCCGGAAATACTCTGTGGAATACGGGAAGTCGGAATTCTGGAAATGGAACTCTACAATTTGGGAAATCGCGTTTTTATGATTGTAGAAACGCCTTTGGATTTTGACTGGGATACCGCCATGAAAACCCTGTCCGGGCTCCATCGTCAATCGGAATGGGAAGCCACAATGTCCATCTTTCAAAAGGCCGAAGCCGGTGCATCCTCCGCTGAAAAATGGACCCTGATGGATCGCATTTTTCACTTATACGAATGAAGCGTTTAACGCTGCTTCAACTTAATCAGTACCCCTTCTTCTGAAACTTGTTGGATTTGGAGGGTTTGTTTTTCGTAGGAGATCAAGCTCACCTCAACCGAGCTGTTTACACCAACATTCAAACTAAAATTTCCATCCAAATCCGTATACGTCTTTTGACCGTTACATTCCACGCTAACACCGGCAAGGGTTTCGGATGTACCCTGATCCAATACACGACCTTTGATCGTTTTTGAAGCAGAAGGAGATACAGCAGATGCTGCGGCTACTGCAACCGAAGGCACTTGAACAGCCGGTTTCGGTTCTGCTTGAGCAAAAGCAAGCATCAGGAACAAAGCAGGAAGTGTCAACATCATTTTTTTCATAACTCTTTGATTTTTATACTGCAAAAATAAGGGGGACGTGTGACAATACTGTTTCATTCCCCCTACAATTCTACGAAGATTTATCGGTACACTTTTTCTGAAAGAAGTTTCCCCTTATCATCCCACATATACCAGGTGCCGGTTTTCTTCCCTTTATCGTATTGCATCTCATAACGCTGGATTCCATTATCATCCCAAATCTTCCAATTGCCGTGTTTACGTCCATTGTCGTACTCAGCCTGAGCGATAAGCAGTCCGCTTGAGTTGTACGTGCGCCAAACACCGTGAAACTGTCCTTTGTGATAGGAACGCACTTCGTTGGGACGTCCATTTTCAAAATAGACCACGTACGTCCCTTCCGGGCGACCGTCTTCCAAAAACAATTCCAGTTTTAAAGCGCCATTTTCATAGTATTCGCGGTAGATTCCTGAATACAGCTTAGTCTGGCTTACATCCGTAAAATAGACTCCTTCGCTGAGTACCGGCTTGGGCGTTTCCGGAAGCGTTTCCGGAACGTTTGCCAATACAAATCCGGCAAGTATCAGGCCAATAAACTGAAGCGTAAATATTCTTTTATTCATAATGTTTAAGCATAATGAACATCGTCCGACACGCTTGCCAAGACGATGTTCCGGAGAAAGAATGAGAGAAGCATCAATATTCCGTATTTTGCGGATCAAAATTACACCAACCGGCCGTCCAGTCTTCGGTCCCAAACGCTCCAATGTAGTTGACTTTATCGAAGAAGCTGCCACTCACCTCAGCATGTTCGAAAGAAGCCTTTCCATAGACTGCACTGGAAGTCGTTAGGGCCGTAAAACCGGGTGCGGATAGACTGAATGGATTTTTCAATCCCAATGCCGCTACTGTTTCAAGACTAAGATTGTTTGCTCCTTCACGATTCCAGTAGTTTTGAACAAACTGCTGTGTTTCGTCGTAAGCAACTTTATCCTCGTGAAAGTTTTGTATACCGGAACCTGCAACGAGGTTGTTCGCCAAAACCAAATATCCATCGGCTGCATTTTGCTGTGCCGTCCCTTTGCCACCATTCTCAATACGTACTCCATACGGCCATCCGGCGATTACGGAATTATACATAGACAATTTGGTGTTGCGTCTCAAGTGAATACCGGACTTGAACAAACCTGTTGAACTGCCACCGGTGGGATTCACCACATCTGTAAGGCTTGTATACGGGCCAAACAAGCTCACATTAGAGAAAGTCGGGTTGGTAAACGGTGCATTGGTAGAACCTTTAGAATCGTTATCCGATTCAAAACCATTCGACTCGGACTTGTCGGCAACGTTCGGGTCTCTTAACGAAACCAAGAACTGCAACTTCCCACTATAACCGTTGTCGGTATCAAAATCATCATCCCAACCACGGTAGGCGACCAGGTATTTTGCATTTGCACTACCACCAAACATTTCAAAGGAATCATCCCCACTATAGGATATCTGAATGTGATTTAACGTTGTACCACTTCCGACGCCGCCCAACGTAAGGCCGTTGATTTCGTTATCGGTAGCATACTCAATACCGCAAAACTCAATTCGAACATAGCTTAACACACCGGAATTATCGTCGTTGACCGGATTGCTTCCGCCACCGTATTCGCTCCGGATGCCACCTTCGATGGTCGCCGTTCCTGAAGTCGAATTGACGGCTGCACGTCCACATATCACGATTCCTCCCCAGTCACCGTAGGAACGCGAACCTGCGGGTTGGTTTGAAGTAAATACGATGGGCTTTTCTTTTGTACCCTGCGCATTAATCTGGCCACCTCTTTCTACAACCAACGTACCTTTGGTATCTTTATCACCCTTAATTACGGTACCCGGTTCAATGTTCAGTATGGCTCCATCGGTTACATAGACAAAACCTTTGAGCAAATAGGTGTTTTTGGCCTCCCAATTTTCGGTACCACTCAATTCTCCACGGATTTCTATTACATCACCCGTTTCATTGCCTGTATCGGTATCATCATCCGTTTTTGGATCACATGCATTCAAAACACTTAGCATTCCTACTGCTGCAATTGCATACACCCAATTCAAAAATTTAGCTCTTTTCATACATCAAAATTTAATTTCATTAGTTAATACAAAAAAACTGACTTCCTATTATACTGTTATCTCGAAGCAACTACAATCCGATTACAATTTGTATCGGAACGATATATTTACGTTTCTTCCGGGCGTCCAAGAGCGCGTTACTTGACGTCGTTCTTGCCAATTTCCGGACGCACCCTTAAATTTGGGAAATTGTGCAAACTGAATCGGAGCATTCACAACATCCTTTACACCCAACCCCAGCTCCATACGAGAACCGATTCGCTTACTCACACTCACATCAACGGCATCACGAGACAACTCATAGATATCCGGGATATCCTGACTGGGATCCTGATACACCACCCCTAAGAAAACAATGCGTTTACCGATTCGATTATAAAGAACACTGGCTTTAAAACCAGATTCCTCGTGATCATAATACAAACCACCGTTGATCAGATAAGGAGATTGCCCCTGCATGGCACGATCGCGCTCCCAACTTCCTTCCTCAAATAAAACATGACTTTTGATCCAGGAAGCATTTGCCACCAAGCTAAAGCCCTTCATCCCCCACTCCGTAAGATTTTTGCGCACATCCAACTCCACTCCAAAATTGTACGCTTCATTTGCATTTCGATACGTAAATTTCTGTCCACTACTCGTTGTGAAATAAGTTGACTCGATTGGGTTGTGAAAGTTTTTATAAAACGCTGCGACCGAAAACGTTTCTGTCGGTGTAGGATACCATTCGTAGCGCAGATCAAAATTATGAACATACGCATCCTTCAACGCTTCGTTTCCGACAAATTCTGCAAATTGATCAAAATCATAGTATACATAGGGAGCAATCTCACGGAATTCCGGTCGATTGATGGAAGCTCCATAAGCTAGTCGAATCAAGTGTTTGGGATTTATGGTATACGTTGCATTGACAGAAGGAAACAAATCCAAACTGGAGCGATCTACAGCAACCGGCTTTGTTCCATCCGACTCGTAGCCATCCAAACGCAACTGGTTGTGTTCTCCTCTCACGCCTGTATAAATCTTTATCCGCTCCATCCAATCCAGATTGACACCCAAATAAGCTGCGTTTAAAAAATTATACGCGGAATACGCATCCGACTTATTGGTATTTTCTCTGAGGAGGATGCCACCCGATGCAATGTTTTCAGGAGTAAACAGCTGCTCAACTGTCATCTGAGAGAATCCATCCGGCAGTTTCGAGGCATCAAACGTATGGGCAAAGTTGCGCGCATCAAACACACGCGTTTTGAGTTCAGAAAAAAGTCCGGACTTGACTTGCAGCGCCCCCCAACTCTGCGTACGTTTATTTTCCCAGTTTAGCCCGCCGGATACCACATGTTCCTGCAAATCTTGATCGTATCGTTTTACATCATTGGCATCCAACGTATATCCCACGGTGGGGTCTTTCATTTTTGCGGAAACAAGCATGCGTCCCGGTTCGTACCGATTGGCATAAGCATAACCCAATACCCAGTCCAGCTTTTGTTTGGATGCCTCAAAATTATGCTTCCCACTCAATTGACCGGCATAGGTCCCCCTGCTGGTATAATACCGCTCTTGGTTCTGAACCACATAGTATTCACTCGCCTGATCAACACCCGATCGATACGTGAAACGATTCAAGCCCATTTGGTTGAAAAAATTGCGAAAATCAATGCGATGATCCGCACCAAACATCCAGGACCAGTTATGCAACAAACCCCATTTGGCCGTTTGTTCGTATCTCAAATCACTGTAGTCGTTGTCATAAAAGGGAGCATCAATGTCAGCTTGATAGATTCCATATCGATTGTTTTCAATCGACTGCGTTCTAAAGGTATTACTATAATTCAAGGCAGTAATCATCCCTACCTGCGCACCATTCCAGTCATATCGACGATTGATGGTTGCTGAAAATCGCAGATCAGGCAAGGCTGTTATGGTTTTCGTATCCCATGCTTGACTTGTCTGTGCCGTATAGGAAGCCCGTTCGGACGGCGTCATCGAGGATTTGATTTGGTTCGGGAAAGCGGCGTCCAATCGACGAGGCATCGTCCCCAAACCGATAACATCCCATGCACCGGGACTTGCCCAATCGAAGGATTTAAACGTACTTCCTTCCTGCCAGGATGTTGCAAACTGAAGAATGGTTTCGTTTTCTGCCGGCATGTTCTTGGTCAACACCTTCACAAAACCCCCAGAAAAATCTGCCGGCAGCTCCGGAGCAGGCGTTTTAAAAATCAATAGATTATCAATCAAACCTCCCGGCATCACGTCAAACGAAAAAGCTCGACGATCGGCTTCGCTCGAAGGAGTTGCTGCATCGTTCAACCACACATTATTGTATCGTTGATTCAGACCACGTACGACCACAAAACGATTGTCCTGAATGGTCACACCGGGCACACGCTTGACGACCTCTCCGGCATCCCGATCCAGACTGCGCGTAATTTGTTGAGAAGAAACGCCACTCACCACAAGATTGGACATTTTGGTACTACTCAACATGGACAACTCCGTATTCGTGCGTCTAGTTGCAACAATTTGAACACCTTCCAACTGAATGTTTGCTTCATCCAGTCGAATGTCCAAATGCGTGGTTTGACCATCCTTAATCACAATATCCTGAATGTGCTTTTTGTTGTACGATACGTACTGTACCAATGCGGAATACGTTCCTGCCGGTAAATCCTCCACTGCATAGTTGCCATCGATATCCGCGATGGAACCTTTTCCCGGACCTTCTACCAAAAGGGTTGCACCAATGAGGGGTTCCGTTGTATTCTGGTCCACAATACTACCTTCCAGCCGTCCTTGTGCCCGGATGCCAACGGAAAGCATCCAAAAGAGTAACACTCCAAATCCGAATTTACATCTCATACTTCTTTCTCTCTTATTTTCACTGCAAACATACCGCAGGCATGTGTGAGAGAGAAGAAGGATCTGTGACGAATCCGTTTAAAGTATATTACATTCGGATTTCAAGCATACTTAAATAAGAAAACTCGCAAGCTCATAGACGACGAAAGCCATGATCCAGGCCAATGCAACGGTGTATACGATGGTAAACACACCCCATTTCCAACTCCCGGATTCATTCTTAATCGCAATGATGGTTGCAATACAGGGGAAATACAAAAGAACGAACACCATCAACGACAAAGCCGTTGGTTGATCAAAGGCGGTGCTGCCATCGGGTTTGATTTCCGACTGCAATCGGGCACTCAGTGCCAATTCGTCATCCTCGTGACCCACATAAAGAACACCCAACGTACTAACAACCACCTCTTTGGCAGCAACACCGGTTAAGAGAGCAACACTGGTTTTCCAATCAAAGCCAAGCGGGCGCATCACCGGCTCCATCCATTTGCCCAACATGCCAATATACGATGCTTCTTGTTGTTCCATGCGCATTTGATCGGAACTCAAGTCCGGACTGGACTCCATCTTGGGGTAATTTCCCAAAAACCAGATCGCAATGGAAGCGACCAGAATGACCGTTCCCATCTTTTTAAGATACTGTGCCGACTTTTCCCACATGTGTCGCAGGATGCCACGCAACGTTGGCCAGCGATAGGGAGGCAATTCCATCACAAACGGAGTATCTTCTTTATTGAAAAGCGTTCGTTTAAAAATACGCGCCAACAATACCGCCATCAATATACCGAGTAAGTAAATAGAAAAAAGAACCAGACCCGCATGCTTGGGAAAAAACGTTCCTGCCAACAACAAATACACGGGCAAACGAGCGCTACAAGACATCAAAGGCGTTACCAGCATGGTGATCATCCGGCTGTTTCGGTTTTCGATGGTTCGGGTTGACATGATTGCCGGAACCGTACAACCAAAACCCATGATCATCGGAATGAAGGATTTTCCGTGCAAACCCATTTTATGCATAATCTTATCCATAATAAACGCTGCACGAGCCATATAGCCGGAATCCTCCATCAGAGAAATAAAAAAATATAGAATCAAAATGTTGGGTAAAAAGACGATCACTCCTCCAATACCGCCAATAACACCATCCAATAGTAAATCCTTCAACGGTCCTGCAGCCATCCATCCATCCAAACCGGAGGCAAGCGCAGCCACTCCCCGATCAATCCAATCCATCGGATAGGCCCCCAACGAAAAGGTTGCCTGAAACATCAAATACATAAAAAACAAAAAGATGGGATAACTGATGTATTGGTTGAGCAGAATTCGATCCAAAAAGCGTGTCGAGGTCGCTTTTTTCTGATGCGCCGGTTTATAGGTTTCTTTTAAGGCTCCCGCAATAAATCCATACTTGGCATTGGTCAAAGCCGACTCGGGATCTTCCTTCAATTTTATGGCAATCTGCTCGGCTGATTGCGCACAAACCAATTTTATGGTTTCCGCATTGGGCAAATCTTTAAGCATTCGCTCAATTTCGGCATCCCCTTCCAGTAGTTTGATGGACAAAAAGCGCAGCGAGTAACGATCACTCAAGGGTGTATTGACCGCGAGTTCTGCACGTATTTTGGATAAGGATTTCTCAATCACCGGGCCATGATTGACGTGTACATGACGAGTCATACTCCCTACCGGATACTCATGCATGTGTAATTTACCCGCATCATCGTGTTGCTGCTTGAGCTCAACCTCTTCTTCAATTTCCTCCAATAAGTCGTGCGGCAAATCGTGCTCATGATAATACGCATGCAACTCCTGAAGCGATTTTAAATTGATTTCCCCTTTGCTTGTAAAAAAATCCGTTCCTTCGTAGACCTTAATCAGTACATGAAACAACGTATCCAATCCCCATCCCTTTCGACCAATGGTCGGAATCACCGGAGCACCAAGCAATTTACTTAATTGAATGTAATCCAAGCGATCACCGGATTCAACCAACTCATCCCACATATTGAGTGCCACAACCATGCGCACATTCATATCAATCAGCTGAGTCGTCAAAAACAGGTTGCGCTCTAAATTGGCCGCATCGACCACGTTAACCACAATATCCGGCACGGCTTCAACGATGTGTTTACGCACATACAACTCTTCCGGCGAATAGGCCGAAAGCGAATAGGTACCCGGTAAATCCACGATGCGAAACGTATAATCCCGAAAGGAAAACTGACCCTCTTTGGCATCAACGGTCACTCCACTGTAGTTCCCTACGTGTTCGTGTGCTCCGGAGGCGTAATTAAAGATGGACGTTTTCCCACAATTCGGGTTTCCAACCAAAGCGATGTTTATGTGCTTCCGTTCGGTTAAGGCGATTTTTCTCAGCAAATCTTCGTTCAACACACCGTTGTATTGGTCGGTTTCATTTTTTTCTTGAACCGCATCTTGACCAACCACTTCGATGTTTGAAGCCTCACTCTTACGTAGTGACACCTGATAACCCATGATCTGGTATTTAACCGGATCCTGAAGCGGTGCATTCTGTAAGGCCTCAACCACTTTGCCCCGAACAAAACCCATCTCTATGATGCGCTTTCGAAAACCTCCGTGTCCAAAAACCTTAACAACAACGGCTTTTTCTCCCGTCTTTAAATCCGATAACCTCATGGGCAAAGCATAGCAAATCCTACGAACAATAATTAATGCGCGCAAATGTAATGAGATTGTACCACCCAAACAATACCCATCTTTGGGTATTCGTCAGGAAACATACCGATGCAGTACATCAAACAAATCTTGCTTTCGAATGGGTTTGACGAGCACGTCCGAACAGCCCATCTCGAGCGCACGTTGACGATCCGATTCCAACGAATAGGCAGTTACGGCAACAATGGGCAACTGTGGGTTGCGTTGATGCAATTGAAAACTGGCCTCAAAGCCATCCATATTGGGCATCTTTAAATCCATCAACACAAGCTTATAGGCCTGCGGCTGTTCTTCATACAAACGAATCGCCTCAAGTCCATCTTCAGCCCGTACAAGCTCAATGGGGAGCGATCGAACCATTTCTTGAAGTAATAAATAATTTAGTTCTTCGTCTTCGGCGACCAGAATCTTCCATCGTTGCGTATCCGAATGCTCCACCATGATGGAAGCATCCGCTTCAAACGACGATTGTGCATTTGAATCCAACGAAACAGGCAAATAAGGGTGCGTAAAATAAAAACAAGAACCACTTCCTTCTTCGGACTCAACCCAAATCGTGCCGCCCAACAACTCAACATACGCCTTACTGATGGATAGGCCCAACCCGGAACCACCAAACTTCTTACTTAATTTTCCTTCAACTTGACGGAATCGCTTGAAAATTTCCGATTGCATTGCCTCAGGAATACCAATCCCTGTATCACGCACAAAAAACTCCAGCACCGTTCCGTTCAGTCGATAACCCATCTCGATGGAGCCTTTGTCCGTAAACTTAAACGCATTCACCAAAAGATTGCTAATCACTTGAGTCAGCTTCGTTTCATCGGTTTGTATCAGGGCACGCTCGTCGGTCAAACCATTTTTGAATGTCAAACTCAAACCTTTTTCCAACGCTTTGGACTGAAATTGTTCGTTTAAGAAGCGCAGTTGTTCATTTAACGAGACATCCGACCATCGTATCTTTTCCTGCCCGGATTCAATGGTTGAAATACGAACAATATCATCAATGATAGACATGAGTTGATGACCACTCTGCACAATGATGTTTACAAACTGACGACGTTGATCCAGTTCTATGCTTTGATCGGTAAGAAAATCAGAGAAACCAATGATCGCATTCATGGGGGTCCGTATCTCATGGGAAATGTTGTGAAGAAAGGCCGTTTTCAAACGATCGCTTTCCTCAGCCCGAACTTTTTCCGCTCGTAAATCCCGCTCCAATAATTTTTGAGCCGTAATGTTCTTGGAAAAGCCAAAGGTTCCGGTAATTTTTCCTTCGGAATCCTTCAGTGGAAACTTAGAGGTCATCATCCAAACTTCCTCGCCCCCCTTTGTCTGAATCTTTTCCTCCTTGTAAATAATGGTTCTGGCCGTTCGCATAATCGTTTGCTCATCGGCAAAAGCAGCACGTGCATGCATGCTGTCATAGAAATCAAAATCGGTCAAACCCAAGATTTCCCGTTCGTGAGACACATTAAAATGCGTTAACATGGATGCATTCACACGGGTAAAACGACTTTCAAGGTCCTTAAAATAAATCATATCCGGAGAATTATCCATAAAAGATTTCAACAAATATTGCTCATAGAGCAAGGCCTCCTCCGATCGTTTGGCCGGACTGATATCAAACTGCATTCCCTGTGAACCGACAACGCGCCCCTCGGCATTAAAAATCGGAGTTTTCACGACCTGAAAATACGCCACGTGTCCTCCTTCAAGTACATAAGATTCCTCCACAACGATGGGCATGCCATGGCGCATAATCCATTCATGATGATCCATGCCCTGCGCAGCCAAGGTACGTTGAATCGGCTTTGACGTGTATTCGTTGTTTGATTCTTTTTTTGCCTCGTATGCCGCCAATTCCGTCGGGTTTTTACCGACGACCTCCTCCGGAGTCAAACCTTTCAATTGACAAAACCGGTCGTTCACGTAATCGTATCGACCCAAAGCATCCTTGCGAAAAACCCCGGCCGGCATGTGGTTGACCAACGAGGAATACAGCGCCTTGGATTCCATCAAATCGCGCCTGCCTTCCCAGTTGCGTTCACGTCGAAGCATCAGTAAACCAACCAACGTCCCTCCAATGGGAAAAAACACCAAGAAAGGCAACGCCATAACCTGTACCGTTTCGAGGCAGTAGATTTTGGGCAATAAGAATGCACTCAGCAGCGTCCCGACGTGAACAAGAAAACTCAACACAAACAATTCAAATACAGGATGATTCTTCCTCCAATCCGGACGCAAATACGACCATAAAATGCCAAGGGAACCGGATAACAGAATGGAAACGATACCCATCCAAACGCCACCTCCTCCAATTGAAAGACGATAAACGGTCAATAAGGCTACGGCAATCCCCGTCGACAAGGGACCTAAAAACAGCCCGGAAACAGAAAGCAGTATGCTGCGTGTATCAAAAAAAATACCGGGACGCGGCATCCAGGGCGTCATCATCAACAACACGCCAACCACAGCAGTGAGAATGCCGGTCAAAACACGACTTTTCCAACTACGCTGAACATTCCCTTTTGCCCAAAGGAAATCATAGAGCAGCACGCAAGCAAGTAATACGGCAATATTCTGCAATATGGTGAGCATAATCGGTAGCGTCAACATGAATTCCGTATTTGAATTTTCACAAATATCCAATAAAAATGGAACATGTGCAAACAAAAAAAAGGGATATGAAACATACCCCTAATTATTCAAACAATCAAAAAGTTATACCGGATGAATTGCTTCGGTCGGGCATACATCAGCGCAGGTTCCGCAGTCTGTGCAAATTTCCGGATCAATTTTGTAGATATCACCTTCAGAGATCGCTTCTACAGGACATTCATCGATGCATGTGCCGCACGCGATGCAATCGTCGTTAATTACATGAGCCATGATTCAATCAATTTTAGAGTTTAATTAGCTGGACAAATGTACGTATTTTTGCATAACGAACAAATTATATCACAATAAATACGATGAAATGTCGTTAACCCTATGTCAAACAAAGCCCCTATGCGCCCCGTAAACTCCATGATACTGACCACGCTTTTCTTACTCTGCCTAGGCTGGAACAGCTCCGCACAGAAGAAAGTGCAATACCTTCAATATGAAGACTTAAAGCCATACCACCTCGGTTTTTTGATTGGCCTGCACAGTCAAGATCTGATCATTGACCACACGGGAACTCCGGACGAAGCAGGCCACCGATGGTATGCCAGCGTCCCGGCATACACACCCGGCTTTAGTGTTGGAGTGATTGGCGACTTGAGATTACTTGACTACCTAAGTCTTCGCATGACACCCAGTATCCATTTTGGCAGCAAAGACGTTAGCCTGCGATCCGATGAAACGGCCTCGATCGCAACGACCCACTCTGTCCGATCCAATTACATCACCGTTCCGCTCTCCTTACGTTATCGAGGTGCACGCAGTGGCAACCATCGCCCGTATCTTCTTGGCGGCATCAGCGCCGGCCTGGATATGGGCAGAGATCAACACAATCCCATATTGCTACGCCCCATTAACACCTACCTGGAATTGGGCATTGGATGCGATTTTTATCTCCCCTATTTCCGGTTGGTCCCGGAATTGAAACTCAGTTTGGGAATGGGTGACGTTTTTGTGCATAACCGAAGCGATCAAGACAAAGATGTATATAAAAAATACACACAAGCCATCGACCGCATTACATCCCGATTGATTGTTTTTTCATTGCAATTCGAATAAAGACAGATTGTTGCATCGTTCGATTTTTTTTTGTTACTTTGCACCCGCTTTGCGCAATCGCTGGCAGGAAAACGAGTAGCCTGTTATGTTGCGTCAGTTCTAACAAAATAAACATTGCATTATGGACTTAATCAAAGTTGCCGAAGCTTCGCTAGCGACCGGAAAGCAACATCCCTCCTTCAAAAGTGGTGACACCATTACCATTGCATACCGCATTCGTGAAGGAAACAAAGAGAGAACACAGCAGTACCGTGGCGTTGTCATCAAGATCAGCGGACATGGGGACAAAAAACGTTTTACGGTTCGTAAAATGTCTGAAAACGTGGGTGTAGAACGTATCTTCCCCATCGAATCTCCCTTTATCGAAAGCATTACCGTCAACAAAGTTGGTCGCGTTCGCAGAGCAAAACTGTTCTACCTACGTGCACTTACCGGTAAAAAAGCCAGAATTAAAGAAAAAAGATCTTAAAGTTTCTACTTTAGACGATAAAAGCGACTCCATCCGAGTCGCTTTTTTTGTTTTTTTGCTTACTTTCGAACAAAAATTACCTGCCATGTCGAAACACCTTATCCTGAGCCTGATCGGTTGCCTTTATCTGTCGATACTCGGCGCACAAAACACCCTTCCGGAACCGATTCGCGCAACACTCACACAGCTCACGCAACAAGTACAACGTGTCCCTCAGGAAAAAATACACCTACACATGGATAAGCCGTACTACTCGGCAGGTGAACGCATCTGGTTTCGTGCGCACATGGTTCACGCCAGCCTGCATCTGCCCATCCATTTAAGCCGATACATCTACGTTGAGCTCATCGACGCAGATGAAAACGTCGTCCTTCGAAAAAAAATTCGCCCCGAGGAAGGAATGTATTATGGTCAAATGGACCTATCACCCGACCTTCCGGAAGGCTGGTACAACATCCGTTCATATACGCTATACCTGCAGAATTTCGGGCCGAGCTGGTTTTATCGAAAAAATGTTTACATCGGGAATCGGCTCAAACCGAGTCCGGATAAAACGACTCAAAACAAACAAAAACAGGATCAACCAGACCAACCCTTTTTGGTTACATTTACGCCGGAAGGCGGACACCTTGTTTCAGGCAACATTCAACGGATCGCCTATCGCGGCGTAAACGAAAAAGGACAACCGACACCCATAATGGGTATCGTAAAAGATGAGACAGGCGTAGAAGTCTGCAGCTTCGGAAACGAATCAGAAACCTTTGGTGTTTTTGCGTTGCTTCCACAAAAGGACAAAATCTATACCGCATTTTGTTCGGATGCTTTTGGAAATAAACGCAGCATGGTTCTAAATTTACCCGAAAGCACGGTTCCTGCCTTAGCCATACAACAAAGCACGCAACTACTCATGGTTTCGCTTTTGACCTTCGAAAACAGCCCGTTGGAAGACACGCTTTATTTGATTGCACACCAACGTGGCATCCCTCTACTGCAAGGACAACTGAATCCAAGTCAGACCTTTATGCGCATTCCCAAAAAAGACATCGCTCCAGGAACCGTTTCCTTCCTCCTTTTAAACAAATCGTCTGAATTACTCAGCGAACGTACTGTATTCGTTGACAATGGTAAAGAGCCCAAACTAACCCTAACCTGGAACAAAACCACGTTTGGCAAACGCGACCTGGCATATGCAAACATCCAATTGGTCAATTCTTTGGGTCAAGGCATCCCAGGCAACTTCTCCATCAGCATTACAGACGACGAATTGGTCAAACAATCCTCCGCAAACAACGGCATCCGCAATCAATTGCTACTGGCTTCCGACCTCGACGCGACATCCCCCTTTTTGAACATCACACAAAACATCGATCCGTTGATGATGACATACAAATGGAGTCGTTTTGATATAACAGACATCATTCAAGGCAAACTCAGAGACGCCAACAAGTACCCGCTTGAAATCGGAACGGCTGTTTCCGGATATGTTCGGACGTATCCTACCAAGCGCGGCATGCCCGACATGAAAGTTTCGATGATTGTAAACAATCCGCCTCATTTTGATGCAATAAATACCGACGAAACAGGGCGCTTTTATTTTGATGGATTTGAGATACCCGACAGCACCACCATCTGGCTGCAAACGGAAAAGAAATTTGCATCGTTCGCAAATCTGATTCCGGACATCGACAGCTTTCCAGAAGTAACGCCTGCCCCGGTTTTACCCATGGATCAAAATCCCGCACTATTTTTGGACGACTATTTATCCAATAGTCGAGAGAAATACTTTTACGAAAACGGGATGATGCACATCAATCTGGACAACGTGGTCGTTACGGCAAAAAAAGAGGACAAACACAAAACGGTTCGAGAAGATCGAGGCGCATTTTATACGTTTGCCAACTACACGGTAGATGCAGAAACGCTGGAAACAGCAGCGACCCTGGTGGATGCATTGATGATGGCTCCCGGAATCACATTGGATGATACGGGAACCGGTGTTCTTTTGCGTGGCAAAAGACCGCTGATTATGATTGACAACATGGAATACGAGATGCAGGATATGGCGGTGATCAACCCAATGGAAGTTGAAATGATTGACATCTTACGAGACCCGAACGAAACCGCACTGTTTGGATCTCAAGGTGGCAACGGAGTCATCAACATTTTCCTAAAAAGAGGCGGCTCTGCGTTTGGATCCGACCCCGGACCTCATCACGCAAAAATCACCCCGTTGGGATATTCCAAAAGTCAACCTTTCCCCATGCCGGATTACGCAAACCCATCGCTCAAAAGAAGTACCGTTCCCGATTTAAGAAGTACCATCTATTGGAAGCCGGACGTAACAACCGACTCTTTGGGCAAGTCTTCCATCCAATTCTATACAGCAGACGCAGCCCGCACATACACCGTACACATCGAAGGGGTTACGCCTCAAGGTGAAATCATCGAACATACCGAAACGATTATTCGAAAATAACTATGAACATACTTGCTTTTCAAACATCCGGATGGCAATTGTTTCGCATCCGCTTCCTCAACGCCCTCGCCATCCTTTTTAGCATTGGTCTGGCATACCCTTGGGCTAAAAATCGTGAGTTACGCTATCTGGCTGCCTGTGCATCCACTCCAGACGCTTCTTTGCGTTTTAACGGCTCATTAAAAACATTCTACAGTGGTTTTTTACAAAGTTGGATTTTATGCTTTCTAATTCTGGCCGGGAGTGTCGCTTTGGGCATTCTAGTCGGAAAAAAGCAGCAAGCTGACCTGCTGGCCGTCTATCAACTTTTTCCCTTCATTCTTGTTACGGGGCTTCTCTATTTCACTTCCGTGCTGTTGTTTCACGCACTGCGCTACCGCATAAATCACCTTGAAACGAGCAGCCAAATTTCCTTTCGATTTACAGCCGGACAATCCGACTTTGCCGGATTGTATTTTTCCGGCGTTCTTCTGAGCCAGTTGACCCTGAGTGTATACTTCCCTTGGTTTTTGACCCGAATGTTGCGCTACATGGCCAAAAATACACACTGGGGAAATGTCACGTTTGAATTTACAGGCAGTGCCAAACAGTTTTTCCCTACCTACATAAAGGGCGTTTTGCTGAGCGTTCTTACGCTGGGCATCTACAGTATATGGTTGTATAAAGACTTCTTCAATTATTCCATAAACCACCTTCAATTGAATCAAGACCGACAAAGCATCCCACTTACTTCCCAATTAAACACATTGGATGCATTTCAATTGCTTGTAGGCAATGCGATCATCCTGACTCTTTCGCTTGGGCTGGGTTACTCCTGGGTCAAGGCCAGAACCCTCAACACATTAAGTAAAAGCATTCACCTTTCAGAAGGATTTCTATTAAAGGAGGCCTTGACAAACGACTCAATCCCTAAGACGTCATGGTTTAGGCCAACGCTGTAATTCAACCATTTGCACGACGCGGATCCATGCCCCATTTTAGTTTTTTTCTCAGGGTCTCAGAAAACGTGTGTCCGTGTTGACGAATGGCTAATATGGGTGTATTGTCGGGTTTTACTTGCAGTTTTGCCGTACAAGGCAATGTAAAAGAATTTCCATCCAGGGATATTAAAAAATTCTGACTACGGCTCTCCAACTCAAGATCCAAAATAGAGGTGTCGGGAACGATAATGGGACGAACATTAAGATTGTGCGCGGCAACAGCGGCAATCACCCAGTTATGCGTTGCCGGCATTAAAATGGGACCTCCTACACTCAGCGCGTAGGCCGTTGATCCAGTAGGTGTAGCTACAATCAATCCATCCGCCTGATAATCGTTGAGGTAATCCCCATCGACCGAAACACGTATATGAATCATCGAAGAAGTATCTCTTTTGAGAACCGCAACCTCATTCAACGCGCTCGGATACGGCTGAAACCGCTCTCCATCGACAAACAAGGCCAATTGCTGCAGTTGTTCAATGCGATAGTTTCGCTTGTAAAGATCCTGTATCAATTGATCGACATCGATGCTTTCTACGTCTGCCAAGAATCCCAAACGACCGGTATTGATTCCAATGATGGGAACATTCAGCGTTCCTACGCGATGAGCCGTCCGCAAAAACGTTCCATCCCCGCCGATGCTTATGGCCACATCCAGTGGCTGATCCTCCCATACGCTGCACAGATCTCGTATCGTCGGCAATACCGAGCAGATATAATCATAAAAAGATCGACACACAAATATGCGTGCATCGATTCTTTTTAATGCGGTAAACACATTCAATATCTGGCCCGATTTCTCTAAAGTAAACGGGCTACCAAACAAGGCAACATTCATGTACGACATCTTTACGTATATTAACAGCTTAAAACCCGATTTTCAGGTCAAAGTGTGAAAAAATCTACCTTAAAAGCATTAACTTTGCACAATTGCACATGGATAGAAAACAAAACGATACAAATGTGTAAAATCTTTGCGACATGACAAAACTAAGCGTCAACATCAATAAAATTGCTACACTTCGAAACGCAAGAGGTGGCAACTGTCCGGATGTTTTGAAAGTAGCTCTAGACTGTGAAACATTTGGGGCTGAAGGCATCACTGTTCATCCAAGACCCGACGAACGACACATACGCTACCAAGATGTGAGGCTCTTGAAATCACAACTTACAACGGAATTCAACATAGAGGGCAACCCTCAATCGTCCTTTATGGATTTGGTGCTTGAAGTGCTGCCTCATCAGGTGACATTGGTTCCGGATGCACACGATGCCATCACGTCCAATTCCGGTTGGGACACACAAGCACACTTTCATTTTTTGCAGGACATCACTTCCACACTAACCGGCAAAGGCATTCGTACATCGATCTTTGTGGGAACCAACCCAAAAGACATTGAATATGCAGCCAAAATTGGGGCCAATCGAGTGGAACTATACACGGAACCCTACGCGAGCCAATACCCTAAAAACCGAGAGGATGCCATCCGTGCCTTTCTGCAGGCGGCACAAGTCGCCCGTGAAAATGGCTTGGAAGTAAATGCAGGACATGACCTGAATCTCGAAAATTTGAGCTATTTTCACCAAACAATTCCTTGGGTGATGGAAGTATCCATTGGGCATGCTCTGATTGCAGATGCCTTATACCTGGGTTTGGAAGCCACCATACAAGCCTATCTTAAATGTCTGAAATAAATATTTGTATATGAACCCACTGCTTTTGATTCAAAACCTCACCGAAGAGTCACTTCCCATCCTATCCGAAGTCGCACAGGAAACAACCACAGTTGAGTCCATACGTTTTTTTGAAATGGCCGCAAAAGGCGGTTGGCTCATGATCCCTCTGCTACTGCTTTCTGGTTTGGCCATTTATATATTTATTGATCGATTCCGGGTGCTGCGTGCAGCTTCCAAAGAAGATCCAACCTTCATGAATCGCATACGCGACTACATCGTAGAAGGAAACACCGCATCCGCCATCAACCTTTGTAAGAAAACAGATAATCCGTCTTCTAGAATGATTGAAAAAGGGATTTCCCGCATTGGAAGACCCATGAATGATGTACAAATCGCCATCGAAAATGTGGGCAACATCGAAGTTTCTAAAATGGAACGAGGGATGTCCATTCTTGCCTCCGTGGCCGGTGGTGCGCCGATGATTGGCTTCCTAGGAACCGTTATGGGCATGGTTCGTGCATTCTTCGACATGTCCAGCGCCGGAAACAACGTCGACATTTCGGTGTTATCTTCGGGGATCTATACCGCTATGGTTACAACCGTAGCCGGTCTAATCGTTGGAATTTGTGCTTTCTTCGCATACAACTTCCTGATATCAAGGGTCAACAACATTGTAAGTCGGATGGAATCCAAAACCATGGAATTTATGGACTTACTCAACGAACCCATAAAAAAATAAACTATGGCGCTCAAACAAAAAAACAAGATTGACCCAACCTTTAGCCTGTCATCCATGACAGACATCATCTTTTTGTTGCTTTTGTTTTTTATGATTACGTCTACTGTCGTTCATCCAAACGCCATCAAACTGCTTTTACCCGAAAGCAAACAGCAAACATCGGCAAAACCGTTGACACGTGTCACCATTGATGAAAACCTGAATTACTACGTCGCATTCGGGAAGGAAAAAGAAAGACAAGTTGATTTTGACGGCATAGAACCCTTCCTTCAACAACGCATACTGGAGGAACCTGAGATGTACGTCGCGCTGTATGCGGATGAAAAGATCCCCTACAAAGAACTTGTTCGGGTATTGAACATCTGCAACGAAAACAAGTTCAAACTGGTATTGGCAACAAGACCGCTAAAAGAATGATTTATAACCAGAATGAAATTTAACCGGGACAAACTCATTGCGCTTACCGGAACGGTGATCTTACACGTTTTGGTGCTATTCATTTTACTTTTTTTTGGAATGGAACACATCCGATCCAACGAAGAGGAAGGCTTGTTTGTCAATTTCGGTACAGTAGACGAGGCTCAAGGTTTGTTTGAACCCGAGGGAGTAGAATCGGCAACCGAACCCACGGCTCCGGAACCTTCAACGCCACAAACAGCAGAAGAAACCCTTATTACACAGGACACAGAGGCATCCATCGCGTTGATGGAAAAGAAAAAGGCCGAAAATCTGGCCAAACAAAAGGCTGCAGAAGAACAACGCAAACTCGAGGAAGCACGCAAACTGAAAGCAGAGCAAGAGCGAAAAGCAGCCGAAATACGCAACCAGACAGCCTCTGTTTTTTCACGCTCCGGCAATCAAAGCGGTGATCAGGGCAATTCGACCGGCTCCGGAAATCAAGGTAGCACAACGGGGGTGCCAGAAACCGGAAACACGACCGGTGGCGGTATGGGATACGGTTCTTTTTCACTCAGTGGTCGAAACATTCGTGGTTCTTTGCCGCGACCCAATTATGCGGTGCAAGCCGAAGGCACTGTTGTTGTACAAATCATCGTAAACCCATCAGGAAATGTTGTGTTAGCCAATATCTCCTTACAAGGGACAAATACAGAAAATATTCAATTGCGTGAAGCGGCGTTATCGGCTGCAAAACAAGCGCGCTTCAACGCAATCAGTGACAACCAAAATCAGAGTGGAACGATCACCTATCGCTATCTATTAAAATAAATAACGCATAAATGAATCGCATCATGAAACCTGTTTATGTATTTTTAGCGCCCGGATTTGAAGAGATTGAGGCAATTACCATTCTGGACGTACTGCGCAGAGCGAACGTTCCGGTTATCAGTGTATCGATTGCTGGTGATCTCTACGTAACAGGGGCACATGGCATCACGATTGCTGCAGACAAATTATATCCGCAAGTCGACTTTATGGACGCGGATATGCTTGTACTCCCCGGCGGAATGCCCGGAACGACCAACCTAAACGTACATGAAGGTTTGAAGTCGGTTCTTACTGAGTTTGTAGATCAAAATAAACCGGTTGCAGCCCTATGTGCGGCTCCGTTGATCCTTGGTCAACTGGGACTCTTAAACGGCAAAAAGGCAACCTGCTACCCCGGCTACGAATCTCTTTTGGAAGGCGCCATTATAAGTAAAAACGCCGTCGTACAAGATGGAAACATCATCACCGGCAATGGACCGGGAGCGGCGATCGACTTTTCATTAAAGATTGTGCAGCATATCCTTGGAAAGGATACCTCCGATGCGTTGGCGCAAGCAATGAAACATTCTCCGAACAAATATGTTTAATCTCTAATAGTTAAAATTGAATCGTATGAAAATCGAAAAAATTGTCAGTCGTGAAGTCCTGGATTCTCGTGGAAACCCTACCGTAGAAGTAGATGTGTTACTAGAATCAGGTGCTTTTGGTAGAGCCTCTGTCCCATCCGGTGCCTCAACCGGCGAAAACGAAGCCATTGAACTTCGTGACGGAGACCCCAAACGTTATTTGGGTAAAGGCGTAAGCAAAGCGGTAGACAACGTAAACCACATCATTGCACCTGCTTTGATTGGAATGTCAGCCCTTCAACAAACAGCCATTGATCAAAAACTCATTCGTTTGGACGGAACCAAAACGAAATCCAAATTGGGCGCCAATGCAATGTTGGGTGTTTCGTTGGCAGTAGCCAAAGCCGCAGCGAATTATTTGGATCTTCCTCTTTATCGCTACATCGGTGGTGTAAATACCTTTGTTTTGCCCGTGCCTATGATGAACATCATCAACGGTGGCTCACACTCAGATGCTCCCATCGCTTTCCAAGAATTTATGATTCGTCCGGTAGGTGCTTGCTGCTTCAAAGAAGCGTTGCGTATGGGTGCAGAAGTATTTCACGCCTTGAAAAAGGTACTACACAACCGTGGCTTAAGCACAGCTGTGGGTGATGAAGGCGGATTTGCCCCTGCGTTGAAAGGCACGGAAGATGCGCTGGAATCAATCATCGAAGCCATCAAAGCGGCTGGTTATACCACCGAACAAATCCACATTGGTTTGGATTGTGCGGCGTCCGAATTCTTCAAAAATGGCATTTATGACTACAGCAAATTTGAAGGACCGAATGGTGCGAAACGCAATTCTGAAGAACAAGCGGCTTATTTGGAAGAATTGATCAACAAATACCCCATCGATTCCATTGAAGATGGTATGAGTGAAAACGACTGGGAAGGATGGAGAGTCCTAACTGAAAAGATTGGCGATCGCTGTCAGTTGGTTGGTGATGATTTGTTTGTAACCAATGTTGAGTTCCTGCAACGCGGAATCGCTGAAAAATGCGGTAATTCCATCTTGATTAAAGTAAATCAGATTGGTACACTTACAGAGACGCTGAACGCCATTGAAATGGCTCACCGTCATGGTTATACCTCGGTTACTTCACACCGTTCCGGAGAAACAGAAGACAGCACCATCGCGGACATCGCAGTTGCTACCAACTCCGGTCAAATCAAAACCGGTTCACTGAGTCGCTCCGATCGTATGGCTAAATACAATCAGCTTCTCCGCATCGAAGAAGAACTGGGAGAATCAGCTGTATACGGATACAAACGCGTAAACTAATCTTGCGTAAGCTTATCGTCGAAGGAGGAGTACCGTTGGGTACTCCTCCTTTTTCATTAATACAAAGACATATACACGGCTCGTAAAAAGTCTCCCCACACATCGTCTTTATACCAGGAAACCTTATTGGTATACATCAAAACAACGAGTTGCTCTTTGGGATCGATTACATATTCCGTACCGAAATATCCTCCCCACCTTAACGATCCGGGCGTACGCATGGTTTTTGCAAATGTTTTATAATCGGCAATTTCCAAGCCAAATCCAAACTTAAAATCACCCTCAATCTCGTAAAGCTGGTTGGAACGCATTAAGTCTACGGTTTTACGAGCAAGTATGCGTTTGTTCTTGTAGACACCCCGATTGAGAATCATCTCACAAAGATGCGCATAATCCTCAATCGTTCCCGTCAAACCTGCTCCTCCCCCAAAATACAGCGGATTGGAATCCAACGGATAGGCTTGTAACGTTGTATCCTCAGCCAGAGAAACCGGATCACTCAAAGACGGCTTTTGATACAAAGGAACCAAACGCTTTTCATTTCGTTTGGGAACATAAAAATAGGTATCCTTCATTTCCAATGGGTCCAATACCCGATCCTGTATCAACGCATCCAATCGTTTTCCAGTCAGAACTTCTGCCAAACGACCCAAAACATCGGAGCTAAATCCATAGGTAAAGCCCTTGCCCGGGTCATGTTTTAAGGGCAATTTTGCGATGCGACGCACCGCTTCTTCGGTTGATACCGTCTTATCCGCATAAGAAATCACTTGCACTTCCTGATCGTACGGATCATACGAGATCCCAGCACTGTGAGAAAGCAGATGACGAATCGTTATATCGCCTTTGGCCGGTCTCGTAACTAAGTCTCCTGCTTCAACCGTTCCGGATACCCGTACCATTGGATTCGAGAATTCCGGCAGGTACTGCTTTATCGGGTCGTCCAATCGAAAATAGCCTTCTTCAAACAACGTCATCATGGCAACCGTAGTAACCAATTTGGTTTGAGAAGCCATGCGAAAAAGATCATCCGTTTTGAGTGATTTTCGATCCGCTCGATTGGAATAACCAAACGACTCAAAATAAACCTCCTTGCCCCGATAACTGACATAACACACGGCTGAGGGAATCCCTTCCCGTTCAACGGCTGCTTCCATCAACGCATCAATCGCTTTCAAACGCTGTTTGGAGAACACATCATCGACACGAAAGCTTGGGCCCTTTTCCACCTTTACTTTCTCAACAGATTGCATCGGCAGCACACCCACTACCAGAAGCAACAGACTAAGAATCCATTTCATTTTCATGGCTGATTATTTATTATAAAACACCTACATGAGCTCAATGGTTTTCTTTAAGTGCGTCCAAAATCGAGCAACACTTAAAATATGAACTTTTTCATCCGGCGAGTGCGGAAAGGAGATGCTTGGACCAAACGAAATCATATCCATGGCCCCTACTGCTTTCTGAATGATACCACACTCCAGTCCGGCATGAATTACATTGATACGAGGGGTTTTGTTGTACAATAACTCGTACGCTCGTGAAGCGACCTGCATCACCGGTGATTGCAAGTTAGGCTGCCAACCCGGATACGCACCGGAGGTCTCAACCTTAGCACCCGCCAAGGCAAACGAACTTTGAATGGCTGTAACCAATTGCTCCTTCATAAACTCAGAAGAGCTACGCAACAGCAACGAACACCGCACACAACCAGCCTCCGAAACGCAGATCGCAAGATTGGACGATGTTTCAACCACATCCGGCATCTCAGGAATCGTCCGATAGACCCCATCATGAACCGATACGATAGAATGAATCACATCGTCTTGAAGCATGGCCGGAAGTACTCCTTCTGGCATGTCAACGGTCTGTAGTGTGAACGAAAAATCGCGCTCGATCCCCTTATAGGCCTCTCTCCACGCCTGTTGTGCAATAGCAATCGACGAAGTCAGTGATTCCAGTTCAGTCTTCGGCAGCGTCAGCACGCAATGTGCTTCTCTTGGAATCGCATTGCGCAAGGTACCCCCTTCGAAGGAGGCCAAACGAACCCCTCGATGAGCAACGGCATCCTTCAGCAATAAGAATAGAACTTTATTTGCATTGGCGCGTCCCAAGTGAATATCCACCCCGGAGTGCCCTCCTTTTAAACCTTTTACGTCCAAACGCAAGGCTACGTGCCCTTCAGGAACTGCATCCAATCGACTGTATCGGAAAGTGGCCGTCACATCAATGCCACCGGCACATCCAACAAACAACTCACCCTCATCTTCCGAATCCAGATTTAGCAACACCCGCCCATCAAAAAAGTCCGGTTTCAATCCAAAGGCTCCGTACATTCCGGTTTCCTCATCCACCGTAAACAAACCCTCAATCACGCCTGTTTGAATGGTTTCATCGGTAAGAACCGCCATAATGGCAGCAACCCCGATTCCGTTATCACTCCCTAAGGTTGTTTGCTTGGCTTTAACCCATTCACCATCAATCGTTGTTTGAATTGGGTCTGTTTGAAAATCATGGATAACCTCTGAGTTCTTCTGCGGCACCATATCCAAATGTGCTTGCAGTACGAGTGCAGGCTTGTGTTCCATGCCAGGCGCTGCAGCTCTTCGGATCAAAATATTACCCGCCTCATCCTGTTTGGTTTCCAGCCCATGTTTCTTCCCAAAATCAAGCATATACGCTTGTACAGCCTTCATAAATCCCGAAGGTCGGGGTATTTGCGTCAAATCGTAAAAAAATTGCCACAGAGCCTTGGGCTCTAATCCACGAATATCTTCCATAGTCACTGCGTATTAAGTAAAAAAACCACACCGATTCGTTGGTGTGGTTTACAAAGATACAAAATGAGCGTCAGCCTTTTGTTAATTTACGTTAAAATTCAGGTGGTCTTAGCTCACTTTTACTGACGGATGCCGGAGCTGCATCTTCGGTCGGCGTAAAATAAACGCGAATGTAGGCTACGTCGCGTAAAAAGTCAATGTTACCGATATCAATTTTCAATACATTGAGCCCCGTTCTTGCTTTCAAGTCTCGAATCAACTCATCCTGTCGTTCAGGAACGATCAGATCAATCTTGTCATAAAGAATCACCTTGTTCGATGTACGTTTAAGAACCCTACTGCTTTCGAGAATCCAAATAAATATGACAAAGAGGCCATTGGTTACGATCAACTCCGAATAGCTGGCTGTCATCGCCAATCCGTTGATCACGGAAATGCCAATAATCACAAACAAGTAGGTCATTTCCCGAATTGGGACGGTTTCTGTTCGATATCGAATCATTCCGAAAATCGCGAAAAGCCCCAGTGCAAATCCCATTTGAAGCTTGACA
This sequence comes from Bacteroidales bacterium, assembly GCA_028709215.1. Lineage (GTDB taxonomy): Bacteria > Bacteroidota > Bacteroidia > Bacteroidales > UBA1402 > UBA8389. The sequence continues at coordinate 139,514 of JAQVXI010000003.1, forward strand.
TTTTCAAGCAGGAAAATCAAAAGAAAAACCGTTACTGCAAATAAAAGGAACGTAAGATAGAAATCCCTACGCCCTCCCTTTCGGTAATAAAATCGCTGAATAATCAGCCAACAAATCAATACATTGAGCGAAAATCGGATCAATAGATGAATAAGACTTTGGGCCTCGAAAAAGGGCAAGGATAAAAAGTCATACGATATGTTGTCAACGACGCCTTGCGTGAGGTCTTCAGGTGAAATCATGATGTGTAGATGTTAGTTTTTGAATGTAGCGTATCTTTTTTTTAAATAGGTTCTTCTTAACCCACTCATTTGTGAGCACTGTGCCCAAACAATATTTACTGATGCCCCCCGGACGGATTCGATAATCACTCAGGTGTTCCTGCACCAGCGATCGTTGTTTGCCATCCTGCTTCAGTTCAATAATGGCCAACTCGGGCAGTTGGCGTTGATTTCCAGTTTGGATATTGGTGAACGACAAATTCAAATCGATGGTCAATCGCTCTGTTTTCAACGCATTGACCAGTGTGATTCGATCAAACTGAGTTTGTAAAGTCGGCTGAATATCCTGACGAACAAAATCCGAATGCAGCTCCATAAAGGCTACCGCCTCGTCACACTCCAACACGTTCATCATGCAGTTCATCGGAATCTCGGTTCGCTTTTTACTGGTTCTGCCTTTGTTGTTTTTGCGTTTCACCTCGATAAAGCAGAGGTTGGAATCCATATACGCCCGCGTTCGTATTTTTTGTCTTACCCGGTGCTGGTCGTGATGACGAATGTACATTTGTAAATCATCTGTATCATAATAGAGGGTTGAATAGGGACTGATGCACTTCCCTTCGACCACCTGTACGCGAAAGCCTTGCTTCAAATCCATAAGAAGCTTTGGCAACTCCGAGGTTGGAAATAAATATTTCGTATCCAAACGATTCATCAAACGGATTCCCTTCATCTCAGACAAACCGATGGGACTCATTTGCGCACATATATCCTTACATAATTCGTACATATTCATCGTCTATTTATAGCTTCCAGTTCAAACCCAGTTGCAATACATGTTCCCGATCCCCATCCTCTTCATCTGTCTCATCGGCGTATACATAGCCGGCCTTTACAGACCAACTTTCGTTTAATTTATACTTCAAACCGGCAGCGATACGATACTTCTCCTGTTCCCCTTTTTTGTTGCCATTCAAAACATGAAACAATTCCAACGAAGCATACGGTTTAAGGGGAATGCCTTTGACGTTGTAATCCGCAGAAAGCTTTGATCGAAGCATGTGTTTGGGGTTGGTCTTTGCTGTTGAGTACGCATCCAACATGCGATACGTCGATTGAAAACGCTCCCTAAGTGCAAACGAAAACCGACCAAGCTTGGCATCGGTCTCTACAAACAAATTGGATCGATGCCTCAACTCCCAAAAATTATGCGGATGGTATTGATCCGAAGGTCGAAAATAATTGATCATCGTATAGGATGCTCCTGCATCCAAATAAGAAGTAAACTTATACTTCAACTCCAGGGTCGATTGAAATTTATCCACGGTTTTTAATGCGTTTCGTAGACGAAATTCTTCTTCAAAGGATAGGGAGAATCCGTTTTCAAATTTCTTTCCAATCTCAAGGCTATTCCATATACCATAATCTGTCTCAATCTGCCCAAACAGCGGCAGAGACAGGAGGAGTGAAAAAAAGCAAACAATTTGGTTCTTTTTCATATTTCAGACGAAACAACATAGGTAAACACTTCATGTTCAGCACCAGAAGGGTAATAACTGCGCGTACGGGCAGCGTTTCCTCGCACAGCTTCAATATAAAACCGCACCCGAACACCTTCCGCTTGTGGATTGATGCGCCCGGTAAACACCCCATCAGCGGCGACGAAGTCTCCATGCGTTCCGTCGTCAAACATTTGCAGTCGACGATATGGGCCGAGCATGCCTGTCCCTGCACACAAATAGACACTATTTACTCCTCCTCCGGCTACAGCAACCTCAATGGTCACCGTATCGGTGGATGTCGGTGTTTTCCAAACATCTCCCTGTACCGTCCATTTTAAATCCGAAAGCGTAAGGCCGGAAACAGCGATGGAATCGTGGGTGGTCAAAAATTGATGTCGCTGCTCAACGACCCATTTAAGCGTTTGAACAGCAGAAAGAAACGTTTCGTATGAATACTTGTCGGTGGGGTCTACGCGCACGGCAGAATCAATGGATTGAGCCAAGGCATCAATTCTTGGCCAAAGCGTTGCCGGGTTATACGTTTCCTCCAGAATGGTCCGATAGTGAGCCAAATAACGTTGACGAATGGAAGGAACATTCAATAATTTATGCAACAAAGGATACCGCTCATCGTCCGCATGATAAAACGGATCCCATTCAACATGCTCGGGTGAAAACGTATCGTTGCCATCATACTCCAGAGGCGTCATGCGACCGGTTTCAGAATCCCAATACAAATAATAATCGGTACCCCCCTTGTGTATGTAACTATCTTTATCGGTAAAAATATTCTCACAAGCTAGAAACCACAACGTACGATCCAAATCCAATCGTTTGGAAATCGCGGCCTCCATGCTATCCGGATCCGTTTCATGCAAGCACTTAGCCAACAGCATAATGTCCTCATACGGATTGTCTTTGTGGGTGGTCTTCAGATCATAATAGGGAATGTAATCGTTGGGGTTATTCCCCAAATAATTCAAACCGGAAAAGCCTTTCCCGTTTGTTCCTTGAGGCAATTCTTCACCAACCGCATCCGGTTCGGCGCGCCATCGGCTTCCGTTACTGGACAAAAACCACTCTTTTAAAAAGCGCGCATTGGGATGCTGCGTATTCACATACAAACCCAGATCCTGATTATTGATGTGTAGATTGATGTAATTTACCTGTAGCGATGGAATGTATTTTTGTATGGACTGTCGATACAATGCTTCGTGCATAAAGGAGCTATCCGTATACGCGCCGTTCAAGATTAATGTATAATAATCGGTAATATCCTGCTTGCTGTTTTCATAGTCAACGGAGATGGTATACGATTTTTTTTCGGTCGGATCATCCGATTCGACAGCACTCCCTTTATACCGCACACCCACTCGATAAGGATACGTAGTCCCTTCGTATGAAATCTGTGCAGGAAGATCTGTTTTGTCGGCAGCATACAATTGCAACAAGTCCGCCCAATTGGATAATGCAAACGTCAAATTCATCCGACGAACGTCATCCGGTGCGTATACACCCAACTGTTGCTTGCGAAGGGCGGTCAAGCGATGTGAATCCGACTCCTCGTGTAAAAAAACAGGAAAGTCACCCGAAACACCTTCCGCAATACTTCCATCCGATGGCTCGTTGACCACATAATTGGTATCATCCTTATCCTGCTTATCAGAGCCGTAGGTTCCGTCATCTTCACAGGCAAAAAGAGCCAGTAATGCCAAAAAAAGAAAGCTATATACTGTGTGTTTCATGATTTCATTCTTTATCCGTAGGGACAAAGGTAGTGAAATCGACCGCCTTGTTCTTCAAAAATCGGTCAAATGCTGTAGAATGCGTGTCATTTTACGCTCTTTTCGTCAAAATACAACCATATATAGGCGATTAAGCCCGAAATCAACGATAAAATGGTTTGTAGACCGTGAAGCACCAACGCAAAAATCCCAGCGTCCGACTCACCCATACCAAAAAAGACCAACGTATAAATGACCATAAAATGATACGCACCGATCCCTCCTTGTACGGGTGCGACCACACCAAAAGAGCCCATGACAAAACCGGTAAGCAAAGCCCAAACACCTAAGTTTACTTCAAAAGAAAAAAAGTACTTCCCAATATAAAACATCAGAAAATACAAAAGCCAGATTCCGGCAGAATACACCAAGAATAGAACAGGATGTTTGAGTGTTGTAATGCTACGCATCCCATCCCACAACTTCATGAGAAAATCCTTCAAGCGACTGTAAAACGAAAACTTCTTAAGGTAATACCGCAAGAAAATCAACAAGAGTAATACGGAACCCAATCCCACCCAAACGGTCTTGGATGACAGGATCCGTTGGAACCGGGTCAAGGCATCGGGATTGTTTTCTAAAAACAATCGAAAAAAGGGCAGTTGTGAAACAATCGCAGCCAGCGCAATGACACCAAGGAAGATGACATCAAAGACACGTTCGGTAATCACCGTACCCAGTGCTTTACTAAAAGACGCTCCGTTTGACTTTTTTACAATGCCACAACGAGCCACCTCACCGGCACGCGGGAAAATCAAATTGGCTGCATAACTGACGAAAACGGCCAGGATCGCTGTTTTCTTACGGGCTCCATTTGCTACCGGCTCAAGCAATTGCTGCCATCTGAGTCCACGAATAACCATGCTTAAGGTGCTAAAGACAACAGACAAAAGCAACCATTCGTAACGAAGTCCCTCCCTTAAAACCAGCTTCAGGCGTTCAAAATCCATATCTTTGTACACCCACCAAAACAAGAAAGCGGCCAGTGCCAAAGGCAACACAACCTGAAGTATTTTTTTCAAATATGACATATATCCATTAAAAATAGTTACTTTTGTCTTGCTCTACAAGCATGTAAAGCCCACAAATGTACTAATTTTTTCCTACTGAGGTGGATGATCCAGGTAAAAGCAAAAAAATCACTCGGGCAACATTTTCTGAAAAGTCAGGATATTGCTGCACGCATCGCCGGTACGCTGGATGCCTATCGGGGAATGCCCATATTGGAAGTAGGTCCTGGAATGGGTGTATTAAGCAAGCATTTGCTCCGACTTGGGCATGACCTAACCGTGATTGAACTGGACAAGGAATCCGTATCGTATTTGAACGAACACGAACCTGCGTTGGCCGGCCGAATACTAGCCGAGGACTTTCTTGCGTTTCCCATAGCAAAGTGGACGCTTGATCCTTTTTGCTTGATTGGCAATTATCCCTACAACATCTCTTCCCAAATCTTTTTTAAGGTGCTTGACCATAAGGATCAAATCCCCTGTTGTTCTGGCATGATTCAAAAAGAGGTTGCCGAACGCATTGCGTCAAAACCCGGCAAAAAAGCCTACGGCATATTGAGTGTACTCCTTCAGGCATGGTACGATATAGAATACCTTTTTACGGTTGATCCAAGCGTTTTTGATCCTCCACCCTCTGTCATGTCCGGAGTCATACGAATGACTCGGAACGAAACCAAAAAACTTGATTGCAACGAGGTGTTGTTTAAACAAGTGGTCAAAACGAGTTTCAACCAGCGAAGAAAAATGCTACGCAATTCGGTAAAAAGTCTCATGGATGGTGATCCGACCTTATACGACGACCCCATCTTTACCAAACGACCGGAGCAGCTTTCCGTTGCTGATTTTATTTATCTGACCAACTTGCTGGAACAAGGCATGGGTTAGCACTCATCGTTCACAATGTGTTGAATAACCATTCTAACGAAAAAGAAACGCCATGGCAGAATTTAAATTATTCTTTCACGAAGGGGGAAGGATCAAAGTGAGTCGAAGCTTTGATTTCTTAAAAAGCACCCCAATCGACAACTTCCTGTGGATTGACCTACAAGACGTAGATGAAGTCGTCGAAAACCAATTGGAGGACTTCCTGAAGATATACATTCAAGAAGAAGAAGAGATGGAAGAAATCGAGATGTCCTCCCGTTACATTGAAACGTCGGATACGTTGGTCGTCAACTCCAATTTTCTTCTGGGCAACTACGACTCAGAAACCGTTTCGTTTATTTTAAAAAACGACATACTTGTAACCGTCCGAAGTGAGGAGCTCAGTAGCTTCTCGGATACAACGAAGAAAATTTCATCCAGTCCACGCAATTATCCGACCGGCTTTCATGTTATGGTCGCGCTGCTGGAAACACGTGTTGAAAAGGATGCAGATATGATCGAGGACATCATTGACAACATCACCAAATTAACCGATTCCATACGTGATGCGGACGAGGATGTGCTGATGGATATTACGGCATTGCAGGAACAGATTATGATTATTCGGCAAAATGTCATTGAAAAACAACGACTGTTATCCAATTTGCTTCGTAGCGAGTTGGTTCCGAAAGAATTAAACAGCAAAATTACCATCATTCTCAAGGATGTTAACTCCTTGATTGAGCACTCAAAGTTCAGCTTCGAACGTCTTGAATACCTACAGGACACATTCCTGGGTTTGGTCAACATTGAACAGAACAAAATCATCAAAATATTTACCATCGTCTCGGTGATCTTTATGCCACCAACGTTGGTTGCCAGCATCTTTGGTCAAAACTTTCCCGGAATGCCCTTAACAGGATCGGCCACCGGATTCTGGTGGTCAATATTGCTTATGTTTGCATTCTCGGGCGTCATTCTCCTTCTTTTCAAACGAAAGAAGTGGCTGTAAACAAAAAGTTGACGAAAAAGACCAACATTGACAAAACTTTTGCTTTAATTTGCATATAAGCAAGCACTTGTACTTGCAACAATTTGAAATCGGACTGAATATGGACAAAAAAGAAACGCCATCGACTAACGCTGAAGTTCCTGTATTTCCGACTCCCAGTAGTCGCCAGGAAGTAGTGGATCAGATTAAGGTATTATTAAACGGTCAACCGGAAAAAATAAAGGATAAAATAGACCAATTAAAACAAACGTACTACAAACTACAAAAGACGAATGCTACCGCATCCGCTTCACAAACAAAAAATGAGGGCGAAGCGGATATCAACGGGAAAGAACCAGACCCTCTTGAGACTGAATTAAAAACGCTGCTTGCCACCTGGAAAAATAAAAAAGCTCAAATGTTGGTTGAGCAGGAAAAACTCAAACAAGACAATCTAAAGAAGAAGCTTTCCATTATTGAAGCCATTCAGCATTTACCTGAAAGCAGTGAAAATGTTGGAAAAATCATCAACGACTTTAGATCACTTCAACAAGATTGGAAAGATGCCGGACAAGCGCCCGTGGATCAGGAAAATGATCTATGGAAAAAATACCAATATCAAGTAGAATGCTTCTACGACTGGGTTAAAATCAGTAACGACTTCCGTGATTACGACTTTAAGAAAAACCTTGAAATCAAAACACACTTGTGTGCGTCGGCTGAAAAACTGGCAGAAGAATCGGATGTCGTTGTAGCCTTTCGCCAATTACAGAAACTACACGAAGAATGGCGGGAAACCGGTCCGGTTGAAAAAGAAATCCGTGAGGATATATGGAATCGATTTAAAACAGCATCTGCTGTCGTTAATAAAAACCACCAGCAATTTTTTGAACGTCTTAAACTTGCTGAAAATGAGAACCTAGCCCGCAAAACCGCGATCTGCGATCAGATTGAAGCCATGGATCTCACCAGACTAAAAACGTATAAAGATTGGGATCAAGCAACGGCTGAGGTGATCTCACTTCAAGAACAGTGGAAAACCATCGGTTTTGCTCCTAAAAAGGTGAATAACAAAATATTTGATCGTTTTAGAACAGCCTGCGACCGCTTTTTCAATCTAAAAAGCACCTTCTACAAAGAAGCAAAAGACATTCTAAACCAGAACCTGGAAAAGAAAAAAGAGCTTTGCGAGAAAGCAGAATCCCTCAAAGAAAGCACCGATTGGAAGTCGACCCAAGACGTTTTGATCCAAATTCAGAAGGAATGGAAAACCATCGGCCCGGTACCAAAAAAAGCGTCCGATGCAATATGGAAACGCTTCATTTCTGCTTGTGACTACTTCTTTGAACAAAAGGAAAAACATGCTCCTTCTCCAAAAAAGGAAGAAGCCCAGAACCTGGAGATCAAACAGTCATTGATCGCTCAAATGAATGCACTGACAGAAGAAGCGGAAGCCGAAAAAGCGTCCGAAACTTTCCACCAGCTAATGAAGCAGTGGAATGCAACCGGGCACGTTCCTTTTAAAGAAAAGGATGCCATTTACATGGCTTGGCATGAGGCCGTGGACAAACAAGCCGGCAGACTCAATGTGCAGAAAGAAAAGAAAAGGTTGAATCGGTTCCAGCAGAATCTGGAAGATATGGGACAAAAAGGTCAAGGCAAAGTGCTGTATGAGCGCGACAAACTGATGCGTCAGTTCGAACACCTGAAGAATGAAATAAAAACGGCAGAAAACAACATCGGATTCTTCACAACCAGCAAATCGTCCAAAAACAATCTATTGGATCAAATGAACCGGAAAATTGAGGATTTAAAAACCGAACGGGATTTGATTTACAAAAAAATCCAGCTCATAGACGAACAGCTCTAAAGCGAAACGTTATATAGCAAAAGAAAGACCGCCTTTTATCGATTGGCGGTCTTTCTTTTTATCCGTTGCTTCTTCGGATCAAATTGATAAATTCCTCTCTTGTCTTGGCCTGCTGAAAAGCACCTGTAAAGTCTGAAGTGGTCGTCACAGAATTCTGCTTTTCAACGCCTCTCATTTGCATACATAAATGCTGCGCTTCTATGACCACCATTACACCCAATGGCTGCAAGGTATCTTGAATGCATTGCTTAATTTGAGTAGTCATCCGTTCTTGTATCTGCAATCGTCTTGCAAAAACGTCTACAACCCGAGCCACTTTACTTAAACCCGTAATATACTGATTGGGGATGTAAGCCACGTGCGCTTTCCCATAAAAAGGCAACATATGATGTTCACACATTGAATAAAAATCAATATCCTTGACGATCACCATCTGACGATACTCTTCGCGAAACTTGGCCGACTCCAATATCGCTTTGGGGTCTGCCTCATAGCCATACGTTAAGAACTGCATCGCTTTGGCGACTCGGTGCGGTGTCTTCAACAAGCCTTCGCGTTGTGTATCTTCACCCAGCAAACGAAGAATCTCTTTATAGTGGCCGGCTATCTCATCCTGTACAGGATTGGCTTCCGTTGCCATCACGATCTGTTTATCTACCATTACTTTTCAATTTGAGTACGGATTCGGATTTTATCCCGCACAATAGACATTTCCTTTCCATAGGACGGAAATCTTCTGCGCAACAGCATCATCGCTTCCCGTGCATCTTGATACGTTTGAAAGTCACCAATGCGCAACCTCCAAAAGGGGGCAGTGTAGGTCACATACGTATCCCAATTGGAAAAATTCATTTTTATATCGGCCTCCTTACGAAAGGCTTCATTCTTTGATATGCGTTGATTATTACCGGCAAAAACCTGTATGCGCCAGCCGGAAAGCTCTACATAGTCCGATATGGAAGCATCCTCACCCGTGTGCGTGACCGCTGGCGTTCCAATTCTTGATGCAACCACCTCATCTTGTACAATACGTACACGGCCCTTGCCTGGTTCAATTTGATTCAAACGTGCCACAATCCCCAACACAGAGGTCGTATCTGAAACGGATTCCTGGGCTTGAATGTTCTGCGCGATAAGGCATGCAAAAAAAATACGTATCAAAAACCGATGCATTATTCTCTTGATTAGTATACAAAAATACACATTATTTACAAAAGTCTTGCACCGAATAAAAAAAGGAGGGTCAAGCCCTCCTTTCAACGTCGTATGCAATCTGTTCTTTACGCAAGCACACCCAGTTCTTTCAAAACAGAATTCATGCTGCGAACGGCATCGGCACTCTTATTCAATAAAGCCTGCTCTTCTTCGTTGAGTTTGTAATCCAAGATCTTTTCAACACCCTGACGTCCCACAACAATGGGTACCCCAATACAAATATCCGATTGACCGTATTCTCCATCCAAAGAAACACAACAAGGGATCACTTTCTTTTGATCTTTCAATATGGATTCAACCAAATAAGCGGCAGCCGCTCCAGGGGCATACCAAGCGGAAGTACCCAGCAAACCGGTCAGTGTAGCTCCACCCACCATTGTATCAGCAACGACTTTATTGAGCGTCGCTTCTTCCAACAATTCAGATACGGGCAAACCTTTATAGTTGGCAAAACGCTTAAGCGGAATCATCGTTGTATCCCCATGTCCACCAATGACCAGACCTTCCACCTCGCGGGCATTAACACCCAATGCCTGACTTAAGTAATAACGGAAACGTGAACTATCCAACGTCCCCCCCATACCAATAACACGATTTTTTGGTAATCCCGTCGTTTTCAACGTCAAATAGGTCATCGTATCCATCGGATTACTAACGATTACAATAATTGCGTTGGGAGAATGAGCCAATATCTGATCAGAAACAGATTTTACAATGCCGGCATTTACTCCAATCAAATCTTCACGCGTCATACCCGGCTTTCTAGGCATTCCTGACGTGATTACTACGACATCCGAATTGGCTGTCCTGGCATAATCATTGGTACAACCAATCACTTTACAGTCAATATCCAACAAAGTGACGGTTTGCATCATATCCATTGCCTTGCCTTCAGATACCCCTTCTTTGATATCCAACAAGATAATTTCATCAGCCACCTCATTGATTGCCATCACATTGGCGCAAGTTGCGCCCACATTACCAGATCCTACAACTGTTACTTTTGACATACTTTTATGGTTTACATTTTAACAAATACAATCAAGCAAACGATTCAACAGCAAAGGTAATAAAAAAACCAATTAAAGAAAATTTTCCATAATTAACCTCATCGGGTTTTAGGAATTTTTAGGAGCTGAAAGTTGCTTTAAAATTTGTATTTTTGCGTTCGTTGTTCACAAAACATACATTATGCAAAAAAACACAAAACGAATACTCTCAATTGCCTTTATTCTTTTAATCTCAGCGATTATCGTGTTGCTCCTCTCCTTACAAAACAAATCGCAGGTTATTACCGAGATGGCTGTTCAATACGAACTCGAAAAGGAGGAACTTGCCGATGAGTATTCTCAGCTATCGCTTCAATACGAAGGTTATGGCTTGCGTATTGGCAATGATTCCTTAGCCAACCTACTGGATGCAGAACGTTTCAAAGTACAACGCCTCTTGGATGAGTTAAAAGTGACAAAGGCTACGAATGCAAAGCGAATCAATGAAATGCGCAGAGAATTGGAAACGCTTAGAGGTATTATGCGACATTACGTTGCGCAAATCGACTCACTACACGCAGAAAACAACCAGCTCCGTGCAGAAAATAAGGTTGTAACCCAGCGATTCCAGCAAGCACAAGAACATGTAGAAAGCCTATCCGAAGAGAAAAAGGCGCTTACCGAAAAAGTGACGTTAGCCTCCATTTTAGAGGCCCGTGACATACAGATTGAATTACTGACCAGCAAAGGTCGAAAAGCCAGCAGAATAAGCCGCCTGGCTCAAATGCGCTTCACGTTTACAATCAGTAAAAACATTTCAGCACCAAGGGGTGAAAAACATGTCTACATTCGTATTATTCAGCCCGATGAAACACCACTGGTAAAAAACAACGACAACGTCTTTCTCTTTGAAGATCAGTACATAAACTATTCAGCACGCCGTCCCATAGAATATACTGGAGAAGATGCGGTGGTTGCCCTTTACTGGGACGTTGAAGAGTTTCTGCATCCGGGCACGTACCGTTTAGACATTTTTGCTGACGGCTACCAAATCGGAACTTCTGATTTCTCAATCAAGGATTAATCACACTCGTGCACTTCGCATTAAAAAAGCCTGCTCAATAATGAGCAGGCTTTTTTAAATAGTATCATACAATGATTATTCCGCAGCAGGAACTTCAGGTGTCTGTACTTCCGTTGCTTCCACAACGTCAGCAGCCTTCTTCTTTGCTGCTCCTGCACGACGGGTACGTGCTTTCTTTTCTGTCTTTTCTTTCAAACGATTTTCATTAAAATCGACCAGTTCAATAAAACACATCTGAGCATTATCACCCAAACGGAAACCGGTTTTAAGAAGACGTGTATAACCACCTGGGCGGTCACCAACTTTGGGTGCAACTACAGAAAACAATTCTGTCACTGCATTCTTATCTTGCAGCAAGCTAAACGCCTGACGACGACTTGCTGTAGAATCTGTTTTTGCCTTTGTGATAAGGGGCTCAATCACCATCTTCAACGCCTTCGCTTTTGCCGTCGTTGTAAAGATGCGCTTGTGCATAATCAAAGAGGTAGACATATTGGACAGCATGGCCTCACGATGGCCTTTCTGACGACCCAAATGATTGAATTTCTTATTATGTCTCATCGTAATATTATTCTTTATCTAATTTATACTTGGTTATATCCATCGCAAACGAAAGGTTCAGGTTGCCTAGAAGCTCTTCCAATTCAGTCAATGATTTTTTACCAAAATTTCTAAACTTCAACAAATCGGTCTTATTGAAAACGACCAGTTCACCCAGCGTTTCAACGTCTGCTGCCTTCAAACAATTCAAAGCGCGAACAGACAAATCCAAATCAACCAACTTTGTTTTCAACAACTGACGCATGTGAAGAACCTCTTCGTCAAACTCCTCAACACCATCCACCTCGGTCGTATCCAATGTGATGCGTTCGTCAGAGAACAACATAAAGTGGTGAATCAAAATCTTAGCAGCCTCTTTTAAGGCTTCTTTCGGATGGATAGATCCGTCCGTAAGGATTTCGAATACCAATTTTTCATAGTCGGTTTTCTGCTCGACACGATAGTTATCTACTACGAATTTAACATTCTTAATAGGCGTATAGATGGAGTCAATAGCGATTACATTCAACTCACTTGATGGTATACCTTGCTCCTCAGCAGATACCCAACCACGTCCTTTATTGACCGTCAAATCCATGGAGAAAGATGTTGATGCATCCATCGTGCAAATAAGCAAATCAGGATTCAATATCTCGAAACCTGAAAACGCATTTGACAAATCGCCGGCTTTGAGTTCAGTCATTCCAGAAACGTTCAAGGTGACCTTTTCTGTTTCGTAGTCTTCTACCACTTGTTTGAAACGCACTTGTTTCAAATTTAAAATGATATTCGTGACGTCTTCCACAACACCCGGAATGGTAGAAAATTCATGGTCAACACCATCAATCCGAACTGAAGAGATGGCAAAGCCTTCCAGGGAAGAAAGCAGTATACGACGCAGGGCATTACCAATTGTAATGCCAAAGCCGGGTTCCAGCGGACGGAATTCGAATTTTCCGAATTGATTGTCTGCTTCCAGCATGATAACCTTTTCAGGCTTTTGAAATGCTAATATTGCCATTGAGTCAAGGATTATTTTGAATACAATTCAACGATCAATTGTTCTTTGATGTTTTCGGGGATATCAGCACGTTCCGGTATATGCAAGAACTTACCTGATAGAGAGGACGAATCAAATTCCAACCAAGCATACTTACTGTGATTGAATCCGGACAACGCATTTGTAACGACTTCCAAGGACTTGGAACGTTCACGAATACCGATTACTTGACCGGGTTTTACGGAGTAAGAAGGGATGTTTACAACCATGCCATCTACTACAATGTGACGATGAGATACCAATTGACGGGCTGCATCGCGTGTGGGTGCAAAACCCAAACGATAGACAACATTATCCAAGCGGCATTCCAATAATTGCAAAAGAACTTCACCCTTAACACCTTTTGTTCTGGATGCTTTTTCAAACAAATTGCGGAATTGTCTTTCCAATACACCATAGGTATATTTTGCTTTTTGCTTTTCACGCAACTGTATACCGTATTCAGAAGTTTTTCTGCGACGGTTGTTTCCGTGTATTCCGGGAGGGTAATTCTTTTTGCTTAAAACTTTGTCGGGACCGAAAATCGGTTCACCAAACTTACGAGCAATTTTTGTTTTTGGTCCAGTATATCTAGCCATTGTTCAGTTGAAAAAGATTGAACCGGGGATTTGCAGTCGCCTGACGTGTGCAATCAATGACACGTTCCCGTAGTTCAAGGATTAATACTACGTTTTATACTCTTCTTCTTTTAGGAGGACGGCATCCGTTGTGAGGAAGTGGCGTTACATCCACAATTTCCATGACTTCGATGCCCGCTCCGTGAATGGTACGAACGGCTGATTCACGTCCGTTTCCGGGTCCTTTAACATAAGCCTTGACCTTTCTCAAGCCAAGATCAAATGCGACTTTTGCACAATCTTGTGCAGCCATTTGTGCTGCATAAGGAGTGTTCTTCTTAGAACCTCTAAAACCCATCTTACCGGCGGAGGACCAGGAAATTACCTGACCATCACCGTTCGTCAACGACACAATAATGTTATTGAACGATGAGTGAATGTGCGCTTGTCCGATTGCGTCTACTTTTACATTTCTCTTTTTATTCGCGACTGTCTTTTTTGCCATATCATTTCTGAATTTTAATAGCTTTTCGTTATCAGGGAAGAATTACTTCGTAGCCTTCTTCTTGTTGGCAACTGTCTTCTTCTTACCTTTTCTTGTACGTGCATTGTTCTTCGTGCCTTGACCTCTTAAGGGCAAACCAATACGATGACGAATGCCACGATAACAACCAATATCCATCAGACGTTTAATGTTCAACTGAACTTCTGAACGAAGATCACCTTCTACTTTGAAGCTTTCACCAATCACTTCACGGATTGCTTTCGCTTGATCATCATTCCAATCTTTCACTTTCACATCTTTGTCGACACCGGCTTTCTCCAATACGAGAAGAGCACGACTGCGACCAATCCCATAAATATAGGTCAGGGCAATTTCTCCTCTTTTGTTTTGCGGCAAATCTACACCTACGATTCTTATAGCCATACTTTCTTTATTTACTAAAAATTAGACTTATCCCTGACGTTGTTTAAACTTAGGATTCTTTTTGTTAATTACATACAAAACGCCTTTACGTCTGACAATTTTGCAATCAGCGGAACGTTTCTTTAATGAAGCTCTTACTTTCATATCCTTATTTTTATTTATATCTGAAAGAAATTCTTCCCTTGGAAAGATCGTAAGGAGACATCTCCAAACGAACCTTATCACCCGGTAATATTTTAATATAATGCATGCGCATCTTTCCAGATATGTGCGCCGTTATTTCATGTCCATTCTCGAGTTCTACTCGAAACATTGCGTTAGACAATGCCTCGACGATCACTCCGTCTTGTTCAATTGAAGCTTGTTTTGCCATATAATCTGAAAATATTAAATAAAACGATCTCTCAAAACTTCTTTGATGTAGTCAAACGAAGTTAATATATCCGCCTCACCATTGGATCGAATCGCTACC
This sequence comes from Bacteroidales bacterium, assembly GCA_028709215.1. Lineage (GTDB taxonomy): Bacteria > Bacteroidota > Bacteroidia > Bacteroidales > UBA1402 > UBA8389. Next base: position 154,601 of record JAQVXI010000003.1, read on the forward strand.
GTGTGTTCAAAATGAGCAGAAGGCTTACGATCCAATGTTCGTACGGTCCAACCGTCATTCTCTATCACGACATTTCTTCTACCCATATTAATCATCGGTTCGATTGCAATGACCATGCCTGATTTGAGTTGCACACCGCTTCCCCTTTTCCCGGCATTTGGGACATCCGGTGATTCGTGTAAGTTTCGGCCGACGCCATGCCCAACCAATTCTCTAACCACCGTATATCCCCTCCTTTGACAATAATCCTGTACTGCGTGACCAATGTCTCCAACACGTTTGCCTTCGACCGCTTGTTCAATTCCTTTGTATAAAGAAGCTTTGGTCGTTATAAGCAACTGAGTTACTTCATCCGAAACTTCTCCCACTCGAAATGTATACGCAGAATCTCCGTGATATCCGTTTATGTAAGCGCCACAATCGACCGAAACAACATCACCCTCTTTTAAAACCTGTTCTCTTCCGGGTATTCCATGTACAACAACATCATTGATGGAGGTACAAAGTGTCCCTGGAAAACCATTATAATTCAAAAAGGAAGGGATTGCATTACACGAACGTATGTACGCTTCTGCAACTTCGTCCAAATCTTTTGTTGACACTCCGGGTTTGATGTGCTTGGCCACCTCTGCCAACGCTTTGGCTACAATGTGACCACTCTCACGGAGCAGTTCTATTTCATCCTCTGTTTTGAGATAAATCATTCTGTCTTATTAATACGCAGCTATACTGCCAGTCCTACCCTTGATACGACCACCTGACTTCAACAATCCGTCGTAATGGCGCATTAAAAGATGGCTCTCAATCTGTTGCAATGTATCTAGAACAACACCGACCAAAATCAACAGCGATGTTCCTCCAAAAAATTGAGCAAACTGAGCATTAATTCCTAAAAATCCGGCAAACACAGGCATAATTGCAATGAATGCAAGGAAAAAAGAACCGGGCCAAGTAATTCTGGACATGATGGTATCCAGATATTCAGCGGTTCTCTTTCCCGGTTTAATACCCGGTATAAAGCCATTATTTCTCTTCATCTCTTCAGCCATTTGCGTCGGATTGATCGTAATAGCAGTATAGAAGAACGTGAAGATGATGACCAAAAAGGCAAAGACAAAGTTGTACCAGAAACCATTCATATCCGTAAGAGCAATCCCAAAGGAACTGGTCGAAGCACTTGCAGAATAACCTACAAAAGCCAACGGAATAAACATAATGGCTTGCGCAAAGATAATGGGCATAACACCTGCAGCATTAACTTTCAGAGGGATGTACTGACGTGCACCACCATACTGCTTGTTTCCAACAACTCGTTTTGCATATTGTACAGGGACCTTACGTGTACCTTGTACCAACATAATTGAAAAAACCGTCACAGCCAACAGCAAGATGATTTCAGCCAACAACATGACCAAACCACCGGCTGAATTCGCACCTGCTCTAGAAATAAATTCCTGAACAAATGACTGAGGCAAACGTGCGATAATACCAATTAAGATGATCATTGAAACACCATTCCCTATTCCTTTGTCTGTGATGCGTTCTCCCAACCAAAGCGTAAACATGCTACCACCGGCCAAAATAATGACAGAAGATATGCGGAACCAAAAACCAGTCGGTAAAGCAGCACCGGCATAGCCCATCTGTACGCTCAAGTTAGCCAAGTAGGCCCAACCTTGAAAGATCAGAATGATGACGGTTAGATACCGTGTATATTGGTTCATTTTGCGGCGTCCACTTTCGCCTTCCCTTTGTAATTTCTGGAAAAAAGGTACGGCCATACCCAACAACTGCATCACAATGGATGCGGAGATATAGGGCATAATACCAAGCGCTACGATGGATGCGTTCGAAAAAGCGCCACCCGAAAACATATCGAGCAACGACATAATACCCTCACGCGTCTGACCCTGCAAAGCGGTCAGCGCGGAAGTATCGATACCCGGTAGCACTACGAATGAGAAAAAACGATAAACGGCAATTAAACCAAGTGTCGTCAACAAACGATTTCTCAACTCTTCGATCTTCCAGATATTCTTTAAGGTCTGCAAAAATTTCATGTGTACGTTCTATTAGTCGTTTGAATTTCTTGTCAAAGTTTCGTTGCCGTTCCACCAACTGCCTCAATAGCCTTGATGGCCGAAGCAGAAAAAGCGTGAGCAGTAACGTCCAACTTTTTAGTTAACTCACCGTTACCCAGCACCTTAACCAAATGATTTGCAGACAACAAACCCGCTTCAACCAACGTATCAAACGTGATTGTATCCAGATTCAATTTATCTGCAAGTTCCTGCAATGTTGAAACATTGATGGCTTTATACTCAACACGGTTGAAGTTTTTGAAACCAAACTTTGGAACACGACGTTGTAAAGGCATTTGACCACCTTCAAATCCGCGTTTTCTTGAATAACCTGAGCGGGATTTTGCCCCTTTATGACCTCTCGTAGAGGTTCCACCAAGACCGGAGCCTGGTCCACGACCAATTCTCTTGCGGGTTTTGACAGATCCTGCAGCGGGTTTTAAATTACTTAAATTCATAGTTCTATGCTTTATTCTACGATTTTTACCAAGTGTTTCACTTTCTCGACCATACCAAGTATGGACGGGGTAGCTTCGTGTTCTACCACGTTGTTCAGCTTCTTCAAGCCAAGTGCATCCAATGTCTTCTTTTGATTTGCGGGCGCACCGATACGGCTCTTAAACTGTTTGATCTTAATCTTTGCCATTATCTGCATTTATTATCCTTTGAATACTTTTTCAAGAGATACACCACGGTTTTGTGCAACCATCAATGCATCACGCAATTCACTTAAAGCGACCATCGTTGCCTTTACCAAGTTATGCGGATTGGAAGAACCTTTTGACTTAGCCAAAACGTCGGTAATACCGACACTCTCCAATACAGCGCGCATAGCACCACCGGCATTTACCCCGGTACCTGGCGTAGCTGGTTTCAAAAAGACTTCAGCACCACTAAACTTAGCCCATTGTTCGTGAGGAATGGTTCCTTTCAAAACCGGTACACGAATCAGGTTCTTCTTAGCAGCTTCAGTACCTTTGGCAATTGCAGCAGTTACTTCACCAGCTTTTCCAAGTCCCCAGCCTACGATACCGTCTTCGTTTCCTACCACAACAATGGCAGAAAAACTAAAGGCACGTCCACCTTTGGTTACTTTGGTTACGCGGTTGATTGCAACCAATCGATCTTTTAACTCCAAATCATTGGTAGTCTTAACTTTATTCATTTGTCCTGCCATGATGCTTAAAATTTAAGTCCGCCTTTACGTGCGGCTTCAGCCACTTCTTTAATTCTTCCGTGATACAAATAGCCGTTACGATCAAATACAACATCGTTTATTCCAGCTTCCAAGGCATTTTTGGCAATCATCTCGCCTACTTTTGCAGCTTGTTCCTTCTTGTTCACTTTTTCGTCCATCTTCAACGATGAAGCTGCGGCAAGCGTCTTACCGGATTTATCGTCAATAATCTGAACATAAATCTGCTTGTTGCTTCTGAAAACAGACAACCTGGGCTTTTCTGCTGTTCCGCTTACTTTGGAACGAATGCCCAGTTTTATTTTTCGTCTTCTTAATAACTTAGTTACCATCTGATTAATTTTTTGCGTAATTACTTCTTACCGGCAGATTTACCAGCTTTTCTACGTACAATTTCGCCAACAAAACGAACACCTTTACCTTTGTAAGGTTCCGGTTTACGGAATGAACGAATCTTTGCACAAACCTGACCGATCAACTGTTTGTCACAAGACTCAAGTATCACTAATGGGTTTTTGTTACGTTCACTCTTCGTTTCTACTTTGATTTCAGAGGGAAGTGAGAGAATGATGTTGTGTGTGTAGCCCAAAGACAAATCCAAGATTTGACCATTATTCTGAGCACGGAAACCAACACCAGCCAATTCCATTTCCTTGCGATAGCCTTCCGATACACCCACAACCATGTTATTGATTAATGAGCGATACAAACCATGCATGGAACGGAGTTCTTTCTCGTCAGATGGTCTGGATACTTCTACAATACCGTCCTTCACTTCAACAGTGATCTCGGGATGTACAACTTGCTTCAATTCTCCCTTAGGGCCTTTAACCGTAACGACGTTTTCGTTTGACACGTTAATCGCAACACCGGCCGGAATATTGATGGGTAATTTTCCTATTCTTGACATGTTTTATTCCTCCAGATTAATAGATGTAACACAATACTTCGCCACCAAGCTTTTGAACTTTGGCTTCTTTATCGGTCATCACTCCCTTGGAGGTAGACAAAATGGCAATACCAAGTCCGTTCAGGACACGGGGCATGTCGCGATAACCAACATACTGACGCAAACCAGGTGTGGAAACGCGTTTCAGAAATTTGATCGAATTGACCTTGCTTTGTGGGTCATACTTCAAGGCTATTTTAATGGAGCCTTGAGGGCCATCTTCAATGAACTTAAAGTTCAAAATATAGCCTTTTTCGAAGAGGATTTTTGTAATTTCCTTCTTCAAGTTTGATGCGGGAATCTCAACGACTCTATGCTTTGCCCTAATGGCATTCCGCAATCTTGTTAGATAATCTGCTATTGGATCAGTCATATTATTTATTTAAATTGATCCGGACTTCCCGGACAATATTTAACATTCGCTATTTTTACCAGCTTGCCTTACGTACACCCGGGATCAATCCTTGTGAAGCCATTTCACGGAACTGGATACGGGAAATCCCAAACTGACGAATATATCCTTTCGGACGACCCGTCATTTTGCAACGATTGTGAAGACGTACAGGGCATGAGTTTTTAGGCAGTGCCTGTAGCGCTTCATAATTGCCTTCTGCTTTGAGCTGAGCTCTTTTTTCAGCAAATTTGGCGACCAGACGCGCACGCTTCACCTCGCGGGCTTTCATTGATTCTTTTGCCATATTCTATTAGTCTTTTTTGATGTTTTTAAACGGCAAGCCGAATTCTTTCAACAAAGCATACGCTTCCTCGTCGGTTTCGGCGGAAGTCACAAAGGTAATATTCATTCCCAACAATTTCACGATATTGTCGATGTTAATTTCAGGAAAGATGATTTGTTCTTCTATACCTAATGTATAGTTTCCACGACCATCCAATTTTGCCTCAATCCCTTTGAAGTCACGAATACGAGGCAACGCTACGCGTACCAAACGCTCCATGAATTCATACATACGCTCTCTTCTGAGTGTAACACGTACACCAATCGGCATCTTCTTACGAAGTTTGAAATTGGAAATATCTTTTTTAGATACGGTTGCAACTGCTTTCTGGCCTGTAATGGTTGTCAGTTCTGTGATTGCGGTCTCGATAATCTTCTTATCAGCAACAGCAATTCCCAATCCTTGATTGATGACAATTTTCTTCAAAACAGGGACCTGCATAACCGACTTGTATCCAAATTCCTTCGTCAATGCAGGAACAATGCGTTCTGCATATTCATTCTTAAGATTTGCGGTATTTGCCATTATTTAATTTCCTCCCCGGATTTTTTTGATACTCGTACTAGTTTCCCTTCCGAATTGCGAATACGACCGACACGTGTAGGCTTTCCTGTTTTAGGATCCAACGGATTCAAATTCGACAACTGAATGGGAGCTTCTTTTTTCACGATACCACCTTGTGGGTTATTCGCATTGGGCTTGGTACTCTTAGATACCATGTTGACACCTTCTACTATTGCGCGGTTCTTATCCACCAACACTTCAAGTACACGTCCGGATTTACCCTTATCGTCACCTGAATTTACATAGACAGTGTCTCCCTTTTTAATATGTAATTTGCTCATTACGTTTAATTCTACTGGTTAAAGCACTTCAGGAGCCAATGAAACAATCTTCATGTTGGTCGCACGCAATTCACGCGCTACCGGGCCAAATATACGTGTTCCTCTCAAGTCACCCGAGTTATTCAATAACACACAGGCATTATCATCAAAACGAATATAAGAACCGTCGGCTCTCCTGATTTCTTTTTTGGTTCGAACGATTACAGCTTTTGATACTGTACCTTTCTTCACATCACTAGACGGAATGGTGCTTTTAACAGCAACCACAATGATATCTCCAACAGAGGCATAACGACGTCCAGTACCACCCAAAACACGGATGCACAGAACTTCTTTTGCTCCTGAGTTATCGGCTACTAATAATCTTGATTCTGATTGTATCATATTACTTCGCTCTTTCGATTATTTCAATTAGTCTCCATCGTTTGGTTTTGCTCAAAGGACGGGTTTCCATGATACGCACGGTGTCACCGATGTTGCATTCATTCTTCTCGTCGTGCGCATGGAATTTTCTTGTCTTATTGACAAATTTTCCATAAATGGGGTGCTTTTCCTTCCATTTTACGGCAACCGTTATGGATTTATCACCTAAGTTGCTGACAACAACCCCTGCTCTTTCTTTTCTTAAATTTCTCGTTTCCATCGGGCTCTTAGTTTTGTTGTGTCAATTCTCTCTCACGCAAAATCGTCTTAAAACGAGCAATGTCCCGGCGTAGATTCGTAATCTGATTGGGATTGTCGAGTGGAGAAATGCTGTGTTGCATTTTCATCTGATCCAAACGTGCGTTTTCAGCCTCAATGCGTTCGGCAATTTCGGTATTCGTCAATTCTCTAATTTCTGATGTTTTCATACGGCTCAGGCATTATTGGTTTGATAATCATAATCCCGTCTCACAACGAACTTCGTAGCAACAGGTAATTTTTGAGCAGCCAAGCGCAATGCTTCTTTTGCTACATCAAAAGGTACACCCTCTACTTCAATGATCATTCTACCCGGCGTAACAGGTGCAACAAAACCTTCGGGTGATCCTTTACCTTTACCCATACGTACTTCGGCTGGTTTTTTGGTAAAGGGTTTGTCTGGAAAAATTCGAATCCAGATCTGGCCCTGACGTTGCATATAGCGAGTTACTGCAATACGGGCAGCTTCAATTTGCTGCCCTGTAATCCAGTGCGCTTCCAACGTTTTGATGCCAAAAGAACCGAATGCCAACTGGCTTCCACGGTGGGCGTTGCCCTTCATGCGGCCTTTCTGTTGTCTTCTGAACTTTGTTCTTTTTGGTTGTAACATTTCTTAGAAAGTCTTACGTTTACACTTATTTGTTTCTCTTTTTGCGGAAGCCGCCCTTGCGGTCGTCACGACGATCGCCACCGGAGTGTCCGGGACGTCCGCTGTCCTTTGTTGTTGCAAATTGTGGTGCCAAATCAACCTTACCATAAATCTCCCCACGGCAAATCCACACTTTTACTCCAATCAAACCGACTTTCGTCAGCGCATCAACTTGCGCATAGTCAATGTCCGCACGGAACGTATGTAACGGAGTACGTCCTTCTTTGTACATTTCTGAGCGCGCCATTTCAGCACCGTTCAAGCGACCTGAAACCATTACTTTAATTCCTTCAGCGCCCATACGCATGGTTGACTGAATGGCCATCTTCACTGCACGACGATACGCAATTTTACCTTCGATCTGACGTGCAATGTTGCTTGCAACGATTTCTGCATCAAGTTCAGGACGTTTGATTTCAAAAATATTGATTTGAACGTCCTTATCAGTAATTTTCTTTAACTCTTCCTTCAACTTATCAACTTCCTGACCACCTTTACCGATGATAATACCCGGACGAGCCGTGCATACGGTGATGGTAACAAGTTTCAAAGTACGTTCGATCACAATACGTGACACGCTAGCTTTTGCCAAACGAGCGATCAAGTATTTACGGATTCTACTGTCTTCCAACAATGTATCACCGTAATTACGGCCACCATACCAATTGGAATCCCAGCCTCTGATAATACCAAGGCGGTTGCTTATCGGATTTACTTTCTGTCCCATTTAGCCTTAATTTTGTTCTGGTTTAGTAATCGTATCAACGCTCAACGTAACGTGATTGGAACGTTTACGAATGCGGTATCCTCTTCCTTGTGGAGCCGTACGAAGTCTTTTCAACATCGTAGCAGAATCCACTTTTATTTCAGTTACATATAGCATTCCAGCTTCTGCTTTGCTATCATTCTTTTGTTCCCAGTTTGCAATAGCAGAACGAAGTAGCTTTTCTAGACGACCGGCAGCTTCTTTTGAAGAAAACTTCAATATGCCTAACGCCAAGAAAACTTCTTTGCCTCTGATATTATCAGCGACCAATCGCATCTTACGTGGAGAGGTGGGAACCTTGTTGAGCTTTGCGAAGAACTGAGTCTTCAGTGCTTCTTTTCTTGCTTCAGCTGCTAATCTTTTTCTTGCACCCATTTTATATTCGTGTTTTGTTTTTTCTTACAACGGTTACTTTGTTTACTTCTTCTTTCCACCAGCGTGTCCACGGAAAGTACGTGTAGGAGAAAATTCTCCCAACTTGTGACCAACCATGTTTTCTGTAACGTAAACAGGGATAAACTTATTTCCGTTGTGAACGGCAATTGTATGACCTACAAAATCAGGTGAAATCATCGAGGCACGTGCCCAAGTTTTAACAAGGCTCTTTTTTCCCGATTCATTCATGGCTAGAACCTTTGCTTCTAGCTTTACATTGATGTACGGTCCTTTTTTTAATGAACGACTCATAGTTTACTTGAATTTTTCAGGTTATTTTTTACGTCTATCGATGATGTACTTACTGGAATGCTTTTTGGGCGAACGGGTTTTAAGACCCTTTGCCAACAAGCCCTTACGAGATCTTGGATGACCTCCTGAAGCACGACCTTCACCACCACCCATGGGGTGATCGACAGGATTCATGACAACACCACGAACTCTTGGACGACGTCCAAGCCATCTCGAACGACCTGCTTTACCTGATCTCTCAAGTGCATGATCCGAATTGCCAACACTACCAATAGTTGCTTTACACTCGAGCAAAATTTTGCGCGTTTCACCAGAAGGCATACGTAGAATTGCATACACGTCTTCTTTTGAAGTCAACTGTGCAAACGTTCCTGCTGAACGAACCATTTTAGCTCCTTGACCAGGGCGTAACTCAATATTATGAATTACAGTACCAACTGGAATGTTTTTTAAAGGCAACGCATTACCTACTTCAGGAGCAGCTTCAGCTCCCGACATTAACTTCATTCCTACCTGCAGTCCATTGGGTGCAAGGATGTACGTTTTCTCACCATCTGCATAAAACAACAAAGCGATACGTGCCGAACGATTCGGGTCGTATTCAATGGTGTTTACAGTAGCAGGAATGCCATCTTTCGTTCTCTTGAAATCGATGAAACGATATGCACGTTTATGACCGCCACCTAAGTAGCGCATGGTCATTTTTCCGCTATCGTTTCGACCACCTGATTTTCTCAGGCCGTACACAAGAGACTTTTCTGGTGCGCTTGCAGTGATGGAATCAAAGGCACCAATAATTTTATGTCTTTGCCCCGGCGTTGTGGGCTTTAATTTACGTACTGCCATTTTATTTTAGATATTGCTGTAAAAATCAATAGTATCACCCTCTTTCAAAGTGACGATGGCTTTCTTAAAAGCGGCTTCTTTACCTTTAACAAGTCCTGCTTTGGTAAAACGAGACTTGTTTTTTCCTCTGTAATTCATCGTGTTGACCTTAACGACAGTCACGTTGTACAAACCTTCGATGGCACGAGCAATTTGAATCTTATTTGCATCGGGCTGTACGCGAAAACCATACCGATTCAGCTTTTCTGTGATAGCTGTCATCTTTTCAGTCACGATCGGTTTAATGATAATTCCCATATTTATTTCTCCTTATGCATTTAAAATTGACTCGATACCTGCAACAGCGCTTTCCGTTAAAACAAGCGATTTCGAATCAAGCACTTTATAAGTGTTTAATTCCGAAACTGTTACAACTTTAGTACTCGACAAATTACGAGCCGACAAATATACGTTTTTATTCGCTTCTCCCAATACAAAAAGGGACTTTTTATCAGCGATTTTCAAATTATTTGTCAGAGTGACAAAGTCTTTGGTCTTCGGCATATCAAACGTAAAATCTTCAACGATCAGGATCGATTGATCTTTTGCTTTGTAGCTTAACGCAGACTTTCTTGCCAAGTCCTTCACTTTTTTGTTCAATTTGAAGCCATAGTCACGAGGTCTGGGCCCAAAAACACGTGCACCACCCACCAATAATGGAGAGTTGATATCACCGCGACGAGCACCACCGCCTCCTTTTTGACGACCGAGCTTACGGGTAGAACCCGACATCTCACTTCTTTCTTTTGTTTTATGAGTACCCTGACGGCTGTTGGCACGATACTGCTTCACATCCAACCAAATTGCATGGTCGTTGGGTTCGATTGCGAAAATCGAGTCACTCAATGTGACTTTTCTTCCGGTATCTTCACCTTTTATTGTATATACACTCAGTTCCATTACTTTTCGATGATTACGATTGAACCTTTAGCCCCTGGAACAGACCCCTTGATCAGAATCAAATTGTGTTCAGGAATCACTTTAATTACCTGCAGGTTTTGAACCGTTACACGGTCACCACCCATACGTCCGCCCATGCGCATTCCTTTGAATACACGAGAAGGCCACGAAGATGCACCCAGAGAACCTGGAGCACGCAAACGATTGTGCTGACCATGTGTAGCTTCACCTACACCCGAGAAACCATGACGTTTCACAACACCTTGGAAACCTTTACCTTTTGAGGTTCCAACCACATCGATATACTCGTCAGCAACAAAAATCTGTTCTGCAGTCAGTACATCACCTGCCTTAAATTCACCTTCAAAGCTTTTGAATTCAACCAAATGTCTTTGAGGTGCTACGCCGGCTTTTTTGAAGTGACCCATTTCAGGTTTAGAGGTATGTTTTTCCTTCTTTTCCTGAAAACCGAGTTGGAGAGCATTGTAGCCATCCGTCTCAACAGTCTTCACCTGAGTGATGACACAAGGACCAGCTTCAACAACAGTGCATGGAATGTTTTTTCCATCGGCACTGAAAACGGAAGTCATTCCGATTTTTTTTCCTAATAATCCTGGCATTTCTTTACTAATTTAAATCGATCACACTTTAATTTCCACTTCAACACCACTAGGGAGTTCAAGTTTCATCAACGCATCTACTGTTTTTGCACTTGAATTGTAAATATCAATCAATCGCTTGAATGATGACAATTGAAATTGCTCACGCGATTTCTTGTTCACAAACGTAGAACGGTTTACAGTAAAAATACGTTTGTGTGTAGGCAATGGAATTGGTCCACTCACCACAGCACCCGTAGCTTTTACTGTCTTCACAATCTTCTCGGCAGATTTATCTACCAGATTGTAGTCGTAAGACTTTAACTTAATGCGAATTTTTTGGCTCATAATATATTTATTAATGAAGGTCGGCTGTAGAGCTATTGACACAGCCGACCCAATTCTTTACAATAAATCGACGCGACCTTTAAACTCAGTCAAAACAGCTGTAGCAATGGATTTAGAAACTTCAGCGAAGTTCGAAAATTCCATCGAACTGGTTGCACGACCGGACGTAATGGTACGAAGTGCGGTTACATAACCGAATGTCTCTGCCAAAGGCACTTTGGCTTTAACAATACGCGCACCGGAACGATTGGATTCCATACCGCCGACTTGACCGCGACGTTTGTTCAAATCTCCAATCACATCCCCCATATTTTCTTCCGGAGTAATTACTTCCATTTTCATAATCGGCTCCAATAGGATCGGTTTTGCTTTGGCACAAGCAGACTTAAAGGCCTGAATGGCACAAATTTCAAACGAAAGTTGATCCGAGTCAACCGGGTGGAATGAACCGTCCACAACAGTTACCTTCAAACCTTCAACGGGGAATCCGGCCAAAACACCATTCTTCATCGCTGATTTGAAACCCTTTTCAATCGAAGGAATGAATTCCTTAGGAATGTTCCCACCTTTTACTTCATCAACAAACTGCAATTCGCCCTCAAAACCTTCGTCTTTCGGACCAACCTTTACAATCATGTCGGCAAACTTACCACGACCACCGGTTTGTTTTTTATACGTTTCACGTATTTGAACTTCCTGAGAAATCGCTTCTTTATAGGAAACCTGAGGACGGCCTTGGTTACATTCAACTTTAAACTCACGACGCAAACGATCGATGATAATTTCCAAATGGAGTTCACCCATACCGGAAATAACCGTTTGACCCGATTGCTCATCTGTCTTCACCGTAAATGTAGGATCTTCTTCGGCCAATTTACCCAAACCAATACCCAATTTATCCAAGTCTTTTTGAGTTTTGGGTTCAATTGAAATACCGATTACAGGTGCGGGGAAATCCATGGATTCAAGAACAATTTGATTATTCTCATCACACAAGGTATCACCGGTACGAATGTCTTTAAAACCAACACCGGCACCAATATCACCGGCACCGATCACATCAACCGGATTTTGCTTGCTGGAATGCATTTGGAACAAACGTGAAATACGTTCCTTCCTGCCTGAGCGGGTATTGTATACATAACTACCGGCATCCAATTTTCCAGCATAAACACGAATAAAACAAAGACGACCGACGTAAGGGTCAGTGGCAATTTTAAATGCCAAGGCCGTCAAAGGTTCACTCTCATCCGGTTTGCGAACGATTTGTTTTTCAGGATCATTGGGGTCAAGACCGACAACCGATTCTGTATCCAAAGGACTGGGTAAAAACGCACAAACAGCATCCAATAACGTTTGGACACCTTTATTCTTAAAAGATGAACCACACAGCATTGGATTAAGATCCATAGCGATGGTCCCCTTACGAATGGCACGATAGATCTCTTCTTCTGTAATGGTTTCAGGATCTTCGAAGTATTTTTCCATCAAAGATTCGTCACATTCAGCAACAGATTCCAACATCTTGCCTCTCCATTCTTGGGCTTCCTCAAGAAGATTGGCAGGAATTTCTTCTACGTGATAATCCGCACCCATGGACTCATCGTGCCATAGGATCGCTTTCATTTTAATGAGATCAATCACACCTTTGAAGGTTTCTTCCGCACCGATAGGAATTTGTACAGGACAGGGATTTGCTTTCAAAACGTCCTTCATCTGGCGCACTACCTCAAAGAAGTTTGCACCGGATCGGTCCATTTTATTTACATAGCAAATACGCGGTACACTGTATTTGTCCGCTTGACGCCATACGGTTTCTGATTGAGGCTCAACACCTCCCACAGCACAATAGGTTGCAACTGCACCATCAAGAATACGCAAAGAACGTTCCACTTCAACGGTGAAGTCAACGTGCCCCGGAGTATCAATCAAATTGATTTTGTATTTTTGATCGTTGTAGTTCCAACTGGTTGTGGTTGCAGCAGAAGTAATGGTGATACCACGCTCCTGCTCTTGCTCCATCCAGTCCATTGTTGCAGCTCCATCGTGCACTTCACCAATCTTGTGTGTCAAGCCGGTGTAGAAAAGAATACGCTCTGATGTCGTCGTCTTTCCAGCGTCGATGTGGGCCATAATCCCAATGTTTCTGGTATATTTCAAATCTGCTTTAGCCATTGTCTTTTTTTACCTTTTGCCAGTTATTAAAAACGGAAATGGGCAAAAGCACGGTTGGCTTCAGCCATTCTATGCATATCTTCCTTACGTTTGAAAGAACCACCCTGATTGTTAAATGCATCGACGATTTCAGCGGCAAGCTTTTCAGCCATGGACTTTCCTCCACGCTTACGGGAATACAAAATAACATTTTTCATTGAAATGGACTCTTTGCGGTCCGGGCGGATTTCAGTAGGAACCTGGAATGTAGCACCACCGATACGGCGTGATTTAACTTCGACCTGAGGAGTAATGTTGTCGAGAGCGGCTTTCCAGATTTCGAGTGAGGATTTTTCTTCGTTAGGCAATTTAGCCTTAACGATTTCAAGTGCGGAATAGAAAATCTCGTAGGACAAGTTTTTCTTTCCATCATACATCAAGTGGTTGACAAATTTAGTCACCTTAATGTCGTTGAATACGGGATCCGGAAGGATGATCCGTTTCTTTGGTTTGGTCTTTCTCATTTTCGAAAAAAATTTTCCGTTTTTGTTTGGTTGTCTTGTTCTTGTTTCTTCAACATTCCCGCTGGAATATTTACTCAACCGTGCTAAGAAGCTATACCAATAAAAAACAGCGTTGTTGTTTTACTGTAAGAAATTCTTTAGTACGCAGTGGCCCTGATTATTTCTTCTTGGCCGGAGCTGCAGCTTGACCTGGCTTGGGTCGTTTTGCACCATACTTGGAACGTCTTTGTTTACGACCGTTTACACCGGAAGTATCCAACGTACCGCGTACAATGTGATAACGTACACCTGGAAGGTCTTTCACGCGACCTCCACGCACCAATACAATCGAGTGCTCCTGCAAATTATGTCCTTCTCCCGGAATGTAGCTATTCACTTCCTTACCGTTGGTCAAACGTACCCTTGCAACCTTACGCATCGCTGAGTTTGGTTTTTTTGGTGTCGTTGTGTAGACGCGTACGCAAACGCCACGTCTTTGAGGACAAGAATTCAAAGCCGGAGACTTACTCAATTCTACTTGATCAGTCCTGCCTTTTCTTACTAATTGCTGAATTGTAGGCATTTTGAATTTTTTTTTAACTATTTTGGTTAACAATATCGCTTTTTAAGTTTTCGCCCAAAAAGGACTGCAAAATTACTGTTTTTCTCCGATAAATCAATGATTTACAGAAAAAAAACACGGATTTTGCCAAAAAAGCGCCTGCAAAGGTACTAAATATCTGTTTAAAAGCAAATACTTATTATGCTTCACCTTCGCCAAATCCGATGATTGGAGGCATAAAGTTATTTCCTGAAGATTGCTTCTTTATTGAACCGTATTGATTCTCATAGCGGGCAACGTTCTCCTGAAGTGCGCCGAGCAAGCGCTTGGCATGTTCTGGAGTCAATATAATTCTTGACTTAACCTTAGCCTTAGGCACACCCGGCATCAGCCGTATAAAATCAAGGATAAATTCTGAACTTGAATGCGATATCACTGCAAGATTGGAGTAGATTCCCTGAGCGACTTCTTCACTCAACTCGATATTTAACTGGTTTGCATCTGTTTTTTCCATAGTCATCGTATTTCTATTATCAGGCAAAGATAGGAAAAAGAAGTACTTTTGCTTAAAATAACCGTTATACATATGGATACATTACAAGCATTGGGAAAGAAAACCGAATACGCATACGAGTACAAACCTGAATTGCTCGAAGCATTCGAAAACAAGCATCCAGATTATGATTACTTTGTTAGCTTCAATTGCCCTGAGTTTACCAGTCTATGTCCCATTACCGGACAACCGGATTTTGCAACCATACAACTGCGATATCTTCCAAACAAACATTTGGTTGAAAGCAAAAGCTTAAAGCTGTATTTATTTAGTTTTCGAAACCACGGTGCCTTCCACGAGGATTGCATCAACATCATAATGAAAGATCTCATAGCACTTCTTAATCCCAAATACATCGAAGTACAAGGTAAATTCTACCCAAGGGGAGGTTTAAGCATTGATCCATTTTGTAATTACGGCCAAAAGGGAACCCATTATGAACAAATGGCTATTGAACGTCTGTTAAGGCACGAGCTTTCGTTTTGATCGCTGTCGCGAAAGAATGTGTTCAAAAAAAACCTACGGTTTTTTAATGTGTTGCTCCCTATCGGTCGCAAATGTGTCAACGCTGCGCGTTGAATGTGCGACCTTCGGTCGAGTATGACGGAAGAATGTGTAAAAAACCTGCGGTTTTTTAATGTGTTGCTCCCTATCGGTCGCAAATGTGTCAACGCTGCGCGTTGAATGTGCGACCTTCGGTCGAGTATGACGGAAGAATGTGTAAAAAACCTGCGGTTTTTTAATGTGTTGCTCCCTATCGGTCGCAAATGTGTTGAAACGTTCCGTTTCAAATGTAGGACCTACGGTCGAGAACAACGGTGTGGCTGGCTTTCTGCAGTAGGCTGCGGACGCAACGACAGCAACGACGGGCGCAATGCAGCTGGCGGAGCCAGCCTGTGGCGACCTTGTCACCACACTGCGCACGCACGGAGGTCGGTAGTGTCTATATATTGCCCACACGATACGTCCGTGCGTGCGCGCATTGCGCCCGTCGTTGCTTCAATCGCCGAAGGCGATACATTCACGAGCGGGAGCGAGTGACACATTCAAAAAACGAAACGTTTTTTGACACATTCGAAACCAAAGGTTTCGACACATGTTAAAATAAGAAAACCCCACCACCGTTACCGGTAGCAGGGCTTTAA
>JAQVXI010000035.1:0-12949 GCA_028709215.1 Bacteroidales bacterium
CTCTTCGTTGTAAAAATTTTGATTTTGCTGACTACAGGGTCATTTTTTCCTGCATTGACGGTTTTGGTCTCTCGACCTACCCTTTTCTTGTACTACTTGTATCTCAATATCTCAAAGATCGTTTTTTGGACTTCCCTAGTCAAGCACCAACCTCTGTGGTGTGTTACTCTTGGAAAGCGGGTGCAAAAGTAGAAGATTTTTCAATACGCTCCAACTATTTTCAACAAATAAAATCAAGAAATATTGGGCAAAAACATCAAGACATTGAATCCATGAGCATTAACAAGCAAAAAAAAATCAACGAATCCGGCAGGCTTGCTCACGCAAATGTCTGGCTGGCGCTCGAAGGTGTAAAAAAGCCTGTGGTTTTTTTTTATGTGTTGCTCCCTACTGGTCGCAAATGGGAAGAATGTGAAAAAAACGTTCCGTTTTTTTATGTGTCACTCGCTGTCGCTC
The DNA here is from genome assembly GCA_028709215.1 of Bacteroidales bacterium. Lineage (GTDB taxonomy): Bacteria > Bacteroidota > Bacteroidia > Bacteroidales > UBA1402 > UBA8389. Next base: position 457 of record JAQVXI010000035.1, read on the forward strand.
GTGAATGTATCGCCTTCGGCGATTGAAACAACGACGGGCGCAATGCAGCATGCTTGGCATGCGTGTGGCGACTCTGTCGCCCCCTAGCGCCCGTACGTAACTACCTTTTTAGATATTCACAAATTGTATTTATACGTACGGGCGCGCATTGCGCCCGTCGTTGTTTCCTTAATCGTGCATCTGCTGACTTAATCCCTGGTGCTTATTCCTGTGTCACTCGCTGCGCTCGTGCATGTATCGCCTTCGGCGATTGAAGCATCAACGGGCGCAATGCGCGCACGCACGGACGCATCGCGCGTACGACTTTCTTGCTGATCGTAAAGTCTTTCGGGCGCAATGCGCGCACGCACGGACGCATCGTGTGGGCAATATATAGACACTACCGACATCCGTGCGTGCGCTGTGTGGCGACAAGGTCGCCGCACGCTGGCTACGCCAGCTGCATTGCGCCCGTCGTTGCTGTCGTTGCGCCCGCAATCCACCTGCTTTATTACATATTTCGACCGAAGGTCGACACATTAAAAATCCGCAGGATTTTTACACATTCTTCTTATTTCATTCGACCGAAGGTCGCACATTCAACGCGCAGCGTTGACACATTTCAAAAAAAACGATAAGTTTTTTTTGAACACATTCTTCTCATTTGCGAGCATAGCGAGCATCACATTCGAGCGCAGCGAGACAAACCTACTTTTTATAAAAACCCAACGCCTCCGGAAGAATCGCCTGAAGATTGGCAATGCGCTTGCTGTCCGAGGGGTGCGTGCTGAGGAATTCGGGAACAAACGAATTGGATTGAGAAGACATGCGCTGCCAGAAGGGAACCGCAACCGAAGGATCGTACCCGGCCATCGCCATAAAGATTAAGCCCAGGCGATCGGCTTCGTACTCCTGTTTGCGTGAATACGGCAAGGTAACACCGTATTGAGCACCCAAACCGAAAACCGTTTGGGCGATGTTGCGGGTGGTTGTACTGGAACCCGATAAAAGCGCATCCAGGGCCGAAGCGCCCACACCGGCAGCCATTTGCTGGCTCATGCGTTCGTTGGAATGTTTGGCAACGGCGTGTGCCACTTCGTGTCCGATGACAACGGCCAAGCCCGCTTCGGTTTGGGTGACCGGAAGAATGCCTTCGTAGACCACAATTTTGCCACCGGGCATACAAAATGCGTTAACGGCGGTATCCACCACCAATTTGAATTCCCAAGCATAGTTTTTGAGTTCTTCCGACTGACCTTGCTGGGTGAGGTAGGATTCGACGGCACGGGCGATGTTTTGGCCGACACGGGCCACCAGGGCGTTTTGCGTCGTTTTGCGTGAGACCGTAGCAGTGGCCATATAGGCCTGGTAGCTGCTGTCACTGAGGGCAAGTACCTGTTGGTCGGAGACCAGCATCAATTGTTTGCGACCGGTCAACAGAACACTGGAACAGCCGGTAAAAGCGGTTCCGATCAGAATGGATAAAGAAAGGAATAAACCGATTTTCGTACGTGCTTTCATATGCGTGTGTATTATAAGATAAAATTATTGAAATTCAAGACGGTGATTGGACTTGGTTTGATCCGGACGGAACAACTCGGCACGCATCAGTACTTCGTTGAGGGTAGCCAATTCGCGACGATCTACGCTGCCGTCACTGTTGACAGCCATGCGTAAGAGACGGGCACACTCACTGCGTTTGGAGGCCTTCATTCCGCGAATGGTTGCATAGGCATCCTCGTCGGGAAACGTCAACTGATCTTCGAGATCGCTTTGACTCAGTTGAAGGTATTGAAGGGTCTGCTGAAAGAAATCCGACTCATTTCGGGTAATCTCCTCGTTTGAGAACAGGACAATCCAAATCAAACGGGCTACTGCCAAGGACTCTTCGTACGTAAAAGGGCTTTGATCCATTTCGTAAATTTAATCACGCAAAAATACGTTATTCTCCGAAGACTTCCTGCATGCAGGCAAATAATTTGCGGCGACAGGCTTCCATGTCCTGATGCGCACCGGTTTCAAGGGCAAGCGAGGTCACTCCTTTGTCGATGAAGCCACAGGGATTGATGTGTCGGTAGTAGTTTAAATCGGTATTGATGTTTAATGCTAAGCCGTGCATGGTGATGAAACGGCTGCTGCGTACTCCGATGGCACAGATTTTTCTGGCCTTGTGCGGGTCGGTTGCGTCCAGCCATACGCCGGTAGCACCTTTAAGACGTTCGCCCTGAAGACCGAAGGGTTTGAGGAAGCGGATCACACTTTCCTCGATGCGCTCAATGTATTGCCTCAGGCCGATGTGGAAGTGTTCGAGATCGATGATTGGGTAGCCCACAATTTGGCCGGGACCATGATAGGTAATGTCTCCTCCCCGATCGGTCTGAAAAAACGTTGCCTGGTGGGCTGCCAACCATTCGGCGTTGGCCAGGAGGTTGTTTTGATCGCCGCTTTTGCCAAGGGTGTAGACGTGGGGGTGCTCGCAGAATATGGCTAAATCGGGAAGTGCAGATGAACCGGGAAGTGCGGCTGTATTGGGAAGTGCGGACGAACCGGGAAGCGCAGCCGAATCCGCGTGGGATTGGGCTGCTTCCGGTGACTTGGCACGCACGCGTGCATCAAAGAGTTCTTTTTGACGATCCCAGGCGGCTGCGTATTCGATCAACCCCCAGTCTTGGTATTGCATCATATTATTTGCTTTTTTGTGATGCGGTCGCTTCGGGCGCCAGCACGTTGACCTCGTAGCCGAGACTACGGATGGAACGCGCGATGGTTGCCGTATCGGTGCGTTTGGGCTTGTAGGTTACGTCTACTTGGAGCGTTTTTAAATCGGTTTTTAAATCGACAATGCCTTTTTCAAAACGCAGTTGCTCGGTAATTTTCTGCTCGCACTCGTGACAGTCCATGGATACCCGATAGGCGACGGTATCTTTTTTCTTCACTTCTTTGGTTTCTTTTGTTGCTTCAGCGGCCACTGCCGGAAACAAAACCCATCCCAACAGGACGGTCAACAAAAATACACTTTTTAATGATTTCATTGGTTTATTTTTTTTGTTTAATGGAATAACGTAGTCCTACGTAATATTTGCTGCCGTGAACCGGCCCCCACACCTGACTGGCATCGAAGGAGGCCCCCCAGGGGTCTTCAGCGCCCAGAATGGGATTGGCTTGGGTAAAATTGCCCAGGTTTTCGCCTCCGACATAAATGGATCCCCAGCGGAAGTAGCGGGTGGCCTGTGCGTTGAAGATGTTGAATGTGGGCGAATAGGAGTCGGCAATACCGGGCAACCGTGCGGAACCGTTGAATTGCAGATTGCCGTCAAACTGCCAGCGTTTCATGGCATCCTGCCAGGAGAGGGTAAACAATCCTTTGTAACGACTCGTGAGCGGACGCTCCCGAAGGATGCCGTTGTAGGTCGTTTTGGCATCGGTATAGCGGAAAGCGGCTCCCAGTTGCAAGCCACGCAGCAATTCGTACTGAAGATCGGCCTGGTAGACGTTGGCATAGGATGTACCCTGAAGGGGGCTGAACGTGACGGCTGTGGGATCGGAGTCGACGTCAACAACGACTTGCTGCCGGAAATCGGTGTTGTAGCTTTCCAGTCCCAGGGTCAATTCGCGAAGGCCCAATGGAATGTAGAATTGGGCACTCAGGCCGCTGTTCCAGGCAATTTCCTGCTGCCACTCGTCGCCTTGAGCCAACTCAAAACTGCGGCTGGAGGCGAGCAGGAAGCTGTTTTCGGAAAGCACACGGGTGCTCCGATGACCTTTTCCTACGTTGGCTCTCAAATGCAGCCAATGCAAGGGGTCGTACTTGACGTGCATGCGGGGGGTCACAAAACCACCAAACCAACTGCTGTGGTCGTAGCGAAGACCGGCCAGCACGTTGAGCTCAGCCAACGGCTTCCAGGCAAATTCGGCAAAGGCCCCCGGAACCACCTCCGTGGTGTTGGATTGCCTTTGGCCGAAGGTTTCTTGCATGTCGTCCAGAAGTATGCTGCTTCCTGCCACCAATTTGTGGTTCAAACCCACATCACTTTGCCATATAAGGTTGGCATAGGCATTGCGCTGGCTAGCGTCGTACACCCGGTTGCCGTACACAGCATCTTGGTCGTGCCAGCTGACGGACGTGATGAGCCCAACAGAACGATTGCGTTCAGGATTGAAGACGTAGCCGTTTTTGGCAAAGGCTTCGATGCGTTGCGTCGCTAAATCGATGCGATAAAGCGGATCGGTGGACGTTCCGGCGTGGTTTCCGTGACGCGTTTGGCCGCTTTGTCTGGTTTCATCCAAGCCTTTGATTGCAAATTGGGACGTATATCCGTTTTTGTTGTAGTACCAGCGATGCAGCAGCGAGGCTTGCTCGACGGCGGGAAGATCCATAAAACCGTCGCCGTTGGCATCGTGCTCCCGGGTTTCGTTTTCGTAGTGCACAAACGTGGACGTGGAGGTATAAGGATTGAGCTTGAGGGCCCAATCGGCATTGACTTCGGATCGAAGGTTGTCGGCCATAAACAGGTTGACGGACAGCAGATCGGAGGTCATGGGTTTTTTATATTCCACGTTGATTTGACCGGTGATGGCTTCGTAACCATTGATGACCGATGCGGCCCCTTTGGATACCTGAATGCTTTCCATCCAGGGTCCGGGCACGTGGCTGAGTCCGTAGGGAGAAGCCAGTCCGCGGATAAAGGGGATGCCCTCGCTCAGCATTTGAACGTAGGTACCGGAAAGTCCCAAGAGTTTGATTTGCTTGGCTCCGGTGGCGGCATCGCTGTAGGAGACATCGACCGAGGGATTGGTCTCAAAGCTCTCGGAAAGGTTGCAGCAGGCCGCTTTGCAGAGTTCGTCCTGCGTGATGGTTTCGACTTTGAGGGTCGTAATGCGCGAGGCAACCAAGCCGGGACGTCTGCCGGCAATTTGCACTTCTTCCAGATAAACGGCTTCGTTCAAAGCGATTTGAACGTCGTTGGTCTCGTTGAAAAGCGTAGCCGAAAGGGTATCGGTCTGATAACCGACGTAACTGATTTTTAACCGGTCAGTTTCCCGGCTAAAGGGGATGCGGAAGTGACCCTGGGCGTCGGTGGTGGTGCCGGTTTTGGCATCGAGCCACCATACGTTGGCACCCTGAATGGGTGCATTGGATGCATCGACGATGCGTCCGCCAACTTCACGGGCGGAAAGACCGCTCGCCAGACAAAAGGCCAGCACAAGGGCAGACCCAATTTTTGAGTACATAGTGGTATGTATATTAAGTTTGATGAAACAGAAAAATTCGAATTCACTGGGGATTCGAAGTGTTTCAACGTCTTAATATACAATTCATGGCCAGAACCGTCCTGCCGGGTTGCGGGGGACCGTTGGCTCGTAGGTGAAGGGTGGGTTTGTGCACGAGCGGCGTGGCAGTCCAAACGAACAACGTGGTCGCCATATCGGTCAGCAGTGGTTTGACGGACTGCTGGCTGTGTTGCGGAAGGTAGTCTTCTACTTCGACCGTCAAGGTTTCGTAGCTACACGTATGGGTACAACAGGTTGGTTTCCATTGTGTTTCGCTGGCGCAGTGGCCGGAACAATGCACATTGTGCGACTCGGCGTGTTGATCGGCGTGTTGATCGGCGTGTTGATCGGCCTCAAGGGAATGAATGTCAAATTGAGTGGTGGCTGAAATGATGTTCGCAGCAGGCATGGGTGATGTATACGGTATTGCTAACCAACAGCATAAGCACTGCCAGCAACAACACGCTCCCACGCGCAAAAAACGAATTTCGAAGTCTTCGACTCATATCAGCATGCATTGGACTACGCAAAAATACGGCATAAATTGTCGGCAACCATGCTTTTTTGGCTTTTTTAAGAGAATATGGTTACATTTGTAAAAAACAAGCGCAATGAAAACGGTTTTCAAACACGCCATTTCGATGGGCATACAACTGTTGTTGCTGCCCCTGTTGGCCTGTGGTACACCCAGTCAATCCGATACACAGCACACACTCGTGCTGGATTCCATCCACTTAGAAAGAGCATACCGGGCAGCCGAGGAGGCGGAGGCGCCCTCCATGCGCATTGCCGTCAGCCTTCTCTACCCCACCGCCTATCCGGACACCAACGTTTTGAGAAAAATCAGAGAAGTGATCACTCGGGATTTTTATGTACTGGCCGATGGCTTGTATGAAGACGCGTATGCCTTGGCCGAAGCCTACATGGATTACCACGGCAGAGACTACATAAAAACCATGCATACGCTCTGGACGGAATTTCCAACCGCTACCAACAATTGGCAGGACGAACGGCACATGAGTCTGGATTGGAACGACGGACACCTACTTTCGTATACAACAAAAACCGAACGCTATACGGGCGGCGCCCACGGATACGGAGCGACCACACATACAGTCATTGACCTGCAAACGGGCAAGCGCCTGCATGAAATCGATGTGTTTCGACCGGATGCCATGGCGTTTGTCAAACGCCTGTTGCTGAACGCAATCATGGAGCAGGAAGGCGTGGACAACGCAAGCGACTTGAACGAAAAGGGTTACTTTGATCCGGATCGCATCAAACCCAACGACAATTTTCTCATCAACGACCAAGGCGTTGTGTATTCGTTTAGCGAATACGAAATCGCCAGTTATGCCAACGGAAGGACCCGCGTCCTGCTGCCCTTTGACAGCATCCGTCCTTTGCTGCGCAGCGATGCACCGCTTTCCCATCTATTTTCCAAATAAAATCCACACATGGAATTGATTCTCAAGTATTTTCCCCATTTAACTCCGCTTCAACAGCAGCAGTTTGGGGCTTTGCATGCCTTGTACGCCGATTGGAATGCAAAAATAAACGTCATTTCACGCAAAGATATTGACAACCTGTACGAACGTCACGTGCTCCATTCCCTTGGCCTGGCAACGGTGCTTACGTTCCGACCGGGTACGCGCATTTTGGACATGGGTACAGGTGGTGGTTTTCCCGGCATTCCGCTGGCCATTCTCTTTCCCGAAGTGCAGTTCCACCTGGTGGACAGCATTGGCAAAAAGCTCAAAGTGGTCGAAGGCGTGGCCGAAAGCATTGGTTTAAAAAACGTCACCACACGGCACTGTCGAGTGGAAGAAGAGAAAGGTTTGTTTGACTTTGTGGTCAGTCGTGCCGTTGTTCCCATGAATGAGCTGGAGCGTCTTTGCCGAAAAAACATTCAACGCGTACAGAACAATTCTCTGCCCAACGGCATTCTATGTCTGAAGGGTGGAGATTTGCAGGAGGAATTAAAGCCGTACAAACAACGCATTGAAGTCTACAACCTCTCCGACACCTTCAAGGAAGAATTTTTTGAAACCAAACGGGTGGTTTACTTACCCCTTTAATACAATGGACGATTATGAATATAAAAGCATTTACGTTTAATCCTTTTCAGGAGAATACCTACGTGGTCTCCAACAACGCCGGGGATGCCCTGGTGATCGACCCGGGTTGCAGCAATCCGCAGGAGGAAGCACGTTTGCACAATTATCTGATTGAAGAAGGTTTGCGCCTGCAATGCATCGTCAATACCCATTTGCACATTGATCACGTCTTGGGCAACCGGTTTTTGGAAGAAACCTTTGGAGTGCGCTCCATGGCGCATCAAAGCGACGCTTTCTGGTTGGAACGCTTGCCGGAGCAGGCCAAAATGTTTGGGATCCCCTTGTTGCGCGACGTGCCTCAGGTCGGAATCCCCTTGGTTGAGGGCGACCGGATCTGGCTGGGCAAGGAAGGCAGCCCGGAAGCCGAATGCTTTGACGTGTTTGAAGTGCCCGGCCATGCACCCGGCCACATCGTTTTGTACAATGCCAACAATGCCTGCTTGTTTGCAGGAGATGTGTTGTTTAAAGGTAGTATCGGACGTACAGATTTGATCGGCGGCAATTACGAACAACTGATCGATGGGATTCGAAGCAAATTATTGGTTTTGCCGGAGGATACGGACGTGTTTTGTGGACACGGGCCGGTAACCAGCATCGGCAAGGAGAAGCAACACAACCCGTTTATTTCCTAATATTTGCCATTATGGCAGTACGAATATTGTAAATACGCCATTTTGTCATCTATTGGTCTATGGCACAGACTTTGCTCTTATTGGGTTAAAACGAATATTTTAATTTAACCAATAGGAGGACAAAATTATGTTTACAACAGTTAGACGTCAGAACCCGTTTTACCCGGTATTGAGTGATGTATTTGCCGATCGTTTCCTGAACGACAGTGATTGGAATTCAAGCCCGGCGGTCAACATCATCGAAAACAAGGATGGTTTCCGCATTGAGTTGGCGGCTCCCGGTCTGGAAAAAAGCGATTTTCACATTCACGTTGAGAAGCGTACGCTGGAAGTTTCTTCCGAAAAAGAACAGACTGCGGTCGAAGGCGATCGATTCCATCGCAAGGAATTTTCGTACAATCAATTTAAGCGCAGTTTTGCCTTGCCGGTGTATGCAGACACGGACAACATCCGCGCAAGTTACGAAAAGGGTATTTTGACGGTTTGGGTTCCCAAGCGTGAGGAAGCCAAGGAAAAACCGGCACGTGTCATTGACATTGCATAAAGCGGATTTTTCAAACGGCGAGGCTTCGGTCTCGCCTTTTTTTTTATCAAAGAATTCGCGTACTTTGCAGACTCAATCAAATCTGTTACGATATACTCGATTATGATACACGAACGCAAACGACGCATTGAAAAAATACAGCGCCAACTGCTGGCGCTCAATATGGAAGCCTGCCTGATTTCGACTTCGGTCAATCTATTGTATACCACCGGTCAGGTAGTGAGCGGTTACCATTTTATTCCGGCCGAAGGCGCCTCTACCCTATTCATTCGCAGACCGGAAGGTTTTCGTTTGGAGGACATTCCGACGTTTGGCATCCGCAAGCCGGAAGACATGCCCGGTCTGTTGCTGGATCACGGCCAACACATCCCTTCACGCATGCTGGTAGAAGCCGGCGAAATGAGCCATACGGACTGGTTGCGCCTGCAAGCCTGCTTTGCTTCAAGCGAATTGGTGGACGGTACCCGTGCGCTGCGCTACGTACGCAGCGTGAAAACCGATTACGAATTGGATCTGCTGCGCGCTTCGGCGGCGGCACACGTTCGGGCCTATGCCAAGATCCCTTCGGTTTACCGGCCAGGCATGACGGACATTGATTTTTCGATTGAAATCGAACGCCTGATGCGTCTGGAAGGAAACAAGGGTCTATTCCGTACGTTTGGCGACATGGAAGCCTTTATGGGCAGCGTGCTGGCCGGTGATAACGCAGCGGCTCCCTCTCCCTACGATTTTGCGCTGGGCGGCGCCGGTGACCCGAGCAATCCCATCGGTGCCAACGGTACGGTTTTGCAAAAAGGACACAGCGTCATGGTGGATATGTGCGGAAATTTTACGGGCTATCTGGACGACATTACACGCAGTTTTTCGTTGGGAAAACTCAGTGAAAAGGCCTATCGGGCGCATCAGGTGGCCATTGAAATCGAGGATGCGATCCAGGAGCGCATGGTGGCCGGTGCCATTTGCGAGGACATGCATCAGCTGGCCTTGGATATTGCATCAAAAGCGGGTTTGTCGGATTGCTTTATGGGCAGCACGCAGCAGGCCCGTTTTGTGGGGCATGGTGTCGGACTGGTCATCAACGAGCCGCCGGTACTGGCGCTTCGCGCCAAAGATCCCTTGGAAGCCGGCATGGTCTTGGCGGTGGAACCCAAGTTTGTCATTGAAGGCGTGGGTGCCGTCGGACTGGAAGACACGTACATTGTACACGATACCTATTGTGAAAAAATATCTCATCTCGAGTCGGGCATCATCGACCTACTCGCTTAAACTACAATCATGGGTGCATTTGCCAACCGTCACATCGGAATCCGTCCGTCGGATGTTCCGGAAATGCTTCGTCAAATCGGAGCAAAGGATTTGGATTCGTTCATGAAGGATACGCTTCCTGAAGACATTGTACAGGAATCGATACTTTCCTCACCGTTGCTTGAATCGCCTTTGACAGAGGGGCAACTGCTTGAGTTGCTCGAAGATCGTTCCTCCGAAAATCAGGTTTATACTTCCTACTTGGGTGAAGGATGGTACGATTGCTTTCTTCCTCCGGTCTTGCGCCGCAACGTGCTGGAAAATCCGGGTTGGTATACCTCGTACACGCCTTATCAGGCCGAGATTTCCCAAGGCCGTCTGGAGGGCTTGTTTCATTTTCAAACGCTCATCAGCGATCTGACCGGTCTGCCGTTGGCCAACGCTTCTTTACTGGATGATGCTACGGCTGCAGCCGAAGCGGCTTGGATGTTGTTTCACAGCAGAGGCAAGGATAAACGCGCGGCCAATACGTTGTTTGTTGACCACAAATTGTTTGCGCACGTACAGGCGGTTTTAAAAACCCGTTGTTTGCCACAAGGCATTCAATTGGAGTTTGGCAATGCCGCTGCTTTTCGTCCTACGGCGGCTCATTTTGCCGTCGTACTGGCCTATCCGAACGCAGATGGGCAGGTGGAGGATTGGAGTGATTCGATCGAAGAATGGCACGAGGCGGGCTTGAAGGTAGCCATGCAGGCCGATCTACTGGCGCTTTGTTTGTTGAAAACACCGGCCGAAATGGGTGCGGATGTGGCCTTTGGCAGCAGTCAGCGTTTTGGCATCCCCATGGGTTTCGGCGGTCCGTATGCGGCCTATTTTGCGGCTACGGAGGCCTACAAACGGGATATTCCGGGGCGCATCATTGGTTTGTCTAAGGATAAAAACGGCAAACCGGCCTACCGCATGGCTTTGCAAACACGGGAACAACACATCAAGCGGGAAAAGGCGACGTCCAACATTTGTACCGCCAATGCCTTGATGGCCAATTTGGCCGCTTTTTATGCGTTATATCACGGGGCTGAAGGCTTGCGTTCCATGGCGGCCCGCATCCACGGCATGGCTGCCTATTTGAGCGATGCCTTGTCGATCTTCGGGTATCGAAATCTGAATACGGCTTACTTTGATACGCTGCTGTTACACCTGCCGGATACGGCACGAATGGAGGACATTCAACGCCTTTCGAAGGAATACGAGATCAATCTGGCCTATCCGTCGGCGCATACGGTTCGTCTGAGTCTGGACGAGACGACGGATCCGGACGATTTGGATGTATTGCTGGATGTGTTTGCCGAAGCAGCCGGCAATCAGGCCAGTTTTACGAACGGAACGGAGCGCTTTGAAGCGATTCAGGCGCTGGATGCGCGTCTGCTGCGCAAAGCGGTATTGCTGCCCCAAGATGCCTTTGACCGTTATGCTTCAGAAACGGCGATGATGCGTTACCTCAAGCAGTTGGAAAATAAGGATTTGTCCCTGACGCAAAGCATGATTCCTCTGGGTTCGTGCACGATGAAGCTCAACGCGGCGGCGGAAATGATCCCCATTACGTTTACCGGCTTTGCGGGTATGCATCCGCATGCGCCCAAAGAGCAGGCGGCGGGTAATCTGCGTCTGCTGGAGGAGTTGAAGGAAATGCTTTGTTCGGTCACGGGATTTGCGGCTTGCAGCCTTCAACCGACGTCGGGAGCCAGTGGCGAGTATGCCGGCTTGCGCACCATCCGTGCGTATTGGGAGGCCAAAGGCGAAAGTCACCGCAACAAGGTGCTCATTCCTGCTTCGGCGCACGGTACCAATCCGGCGAGTGCTGTTCAGGCCGGCTACACACCGATTACGGTGCGTTGCGATGCAGAGGGCAACATCGATTGGCAGGATTGGTGCGAAACCATCGAAAGGCACAGTGACAGCCTGGCTGCCTGCATGATCACCTATCCGTCGACCTACGGCTTGTTTGAGTCCCGCATCCGCGCGCTTTGCGACCGGGTGCATCAGGCGGGTGCGCTGGTGTATATGGATGGAGCCAACATGAATGCGCAAGTGGGCTGGACCAGTCCCGGTTTTATTGGGGCGGACATTTGCCACTTGAATTTGCATAAAACGTTTGCCATGCCCCACGGCGGAGGCGGCCCGGGCGCGGGACCGATTTGTTGCACGCAGGAGCTGGCCGATTTTTTGCCGGAGCAAACGGGTTCGTCCGTTTCGGCTGCGCCCTATGGTCATTTTCTTTTGTACCCAATCAGCTACGCCTATTTGCGACTGCTGGGTGCTTCGGGCTTGCGGGCATCGACTCAGATGGCCCTGTTGTCGGCCAATTACATCGCCAAATCCCTTGAGGATGCCTATCCGGTTCGGTATACGGGCGAAAAAGGACGTGTGGGACACGAAGTGATTTTTGATTGCAGTCCGTTCAAGTCTGCCGGCATAACGGAAACGGATGTGGCCAAGCGTTTGATGGATTACGGTTTTCATGCCCCCACCCTTTCGTTTCCTGTGCACGGTTGCCTAATGGTGGAGCCGACCGAGAGCGAACCCAAGCAGGAATTGGATCGGTTCATCGAGGCCATGCGCCGGATTCGTTTGGAGATCCAAGCGGTTGAAACGGGTGCAGCGGATGCCGAGGACAACGTCCTGCGTCAGTCACCGCACGCGGCCTA
>JAQVXI010000035.1:13049-15596 GCA_028709215.1 Bacteroidales bacterium
AACCCAAGCAGGAATTGGATCGGTTCATCGAGGCCATGCGCCGGATTCGTTTGGAGATCCAAGCGGTTGAAACGGGTGCAGCGGATGCCGAGGACAACGTCCTGCGTCAGTCACCGCACGCGGCCTATGAGTTGCTTGCGGACACGTGGACGCACCCCTACAGCCGAAGCGAGGCCGGAGATCCTGCCGGTACGGATTGGGTGAATAAGTTTGCCATTGCGGTGGCACGGGTGGACAATGCGTTTGGTGACCGCAACCTGATTTGTTCGGCCTGTGTGCCCAACGATGGGCCGAGCGGTCAAATTGACTGATTTGCAGCGTAAAAAACTGCCATTCTCCTGCCATTTCGTCTAAGCAGACGATTTGGCAGGCTTTTTGTGTAAAATTGATAGCAAGTTAGAACGATATGAAAAAGAACAAAGAACAATCCACAGAGCAAGAAAATAAGGAGACGGCTCAGTCTACTGAGCAAGTAAAAACAGATACGGAGCAAACCACCGAAGCGACCGAAACAGTGACCGAAGAGAAAGCTACCGAGGAGGATGCGTTGGCTGCCCTTCAGTCAAAATACGATCAACTCAACGATACGTTGCTGCGCACGATGGCCGAATACGACAACTACCGCAAACGTACGTTGCGCGAAAAAGCGGATTTGATCAAAACGGGTGGTGAATCGGTTCTGATTGGCGTCATTTCTGTCCTGGACGATGTGGAACGCGGTCTACAGGCTATGGAAACGGCTCAAGACATTGAAGGGGTCAAAGAAGGGATGCGCCTGATTCATACCAAAATGTCCGGATTTATGAAACAGAATGGTGTGACACCGATCGAAACGGAGGCGTTGCCCTTAGACACGGATGTACACGAAGCCATTGCCACCATTCCGGCACCGAACGAGGCGTTGAAAGGCAAAATTGTGGATTGTGTACAAAAAGGATATTATTTACACGACAAGGTGATTCGCTTTGCCAAAGTGGTTGTGGGCGAATAAGTTAAATAGAGCGTATGTCAAGCAAACGGGATTACTACGAAATACTGGGCGTATCCAAATCGGCTAGTGACGAGGAGATAAAAAAAGCGTATCGAAAGAAAGCGATTCAATTTCATCCGGACAAAAATCCGGACGATAAGGAAGCGGAGGAAAAATTTAAGGAAGCGGCTGAAGCCTACGAGGTATTAAGCAACTCCGAAAAGCGCCAGCGGTACGATCAGTACGGTCACGCCGGTGTCGGTGGTGCAGCCGGCGGCGGTTTCGGCGGTGGTGGTTTCAGCATGGACGATATTTTCTCTCAGTTTGGGGATATTTTTGGCGGCCATTTCGGTGGCGGCGGTTTCGGTGGCTTCGGCGGTAGCCGGGGCGGCCAACACGTCAATCGCGGCAGCAACCTACGGGTTCGCGTCAAACTGAATTTGGCAGAGATTGCCAAAGGTGCCGAGAAAAAAATCAAGGTGCGCAAGCACGTTTCCTGCCAGCATTGCAACGGCACGGGAGCGGATGGCGGCAATGCATTTACCACCTGCAACACGTGCCGCGGAACGGGTACGGTCACACGCATTTCAAATACGATTCTTGGACGCATGCAAACGCAAAGCGTCTGTCCGGATTGCCAGGGTGAAGGCAAAACCATAACGCGCAAGTGTAGCCACTGCCAGGGTGAAGGCCTTTTGCAACAGGAGGAAATCATCAGCATCAACATTCCTGCCGGTGTAGCCGAAGGGATGCAGTTGTCCATGTCGGGCAAAGGCAATGCGGCCCGTCGCGGGGGTGTGAACGGTGATTTGCTGATCGTGGTGGAAGAAGAAAAGCACCCGGAATTGATCCGCGATGAGAACGACCTGATTTTCAATCTACTCCTCAGTTTCCCCACCGCCGCTTTGGGTGGCACGGTGGAGATTCCGACGATCGAGAGTCGGGTAAAGGTCAAAATCGAAGCAGGCACCCAGCCGGGCAAGATTTTACGTCTACGTGGCAAGGGCCTCCCTTCCGTCAACGGTTACGGTACGGGGGATTTGCTGGTCAACATCAGCGTCTATGTGCCGGAGGCGTTGTCTCGGGATGAGAAAAAGTTGATTGAGAAGCTTGAGGAGTCGGAAAATTTTAAGACGAGTCCGAGCATCAGTCGTCGGATTTTTGAGAAGTTCCGGAATTTGTTTGAGTAAGCGCTGCTTCGCATAAATAAAAAAAACCGCGGGTTTTTTATGTGTCAAAACGGAACGTTTTGAATGTGTAAAAAACCTGCGGTTTTTTAATGTGTCAACGCTGCGCGTTGAATGTGTCGACCTTCGGTCGAATGAATACAGAAGAATGTGTAAAAATCCTGCGGATTTTTAATGTGTCGAAACGTTCCGTTTCGAATGTGCGCCCTTCGGGCGAATGGTTAATACAGTAGGCGGTTTGCGGGCGCAACGAAAGCAACGACGGGCGCAATGCAGCTGGCAAGGCCAGCGTGCGGCGACGTTGTCGCCACACAGCGCACGCACGGATACACCGTGTACTTAAAAACAGACACCGCCGACTTCCGTGCGTGCGCGCATTGCGCCCGTCGT
>JAQVXI010000035.1:15696-20063 GCA_028709215.1 Bacteroidales bacterium
GCGAGCAACACATTCGAGCGTCAGCGAGACATCAACACGAAAACACACAACCCTCCGACTCCACCTCCGACTCCACCTCAATGGTCGGATGATCGATGCCCAAAGTACTGAGAAGAGAACGCGTTTCGGAACGTAAAGCAACACGCTCCTCTGAAGTAAGCGTTTTGGAGACAACCAAATGTACGGTAAGGACCACATACTCACCATCCATGGACCAGACATGAAGGTCGTGTATGCCTTTGACCGGGGGAAGCGAAAGCAATTGTTGGCGTACCTTTTCGACATCAACGTGTTCGGGGGTACCTTGTAGGAAAATGCGAAAGACTTCCTTGAAGTTGCGGTAGACGTGCAGGAGGATGTAGACGGCGATGCCGACAGAGAGAATGGGGTCAATGATGGTCCAATTAAAAATCCACATCAACACACTGCCGATCAGGACGGCGATCCAGCCCAACACGTCTTCGAGGAGGTGTAGGGAGACGACGCGTTCGTTTAGGCTGCTGCCCTTTTTTAGGCGCAAGACAGCGTATCCGTTGACGGCGACTCCGAGAATGGCCAGCAGAAACATGCCTTGAGCATGGGTTTCGGCGGGCTCAAAGAAGCGCTTGCTGCTTTCGATGAGGACGAAGATGGAACCGGAAAAAAGGATGACGGAGTTGAGCAGGGCGCTGAGTAGGGCAAAACGCTTGTATCCGTAGCTGTAGGTTTGCGTTGCTTTACGACGGGAAAAGCGTTGCATGTACCAGGCCATACCTAAGGAGATGCTGTCGCCCAGGTCGTGAACGGCGTCAGAAAGGATGGCGACGCTGTTGGTCAGTAGGCCACCGATTAGTTCGATGAGGCAGAAACTCAGGTTGAGCAAAAAGGCAACGGCCAGATTGCGACCGCTTTGAGCGCCATGGGCGCCATGAGCGGTGTGATTGCCATGGGCGGCGTGATCGCCATGAGCGGTGTGGGCGCTATGGGGGCTTTGAGCGGTAGGATCGTGGCGGTGTATGTGTGAATGGTGTTCGGACATACCTTTCTTTTTTTACAAAGATAAGGGTTGGCGGCAGAAAATGATTTTTGCGGAGGCAAAATACCTATTAATTGGGACAATTTCTGGTTTGGCGTTGCAGTGCCCAACGATGTGTGAGGAGGGCTGTGATGAAATAGACTGCCGTTTGTATCCACAAGCCAGCGAGTTCGGTTTGGATCTGAGCGATTCCGGCGCCCATGCTGTTGATTTTGATGTAGGCTCGGATGCCGAAGGTTGCCGGAAAGAGTTGGGCGAAGATGCGCCAAAAGGCGGGCAAGTTGGATTCGGGCCAGGAGATTCCGCTGAGGAATAAGAGGATCAGGGAGAAAAACAGGAACAAAACGAGCTGCGTTTCACGGTTGGGATTAAACACCGAACAACTCAGTGCAAAAAATACGGTAGCCAGCAGAAAAGGGATGGCAAAGGCGAGTAGCGTAAGGGGATTTCCGAGGTGCGGGAGGTGGAAAAATTTGGGGACGAACCCGACGACGTACAGCGTCAATAGGGCGTAAAGCAGGACATAGAGGCTGCTGCGGGTGAAAAGTGTGTTCCAGGACAAACGCCGCTTGTCCTCGCGATCGGCTCCTGCTGCCATACCGATGCCAAAGAAGAGGGTTTGATGCAGGATGAGGATAAGAATGGCCGGCATCAGAAAACTTGCGAAGCCCATATCAGAGTTGTACAAAACCACCCCTTCGTAGGGCAAGGGACGGGCAAGCATATCGGATTGGGCTCCAACGATGCCTTGTTGAGAGAGACGTTGCACCTGTATGTTCTGCCCCATCTCCAAGGCTACATAGTTGCTGGCCAGCACCATGGACCGGTAGTACAAAAAACTGCTCATGTCGCTGTAGACCGAAACATGGGCCTGTTCGCCGCGTTGGAGCAGGGCACTGAAATCGGCCGGAATGGACAACACGCCATGAACCGCTCCCGACGCAAATTGTTGACGGGCTTCCTCAAGGCTGGCGCATCGGCAGTGTACGGCGACATCGGGGCTGGCATCCATGTGACGGATAAATTGACGCGAAAGGCTGGTATTGGAAGGATCGACTACGGCGATGGGCACGTCCAAAAGCGTTTCATTCCAATAGAGTCCACAGTAAAGCATTGGATAGACGATCGGAGCCAAGATCAAAAGTACAACGACACCTCTGTTTTTGACCAGTTCCTTTATTTCATTTGTAAACATGTGGCGATTATTTTATAGGAAAATTCAATTGAGTAGCAGCTTTTTTGAGTCGCGCATAAACGACCATCGGTAGCAATAGAAAGGCGAAAAGCGACACAAAAGAAGCCGTGATGTGGGGCACCGATAGACCGTTGAGGGCAAACGGGACGTACAGATTGAAATAATGGCGGATCGGAAAGAATAGACTGAAAACTCGGGCCGGATACGGCAGTTGCTCGATGGGAAACGTAAAACCGGCAAAGGTAAAACCAAGCAGTCCATACAAAGCCGAAAGGGTCACGCTGTCCCGTAAAACAGGGGTAATACCAAAAATCAAGACCCCAACGGCCTGATAGGCCAATACATACAGGAACCCGGTCAAAAGCATCCATCCGAACGACACCTGTAAGGGAAACTGCTGGTATCGATACAACACAAAACTGGTTAAGACCGACAAACACGTAAATAGAATTGTGTAGGGAAACAGTTTGCCGATCAAGGCTGTCAGAAAAGAATTTGGTGACAAACGCAACCAGTCCGGCGCCGTTTTCTCCTTGAGTTCGATGCCAAGGGCGTAGACCGTAAGCAATAGAATGGACAATTGCAGTACCCCGGGCAGCAGAAGATTGAGTAGGTACACCCCATAATGCGCCCAGGGATTTCCGATCAAATGCATGTCCACCTGAATGGGCTGGATCAGTCCCATCGTACGATGACTCTCCATGCCTTTGGCCATCAACACATTTTGCTTAATGGCACCACCGGTCAATTCAACCATATAGGTGATCTCTTTTAACAACAACGAACCGGCAACCAAATACGCATCGTTGACATAAAACGTGATTTCAGGTCGACGATTGGCCAACACATCCGAAGAAAAATTGGGTTGCACGACCACAAAGGCATAGACCTTACCCTGTTGCATCAGCGCACGTGCTTCCGAATAATCCGAAGGGCGAAACGCGATTTCGGCCAATGGACCGGCATCCAAATTGCGCAGGAATTGCCGGGAAAGTGCCGACTGATCCTGATCCACCACAGCAATGGGCATATCCTGGGGCTGTCCGTCTTCAAATATGGACACAAAAAAGATGAAACAAAACAGCATCACGCCCACACTCGCCGTCAGGTAAACGGGATTGCTACGCATGCGGCGCAGCTCGCGGGCAACCACCGAAAAAAAAGCATCAAAAAACGTCATCATGCAGTTTTTTATGGAATGAGCAAAGCGGACATACCCGGCCTTAGATCGTCAATGGGTTGCAGGGGTTTGGCACGCACTTCAAACGTTCTCGCATCAAACTGACCATTGGTTTTGGTCGCTTTTGCCGTTGCATACGAAGCCAACGCCTTGATGAACGTAACTTCCAACGAAACCGTTTGATTGTTTAATGCCGGGATGCGCACATCAATTTTTTTGCCCAAGCGAAAGTCACTCAAACGATCTTCCCGGATGTGAAACGCAAACCAAACATTCGATCCATCCAACACATTCATGATGGGCGCACCGGTCCCCACCAACTCGCCCACTTTGGGAAAAATTTCACTGACTTCTCCATCAATGGGCGAAACCAACGTCGTTTCGGTCAAATACGATTCGACTTCCATCACCGCACCGCTGGCGCGGTCGACCAAGGCCATCGCCGCTTCCTTGTCCGTTCCTTCTGCCCCATTTGTAGCCATATCGTACTGAGCCTTCGCCGCATTGGCCGTTGCAAGGGCAGCCTTGTATTGCGCTTCCACCTCATCTCGCTTCTGCGCCGTAACAACACCCTTCTCAAACATACGCTGAACCCGATCCAACGACTTTTTGCTGATATCCACACCCACCAACGCCTTCTGCCACATCTCGTAGGCGGTAGCAATCAATTCTTCACGCACACCATTATTGGCCTTTTTTTGCTGCGCCCTGGCCGCCTGACGTGCAGCATGCGCTTGCATGAGTTTGGCCTCCAATTCCGGGCTTTCCAAAAACACCAGCGTATCCCCGGCCTTAACCCGACTCCCCTCTTCCACCAAATACTGTGCAATTCTACCCGGTACCTTGCCCGAAATGCGCAACTCCGAAGCCACAGCCTCTCCCTGAATACAATCCGGCTCCGGTTTATACACATAGATACCCAATAAAAACAAGATGGCAACAAACAAAACAAGTCCCATCAAACCCCTTCTCAACTC
>JAQVXI010000072.1 GCA_028709215.1 Bacteroidales bacterium
ATCTCTATCTACTGAGGTGCTTGGTGAAATAAACGCCAGGCACCTCTGTTTTTTACAGCAGTAGTACGAACGTATATGTAATATAGATAACATGAAGCGAGGAAATAAAATCTATGGAGTCATCCTGCTTGTGATGATGAGTATTGTGTCTGCTTCTGCCGGGACAAGAATTGGTGTGCCTTATGTGAGTCAGTCAGATGGTGAGGGCTATTTTGTTATACGCGATGCCAAAACACAGACTCCGTTGTTGATGAATACTGACGATTATATGGGGGTGCGTTTGGCCGTTGAGAATCTTCAGAACGACCTGCTTCAACTGACCGGGGATAAACCCACTCTGACGTTTGATCGCGTTCCGGAATCCAATCGTGTGATTCTTGCGGGAACGTTGGGAAAAAGCGCACTTATCGATGATTTGATCAAACGCAAGTTGATCGATGTGCAATCCCTGAAAGGAAAATGGGAAACATTCCAGACGCAGACGGTCGATCATCCGTTCCCGGGTGTTGAACAGGCGCTGGTGATTGTGGGCAGCGATAAGCGCGGAACTATTTATGGTGTATACGATTTGTCAGAGCAGATGGGCGTTTCACCTTGGTCTTGGTGGGCAGATGTACCGGTCGATAAAAAGGATCAGTTATACGTGATTCCGGGTACGTATTCCATGGGTGAGCCGGCCGTTAAGTATCGTGGGATCTTTATCAACGATGAGGCTCCCTGTTTGACCGGTTGGGTTAAACATACGTATGGTACAAATTATGGAGATCATCGCTTTTACACACGTGTTTTTGAATTGATTCTTCGTCTGAAGGGTAATTATCTGTGGCCGGCGATGTGGAGTTGGGCGTTCTATGCCGACGATCCCCAAAACAGCAAAGTCGCCGACGAAATGGGGGTCATTATTGGCACGTCGCATCATGAGCCAATGGCCAGAAACCATCAGGAGTGGAGTCGCAAGCGGAGAGATTATGGCGCATGGAATTATGCGAGCAACCAGAAGGTGATTGATCAGTTTTTTCGTGAGGGCATCGAACGCATGAACGGAACCGAAGATTTGGTGACCATTGGCATGCGTGGGGATGGAGACGAAGCGATGTCCAACGAGACCGACGTACAATTGTTGGAGCGAGTGGTCAAGAATCAACGGAAAATTATCGAAAAGGTGACGGGGCGACCTGCTAAAGAAACCCCACAGGTATGGGCCTTATATAAGGAAGTCCTGGATTACTACGATGCTGGAATGCGTGTACCCGACGATGTCATCATGCTGTTGTGTGACGACAATTGGGGCAATGTGCGACGCTTGCCGAACGAAGAAGAACGCAAACATCCCGGAGGCTGGGGGATGTATTATCATGTGGACTATGTGGGTGCACCCCGCAACAGCAAATGGATCAACAATACACCGATTCAGCACATGTGGGAGCAGTTGCAGCTTACGTACGACTATGGAGTGGATCAGTTGTGGGTGTTGAATGTGGGTGACATCAAGCCGATGGAGTATCCCATTACGTTGTTTTTGGATATGGCCTGGGATCCCACCCGATACAAAGCAGCTACTTTGTTGGATCACCCGCGTGCATTTTGTGCACAACAGTTTGGTGAGGAGCAAGCCGATGAGGCAATGCGCCTTCTGAACTTGTACAGCAAATTTAACGGTCGGGTTACGGCTGAAATGTTGGATCGCAATACGTATAATCTGGAAACGGGTGAATGGAAAAAGGTTTCGGACGAATATTTGAAACTGGAAACGGAAGCGTTGCGACAATATATGTCCCTGAAACCGGAATATCGGGATGCATACAAGCAGCTTATTTTGTTCCCGGTACAGGCGATGGCCAATTTGTATGAGATGTATTATTCGCAAGCGATGAACCATAAGCTGTATGCCGAGAACAATCCCAGAGCGAACGAATGGGCAGACAATGTGGAGCGGACATTCAAACGGGATGCCGAATTGGAATACGATTACAACAACGTAATGGCCGATGGCAAATGGAAAAATATGATGATTCAGAAAAAAATCGGTTATACTTCCTGGAACGACAATTTCCGTGCGAATACGTTGCCTGAAGTCTTTCGGATTGAAAACCCGGAACAGGCGATAGGCAACTATGTATTTGCACCGGATGCCGGATATATTTCGATGGAGGCAGAACATTATTATGCCAAAAAAGAGGCCGCCCATGCCCAATGGACGGTGATCCCTTATAGTGGTCGTACGTTGAGCGGAATGGCTGTATTGCCCTATACACAATCGGTAGAGGGAGCGTCAATCTCGTATAAAATGAACTTGCCGAAACATGTGACGGAGGTGACGGTGCACGTTGTGGTTAAATCGAGTTTGGCATTTAAGAATTTGGAGGGGCACAGGTACTCGGTTGCGTTTGAAGGTGGACCGTCTCAAACCGTCAATTTTAATGGAAACCTGAACGAGAAACCGGAGAATATTTACGATGTATTCTACCCAACCGTTGCCCGCAGAGTGATCGAAAAAAAGATTCGATTGAGTGTACCTACGACAAATGATGGAACACAGGTCTTGACACTGACTCCGTTGGATCCGGGTATTGTGTTCCAAAAGATCGTCGTGGATTTTGGCGGCTATTCTGATTCGTATTTATTTATGGAAGAATCACCCAACAAACGATAGCGTTATGAAAAAACGAATGTCTGTTTTGGTGGCAGCGTTGTGTCTGTTGCTCTGTTTTTCCTGTCAAAAGAAAGTGTCTATGGATGGTTGTGCCCGTTTTGATTCGTTCCGATACGAAGGAATGGACCCGCGTTTTGACACCGTTATTGATGTCAAATCTCAGTTCCTGAATCCGATTTTGGCCGGATATTATCCTGACCCTTCCATTTGTCGTAAGGGTGAGACGTATTATATGGTCAATTCCTCGTTTTCCCATTTTCCGGGAGTTCCGATTTTTACCAGTTCAGACTTGGTTCATTGGACACCGATTGGACACGTGTTGGATCGTCCCTCGCAGTTGATGTTGACGAATCAGGAGATCTCACAGGGCATTTACGCACCGGCGATTGAGTACAATCCGTACAACGACACGTTTTATATGATTACAACCGACGTGGGGGGTAAGGGTAATTTTTTTGTCAAAACAAAGGATCCTTCGATGGGTTGGAGTGATCCCATTCTGTTGCCTGAAGTGACGGATATCGACCCTTCTTTCTTTTTTGATGAGGACGGCAAGGCATACATTGTACACAACAACGTTCCGGAAAGGGAGGCGGATTGGGAACAACAACGTGCCATTCGTATCCATGAGTTTGATGTGGCCAACGATTGCACCGTCGGTCGAAGCAAAGAAATCGTACGGGGCGGAGTCTATCCCGATCAAAAACCCATTTGGATTGAAGGGCCGCATTTGTACAAGATCAACGGATGGTATTACCTGATGTGTGCCGAGGGAGGTACGGCAGAAGATCATTCGGAGGTAATTTTTCGTAGCAAAAGCCCCTGGGGTCCTTATGTGGCTGCAGCGTACAACCCGATTCTAACGCAGCGGGATTTGCCTTTGAACCGCGACGACATGGTTGCCTTTACCGGGCATGCCGATTTGATTCAAACGCCCGAAGGGGATTGGTGGGCGGTATTCTTAGGCGTACGTCCCTACGATGGGAATGTGCTTTTCAATACGGGGCGTGAAACCTTTTTGTTGCCGGTTGAGTGGGAAAATGGTTTTCCCATCATTTTACGCAAAGGTGAAGCGGTCCCTACCGTTGTAAACAAAAATAACCTTCAACCGGCTGCAAGCCCAACGACCGGTAATTTTGTATACGAGCAGGATTTTGACCAAGATACACTGGATCCTTCTTGGGCCTTTATACGTACGCCTCAGGAAGATTTTTATTCGATGGAAAAAGGCCTGTTATGCATTCGTCCGCTTGCAGTCAATACAGAGGAACGAGCATCTCCTTCGGCCGTTTTGCGTCGTCAGCAGCACAGCCGTTTTTCTGTGGAAACCCGAATGGATTATACACCTTACGATTCGACTCAGTTTGGAGGAATGACACTTTTCCAGAACGAACAGCATCAGTTTTTGTTTGGGAAAAGCGTACGGGATGATCAGGAGGCACTGGTCCTTGTTCGAATCGAAGGGGGGCAACGTCAACCACTCGCCCATGTTTTGTTGAACAAAGCCGAAGCCCGACGCGCCATCAGTCTACGGGTTACCGGTACGGATGGTATGTGTGATTTTCATTATTCAATGGATGGAAAACAGTGGAATCTATTGTATGAAAAGGCAGATGCCACCCATTTGAGTACGCAAAAGGCCGGAGGTTTTGTGGGTACGTTTATCGGTCTGTATGCGTCGGCCAATCATCCCATGTAGCGGTTGTAAGCTTTTGTATATGAATCGACTCGGGTTTTCTCGGGTCGATTTTTTTTGATATGTATGTAGGGATTTGGGGGCTTGTTTCGTATATATAAGTATAAAACACAGTAAGTTCTTAAATCGTATGCAGTATGAAGCACATGTACGTAAGTAAAGCCCTACTGGGGCTGGTTTGTTGGTTGGGGCTCTCCACCGTTTGGGCGCAAACGATGCATCCCGTTCAATTTTCGGGGACGGAATTGCAA
>JAQVXI010000036.1 GCA_028709215.1 Bacteroidales bacterium
TTAGTCCTATTTTTATTGCCCCAGTTGCTGTGGGCACAGATACAAGTCTCCGAAACGCCTTTCGAAGGAAAATCGTCGTTTGCCCTTGTCAGTCCACAAACGACGGCTTCCATATACGTTGACTCAAGAGACGTGGAATTGGTTCAACGTACCGCCCGACTGTTGGCATCAGACATCGAACGCGTCACGGGCATAAAACCGGACGTCGCAACCCAATCGAAACGCTCAAAGGGGAACGTCGTCATCATTGGCACCATCGGTCAAAATGCCTGGATTGATCGGCTCATTGCACAAAAACGGCTGAATGTGGGGGATATTCAAGGTCAATGGGAGCGCTACGCCATTCAGGTGGTCGAAAAGCCGTTCAAAGGAGTCGATAAGGCCCTGGTTGTGGCCGGAAGCGATCGACGCGGAACGGCCTACGGCGCCTTTAGCCTTTCGGAAGCGATGGGAGTTTCTCCCTGGTACTGGTGGGCGGATGTCCCGGTAACGAAACGCAATCATTTGTATCTCCATGCCCTGCCTTACATATCAAAAGCGCCATCGGTTAAGTATCGGGGTGTTTTCCTCAACGACGAAGACTGGGGCTTGCATCCGTGGGCCGCAAAACACATCGATCCGGAAGTGGGCGACATCGGCCCCAACACCTACGAAAAGGTGTTCGAATTGCTCCTGCGTCTCAAGGCAAACATGATGGCTCCCGCCATGCACGAATGCACCAAGGCCTTCTATACGGTGCCCGGCAACATGGAAATGGCCGAAGCCTACGGCATCATGGTCACAACCAGTCATTGTGAACCCCTTTTGTACAACAATGCCAGTGAGTGGGATAAGAACACACAGGGAGAATGGAACTACGCAAGCAATAAGCAACAAATTGTTGACGTGCTCGATCATCGCGTAAAACAGGCACACAGAAATGAGAATATCTACACCATTGCTCTGAGAGGCATGCATGACGAAGGCATGAAAGGAGATTCAGACGAAGAAAAGCTAAAAATGCTGGATCAGGCTATTGGAGATCAGCGTGGACTCTTGTCCAAATACATCGACAAACCTGTCACCGAAATTCCTCAGATTTTTGTTCCCTACAAAGAAGTGTTGGGGCTCTACGAAAAGGGGCTCGAAGTGCCCGAAGACATCACCCTTGTCTGGCCGGACGATAACTACGGCTATATAAAAAAGTTAAGCAACAAGGAAGAACGGAAACGTGCCGGGGGATCCGGCGTCTACTATCACATTTCCTATCTGGGTTGGCCCAACGATTACCTGTGGCTCAACACCACGCCACCCGCCCTGATGTATGCCGAAATGCACAAAGCTTTCTCTTTGGGTGCCGATACGTATTGGCTGTTGAATGTGGGTGACATCAAACCCGGCGAACTGGGCATGCAACTGTTTTTGGACATGGCCTGGGACTTCGATGCCTTTACCTTCGATAACATCAACGAACATGCGGTCGATATGCTCGCTTCCATTTTTGGATCGGAGTACAGAGAGTCATTGGCTTATATTTTGGATCGCTATTACTACCACGGCTTTACCCGCAAACCGGAATACATGACCTGGGACTGGAAGTGGAACAGCATTTATATGTTTGAAGAAGTCAAGGACACCGAGTTCTCATTTGTCCATTACAACGAAGCCGAAACCCGTCTGGAGGAATACCATCGCATATCGGAAATGGCCAAAAGCATCTTGGACGCCTTGCCGGAAGAAAAAAAAGCGGCTTTTTTTGAACTGGTTTATTACCCGGTCAAAGGCGCCTCCCTCTACAACCACGAAATGCTGATCGGACAGAAAAATCGCTGGTATGCCCGACAAGGCAGGTCGCTGACCAATGCGTTGGCAACGGACGTCCGACTATATCACGACAGCTTGGCGCTGCTTACAGCCAGCTACAACGGCTTGCTGGATGGAAAGTGGGACGGCATGATGACGGCTCCCGGATTTCTGCCCGAAGTGCAACTTTCCCCAACCCAAACCATCGAATTGCCCCAAGATGCAAACATGGAAATACAGGACATGCTTTCCCGATTTGATCGAAACGATCTGATAGCGCAGTATTTTGAAATCTACAACACCGGCAGTCTGCCGTTTGACTGGAAAGCAACGACCTCGCACGACTGGATTGTGCTCAACAAAACCGAGGGTAGGGTGGACCTTCAGGATCGAATATCGGTATCCGTCGATTGGGCAGCGCTTCCGGCGGGAAGCCAGGCGCATGGAACAATCACCGTAACCGACGGAATTCAAACAAAACAAATTCCGGTAAACGCATCGGGAGCAGACGTCATCAGCCTATCTCCGGTAGCGTATCAACGCAAAAAAGAAGTGGGAGGCATCCGTTTTCAATCCATCAATGGCTTGGGCTATTCCAATGCTGCACTTCAATTGGGCAATGCCATCCACGATTCCGGTGATGGATCGTATGTAGAATATGATTTTGACGTGCAGGAAGCGGGAGAAGTCACCATCCATACCTACATGCTTCCGCTTTTTCCCATTGATACCCATCACAGCACCCGGTATGGGGTACAGGTCGATGATCAGGCGCCTGTGATCCATCACAACGACGTGAAGGAATACTCTATGGAGTGGGCCTCCAACGTCATTCGCAATACGGCCATCAATCAGACAACGGTACGGATCGACCGTCCCGGCAAGCATACGCTGCGCATTTACAGCGTAGACCCGGGAATGATCCTTCAAAAAATCATCATTGATGCCGGTGGCCTAAAAACATCGTATATTGGACCTCAAATACAGGAACGCTATGAATGAGATAATCTCGTGGAAAAAAGAATACGAAGTGGGCGTAGAGTCCATCGATAACGAGCACAAGTTGTTTGTCGGTCTGATTCAAAAAATTTGCAGTGCCTATGATAACAACGTAAAGAAGGAGCATATTACCTTGTTGGTCAAGGAGTTGTACAAGTATGTCGACTTTCACTTTTTTAGTGAGGAGAACATTATGATTTTTACGGATTATCCGGATTATGCGGTGCAAAAAAAAGAGCACGACCTGTTGAAGAATCAGCTCACAAACATTATGATGACGTTTGAATCCGAGTACATCGATCAGGCTAATCTCATTAATTTTCTGTTAAGCTGGTTTCGGGAGCATACCACGCAAACGGATAAGAAGTTGGGCCTCTTTATCCAATCCCGTGGATAAGCGCCAACTCGTTGTTTAGGGCTTTGAGCTCCGATTCATCGTGTTGCCAATCGATGTTTTTTCTCAAACGGCTCAAGCTTTGTTGTGTCACATCAATGTAGGAGGCGATGTCGGACAATTTGCACGCCTTGGCCACCTGCGGGTATTCCAGCAGGAAATGTTTGTAGCGCTGTTCGGCATCCAGTGTACGCAGCAAAGCCTGTTTGTAATGGGTCATGCCCAGGTAATTGGCCACCCCTTTGGTCGCGAAGACGGCCAGGTCGGTGTGGTTTTGTAGCAGATGCAACAAGGAATGACGCGGCAATTCGATAAAACCGCAATCGGTGATGGCTTCCAGGGTAATGCGCGAGGGAATGCCGTTAAAAAACGAAACCGTTTCGGATAAGATAATGGGTGCCATGCGAAAATCATAGACGTAGGTTTTCCCGTTGAAGTGGTCTTCGCATTTGACGATGCCCCGGTACAGGAAACGTACAGCCTGCTCGATTTTCATGTAATCCAGGATGCGTTCGCCTTTGACGGCCGTATTTTCCACCATAATGCCACGCAGTGCTTCCCAAGAGGAGGGAGAGACCGGTGAGGTGGATTGAACGTAGGTATAGAAAAAATCAATCGCTTCTGCGATTTCATTGCGATGTCTATTTTCCATGCTGCTGCGTTTTTTACCCTATGTTAAAAGCTGTCTGAAAATCCATGCGTACATTTGCAGCGTTGAACAGACAATTTTTAAGTGGCCCGTTTTGGAGCGGGAGTGGGAATGAGAACCGGTTGAATCAATTTCGATTGAAACAACCGGTTCCATTATTTTTGATTGAATCGAAATCAATAGTTCTCTTTTTCGACTTCAAAATACGCCTGCGGATGTTGGCAGGCAGGGCAGTTGCCCGGTGCGGTTTTGCCTTCGTGTGTGTATCCACAGTTGCGGCATTGCCATTTGGTTTTTTCTTCGCGTTTGAAAACTTCACCTTTTTCGATGTTGGCTACCAGCTTCAAATAGCGGTTTTCGTGGCCCAATTCTGCTTTTGCAATGGCCTTGTACATGGTTGCAATTTCCTTAAACCCTTCTTCCTCGGCGATGCGTGCAAATTCGGGATAGTCCAGTGACCATTCTTCGTGTTCGCCGGCAGCGGCTGCTTTCAGGTTTTCAAGCGTGGTGCTGATCACACCGGCAGGATAGCTGGCGGTGATTTCGACCATGCCCCCTTCCAGATACTTAAACATGCGTTTTGCGTGTTCTTTTTCCTGGTTGGCGGTTTCTTCAAAAATCGCGGAAATTTGTTCGTAACCTTCTTTTCTTGCCACGCTGGCAAAATAGGTATAACGCATGCGCGCCTGAGATTCACCGGCAAAAGAAGTCAACAGATTCTTTTCCGTACGTGTTCCTTTGATACTTTTTTCCATACTCTTATCCAATTCTATCATTTATTAATAAAATCCATACGGAATCAAAGATACAAAAAATCTCAGACAGAAAGGTGTTCAATCAGGATTTTTATGCCGATAAAAATTAATATCAGGCCTCCGAACAGTTCTGCAGGAATGCGAAAGCGACAACAATAGCGCATACCCAACCAAAGTCCCAGTGAAGTAAACAACAGGGTACTCGCACCAATGAGGCATACGGCCAGACACAGATTGAAGGATAAAAACGAAAAGGGGATGCCGACGGCCAGTGCATCCAAGCTGGTTGCCAGGGCCAAGCTGTAGACGACCCGCTTGCGCCTTGGATTCAATCGGCTGGTTTTATGCGGTTGACGTGCCGATCGGATGTATTCCCAGATCATGTGGAGGCCCAACAGGCTTAAAATGCCAAACGCAATCCAATGATCCCAGTGCTGGATCACCTCCACAAATTGCTTGCCCAACCACCAGCCAGCAACGGGCATCGATGCCTGGAACAGCGTAAACACGATTAGGATACGCAGAACCGGTTTCCACTCAAAGCGTTTCAGAACGGTGCCGCAAGTGAAGGCAACGGCTAGACTGTCCATGGACAGCCCGATCGCAATGATGCTGATGTCAAATACGTTCATGGCCGGCAAAGTTACGGAATATTCGGGAGTCAGCCTTGCGCTCCTTTTTAAAATTTTCCGTAAGTTTGCTCCCAAATACGCAACTACATGACATTTGAACGCATCGCCAACGATCCCAACTCCGAAGCCAGAGCCGGAGTCCTTACGACAGACCACGGTACGATCGAAACGCCGATCTTTATGCCCGTTGGTACCATCGGATCCGTCAAGGCGGTACACATGACCGAATTAAAGGAACAAGTCAAGGCACAGATCATTCTGGGCAATACGTATCACTTATACCTACGTCCCGGTTTGTCCATTTTGGAGCAGGCCGGCGGTTTGCACCAATTCAATTCCTGGGATCGCCCCATACTGACCGATAGCGGCGGTTTTCAACTCTTTTCTCTGGCACACCGACGCAAAATGCGCGAAGAAGGTGCTACCTTCCAGTCTCACATTGACGGCTCGCGCCACCTATTTACGCCGGAAAACGTGATGGATACCCAACGAATCATTGGGGCTGACATCATTATGGCCTTTGATGAGTGTACTTCGGGTACGGCAACCTATGCCGAAGCCAAAAAATCCATGGAATTGACCCATCGCTGGCTGGATCGTTGCATCGATCGCTTTGATCATACCGACCCCAAGTACGGTTACCAACAATCCCTGTTCCCCATTGTACAGGGCTGTGTGTATCCGGATTTGCGTCGGCAATCGGCAGAAATCATCGCTTCCAAAGAACGCGACGGCAACGCCATTGGCGGACTGGCTGTGGGCGAACCGACGGAAAAAATGTATGAGATGATTGAGCTGGTCAATGAAATACTACCCAAAGATAAACCGCGCTACCTGATGGGGGTGGGCACCCCGGCCAATCTGCTCGAGGGCATCGCCCGTGGCGTGGATATGTTTGACTGCGTCATGCCCACCCGAAACGGACGCAACGGTATGTTGTTTACCAAAAACGGCATCATGAACATGCGCAATAAAAAGTGGGCCAACGATTTCTTGCCCATTGAAGCCGATGGAGCGGCCGATGTGGATCGTCTGTACAGCAGGGCCTATTTGAGGCACTTGTTTATTGCCGAAGAACTCTTAGCTTTGCAAATCGCTTCCATACACAACCTGGCATTTTATCTCTGGTTGGTGGGCGAAGCCCGCAAGCACATCCTTGCAGGCGATTTCAGTAGCTGGAAAAACGACATGGTGCAACGTGTCAGTCAACGTTTATAAGCCTGTAGCATGCATTTTAAGCAACTTTTCAAACGACTGGACATCTACCTGATCCGAAAGTTTCTGGGATCGTACGTCTACAGCATCCTGCTGATCATGGCCATTGTGGTGGTTTTTGACTTCAATGAAAAACTGGATAAGTTTGTGCAAAACGATGCACCCTGGTCGGCCATTGTGTTGGATTACTACTTCAATTTTATTCCCTACTTTGGTGTCAAGTTTAGCCCCTTATTTATCTTTATCTCCGTCATTTTCTTTACCTCCAAACTCGCCTCGGACAGTGAAATTATCGCCATTTTGAGCAGTGGGGTCAGCTTTAAGCGCATGATGCGTCCCTACATGCTATCGGCAACGCTTTTGGCCGTTATGATGTTTTTTATGAATTCCTGGTGGATTCCTAACGCCAACAAGAAGCGGCTGGATTTTGAGGACCAATACGTCAAAAAGGTCAAAACCGACTACGTGCGCAACGTCCAAATGGAGATTGAACCCGGAGTGATTTTTTATATGGAACGCTACGATTCCAAAACCCAAAACGGGCACAATTTCTTTTTGGAATCTTATGTGGATCAGAAACTGGTGTCCAAACTGACCGCAAAAACGGTGCGTCTGGATACCGCTTCGCATTGGGTTGTCAACGATTATACGCTGCGCACCTTTGACGGACTGTATGAGTCGGTCGAATTGGGCAGCCGCATGGATACCCTTATTCCGGTCGATCCCGACGAGTTTTTTATCGTAAAAGGTTGGAGTGAGCAGTTGACGACGCCCGAATTAAAATCCTATTTGGAGCGTCAGCAACAGCGGGGAGTTGCCAACATTAAGGAATACACCATCGAATACCATCGACGGTTTTCCTTTCCTTTCTCCTGTTTTATTCTGACGCTGATTGGGGTTTCGCTGGCTTCACGTAAGGTGAAAGGCGGAATGGGTCTGCATCTGGGCGTCGGTTTGCTGATTAGCTTTACCTACATTCTGCTGGATACCATATCGGGCAGTTTTGCCACGGGAGGAGCAATGACCCCTGCCGTGGCTGTATGGCTGCCGAATTTTTTGTATTTGTTAATTGGTTTGGCCCTCTACCGCAACGCTCCCAAGTGATTCCACGGTGAGGTTGACGGGGTGGTCGACCAATTCGTCCATCAGGGCGATGTCCAGTACCTCCTTAATGTTGCGCACGTAGTGGAACGTGAGTCCTTTGATGTAGGTTTCCTTGATTTCCCGGATGTCTTTTTCGTTGTCTTTGGACAGGATTAGTTCCTTGATGCCCGAACGTTTGGCCGCAAGGATTTTTTCCTTGATGCCGCCTACCGGTAGGACGCGTCCCCTTAGGGTGATTTCTCCTGTCATGGCCAGATCCTTTTTGACCTTGCGTTGTGTAAACGAGGAGGCCAGGGAGGTTACCATGGTAATCCCTGCGGAGGGACCATCCTTGGGAATGGCGCCTTCGGGCACATGGATGTGCACGTTCCATTGGTCAAAGATCGCTTCGTTGATGCTGAGCATGGCTGCGTGTGCCTTGATGTATTCCAAGGCAATGACGGCCGACTCTTTCATCACATCGCCCAGATTACCGGTCAGTGTCAGTTTGCCGGCTTTGCTTCGGCTCAGGCTGGACTCGATGTAGAGAATTTTTCCTCCGGCAGCCGTCCAGGCCAGTCCGGTCACCAGACCGGCGTATTCGTTGCCCTCGTATACATCCTGCGAATAGGGTGCCAGACCCAGATAATCGTGCAGTTTGTCGGGACTGACGGTTTCCGAAAACGACTCATCCTCGGCGATTTTGCCGGCCACTTTGCGCATAATCCGTGCAATTTTTTTCTCCAAATCACGTACGCCCGATTCGCGGGTATACGACTCAATGATGTGTCGCAAGGCCGGTCGGTTGATTTGCAAATGACCGTCGGGTATGCCGTGATTGGCAGCCTCCTTGGGTATGAGGTGTTTGTGGGCGATCTCGATTTTTTCTTCGGTCAGGTAACCGGAGATGTCAATGAGTTCCATGCGGTCCAATAATGGCGCCGAAATGGCTCCGATGTTGTTGGCCGTTGCGATAAACAGTACCTTGGACAAATCAAAGTCGATGTCTACGTAATTGTCGTGGAAGGTATTGTTTTGTTCCGGATCCAACACTTCCAGCAAGGCTGAAGAGGGGTCGCCCCTGAAGTCGCTGCTTAGCTTATCAATCTCATCCAAGATAAACACCGGATTGGATGTGCCGGCCTTAATCAAATTCTGGATGATGCGTCCGGGCATGGCTCCGATGTAGGTACGTCGGTGTCCCCGCACTTCCGATTCGTCGTGCAAACCGCCCAATGACATGCGTATGTACTTGCGGTCCAGGGCTTCAGCCACAGACTTGCCCAGGGATGTTTTACCGACTCCCGGAGGGCCATACAAACAGATAATGGGTGATTTCAGGTCACCTTTGAGTTTTAATACCGCCAAATGCTCCAGAATGCGTTCCTTGATGTTGTCCAAGCCGAAATGGTCTCGGTTGAGGATGCGTCGGGCACGTTTGAGATTGAAATTGTCCTTGGAATACTCGTTCCAAGGCAAATCCAACAAAATATTTAGGTAATTCAGTTGGGTCGAATACTCGGGAGAGTGGGGGCTGGTGCGTTCCATTTTGGCCAGTTCTTTTTCAAAGATACCCGCCGTTTTCTCGTCCCATTTTTTCTTGGATGCCCGCTCGCGCAGTTCCTGAATGTCCTGTTCCTGCATACTGCCACCCAATTCGTCCTGAATGGTTTTGATCTGCTGTTGCAGGAAATACTCCCGTTGTTGTTGGTTGATGTCTTCGCGCGCCTTGGACTGGATGGAAACCTTCAATTCCAACAATTGGGATTCGCGGGTCATGACATCCAGCAATTGATAACATCGTTCTTTGATGTCATCGATTTCCAGTAATTGCAGCTTATCTCTGAGTTTGAACGCAAAGTTGGCGCAGATAAAGTTGATCAGGGTATAGGGATGCTCCAGGTTGCGTACCGCAAACGCGGCCTCCTGAGGCATGTTGCCTGAATTTTTGATGATTTTTACGGACAAGTCTTTGATGGCCTGAATGAGGGCTTCAAACTCTT
This sequence comes from Bacteroidales bacterium, assembly GCA_028709215.1. Lineage (GTDB taxonomy): Bacteria > Bacteroidota > Bacteroidia > Bacteroidales > UBA1402 > UBA8389. The sequence continues at coordinate 9,513 of JAQVXI010000036.1, forward strand.
TGTCTTCTACGCTGGCCGCAATTTCTTCCTTTAAGGTGACACGTCCCATCAAATAGGGATCGGTCTGATTCAGTTCCACCAATTGACAGCGTTTTACTCCCTGCAAGATGATGGTCGTTGAATTGTCCGGCATCTCGAGCACCCTCAAAATGCGCGCCAGTAGACCGATGGGGTGCAGGTCGTTGATGCCGGGTTCGTCCACGTTGGCATCTTTTTGGGTGAACACTGCCAAAAAGGCTTCTTTTTGATTGGTGTCTCGTACCAAACGCAATGATTTGGCACGTCCAATGGAAACAGACATCACAACCCCGGGAAACAAAACCATGTTTCGTAAGGGCAAGACCGCTACCCCTTCCGGAATATCGCGTTGCTTCAGCGCCTGGTATTCATCGTTGTCGGCAATTACCGGAATGTAATCCGAATCAAAATCTTCTACACTCTCCGCTAATCGCTTTTTTATTTGTATGTCCATAGGGTTCTTTTTTCCTTATATGTATACATTGTAAACAATAGTCGTGCCAATAAGTTTTCACGTGACAGTTTGTCGCATTGGTACAAAAAAAGGCAGAAAACGAGTTCCTGCCTTTCCTGAAATGTCGTAATCTTATTTTTCGATGGGAACGTATTGTGCGTTCAGTAACTCAATGATGTCGGATGTGATGTCATACATAGGATGTGCCAACAAGACATTGTCGTTGAGTGTGTTGCTTAGGATCAAGTGGTAATTTTTTTTCTGGTTGTAGGTTTCCAGAAAGCGGTAGATGGAATCACGAAGCAAGTTGTTCATGCTTTGTTGTTCCTGCATCAGTTCCTGTGCCAATGATTCTTCCAGTTTCTGAAGATCCTGCTGTTTTTTAATCAAACCTTGTTGTTGACTTTTAAAACTCTGTTCGGAAAGAAAGGCATTGTTTTCGTGTTTGCGTTGAAACTCGGCCATGTCGGTTTCCAATTGACGCATTTTCTGATTGAGTGTCGCCTGTGCATTTTCACGTTTGCGCAACAAGACTTCATTCAAATCAATGGAGTAGTTATAGTGCAACAATAGGGAGTCTACATTCACATAGGCGATGGGCAAACGTGCGACAACACCCGATGAGTCTGCAGTTTGGGGTGCAAAATCGGTGGATTCCGACGGACGTTGGGTAAAATGTAATACAAACAAGATGACGATGCCCAAAGCGAGCACAAGATGAATGATGTTCGATTGTTTCATGTGATTAAATTCCTTTATGAATGAATACCTTTAGCTTCGGAAGTTGCACAGCGGATGCCTTTGTTTTTCAACGCCTTATTTCCCTGAATGTGACTGTTGGGGAATTTGCCGCCTTTGACAAAAAAGACCCGGATGCCCAAAAGTAACAAGGCTATGGCAACCAAGGCGATAACAAGTAATAATGTGATCCACATAATCGTTTGTACTATTTTTGACATGCAAATATACACGTTTATCCCAATCCATTGCCAAGATTTTTGTATTTTTGTTTCAAATTCAATCGGCCGTGCTTGTCTTTTAAGGTTTTTAAACGAATCACTGCCGCACAATCTATTAAATCACACGTTATGAACGAATCCTTGCATACATTGGAGCCCAAACGTATTTGGGCCTTTTTTCAGGAGCTATCCCGCATTCCCCGTGCCTCGGGCAAAACGCAGGCCGTACAGGCTTGGCTCAAGCAATTTGCCACAGACCGCAACCTGCCATTTGTACAGGATGCTGTAGGCAACCTTGTGATCCGCAAAGCCGCCAGTCCGGGCAAAGAAGACCGTCCCTCCGTTTGCCTGCAGGCACACATGGATATGGTCTGTGAGAAAAACGCAGACAGTACGCACGACTTTGACCGGGATCCCATCGAGATGTACATCGACGGAGAATGGCTCAAGGCAAAAGGCACCACCCTGGGAGCCGATAACGGCATCGGTATGGCAGCCCAACTGGCCGTTCTGGACGACACAAGCCTGCAACACGGGCCCGTCGAATGCCTGTTTACGGTGGACGAAGAAACGGGGTTGGTGGGCGCCTACGGGCTTGGAAGCGATGTCTTAAAAAGCGACCTGCTGATCAATCTGGACTCGGAAGACGAGGGCGAAATCTTTATCGGTTGCGCCGGAGGCATGAACAGTCGTTTTACATTCGATTTTGAACAGGAGCCGCTTCCCGATAAATACTTTTGTTTTCAAGTCAATCTGAGCGGTTTACAGGGTGGTCACTCCGGAGACGACATCGAAAAGGGTCGGGGCAATGCCAATCACTTGCTGGCTCGTTTTATGTGGCAGCTGCACCAGATGACCGACCTGCGTCTGATCGACTACAAGGGCGGCAATCTGTCCAACGCCATTCCCCGCGAAGCCTCCTTTTCGGCGGCCGTACCCCACGAAATGAAAGAACCCATCCGTGTCGAGGTCAATTGCTTCTTGGCCGACTTGGAAGAAGAATACGGAGACGTCGAACCCAAAATGCGCCTGGATGTACAATCCATAGCCAAACCCGAAAAAGTCCTCCGAAAAGCCGACAGTACCCGCTTTATTTCGGCCCTCTATACCTGCCCCACGGGCGTAATTCGCATGTCTCAGCGCATGCCCGGAATGGTCGAAACGTCGCTCAATCTGGCATCGGTCAAACCCGTTTCCGATCAGCGCTGGATCATTACCACGTCCCAACGCAGTTCGATCGAAACCGCCAAGCAGGCCTTGAGTCAACGACTGGAAGCCTTGTTTCGTCTGGCCGGTATGGACGTGGAGCACGGTGACGGCTACCCGGGCTGGAAGCCCAATCCCAGCTCAGCCCTGGTGCAGAATGTCTCCGATGCCTACCTGCGCTTGTTTGCCAAAGAAGCCCGCGTGCGTACCATTCATGCCGGACTCGAATGCGGATTGTTCCTGAGTAAGTACCCCGGATTGGATATGGTGTCCTTTGGACCGACCATGCGTGGCGTGCATTCCCCCGACGAACGCATGCACATCCCATCCGTTCAACCCTTCTGGGATTTGTTGGTTGAAACCCTACGCGTCCTTTAATACCGAAGCCTCCGACCATGCGAAACGCCGTTCGATTTTTGAGTTTTCTCCTGTTCTTTACCGTTTTTTTTTCTGCCTGTCAGCAGGAGGGTGATTTGCGTTACAGCACCGAGGGACTGCAATTTTCGGCGGATACGTTATCGATGGATACCGTTTTTACCACCCTGAGCAGTACGACCTACTGGCTTCGGGTGGTCAATACAACCTCCGACGATCTGATGATGGATCGCGTGGAATTGACTTCGGGCGGCCAGTCCGGCTTTCGCATCAATTTGGATGGAGTCCCCGGTACTACCTTCGATCGGATTCGTGTGCCGGCCCGGGACAGTTTGTTTTTGTTTGTGGCCTTGACGCCCCCCGCGACGGGTGTCAACGAACCGGTATTGATCGAGGATGCCATCCGCTTTACTGCCGGTACCCATTCCAAACAAGTGGTCCTCAAGGCACATGCCTGGGATGCGCATTTTATGAAAGGCAAGCACATCACACAGGACACCACTTTTACCGCCGCCCAGCCCATCGTGGTGTACGATAGTCTGGTCGTTGACGCCGGTGCCTGCCTGACGATGCTGGCCGGTACGCAGTTGTATTTTCACGAAGCGGCCTTCCTGCACGTCAACGGTCAGTTGAAATCCTATGGAACGCCCCAGCAGCCCGTTGTCCTCAGGGGCGACCGACTGGATCGTGTCCTGCCCGAATTTCCCTACAGTTATTACCCCGGTCAGTGGGGTTACGTGCGCTTGGCAGCCGAAAGTTTTGACAACGAAATGCAGTTCACTCATGTCCTGGGAGCCGCCTATGGCCTCGTGGTCGACTCTTCCGCGCAGGAACCCATCAAGTTGTATATGCAAGGCGCTGAGCTGCACAATGCGTATTTTAGTAGTCTGTATGTGGTTGGCGGACAAGTGATTGCCGATAACTCTCAGTTTTCCAACAGCGGCAGCTATACGGCCCTGCTGGTTGGCGGAAACCACCGCTTTACCCATTGCACCTTTGCCAATTACCAATGGCTGGTCAGTCGGGATGGCCCAACCTTAACGCTGGCAAACCAACTGCTGGATGAAAACGAGCAACCGATTGCGCACCCCCTGAAAGCCCACTTTGTCAATTGCATCGTCTTCGGCAGTCAGAGCAGCGAGTTGCTTTTGGCTTTGAGTGAATCCGACCAGACGCTGGCCGATGTGTGGTTTGATCATTGCGTGTTGAAGGCTTCCGAAACCGATCTGTTGTCGTTGAGCGAAAACTGTGCGTTTCCCTCTGAAGTATATTTTCTCAAAAAAGGCAGCAGCAGCGAAGCCTATCAAATCGATTACCGCATCGATTCGCTGTCTCCTGCCCGTGATATGGCCCGTCGCCTGACCGAGCCTCAATATGCCTTGGATAAATTGGGCAATCCCCGCTACAACGATGCCGTTCCGGATGTGGGTGCATATGAATATATTGTAAAATAATTCGTATCTTGTCCGCAAAAAAAATGCGGAACCTCCTGTGCTTGTTTTTCCTTTTTATCGTTCTTCCTCCGCTCTACGCCCAATCGGATGTTGGGGCGCAGCGGTTGCGAATTTTGTTTTACAACGTCGAAAACTTTTTTGATTGTCTGGATGATCCCGATACGGACGATGCGGAGTTCTTACCCGAGAGCATGCGCCACTGGCATGTGGGCCGGTTCCGCAAGAAGGCCGGTCAGCTGGCCCGGGTCCTTTGCCTGGCCGGTGCCGGTGAGCCCCCGTTGTTGGTGGGTATGGCGGAGGTCGAAAGCGCCGTCTGTCTGACGGAATTGACGCGCTATTCGCCGTTGAAGCAGTTTTCGTACGAATTTTTGCACGTGGAGTCCCCCGATGCGCGCGGCATTGATGTGGCGCTGCTGTACCTGCGCTATCGCTTCGAACCCCTGCAAAGTTATGCCATCCCCGTAGACCGGGGGGATGGCCGGAACAGTCGGGATTTTTTGTACGTGCGCGGCCGGGTCGATGGACGCACTGAAATCCAGGTGCTGGTGGTGCACTTCCCATCCAAGTACGGTGGTGCCGCGCGATCGAGGCCGGCGCGCCGGGCCGTTTGCCGTCGTTTGATCGGGGTGGTAGACAGTTTGTCGACCAACGGGCTGCCGCTCTTGGTGATGGGTGATTTTAACGAAACACCTTTGGACGCCGATTTGAAACAAATTCCCCTGCACCCTGCCATGTTGGAATTGCAGTTGGAGGTGGACAAAGGCAAACGGGAAACGGGCAGTTACAAGTATCAGGGCTTGTGGTCGTTCATTGATCAGTTTCTGTTTAACGAGTCCATGCATGCCCGTGTGGCCGGGGTGGGGGTGTATGCTGCGGATTATTTGCTGGAGCCGGATGTGACGCATATGGGGCGAAAACCGTTTCGCACCTATGTGGGTATGCGGTATCATGGAGGTTACAGCGATCATTTGCCCATTTTTACGGATGTGTTTTTTTGAAGGTTTGTTGTCTGTAAGTGGGCTTTTTAGTACCTTTGCGGCTTGTAAAATCAATTCCTATCAATCCATATGTTTGAAAATTTAAGTGAAAGATTAGAGCGATCTTTTCAGTTGCTGCGTGGCCAGGGTAGCATTACCGAAATTAACGTGGCCGAAACGCTCAAAGATGTGCGACGCGCGCTGCTGGATGCTGACGTTAACTATAAGACTGCCAAGCAATTTACCGAAGAAGTAAAGGCCAAGGCCCTTGGACAGGATGTGATTCGTTCCCTCAAGCCCAAAGAGTTGATGGTCAAAATCGTCCACGACGAGTTGACGCGTTTGATGGGTGGGGACACGGTTGACATTACGCTGAAGCAAAGTCCGGCCGTCATTTTGATGTCGGGTTTGCAGGGTTCGGGTAAGACGACTTTCTCCGGCAAACTGGCCAATCTGCTCAAGAACAAGCGGGCCCGCAAGCCTCTTTTGGTGGCCTGTGATGTGTATCGCCCGGCTGCCATCGATCAGCTGACCATTTTGGGTAGCCAGATGGATGTGCCGGTCTACAGCGAACGCGAAAGCAAGGATCCGGTGTCGATTGCCAAAAACGCCTTGGATTATGCCCGCAAAAACGGACTGGATGTGGTGATTTTGGATACGGCAGGTCGATTGGCCGTCGATGAGGCCATGATGGCCGAGATTGCAGCCATTAAGACAGCCGTCAAACCCGACGAAATCCTTTTCGTAGTGGATTCCATGACCGGTCAGGATGCAGTCAATACGGCGAAGGAGTTTAACGATCGCCTCGATTTTGACGGGGTTGTTTTGACCAAATTGGATGGGGATACCCGTGGTGGTGCGGCATTATCGATTCGTTCCGTTGTCAATAAGCCCATTAAGTTTGTGGGTACGGGCGAGAAACCGGAAGCGTTGGATGTGTTCCATCCCAAACGGATGGCCGATCGGATCCTGGGTATGGGTGACGTGGTTTCGTTGGTTGAAAAGGCGCAGGAGCAGTACAACGAGGAGGAAGCCCGCAAACTGACCAAAAAACTGGCCAAGAACCAGTTTGATTTCAACGATTTCATTGCGCAGATTGCCCAGATCAAAAAAATGGGTAACATCAAGGATTTGATGTCGATGATTCCGGGTGCCGGCAAGGCGCTCAAGAATGTGGATATCGACGACGATGCGTTCAAGGGGGTTGAGGCCATCATTGCGTCGATGACGCCGTTTGAACGGAGCAATCCGGATGCCATCAACGCGAGCCGTCGCCAACGCATAGCCAACGGGAGCGGCACAAGCATTCAGGAGGTAAACCGCCTGATCAAGCAGTTTGATGAGACACGCAAGATGATGCGTGCGGTCAGCACCATGAAGCCCGGCAAAAAGGGCATGGCTCCCGGCAAAAAACGATAACGCCCCAAAAACGATATCGGGCAAAAACGATAGAATTACGTACACTACGATAAGAAGAATACGATGCAATTGATTGATGGAAAAGCGGTTTCGGCCGCAGTAAAAGAGGAAATCGCCGCGGAAGTTCAACAGCTGCTGGCAGAAGGCAGAAAGCGTCCGCACTTGGTCGCCATTTTGGTGGGACACGACGGCGGGAGCGAGGCCTACGTAGCCGGTAAGGTGCGGGACTGCGCCGATTGCGGCTTTAAATCGACCCTGATCCGTTTTGACGACGATGTAACCGAAGAAACGCTTTTGGCCGAAGTCAATCGACTCAACCAAGATGCAGACGTGGATGGCTTCATCGTTCAGTTGCCTTTGCCGCGGCACATTTCGGAACAAAAGATTACGGAAGCCATCGACTACCGCAAGGATGTGGATGGTTTTCATCCGGTCAACGTGGGGCGTGTCAGCCTGGGACTTCCCGGCTTTGTTTCGGCCACACCGGCCGGCATTCTGGAATTGATCAAACGCTATCAAATCGAAACGGCCGGCAAACACGTCGTGGTCATCGGTCGCAGCAACATTGTGGGCAAGCCCGTCGCCAATCTTCTGATGCAAAAGGGGTATCCGGGCAATGCCTCGGTGACGGTGGTGCACAGCTATTCAAACGATATTCGTGCGCAATGCTTATCTGCCGACATCATCATCTGCGCCTTGGGTAAACCCGGCTTCCTCACCGCCGATATGGTACGCGAAGGCGTCGTGGTGATCGATGTGGGTACGACGCGTGTCCCCGCCAACGATACCAAAAGTGGCTTCCGTCTCAAAGGCGATGTCGATTTTAATGGAGTTGCTCCAAAATGTTCGTATATTACACCCGTTCCGGGTGGTGTTGGTCTCATGACGCGTGTTTCGCTCATGCAGAACACCCTGCTCGCCGGCAAAAAAAGTTTGTATCCCTAACGCGTTTCGAACGCATAACCTCACGCGTATGCTTAAACGGTCGATTCATCGTATGCTTGTGTGTTGCCTGCTCCTTGGCATCGTCCTCCCGGCAGCATCCCTCACTTCGTGTTCGTCCGTCCAAACGCAGCCTCCCTACGAGCAGCTCATGCAGCAGGCCCGTACATCCCGTTGGGATACCCTCAGCCAGCAGGCTCAACTCCTACATTTCGCACGTGCATTCATCGGCCAAGCCTATGTAGGAGGAAGCCTCGAGGGGGATGGCCCCGAGCAGCTACGCTACCGTTTTGATGGCTTTGACTGCGTCACCCTGGTCGAAACCGCCTGGGCCCTCCAGCGCCACCTCCATAACCACTTCCTCGACCACGACCAACAGCCTGACTCATCACTTTTGGATCAGGATGCCTTCCGCCAACAACTGGTCCACCTGCGCTACCGCAACGCCTTGCTCGAAGATTATACGTCCCGCCTGCACTACACTTCCGACTGGATTGCCGACAAGCTCCGACACAACTACGCAGAAGTGCTTGTCCTACCCGGCCTGAGCCAGACCTTCCGACCCGACGTCTGGTTTATGAGCAAGCATTCCGACAAATACCCTGCCCTTAAGGCCCAACCGGCGTTTATTCCGATCATGGCAGCCCACGAAGCACGCATTCGCGAAACACTGTCCTTTGCGTACATCCCCAAGCAACATGTCCCCCAAACCGTCGGCAGCATCCAAGCCGGCGACATCCTTTGCATCACCACCCATCTCCCCGGCCTGGATTTCTCCCACATGGGCATCGCCACTGCCGGCCCCGATGGAACGCTTCGCATGCTTCACGCCAGTTCTGCCCAAAAAGCCGTCGTCGAAACGCAGCAGTCCCTAAAAGACTATCTGGCTGATATTTCGCATCATACAGGCATCGTCGTGTTGAGGCTCCGCTAAAAGCGGTTCCCACTCCGCCTGCACTTCCAAAAAAAATGCGTCAAAAGTCAAAAAAACCGGCCTGAAGGCTTGTGTGGAATGATAATATGTACTACTTTTGCAACCGCAAACAGATGGTGGTTGTAGCTCAGCTGGTTAGAGCGTCGGATTGTGGTTCCGAAGGTCGCGGGTTCGAGCCCCGTCTCCCACCCAATAGCAAAACGTTTCGAGTGTTTACTCGGGGCGTTTTTTTTTGTCAAGAATCGAAGATTTTAAAGAATGTGTAAAAATCCGCAGGATTTTTAATGTGTCAAAAATCGAAGATTTTTGAATGTGTCGACCTTCGGTCGAATTTAAGACAGAAGAATGTGTAAAAATCCTGCGGATTTTTAATGTGTCAAAAATCGAAGATTTTTGAATGTGCATTCTATGTTTCAACGCAAGTAAAATCACGATTTTTTTCTATCTTTTTTTTCAAACGAACTGCTCTCTTTAATGGCGTATCGTTTATGTTTGGAAGCGTTTGTACTAATGGT
>JAQVXI010000007.1 GCA_028709215.1 Bacteroidales bacterium
GCATGTGTTCAATCACGAAACCGCCTCGGCAGCGCAAACCGGAAACCGAACCTTTTGGCCAGGCTGAAGGCAGTGCGGGCAACAGATGAACGGCTCCTGCGTGACTTTGCACCAGCATCTCGGCGATGCCTGCCGTACAACCAAAATTTCCATCGATTTGAAAAGGCGGGTGCGCATCAAATAGGTTGGGATAAGTGCCTCCATTCTGGCCACGCTCCTCTTTGGTGGGTTTGATTTGGTCTTGAATAAGTTTATAGGCATGGTCTCCATCCAGCAAGCGAGACCACAGGCAAACTTTCCAACCCATAGACCAGCCTGTTGAGGGGTCTCCACGTGCAATCAACGAAGTCTTGGCCGCTTCAAATAAAACCGGACTGGTAAAGGGATTGATTTGACGTCCCGGATACAAACCCCACAAATGAGAAATGTGTCGGTGTCGATCCTTTGGGTTGTCCCAATCGTGCATCCATTCCTGCAACTGGCCCCAGCGTCCCACCTGCATGGGGGCCAACTGCTCTTTTACGTATTTCAGGCTGTCCATAAACCGAGATTCTGCTCCCATCAATGCGGCAGCCTCGAGGGTATTGGAAAACAAGTCGTAAACCATTTGGTTGTCCATAGTCGCACCGGCAACGATGACAAAATCCCGTTTGCCATGGACGTTCGGCTTATTTTCCGGAGAGTACGACGGTGCCACCACCAACCAATTGTTTTCGGGCTCACGCACCAAAAAATCCAGAAAAAACAAACTGGCATCCCGCATCAATGGATAGACTTCTGCTAAATAAGCTTTGTCACCGGAAAAGAGGAATCGATCCCATAGATGCTGGCAAAACCAGGCATTACAGGTAGGCCAAATGCCATATGCGGCTCCATCAACGGCTCCGGTACTTCTCCAGATATCCGTATTGTGATGCAAGGTCCAACCGCGACATCCATACATCTCAGCAGCGGCCTTGCCTTGTTGGGCAACTTCACGCACAAGACGCAAAAAAGGTTCGTGCATCTCAGGCAAATTGCATAGTTCTGCCGGCCAATAATTCATTTCCACATTGATGTCGGTCGTGTACTTGCCATCCCAGGGAGCACGTAGATCTTTGTTCCAGATTCCCTGAAGATTGGCCGCCTGACCTCCTGGTTGCGAACTGGCAATCAACAGATACCGACCAAACTGAAAATAGGTAGCGGCGAGTTCCGGATCCCACGTAGAGGCAAATTCCTCCACACGCACATCCGTCGGTTTTTCGGATTGGGGGCTACTGCCCAGATCCAGTTGAACGCGATTGAAATAGAACTGATGACGTTGTATGTGCTCGTTTAATGCCTTTGCATAGGGCTTACGAAACGCCTTTAGCCGTTGTGTTGCCTGTTTTTGTGCATCTCCATCGACCCGGGTATAATCGGTAAAGTTGGTTCCTATGGAAACGCAGAGCAGCACTTCGTTGGCATCGCGCACCTGCAACAGACTGTCTCCCAAGGTGGTGATCCGACCGCCTTTGGCTTGAATGTCTGATAGTGCCGTAAATCGTACCAATCCTTCTATGCCTTCGTGGTTGCTCGCTTTTCCATTGAGTTGCAAACATGTTTTGGAGGCCAATCGACGCTCGACCTGAGACGTATACGGGGTCGAGAAACGTGCATCAAAGGATATCTTGTGTTTCTGATCGGCGGTTAAACGTATGATGAGAACGTCATCTGTTAAGGAAGTAAATGCTTCCCGGGTATACGTTACTCCTTCCGAAACAAAACGGGTGGTGACCAATGCACGGGACAAATCCAACGAACGATGATATTGCTCATACGCCTGGATGCCTACAAAATCCAAATGCAACGAACCCACGGTTTGGTAAGGCATGCCGTTGGCGGTCTGTGAGGCAATCGTCGTTTGACACAATTGCTGCGCGGCTGCATTTTTTCCGGAAAAAATCAACGCCCGAATTTGAGGCAACGCTTCCTGGGCCAATGGATTGGTATTGTTGTGTGGTCCCCCACCCCAAACATGCTCCTCGTTCAATTGGAACGCTTCGTGTATCGGATCGCCGTAGACCATGGCACCCAGCCGGCCGTTTCCCAAAGGTAAGGCTTCTACCCACTCCTTGGCCGGCTTATCGTACCACAAAACATTGGGTTTCGCGTATCCGCATACACTCGTCACAACCATCAATAGAAAAATCAGGTATGTTTTCATTTGCTTCGTTATAAAGTTGCTAAATCCACTTCTTCGTACTGTACCTCCGGCTTACCATGCGCCTGAATGATCACATTTTGCAGACGCACATTGGTCAGATCCTTGTACACAAGACCTTCTTTGGCTTCCAATACGGCATTTTTCAATACAATATTTTCCAAATGCATTTCCGGTAAGCCCTGAAATAAGGCAGCCCGCTGCGCTCCTTTGCAATAGATGTCCTGCATAAAAATGTTTCTAAACTGAGGTGTCCCTTCATTTACTTCGTACACAACCGTATCGTTCCCCTTATTGCCATAATACAAGTCATACAAGATGGCATCGCGTTTGATGTTGCTCATATAGACACGTTCGATGTGTATGTTTTCAACCACACCGCCTCTTCCTCGGGTGCTTTTAAACCGAAGTCCGTTATCTGTGCCGGTAAAACGGCAATCACTCAAGTATACATTGCGAACCCCACCGGACATTTCACTTCCTACCACAAAACCTCCGTGACCGTTGTATACGGTGCAATTGTGGATGCGCACATTTTGAGTCGGAACGCCTCGGGCTCTGCCTTCGGCATCCTTGCCGGATTTGAGACAAATGCCATCATCTCCGGCATCAAAATGGCTGTCTGTGACCAACACATTCGAACAGGATTCAATATCCAATGCATCTCCATTGGCTGCCCAGTCATCGTTTTTAACCCGAATGTTTCGAATCGTTACATTGTTGCAAAGTACAGGATGCAAACACCATGCCGGACTGTTGCGGAATTGAACGCCCTCAATCAACACGTCCGTACAGGATATAAAATTGAGCATGACCGGCCGCAGCCATACCTTGATCGCCACGGATTGTTCGTAGCTTCGCTCACCCGGTGCCAAAACAGATTGACTGCCTTCCAATGCGGATTGAGTGGGATACCAAACACTGGCATCCTCATTCAAAACACCACCGGAAGCTAACAAATCACGCCATTGAAAGCGATTCACGTTGCCTTGCTTCATGGGACGCCACACATCGCCATTGCCATCAAAAATGCCCGCTCCTACAATACCGATATTCTTGGCATCGCGTGCATAGATGGGTGCTTTTGCCCTCCAGCCATAAGCACCTTCATAATATGTTTGTACCAGGGGGTATTGGTCAAAATTCGAAGAAAAAAGCACCAGCGTTCCGGATTGCGTACGAAGACAGACCCCATCCTTCAACTCAATGGGTCCGGTAGACCACAAACCTTCCGGAACGTCCACATACCCTCCACCCTTTTGATGAATCGCCTGAATGGCATCGGCAAAGGCCGCTGTATTATCTTTCAGACCGTCTCCAACGGCTCCATACTCCACAATGGACACACTCCGATTGGGAAAGGTGGGTGGATCAAAAGAAATCAGCCCAACGGGGTTGTTTTTATACAAGAACTCAGCGGAAGTGATTTCCGGTCTGTTTGAACACGATAAGGCAAGAATTGCCATTAGAAGTAGCATTAGAAAAGGTCTTTGTCGCATCTTTTTTGATTTTACGCAACAAAAATAAACCCCTGCTTTTGACAGCAGGGGTAAATTCCGTTTCTATATAGGGAAAACTCGGTTTATTGGACGTTGATCGTCAATCGCTTCAACATGTTTTCATCCGAGCTGGATCCGTATAGTATCTCGTAGTTACCGGGCTGGACCTTCATGCGGCCCGTAGCGGCATCAAAGCACTCAAAACTTTTGTAGTTTAATTCCAAAGGAACGTTCACGGAAGACCCGGCAGGAATCTCAATCCGGGCAAATTGACGCAACGATTTTATGGGACCGTCCACATCCTTTGGATTGCGAACATAGACCTGCACCACTTCGGCACCATCCATTCGTCCGGTATTTTTGACCCTTACCTGCAACGTAACGCTTTCATCGGGCCGGATGGTCTTGGCGCTCAGTTTGGCTTTGCGATATTTAAAATTCGTATAACTCAAGCCATGGCCAAACGGATAGATGGCTTGGCCTTTGTAATATCGATACGTTCGATTCTTCATCGAATAATCCTCAAAATCGGGCAGTTCCTTAGTCGAGGCATAAAACGTCAACGGCAAACGTCCGGAGGGATTGTAGTCTCCAAACAAAACGTCGGCAACCGCCGTTCCACCTTCCTGGCCGGGATACCAAGCAGCCAAAATGGCATCCAATGCTTCGCTTTCCCAAGGTAAAGCCATCGAGCTTCCGGAGCACAGAATAAAGACAACGGGCTTACCGGTTGCTTCCAGCGCCTTTAGCATTTTCTGTTGTACCTGAGGCAATTCAATTTCCGTGCGATCACCGCCTCTAAATCCGGGATAATTAACACGCATCTCTTCCCCTTCCAGGCTGGGAGAAAGTCCTCCGGCAAACAGAATCACATCGTAATCTTTGACCTGCTCTGCAACGGCAGCGTAGTCCAAATAGGAAATCACGTCCATATCAAAGTGTAAATGTGCACCTCTGTTGGTCTGAAAATATTCAACGACGATGTTATAGGTTTTGTCTTTCTCCACAAACAATACATATTCCTCTTTTTGGGTACGCTCCTTCCATGCATCCACAACCAGTGCGTCGTTTACATACATTCGAATGCCATCGTCCGAATTACTGCGCAACACAATCTCTCCGTCAAACGAAGCGGTATAATTGGACTCAAATCGGGCAGAAAAATTTTCCAATTCCACTCCGGCGGCAAAAGCAGTATTCCCTCCATTGCTGAAACGGAATGGAGCCATCACGTGTTCCTCTGCAACCGGCGCACCGGCCAGTCCGATGTTGTTCCAGTACTGAGCCCGGAAACCGACTTTTCCATCCATTTGGCAATCGCCGCCAACATTACGGAAGACACGATCGTCTACCAAATCACAGGCTTTGTCGTAGTATAACCGATCCGCTCCGATTTTTTTCTGAATACCTTCCAGAATGGTCACGGTTTGCGTGGGGAATCCGTTGTAATTGGCCCATTGCATGACAGAGTCGTGTGCATTTGGTCCGAGAAGTGCAACTTTTGCCGTCTTTGAAATGGGCAAAACGCCTTCATTCTTTAATAGGACGATGCTTTTTTGCGCCATCTCCAAGGCCTGTTGCACGTGTTTGGGGCTTTCTACGACCGAATACGGTATGTTGGACCATGAAACCAGTGAATCCGAATCCAACATACCCAATTGAAACCGGGCTCTAAAAATACGCTGCAAAGAAACATCCAATTCAGATTCTTTGATCAAACCCTTACGGACGCTTTCGATCAACGCAGCGTATTCTCCCCCGCAACACAAGTCGGTTCCCGATAAAACGGCATCCGCTGAAGCCTCAACCAGCGAGGGGTGGGTGTTGTGTCGCTGATCGCCGACAAAATCCTTAATTGCACCACAATCCGATACAATGATGTCGTCAAAGCCCCACTCCTCTCTCAGAATACGAATCAGCAATTCTTTGTTGGAGCAACAGGGTTCTCCTTCAAAACGATTGTAGGCACACATCACTTCGCGCACGTTGCCTTCTTTGACCAACGCCTCAAATGCAGGAAGATAGGTTTCCCACAAATCACGATCGGCTATATTCTTGGCATCGTAACTGTGTCGGTTCCATTCCGGTCCACTATGCACGGCATAGTGTTTGGCACAGGCATGCGTTTTATCATACATCGAACTTCCATCACCTTGCAAACCAAGTACGGCAGCAAGCCCCATTTGCGTCGTCAGATAGGGATCCTCCCCATAGGTTTCCATACCTCTTCCCCATCTGGGATCTCGGAATATGTTGATGTTTGGCGTCCAAAAGGTCAAACCCTGATAGCGTTTAAACGAGTTTATGCTTTTAAAATAGTGGTGTTTGGCTCTGGCCTCATCCGAAATCATATCAAACGTTTTGAATAATGCCGGGACGTCAAATGTTGCAGCCATGCCGATGGTTTGCGGAAACACGGTTGCTTGGCCAGCTCGGGCTACTCCGTGCAACGCTTCATTCCACCATTCGACCGGAGGTATTCCAAGTCTCGATATTCCGGGCGCATTGTTCATCATCTGATCCACTTTTTCTTCCAGCGTCAAACGACCGATCAAGTCTTTGCTCCGCTCATCCGGGCTCAGACTTGGATCTTGATAAGGCTCCAACGCATGAAGTGATCCAAAAAGAGCAAATACCATTAAAATCAACAAACCAATCCGTTTTCTCATTTTTTTAAATTTAATTGGACAACTGTGTATCTTTATATTTTGAAGGTGTATATCCTGTAATTTTTTTAAAACATTTACTAAAGTAATTGGAATCGCTGAAACCACACATATAGGCAATTTCCGTCAGACTAAAACCGCCCACTTCCAGCAGTTGAACGGAACGCTTGATGCGTATATCCCGAATCAAATCAATGGGTGTAATCCCCAACAGCGACTTGACTTTTTTGTAAAAAACCGTACGACTCATGGACAATTCGGTAGCCAACATATCGATGTTCAATTCCGTGTTGTCCAACTGTTTTTCGAGTATTTGCATCAAATCCTTCAGAAATCGATCATCGTAGGAAGTCACTTGCGGTTCGGAGGGTTGCAGCTCGACGGGACCTTCCTTTGACGCATTGCTTCCCAGAAGCGTCGAAGAAGACAGCAAGGATTCCTGCCACTCCTGACGCTGTTTGAGCAACGAACGGATACGGGTCGTGAGATACGATGCACTGAACGGCTTGGTAATGTAATCATCAATTCCTGCCTCCAAACCCTGCAAACGATCTTCTAACGCCGCTTTTGCCGACAATACAATGATGGGGATGTGGCAAATATCCTTATTTTCTTTGATGCGTCGTACCAATTCCAGCCCATCCATACCGGGCATCATGACATCCGTCAGCACCAGATCCGGCAAATGATCCAAGGCCAATTGCAGTCCATCCAAGCCATTATCGGCGGCAAGCACCTTATACTCTCGGGACAAGACATCCTTTAGGAAGTGGAGCATTTCCGGATTGTCTTCCACAACGAGTACCTGAAACAGTTCTTCCTCAGCACAAGCCTCTTCTCCTTGCTCGCAGCCGTATGTTTCTTCATACGATCCTCCCAGTCCGTCCGCAACCAACATTTCTGCAAAATCATCCTGTTCAAAATGCTGTCGGCCGGTTTTGAAAAACAGATGAAAACAACTCCCCTGTTCCAATTCACTTTCGACTTCAATGCGACCGTGATGCAGCTGCATCAACTCCTTGACCAACGATAGACCGATCCCGGAGGACTGTTGATGCATCCCGGTCGCATTGCCCATTTCGAACCGTTCAAAAATGCTGTCTAAAAGGTGTTTCGGTATGCCACTGCCCTCATCACGAACACTCAACATTACTTCCTGAGGATGTGCAAGAACACGGACAACGATGGACTTGTGATCAGACGAATATTTAAATGCATTTGAAAAAAGATTGAATAAAATACGTTCAAATTTGTTGGCATCGATCCAAAGCAGCACCGCTGCCTCGTTACACTCAAATCGAAAATCCATCGACTTGGAGGCGGCGATCTGACCGAAGTCTTGCATGGTTTTGCGGATAATCGGCAATATATCACAAGACTCCACGACCAACTTCATTTTCTTATTTTGAATCTTTCTGAAATCCAAGATCTGATTGACCAGGCTCATCAAATGATTCACGTTGTTTTGAACCACGTTGAGATGTTTTCGAACGCTGTCCGATATCTCTTCGTTCTCCAGCACATCGGCAACCGGACAGGAGATCAACGTTAGCGGGGTTCGCAAATCGTGTGAAATGTCGGTAAAAAAGCGGAGTTTGACGTCCGATAGTTGTTGTTCCACATCAACCTTGTGTCTGAGTCTGTAAATATACATCCAAACATACACAACCAATCCAATCAACAACAACGACGTCAAAACCATCAACAACCACGCCCAGGGTGTTTCCCAAAACGTAGGCAGCACCTGAATGGGCAATGTGGCCAACTGTTTTGTCCAAAGCCCATCCCCATTGGTGCTTCTTAACTCAAACACATACGAGCCGTGCGGCAAATTGACATAGACCGCCGAGCGATTGCTTCCCTCATAATGCCAGGATTCATCCAAACCAGACAATCGATACGCATATTGTACGTCGTCCGGATTTTTATAATCCAGCGCCGCATACTGTATGGTCAGATTGCGTTGATTGGGTTCGAGAATCAGTTCAGACAAGCCCTGTACGGACTGCGTTAAATCCTTTCCCTGGATTTTTATACCGGTAAAATACAAAGGGGGTTCATAGGTATCCTGTTGATACGTTTGGGGATTGAAAACAAAAACACCCTTATCGGTACCCACCCAAATGGTGTGATCGTCCAAATGCAACAACGTCGCTTCCGAATACAGAAGTCGGTCGTTGTACCCATTCATCTTGAGGTGTACCCAGCGTTGATCGGCCTCATACCAACGAGAAATGCCCGTTGTCGAAATCAACCACAGCTTTCCGGCCGAATCTTCCGTCATGACCCGCGTCAAATTGGATCGCAACCCATTCTGTTGATTAAAAATCTCAAACGTCAGTGCCTCATTCAGCAGCCCGGGGCTAAGCAACCGGTTTAATCCTCCATTTTGCGTAATCACATAGACCTGTTTGCGACTATCCTCAAAGACAGCCATCACATCGTTGGCACTGAGCGATGCAGCATCGTTGGGTCGACGGATGTTTCGGTAAAAGCGAATCTGCTCGGGATAATCAAAATCTCCGTCAAACGTGATGAGACCATCCAGCGTACCTGCAGCGATCACTCCGTTATGCAGCTCGGTCAAGCATCGTACATTCTGAACAATATCCTTCGGGTAATTTTTCAATCGATTGTCGTTATTAAGAAAACGAATGCTCCCATCCGATTGCTCTTCCACCAGATTCAATCCACCTTCGTAGGTGCCAACCCAAATGCGTCCGTGACGATCCTCCATCAAGGCATAGACACTGGATCCCTTCAACGCAAACACATCGTTCGAATTGGGTTGAAAGTGTTGAATCTGATAGGATGTACCCTTACCCAAATCACTTAGACAGAACAAGCCATCCATTTTTGTACCCAGCCATATTCGACCTTTGGAGTCTTCCATGATACGATACACATTGGAGCCAAAAACCGTTCGATTTGCGACAATACGTCCATCCGATGACAAATACCCCAGACTTCGTCTTTCCTTGTTGTAGAGCCGAATTACGGCACTTTTCGTTGCCGTCCATACGCGCCCGTATGCATCTTGATGCAACGAACGTACTTCAACATCTCCGGGTTCTACCGTGAAATGCTCAAACGAACCCGTAAACAAAGACAACTTCCAAAGCCCTTTACCGGAGCCGGTCCAAATATTGCCCTGTCCATCCACCTGAACATTCCTTAAGGGCGGGGTAACGGGCACTTCCTGATCGACGACACGCTCATAAGCCGTCTTCAGCGAATTGCTTTCCGGATCGTAATACGACAATTGTCCTCCTTTCGGCACAACCCATACTCGTCCGGATTCATCCTGGTGCGCAAAAAAACGGTTGAATTCAGCATTGGGTGAAAGAACCAGAGGCGATTGCAGTCGAATGGGATTGGCCTCTGATGCGACATAAATCACTCCATCATCGGCTCCATGCAACCAAAAACCACCCTGTCTATCCTCGTACATCAACTGAGCCTCATCCCGTTCACCGGGTTTTGTAACAAGATGAATTTGTTTGAGCAAGCCTCCGGATGCATCCAGGAGCAACAATCCGGCATTGCTACCCAGGGCGATGCGACGGTCGGAAACGGAGTTCATGAAAAAGACAGTACCCACATCCTCCGGCAGCGAAACAAATTGCAGGGTTCTGGTTTTCCGATCAAACTGTGCCAATCGCCCATCTTGTGTTGCCAACCAGATGGATTGCTGGTGTTCCAAAAAAAACTGAAAGGGATAATCACTGGCGAAAGCATCTTTACCCAAGACCTTCAAACCTTTATCCGTCAAAAGCCATTCATTGCCCATCGCATCCAAATGCACACCGTATATGGATCCCTTAATCTTTCCGTCAAAGGTGCCAAAGACTTCAACCGCCCGATCATACGAAACCTCGTCTTGCAACAGCAGCGAGTCAATTACCCGGAATCCGATCGATCCGTTTGCAAGAATCCAGGTCACTCCGTTGGAGAGCGGCTGAATATCTGTGATTTCAAAGTGTTGGTGCATGTGCTGTTCCATCGGAAGCAGCACATCAATAAAACGTCGCTTCTGAGTCTGAAACAAATAGGCCTTGCTTTCGTGATTCAGGCACCAGATGTTGCCGGTTGTACTCAATCTCAAATGATTGATTCGACTGTTTCGCATGGTACAACCATCACCCGGCTGGGGACCGTAATTGACAAACTCATGTCCATCAAATCGGGAAAGACCATTCCACGTACTAACCCAAATCATTCCGTTCTGATCCTGAAGCACACCGGTTACAATATTGTGCGGCAAGCCTTCCTCAAACGAATACCGTTGCATGCGGCAGTGAGGCTGGGCATACAATCCAATGTGGAAGAGTAGTATGCTGGCAATTAAGCTTAATTTTATACAATCATTTTTCATCGCACTCAAATAAGGTAAGGCACAATGCCTCAAGTACAAAAGTCTTGCAAAATAGGCATAATCATGTGTAAATATCGTTTGAAAATCGGCATTTTTTTTACAAGTAGGATACCTGTTTGATAAAAATCGAACATTTTATACCAAAAAACGAACATATTATCCCGTAGGCTCCCGTTATGCCACTGTATCTTTGTACGATCATACGTTGTAAACCCGCCAAACCATGAAACATTTTCTCCTTTTCATCGCTGTTTTTTTATCATCAAACACGTTTGCCGCATCGGATGAAGCCCCCTTTTCCATTCGAATGGCCACATCGCAGATGCAACGATTCCCGGAAGCATGGCGTATGGAAAACCCCAAAGGTTTGCGCTGGAATTATACCTACGGCCTGGTTCTTCACAGTCTTTTGGATGTACACGATCGCTATACTCGTCCGGATATGTTTGATTACGCCTTAGACTATGCCGATACGTGTGTACAAGAGGATGGAAGCATCATCAATTACAAGGTGACCGCCTATAGTCTGGACAGAGTCCTGCCCGGTCGAATCCTATATCGCATCTACGAACAAACGAAGGACCCGAAATACAAAAAAGCCATGGATCGGATTCGCAGCCAATTTGACAGCAATCCGCGCAACCCGGATGGAGGCTTCTGGCATCGGCCCAACTATCCACACCAAATGTGGCTGGATGGCTTGTATATGGCTCAACCATTTATGGCAGAATATTGCCTTCGACACAACCGAGTGAACGATTATCAAATACCCATTCATCAATTACGCTTGGTTGGTAAACACACGTATGAACCGGAAATGGATCTTTTCAAGCATGGGTACGACGACTCCAAGACAGAAGCATGGGCCGATCCGATCACCGGTCGCTCCAAACACTGTTGGGGACGCGCGATGGGCTGGTACGCCATGGCTGTTGTGGATGTGTTGGAATTCACTCCCATCCACGAACCCGGACGCAACGAACTCGTGCAACTGCTGCAACAATTGGCCAATCAAATGAAACGCCACCAAGATAAAAAAACGGGTGTCTGGTATCAGGTCATCGATCGAAGTGGAGAGAAAGGCAACTATTTGGAGTCATCCTGCTCCAGCATGTTCACATATACGTTGCTAAAAGGAGTACGCCTGGGTTACTTGGACCGTTCCTATTTAAAAACAGCAAAAAAAGCCTACAAAGGCCTTCTTAAACAATTTATCCGCACGGATGCAAACGGGTCACTCTCCATCACGAACTGCTGCGCAGTTGCCGGTCTGGGCGGAGAGAAAGTCTACCGAAGCGGTACCTTTGAATACTACATCAGTGAACCCGTCATTGACAACGACCTCAAATCGGTCGGTTCGTTTATCAAAGCCAGCTTGGAAATGGAATTAATTCGATGAATATGAAACGTATTTTTAGTCTGATGATCGTTTACCTATGGGTGGCGGGAGCGTTTGCAGAAGTCATCAAAGTCGACTTTAATATGTCCGGTCGCTCCGAACAAGAAGTCAATGAACCCAATTACATTCCATGGGTTGTCGGGAGTCAACCGACAGAAACAAAACAATTTGGAACGGTACGCATCACGCTCAACGTTGTTCACCCAATCGGAGATGCGCTGAAGACAGGTTGGGTGAAAGCCAACATCGGAAATCCCTATTACGCTCGGCTTGTTAGTGATGGCGTCACCACCAGCTCCATTCAAGGTGGTGACATCGAAATGCGAATCAGCGGCCTTCCGATGGGATCCAACAGCATTCAAACATACCACAATACCTGGAATGGGCCGACTGCCAACGACTTCTGCCCCATCAATGTCTATGTAAATGGCATTCTAACGCACGCAAATGTGCATCGTAGCAACCGGGCGCTTCGTTCCTCCGACGCCACCAGGCTGTTTACAACCTTCGAAGTAAGCAATCCGGCAGAAGAAACGGTTCTTCTTTTTGAAAGCGTCAAAGACTTTGTAGCAGAAGACGGTAAAACCGCAGAAATAAATGTCTGCATAAACGGATTTGAAATCGGTGTTTCCGATGCCGCAAACCAAGCACGAAACCCACTGCCTGCCGATCGGGATTTCCATGCAAACGCAGATTCCGGTCAACTGACACTGCGTTGGTCACCGGCTCCATCCGCCGTAGAACACCGTTTATATATCGGGACCGACTCCAGTCAGATTGCATCGATCAAAACCGGGGATTCCGGATACAAAGCCCGACAATCCGCAGAAGATACCAGTTATGTGTTCACGGACGTCTACAGTCTTAACACCTATTACTGGCGGATCGATGAAGTGCATTCCTCCGGCGAAATAACCCAAGGAAACATCTGGCGATTTCGGCCCAGACAATTGGCCTTTATCGGTGCAGAAGGTTATGGTCGTTTTTCAACCGGAGGCAGGGGCGGTGCTGTAGTCGTTGTCAGCAATCTAAATGACGACGGTCCCGGAAGCTTTCGGGAGGCCATCACCAACGACATCGGCCCACGTACCATTGTATTTAACGTCTCAGGAATTATTTCATTAAAATCCAGACTAACCTGTTCCTCAAAATACGTCACCATTGCAGGGCAAACGGCTCCGGGTAAGGGCATTTGTATCCGATCGGCTCCCTTTGGCCTGGGCTCTGAAAGCATCTTGCGTTTCCTTCGCGTACGACTGGGAGGCGGGCAAACCTACGACGGTTTGGGCATGGCCGGAGCCAATCACAGCATCATAGATCATTGCTCCGTCAGTTGGACCATCGATGAAGCGTTCAGTTCAAGAAATTCCAAAAACATCACCCTTCAAAAGACGCTGATTTCAGAAGCGCTCAACATCGCAGGACATCAAAACTATCCGGAAGGTACTGCTCATGGGTACGCAGCGACGATTGGAGGAGACATTGGATCGTTTCATCACAACCTCCTGGCTCATTGCTATGGCCGCAATTGGAGCTTGGGTGGAGGACTGGATGGAGCCGGATATTATGCCGGACGCTTGGATATTTTCAACAATGTTGTCTATAATTGGGGAAGTCGTGCGACAGACGGTGGCGCCCACGAAGTCAATTTTGTGAACAACTACTACAAAAAAGGACCGGCCACGACCCAATTTTATCTATTAAAAGCCGATTTGGAAGGAACCGGTAAAGGCAGCCAAAGCTATTACTATGCAGGCAACCAAATGGCATCACAAGCCGGCAACCTGCTTTACGACGGCAGCAACAATACCCTGGGACGAACGTACACCACATCGAACGGGCAAATTGTAGACTGGCAAGTGTTTGTCAACCAAGCATTCTTCCCATCGTACGCCTCCATACAGTCTGGACAACAGGCCTATCGAAACGTGTTGACCGATGTGGGCTGCAACCGGCCCGTTCTGGATGATCACGACAAACGAATCCTGCAGGAAACCGCTTCCGGAACATACACATACACAGGAAGTAAAAGCAAGCTGGGCGGCATCATCGACGACGAATCGGAAGCAGGAGGTTACGAAGCCTACCCGGAAATCAGTCGTTCTGAAGATTTTGACAGCGACTTGGACGGATTGCCCAACTGGTGGGAACTTGTGCATGGAAGCAACCCCCATTCTGAGAAAGGCGATTATGCGGATAGCAATTCCGACGCGGACAAAGACGGATTTACCATGCTGGAAGACTATTTGGAATGGATGTCACATCCGTCGATGCACATCCAAATCGGAAAACCAGACACCTTGGATCTGACCGATATCAATCCTACGTTAAACAGTTCATGTCTTTTTAGCGTGGTTTCCACCGAAAACCTACAGGCCACCCTGACAGGAAGCAAACTCATCGTAAGCAGCAAGCGTCAACAACAAGGGATTGATTACCTGGATGTTCGGATCCAACACCCGGATCAGCTGCAATCAAACCTGCGCATCTCGTGCCTTACGCTTGACGCAACGGCATCCACCAATTCGATTAGCCAAAAAGGCCCAATTAGAATCCGATCGGTCGAAACCGCTTCCTGCTTACACATTACCTTGGAATCTCAACTGATTGGAGAAGCCCAATGCAGCATTACAACCACAGATGGCAAGTCGCTCTATAAACAAAGCATTCAACTATATGAAGGAATCATGCCATTGGAGATTCCTCTATCAAGGGTACGTACCAATGGCATGCTGATTCTTCAAATCCTGCCCCGAGATCAAAACACGGAGCCTTTTACGGAGAAATTGCTTATTTTGTAACGAATTCGATTGATTCGACTTCAATCTCAACACCTTCCAACAGATCGTAATCGACCTCACCGGTCAAAAGGAGTTCGGTTTTTTCATCAAACGGTCTGTTCGGAAGATTCTTTTTACTGATTTCGACCCGTATGCGACCGGTTTGATCTTGAAACCAATAATCCTTGTTTCCGATCTGCTCTACCACAAATCCTTTCAAGCGGACAACCGCATCCGTACGATCCAATTTAATGGCAGAATCCTTAACAGATTGAACCGTATGCAAACTGCCTTTGGCTCCTTCTCCAACAAATTGTGCCACAACGTTCCATGACACCAAAGAGACGATGGTCAACACCATCAGATAACGCAACATTCGTTTCATCGTTGTATTTTTTAATTGTTTATACTGCAAAAATACACCTCAAATCTGTAGAGATTCTGGAGATTCTGAATTTCCAGCCGAAAACCGTACAATTGACAAATTTCCTGAACAATATACAACCCCAGCCCCATATTTCCTGTTTTTCCTTTTGCATACCGACGCGTCAGTTGCTGTGGATTTTCTATCGAAGCGTCTCCAGTGTTTTCTACACACAAACATTGATCCGATAGGAAAACACGAATTTGTCCCTGATCGACGTTGTGTTTAACCGCATTTTTAACGAGGTTTTCAACCAGTATATCCGCCAAACCCGGATCCATTCGAAGCACGCAAGCGTGCAACTCCTGTGACAGCGACAAGGATCTCAACTCAATGGCTTCCTGAAACAACCGCAATGTACGCTCTACAACGCGGAGCATATCCACGTCCGCTGCTTGTTCGTACTCCCAGTTTCCAATACGACTCAACAAAGCGAGTGAACGTTGCGTTTTGGACAGTCGCATCAACGACTGATACACTCGACTCAATTGTTCCATCTCACGTTGATCCCGATTGGATTGATTGAGCAATTGTTCCATCGAAGTACGCATGACAGCCAAATGAGTTTGCAGTTCATGCGATAAATTCTCGGAAAATTCCTTGTTGTGTCGGAAATCCTCTTTCGCCTTGCGCAACAACCGATCCAAGGTTGTATTTAAACGAGCAAATTCATCGATATCTGTAACCGGTAACACGGGCAAAGGCTCCGACAGCTTAAACGCATTCAATCGATGGAGGGTCTGATAGAACGGTTTCCATATGCGCTGATTTACTCCACTCAGCATCAACCAGACCATCAGGCCAATCAAGAAGACCAAACCCAATACAATCCAAACAGTCCCCTGTACAACATCATCCCTACCCGGCAATAAATGCCTTAACACGACGACAAACGATTGCCCCTTATGTATCAGCGGAAAATGCAATTCCCGATACGGAACCAATTCGTTATCCGCCGGCTCCAAGATCAGCGTATCCCGGTAAAAGGCCTGACTCAATGCAACATCCGGAAACAATGCAGCGATGCGATGATCGTCCGGAAGTTGGTCATAGCGTTGGTGGTACAACACGATGCGATCCATTTCGTATCCCAAATATTCATCTGCCTCCTCGTACGAAATGTACTGAATCATCCAGTAACTGAACAGGCTACCCAACAAGAGCACCGGCAACAGGCCCAAGACCGTTCTACGATAGGTGTGTTGAAGCAATTTCATACATCAATCCATTTATAACCAATGCCATACACCGATTTTATGGGATCACCACCCTCGTATCCTGCAATTTTCTTTCGAATATTCTTGATGTGTGAATATAGAAAATCGAACGAATCAGCCAAATCCATGTGATCACCCCAAATATGTTCCGCCAAACTTTCTTTGGTCATGACTCGATTGGGGTTGCTCATCAAGAATACGATCAGATCGTATTCACTTTTGGTCAAATCCAGTTCTTGACCCTTACAACGTAGGATACGCGTATCAAAATCGACCGTAAAACTCCCTGAAACGAACAGATTACTACCATTGGAGATGCGACGTCTCAAGATGGATTTGATACGGGCAGATAACTCAGCCATATCAAAGGGTTTGGTCAAATAGTCGTCTGCTCCTACCTCCAGCCCCTCAATTTTTTGTTCCAGTGCATTTCGGGCAGAAACGACAATGATCCCGGCATCCGGTTGTACCGATTTGCACATACGGATCAAATCAAGTCCATTCCCATCCGGTAAATTGATATCAATCACAGCAACATCGTAACGGTAGAGATCAATTTTCTCCAAACCCGTTTCGAACGTTGCTGCAGATTCACATCGATAGCCCAGTTCGGTCAACTGTTCTACCATCCCTTGCCGCAAGGAATCCTGATCTTCGACAACCAACAATTTCATGCGTGCAAGGTAAAAAACATTTGTCTAATTTCCTCGTTTAACCAACTTGGCTGTAAAGCTTGCACTGCGTTGGCTTCCTTTTATGTCCAAACGACAGAAATAAATCCCAGCAGGCAATTCATTGCCACGTGCATCTGTTGCAGACCATTGCACACGATGACGTCCCGATGTTTGCCACTCAGCAACCGGTCTTGCTACAACTTGTCCGGTAATACTGAACACGGTTAGATCGACACGGGCATCGGCTTCCAGGGTATAAAGCAACTCTGTGCCATATTGGAACGGATTGGGCACATTTCCTTCAAAGGCATCGTTCCATATCCGCTCTGAGGTTTCTGAACTAACGACACTAGCCTGGTCGTCTTTACCCGGTGAACCACCGATATCATAGGAGGCTCGCCATGTATGAGCCAGGTTCTGATCTTCGTATGGATTTGCATGGACCGGCACGAGTGAATAACCCATTCCATCGGCCATCGTCGTCCATCCGTTGGCATCCTCATACGCAGTCTGCATCAAGGGTACATCATCCCAACGCATCAAACGCAAGGTTTCTCCACTGTTGCTCAACTGCCCATCATACTCCCCATCCGGAAACAGGTTGTAGCGATCATAGAATGCCCGCTCATTGCTGGATAAAACAACAAAGGAATCCGGTAGAAGCGAATGTCCATCGGGGAAGGCAAAGGAAACACCCATATCAAAATACAAGCCGCTAAGATCCAATGTAGCCTTGCCCGTATTCTTTAATTCAATAAACTCATACTCCGTATCGGTCAAGGAGTCCGATCCGAGTGGGTGATACTGAATTTCCGTCATTTTCAAATCATTGTAATCTGCTGCAATGCGCAACGATCGATCGGTCATTGCACTCCAGCTTCCGTTGGAATAGGATCGCGCTTTGATATGAACGGAATGCTCCAATTCAAAAGAACCCGCATAAAACGAAGCGGTTTCGGAGACACGCTGGTTGGTGATGCGTTGATTTCCGGCCAGCAATTTAGGCAACAACAGAAAATCAGAACTTCCGGTATTTTTATTGAGTCCATGCAATGCCAAGACATTCTTTCCTACGCGGAGATGCTTGATGGATTCCGTCAGATCGATCTCGACCCAACCGCTGGCCACATTGGCCTCCGGTGCACTTGCATTCCAGTTTAAGACCGCCGGTATATTGCTTGAAGTTACCTGAACGCCATTAAGATAGGCTGCAAAACCATCGTCGTATTGAATCAACAACCTCAAACGCTCTATCTGTGACAAGACCGTATCGGCTATTTCAAAAGGCACGCGTAGATAGCAGGTGGTATTGGGATTGACGGCCGAACTACTCATCTGGTTCCTCAAATCGTGCGAGATCAACGCCAACATCGATGCATTGGAAGAATACCCTACTCCTCCGGGAGCTCCCAAGACCAATCCCCACGAAGCATCATCGTAAGCAAGGTTGCGCCAACTCGTCCCAATGTCGGAGCTTGGTACCAGCACGCGCTTATCAGACTCCTGTGCAACCAACGTCCATTCTTTGGTCGGCAGGTTGCTTGCACTCCAGTCTATCGGATCCGTTCCATCCAACGTGTATACAATCTGTCCTTCTCCAACCGTCAACTCTACCGCATCTCCTACATCGTACGTTTCCTCCGTAGGTGCAATGCCGTTGACACGAATTTCGGGTGCCGAAACCGATGGAAAATACCCAACGTTCGTTAATTGTTTGACAAAGATGTCCGTGCGTTTGGGGAAATACTCGGTCTCCATATAAGTCTGTCTTGGATTCCAAAAATCCGGGACATTATACAGATAAGCGGCATCGTTTCCGTAATTGAAGACATCTCTGCGGTTGTCTCCCCACCGAGCCGCTTCGGCATGCATGGCCTTTCGGATCTCATCACTGCGCTTAAACCAGATTGCGGCCGTATTTTCGGGAGTCAACAACCCACCGTTGTAACAATGCTTTTGGACACGATCCTGAAAACGTCTTTTAAACGTCGGATTCGTCATTAACTTTTGAAGCAGTTGCGTCGGACTGTTGTTGTTGACCGCCGAGACGCGACTGTCGTTTACGTATTCCAGCATATTTTCGGCATCCCAGCACATAAATTGAAAGCCCTTTCCCGGATTCACCCGATTGTACATGGCCACCCAATTGTGACCATCCCAATCGGTATTACCTCCATAAAAATTGACCAACATATAGTCAATAAAGTTGTCCATATCGACCAATGCATTTGCATCGGGATTTCGGGTTCCATCCGGAAAATTACCCATGAGTTGCTGATATACGTCATTTGTAATGCTTGGTTTTTGGGCCAAGCCGAACAAATAACGCATCATTGTGGAGTTGCCGTCAACTACCTCCGTATAGCTGTTTTTGATTACGTCAAAATCATCCTCCGAACCATCCAAATAGGCTTCGGCAAAATCTTTATCAAGGCGTTCCGAAGGCGCATAGACTCCCCAGTACAAACCATTGATGTACAAATGAACAAATGCGGATGTGGGAGAGGCGTGCCCCATGGCACGATGCATATCCTTGGCCCAAATATCGGATTGATTGGAGCTAATCACCCGGTCACTGTGTGCCCAATGGGTCCAGGAATCACCAAATCCGGCACGTAAGACGAGTTTGTTGTGCTCCGTATTGCTGCCGTCAGAGAAAAGCGGAAAATCCCATTTTTTACTGCCGTACTCGTCTTTGAACAGGACGATAAAACTGTGCTTGGGGTTCTTTTCGTTCAGACGGCTTGCCTGACCTTGCATGCGAATGCCGCAATCGATCTGCGAATGCAAGCCGCGCTTGGAATCAATCAATTCAAACGAAATGGGACGTTCCCAACCCGAACCATACCCACCGTAGGGGCCTGTATAAATATAGATCCCCCCTAGAACGGGATCTTTTTCATGAGAAAACAGATGATTGGCATCTGTAACCAACGATAGCGTCGGAAGATCCCGTAAGCCTTCACGTATCCGCTCCGCCTCGGCCGGATCGGAGGTCAATTCCGGATCCATCTCATAGTCAGCAGGTAGCAGTCCCGTCAATTTGGAATCCGAGAAAGGCCCCCATTCTGCCGGATAACCCGGGATACTGTTGGGCTGGTTGACCACATCGTCCGGAAAAATATAGCTCTGTGTCACAACCCGGCTGGATAGCCAGCCTTCCTTTTCAAGAACAGCTCGAACAACGGTTGTTGTTTGAATGGGAATGAGGCCATTGTAAATGCTCCCATTGGTCGCAGAAGGCGTGCTCCCATCCAATGTATAACGAATATTCGCACCAGACACCGGATTGACGATGGCCAGTTGAAACGGGGTCTCAAACAAACCACGTGGCGTATCAAAGGAAGGTACCGGCAATTGCAATTCCCCAATGGATTCCGGTTCTGATCCGGGACTGGGTACGGTCATATACACATACTGCCCCTCCACAAAACCGTACGACACATCGGTATATTGTTCGGGATAAGCCGGATAGAAACGGCTTTTAAACTGACCCTGGGCATCCAGCAGGGCTAGATACTCTCCTCCGGCAGTCAGCTTGAAGTTGCTATGCAAACCGGACGGATTGCTTTTTCGATTTTTATCGGAAGCAAAAACGATCAAACAGCCTTTTGCCGGAATTTGCACCTCCGGAAATACCCATTTTTGGTTATCGTTGACATCATCCGTCAACACCCAACCTTGCAGCGATACCGCGATTTCACCGGAATTGTACAACTCAATCCAATCCGAAAAATCACCATCTTCATCCGAAAGCGTGGACGCGTTTGAAGCCATAAACTCGTTGATTCGTACATCTTGGGCATTTAGTTGCCCGGCAACCGGGCAAAAGAGCCCGCATAGGAGTATCAGTCCCAGAAAAAAGGTGTTGTGTCGTTTCATGATGCGACAAAGATATTCGACACAACTTCAAAGACCGATCAAGATGGAAACAAATGATATAAAGATTGAAACACCATACCCATTATTTTACAAAATAACGGTCATCAAGGATAGAATCCCTACGATTATCCATAGTAAGACGCCCATCAACATGGGGCGCAAGCCAACGCTACGCAAAACCTGCATCGAAAGCGATGCGCCAATAAAAAACAACGAAAGAGTCAGGCCTTTACGGGCAAGGATTACAAGAATGGAAGTGACTGCATCGGGTAGGTTCAGAAAACTGTTGCTCAGCATCGCCAGAACAAACAAAAATATAAACCACGGCACTTGAATGGTTTTCACGTTGCTTTTAAACACAAACGCACTCACAAGCGATACAGGAATGATCCACAACGCACGCGTCAATTTGACCAACGTACCGACCTGAAGCGCTTCCATTCCATACGCGGAAGTTGCGCCAACGACCGAACTGGTATCATGGATGGCAATGGCAGCCCATGTCCCAAAATCCGCTTGACTCATGTTCAACCAACGTCCCACAGTCGGGAAAACAAATAAGGCCACCGCATTCAAAATAAAAATGGTCGCCAAAGAAACCGACATGGCAGCATCGCTGGCCTTTATTACGGGACCTACTGCCGCAATGGCACTTCCTCCGCAAATCGCCGTACCGGCACCCACCAAATAACCGGTTTTTTTATCCAACTTGAACCATCGGGTCAAGACGATCCCCAACGTCAACGTTCCAAAAACGGAAAGTAAGGTGATGTACATGCCGTCTTTGCCGGATGCAAGGGCCTGCTGCAATTCCATACCAAAACCCAATCCGACGACTGAAGCCTTTAATAAAAGACCGGACATTTTCTTATTAAAGACCGGAAAGGGTTGCCCAAACAACAAAGCGTATCCTAGGCCGGCAAATAGAGCCATCGCCGGTTGTACAAACGGGAGCAAACAACCGGTCAACAAGACAAAATACAGTGTTTTTTTCATCGAACGAACTATTTTCGACAAAGATACGATGGCTTAAGTATAAATACCAATCATATATTATTATACGCTATAACCATTTGTTATAATGTTCCACGAAGCGGATCAATTGAGCAGACAATCCGACCGGTTCAGACAACAGGTGCACAAAAGCAAAATGACGGGACAAATTGAGTGCATCCAAGTCCAACTGCACCAACTGACCGCTTCTCAACTCACGCTGAACGGTTTGTATCGAAACGATGGCCATGACGTCCGAATGTTCCATAAACAACTTGATGCTTTCGGTGCTCCCCAAATGCATGCGTACGGGGAGATCAGAAAGGTTTAACTGAACCTTTTTTAAAGCAGCCTCAAACACGTCCAACGTACCTGATCCCCGTTCCCTTAATACGAGTGGAATGTTCGGAAGATCTTCGAGACGCAGACGCCCCATCTGCCTCCAATGGCTTCTCGAATGTACAACAGCAACGAGCGTATCTTCCATCCATGTATGATATTTTAACAAAGGGTTGCGTACAACACCCTCCACCAGCCCCAAATCCAAACGATGGTTTAGCAAGGCCGTTTCGATTTCCTCGGAGTTGCCACTGAGCATGGATAGCTTGACTGAGGGAAATTGTTCTGTAAAGGCAGCCAGGATGGGCGGCAGCACATACTGTGCCAGGGTCGTACTTGCCCCCAAACGCAAATCCCCCTGCAAATCATCCTGCAACGATTGCATCTCATATGACATGCGACGATAGGCCTCAAGAATACGCTCACAATGATCATACAAGATCTGTCCTGCAGAAGTCAGTACAACGCGACCTCCCAGCCGATCCAGGAGTTGCGTTTCAAAATGCATCTCCAGTTGTTGGATGTGTTTGCTGATTGCAGGCTGCGTCACAAATAAGATTTTGGACGCTTTCGTAAAACTTTGCTCTTGTGCAACGGTATAAAACGCTTTTAGTCGAAAATCGGTCATTGCATTTTTCTTTTCCCAAAGATACTGAAATCTATGTTCATCGTGTATCTTTGTCCAAACAGACATTCATCCAATGACAACAGAAAACCAGACTAAAACCGTTGGGTTATGCTTATCGGGGGGAGGCGCCATCGGATTTGCCCATATCGGCGTATTAAAAGCCTTAGAAGAAAATGGCATACAGGCAGAGGTCGTCTCCGGATCAAGCATGGGTGCAATTATCGGAACACTGTATTCAGCAGGCTATAGTCCGGAAGAAATGATGCAAATGATTCAGGAAGATCGCTTGTATCGAGTCTCTAAATTGATGTCTTTTAAGCCAAGCTTTTGGAAATCCGGATTTTCAGGACATAGTACCGTCGAAAAGCTCATTCATGAAACCATCCCTCACAACAGCTTCGAAGGGCTCCAGAGACGCATGCATGTTTGTGTGACCAACCTGACCCGAATGGCATGGGAAATCAAAAACCAAGGTGCGGATCTGGCAGATTGGGTTGCTGCTTCCTCCAGTATACCCGGCGTATTTGAAGCCATCGAAAAAGATGGAGCGTTCTACCTGGACGGAGGTGTTTTAAATAACCTGCCGGCACAAGCCATCCGTCCGCTCTGTCACACGCTGATCGGTGTGGATGTACTCCCACACATTCCACCCAAAAAATTAAAACAGCCCATCGATGCCATCACCAGCTGCATTCGAGGCATTCAACACCTCAATTCAGCAGAAGGGCGGTCGCTCTGCGATTTTGTAATCGAGACGACCGCCCTGAAGCGTTATCATGAATTTCGTTTTGATGCCTACCTCCGCATTTACAAGCAAGGCTATAAAGATGCCGTCGAGTATATACAGCAGCACCCTGAAATGCTGAAGCGTTAGTGTGGGCGCTCCAACGTGACGCCCATCAATCCAATAACAACTTCGTTGGCACGTGTTTCAACGGAGAGTGACTTCAGTGCTTTGTTTGGGTCCAGGACAAGATCCAGAACCGTAGCCATTCCACCATCCACCACGATCGGATCGTTGGACATTTTTAGGCCCAAGACACCGGCGTGATGGCGATGCACATCACCCGTTTTCAAACGAACCCGATAGGGTCTGGGTTGATTGCTTCGAAAAGCGGCTCCATCCAAAAAGATGTCCTGATCCAAGGGAAGCAAATTATCCGGCAAGACCAAGGGCAAGACCGATTCCGAACCATCCGTATAACGCACTCGAATGCGTCCGTTCAACACATGTGCCTGCATGTGGTAGGTGGATGCGGCCACCAGCAAATAAGCGCGGTTTGCGTTCCCCTGCAACGGAAACTGTACCTGATTGGGATAATTATCCCACAAAGTGGTAAATACGACATTGGAAGCAGCCGTATCCGAAGGCGTCGCAAACGGAATGCCCTGAGGCAGCACAAAGACATCATTAACCGCCTTTGCACGGAGACCACGATCATCAATCTTGGATAAATCGTTGGGGTGACACCACTGCCCCATACCTTGTGTAGGTACCTGCAATGTAGTATACGGCCAGCGTGGACTTACGTACTTGCCATAGGCAAAGATATCACGCACACGGTCGTTAAAAAATGGTTTTAAGTCGACCGGCTCATACACCGTTTGTGCCGGATTCGCAAGAGTCCAATTGATGGCAGTATGTTCCAAACATTGCTCACCTACTTCCACTCGGATTGCATTGCTTCCGAATCGAACCTTCGAACCCGTCCATTCCAACGTCTTGGTCTCAAACGGTTCAAACTGCACCAAACGCTTCTCAGATCCGAAATTCAAGGCTATTTGGGCCGAAACAGGGTTGGCACTGTTGTTGGTTAGGTCTACTTTCAACACATCCGCTTCCGAATGTGTTTGGAAGGAAATCAAATCTTTTACATGGATATCAACCGGTTGCCACCAACTCATGGCATCCAGTGAGTGCTTAACGAAGACGCTTCGATGGCCCTTCGCGCCAACGATGCGACCTACCCACTGACGGTTTTTCAACGTAGGTTGAGCAAACACCTGCTGGGGGTCATAGACCTCCTCAGCCGACGCGTCCAGCGGCAAAGCAAATGTGGCACCCGATACCGCAACATACGAAGGCATCTTTGTCGACAACCGTTCGCCCGACCACTCTATCTCCACATCCATTGCACCGGAGACTTCAGCTTCAATCAACAACAAAGGTCTCCCGACCGATTCGGCTACGAAACGCGTTTCGACGTTTTTTCCATTTACACGAACCTGTTTCACGGAGGTTTGACGGACTGGAATCTCCAGTTGCATGCGCTTCAACCCGTTCAATTGAGCATCGATGCGATAGGATTCTCGTGCGCCCTTTACGGAGAAATCGTAGGTTAGATTTAATGTTTTCAAATGTGCATGGTCCCAATCCTGAGGAAATCCGGGACGCACGCGCAAAACGCCTTGTACCATATCCGGGTACAGACCAAATAAGCCATGCACCAGACCGCGTGTCGCCGTAGCAACCGGATCGGCAAAATCCCGATAAGTTTCACCACGGGCTGCGTCATAAAACGAAACCTGTGTGATGTTGCCGGGGCCGGAGCCCAGATACATGGCATCCATCAGCGCACCTTTGTATAGAGACATGGCTTTTTCCGGCCGACCTGCCTGCCAGTAGGACAGCGCAGTATGGGTCACTTCTGCAAAAGCGACGTTGTTGATGGACCACATATACGGCTGCCAATCGGTGGTTGCGACGACGTACAGACTGGTATCCTTCAGGCCTTCTGCCCGAACCGGTATGTGTGGGATGTGGGTATCGACGTATCGGCTGGCCTGCCACCCCTGAAATGGATCGTGAATTTCCGAATCCAGTGCGTGGTAAATGGTCCAAACGGCAGCGTGTTCGTGTTGCATTTTATACCCCATATTGTCCTTAAACTCGGCCCACCAGCCCAGTCGGGGCAGCCAGAGTGTTTCGTTTAAGGCCTTCAATATACGGTCTGCTTCGATTTGGTAGGGTGTTGGATCCATCCCAATGCGTTCGGCCAGTTCGGCAGCCAGGCGATTGGCCCGATAATTATACGCCGTAGAATGGGTTCCAACCCCTCCGTTGTACTGCAAACCATCCGAAGCCCAGATGCAGGCATAGCCGTCGTATAAGGCATCGTCGTCGGGATCAAACAACTGTTTTTCCCAAGCCAAATGCCGGTCAATCACCGGAAAAATCTCTTTGACATAGGCCATATCACCCGTCCACTTTATGTGCCACAGCAATTCATCCATATACACCAAATTCATGTCGTAATGATGCATGGTCGTTTGGGTGCCGGGATAACGCGTGATGTAACCGTTGCTGTACATGGGAGTACCCCACTGTTTTTTGGAGCGGGCCAGATTCAGTTGATCATCCTGTAAATGAGGCAAGACAACCGGGACATCGGTCAATTGCGAAGCGGCATAGGCATCAAAATGCACACGTGCCCGGTCGTGCAGCCCAAGCAAGTCGGCCACATACGAACCACGCCATCCCGTTAGGGGCGCCCGCCAACCAATGGCACCATGCAAATACCCGGGATCTTCCCAAATGGCATCTTCTGCTCCTGCGATCACCGAACCCAACGTGTTCAGGTACGGATCAGGCGTTTGCACTTCAATCCTGCCGGCGATCTCCAGTCGGCGTTGATCCCCTTCCTTATACGCTTTGGGTAAATCACGCAAGGACAATGCTTTCTTTCTGCTGGAAGGATTATACATCATTATATAATCCGCTTTCCCTACCCTCTTTTGTTCCACCAGCAACAAAGGAAATTCGTCTGCCTTCGAACCATACAATTCGGATAGATTCTCCAAACGGTTGGCATCCACCAGACGCATCAAACTACCTTTGGGAAACAATCCATTGACTTGTTTCTCTTTGCCGTAACGGAGTTCAAACCCATGGGCTTGAAGACGAAACTGATTGTTGCGACACTTGGCCGGCTCAATGTAAAAACTGTTGATCGGATCCGCGCCGATGTCTCCACTTCTGGAAAAACGCCGGTCGTTGGCAGCACCATAAATCCAAAGCAAACTCAGATCGCTCGGACAGTTCTGACCTTCTACGCGGAGCACGTAGCCATCGGCATCAGACAAGGCAACCACCTCGATGTTCAACCGGCCATCGCCCAAAAGGGCAGGCTCCTCTATCATCCATTGTCGGTAACCCGACACAAAGCGAGAAGACACCTGAGCATCCTTTACCCAAAGGAACTGTTCTCCCCTTTTAAGTGCGAGATACATACTGCCGCCAAAATTCGGCATATACATCCCGAACTCCGGATAGTCACTGGTTTCAAGACGAAACCCGGTATTGGTCCCATACAATGCTCTGGAAAACCGGGCATTCCCATGCTCGTTGATAAAATACTCACCATCGGGCTTATAGCGCAAACTGCGTTCTTTTCCGTGCCAGTAATCCGCACTCCCGTGCATGGGCATACCCAGTATCAACAGAAAAAAGACGACGCTCAAAAGTCGAGCAAATTGTTTCATAACCTATGTATTTTTAGCGATATACCATTCAATATTCACGAAAATAGTTAAATCATCACAGAAAACCACTGCCGTGTTTCGGATTTGGCAAATACTTCACTATTTTTGGACGAACAAACCCCTATAACACAGAAAAACATGACCACAAGTATTGCCTTCAACCCAGTAGAACTGACGATTCGTGAACGTCGCACCTACCTATTTGCCGGATTGTTTATTGCAGGCAACCTTCTTTTGCCACAATTGGCCCACCTCATCCCTCAGGGTGGCCCCATGTTTTTACCCATCTATTTCTTTACGTTGATTGCTGCATACAAATACGGATGGAAAGTCGGTTTACTAACGGCCATCGCATCACCCCTTGCCAATCACGCTTTATTTGGCATGCCTATGGTGGCTATGCTCCCTGTGATTCTTATTAAATCAAGCCTTTTGGCCGTTTTTGCGGCCTTGATCGCCCAAAAAAGCCAAAAAGTATCGCTGGGTTTACTCGCCTTGGTCATTCTATCCTATCAGATCCTTGGAGGATTGGGCGAATGGGCCATCACTTCCAGTTTTGCAGCCGCCGTACAAGACTTCAAACTGGGTTTCCCCGGACTGCTCATTCAATGGATTCTGGGCTGGCAACTACTTAAAAAAATGGCCTAAAATGCAAAGTAAAAGCTTTGAAGAGGTTCTGGAGCGTATGCAGCAACTGCCGATTACGGAACCGTTCGATCTGATTGTCGCCATTGCCAACGGCGGAATCATACCGGCGGCACTGCTCAATCAAACCTTGGGTTTGGATTTGCATCTGCTAAAATTGCATTTGCGGGACGCCCATCAAAAACAACTCTACGATGCGCCACAGCTATTGGAGCCGCTGCGCGTAGACGTTCGAGGCAAACGGATTTTGCTGGTGGAGGATCGCATTAAAACCGGCACCACGGTACTGTTTGCCGTAGATTTGCTTAAAAAAGCCGGCGCTCAATGCGTAAAAACCTTTGCGGTAAACGGACCCGCCGACTACAGTCTTTACAACGAAACCTGTTTCCGGTTTCCCTGGATTCGCACACAAACAAAAACATAAAATCTGCCCCATGAAACGACGAGACTTTTTAAAAGCAGCCGCGCTTACCGGGCTGGCAACCACCCTCAAATGGAAGGATGGAATGGAATTGATGGCTCAAAAACAAAGCACCGGTTCGAAGATTCCGGATTTGGTCGCAGTGATGGGTGGAGAGCCCGCAGCAATGTTCCGAAAAGCCATCGTTGAAATGGGTGGCATGGGACGGTTTGTCAAAAAAGGACAACGAGTCACCATAAAACCCAACATCGGCTGGGATCGCAGCCCGGAACGTGCAGCCAACACCAACCCCGAATTGGTGGCTGAAATCGTACGACAATGCCTTCAGGCAGGAGCAAAAGAAGTGTTGGTCTTTGACCACACCTGCGACGAATGGAAAAAATGTTACACCAACAGTGGCATCGAAGCGGCAGCCAAAAACGCGGGTGCAAAAGTCGTGCCCGGTCACGAATCCTCGTATTATCGCGAAGTCACCTTACCCAAAGGCAAACGGCTGAAACAGGCCAGCATCCATACGGCCATTCTCGATTGTGATGTATGGATCAACGTACCCATTCTCAAAAACCACGGGGGTGCCAAAATGACCATTTCAATGAAAAATCTAATGGGTATTGTTTGGGATCGCGGGTATTTTCATCGAAACGACTTACAACAGTGCATTGCAGACATTTGTACCCTAGGCAAAGCGCCGGTTCTAAATGTGGTGGATGCCTACCGCGTCATGAAGACACATGGACCACAAGGCCGATCGGAAGCAGATGTAGTCAACCCCAAAGCCATGTTTGTCTCGACCGATATGGTGGCAGTAGATACGGCTGCAACCAAATTTTTTGGTCAAATTCAAGAAATGCCGCTTGACTCCGTGGGTCACATCGCAAACGGCGCAGCACACAAATTGGGAACAATGGATCTGGAATCGCTGACCATCAAACGCATAAGCCTCTGACCATGAAGTTATCGACCGCTCGGAAGATGCTTGGGATCCTGTCGTTTGCGGCCATTACGCTTACGTTTCTGGACTTTGCCGGTATTTTTCCGCAATCCTTTTTTCTGATAACCAAAATCCAGCTGGTGCCGGCCCTTCTTTCCGGAGCATTCTTGACCGTAGGCGTATTGCTGCTGTTAACCTGGATTTTTGGACGCATCTATTGCTCCGTGATTTGTCCGCTTGGCGTCTATCAGGATCTGGTCGCCTGGATCTACAAACGTTTTAAGCCCAAGCGTAAATTTCGCTTTAGCCCGCCCAAAACCAGCCTACGCCTGGCTTTCCTCGCACTGGTCGTTGTGGGCTATTTTGCCGGTTTCACCCTCCTGCTCAACCTGTTTGAACCCTATAGTGTATACGGACGCATGACGACCCACGTGGCTCGACCATTGTATATGGCCGGCAACAACCTATTGGCAGAGATCGCTCACTACTTCGGCTCGTACACCTTCTACAACGTGCACGTGTTCACACTAAGCCTTTTTGCGTTGGCCGTATCCATCCTGAGTCTGGCTGCCGTTAGTTTACTGGCAACCATCGGAGGAAGAAGCTGGTGCAATACGGTTTGTCCGGTCGGAACGGTATTGGGTTGGATATCAAAATACTCCCTGTTTCAGATTCGCTTTCAAGCCGATCATTGCACACACTGCAATCGTTGCGCCCGTGACTGCAAAGCCTCTTGCATTGACAGCAAAACCATGCAGGTGGACACCAATCGTTGTGTCATGTGTTTTAACTGCCTGGATGCCTGTCAAGAACAGGCCTTAGTGTATAAGATACAACGACCGGAACGCAACGCAAAAAAACAAACGGCCAAAAACGGTGCGGAGTCCACAAAGGGAATGAACCGAAGGGATTTTCTCAAAACAACCGGAGGGGTAGCAGGCATGATTGGTGTAAGTGCTTTGGCTTCAGCCGCCCCCAAACAAACGAAAACACCCATTTACGTGAAGCAGCACCCCATCAGTCCTCCGAGCGCAGGAAGCACAGCCGCCTTGCTGGATGCATGTACCGCCTGTCAGCTCTGCATCACCGAATGTCCCAGCAACGTACTCAAGCCCGCCTTTATGGAATACGGAATGGGAGGCATGATGCAGCCACGAATGGATTTCAATAAGGGCTATTGCAATTACGACTGCACACGTTGCACCGAAGTCTGTCCAACAGGAGCGTTGAAGCCCCTTACGACAGAACAAAAACACCGCACCCAAATGGGACACGTTGTTTTTATCAAGACCAGCTGTGTGGTATATACCGACGAGACCAGTTGTGGAGCCTGCTCGGAACATTGTCCTACGCAAGCCGTTAAGATGGTTCCTTACAAAAACGGATTGACCATACCCGAAGTAGAACCGGACATTTGTGTGGGTTGTGGGGGTTGTGAATACATCTGCCCCGTTCGCCCGCTCACCGCGATCTATGTCGAAGGGAATCCGGTACACCTGGAAGCACAAGCGTTTGAAACAGCAAAAAAAGAACACGTTGAACTGAATGATTTTGGCTTTTAACACATGAAAAGAAAAATACATAGTATCTTCTTGTTTTTCCTGGGTTCTTCCCTTTTACAGGCCTCGGAGACGTTGCCTGTTCACATAACATTGGATAGTATTCTGGTCAATGAAGTCTATGCCAACCAAAACAAGACTTCTCAAACAGCCAGTAAAACAATTATTGACGCAAAACAGCTGGAACAGAGCGGATCGCACAGCGTCTTGTCAGCTCTTAAGGGCGCCGTACCGGGCATGAACATCACGGAACGAAATACAATGGGGTACGGCATTTATACAGGCGCTGCCGGAGGCATCTCCCTGCGTGGAATGGGCGGAAGTCCGATGACACAAGTACAAATAGCCGTCGACGGCGTACCGCAGATGATGGGCATTCACGGGCATCACATCCCGGATGAATACGGCACAGAGGGTCTTGAACGAATCGAAGTACAACGAGGGCCTGCCTCCCTACAATATGGTTCCAATGCAATGGGAGGGGTCATCAACCTGGTAACACGTGATCGACGCACAGAGGGCTTTGGCGGGCGCATTCAGGCAGAAGCCGGCTCCTACAATACCCACCGGATCAACGGTCGAATGGAAGCCAGACACAAGGATCTTAGCGGATGGATTGCAGGAAGCAGGGGTCAAACCGACGGACATCGACCACACGCCGACTTTGACCAATGGTCCGGAAGTGGCAAGCTCGCATATAAAATATCACCACATTGGAATGTTGCAGCCCATGCCCAATGGACCGACTTTCGTTCGCTGGATCCGGGAAGCCTTCAGCAACCGGCTCAAAACGACTCCTTGCTGGCAGAAGTCATGCGCTATTCCACACAATTGCAGGTAAACAACCACTACGACAACAGCCAAGGACTTCTTCGCATCTTTTACAACGGTGGCAACCATGTATTGTATGATGGTTGGAACTCCGATGATTACAACATAGGCCTACTGGCTCAACAATCGTTCACACTTCACACCAACAACCGAATCCATCTGGGAGTTGAACAACGTTCGTATGGAGGAAAAGCGTTTCGTACAAACAATGCAGCCTTTCATCTGGATCAATGGATGCATCAAACCGGAGTTTTCACACAAATCCAACAACATTTGTTTAACCGAAGACTCTTGCTGGAAGGCGGTATACGTTGGGACAACAACACTTCGTACGGATCAGAGTGGATACCGCAAATTGGGGCCGGCTGGCAGTTTTCCCCCGCATGGAAACTCGTCGCCTCACATTCCAAAGGATACCGAAATCCAACGCTGCGTGAATTATTTGTCGTAATGCCCAATGCTGAATTGCTACCCGAACGACTCGTTCAGACGGAAGCAAGTCTCGTGCATCACGCATCCAACAACCGCTTATTTACCGAATTGACGGCTTATCATGTTCAAGGGGATAACCAAATCATACCCATTAACACCAATGGAGTCATGCGGTATCAGAATACCGGAACCATAGACAATATGGGGATGGACATTCATATGCGCTATACATTTGGTATTCCCTTAAGCATTACCGGGAATTATACGTATTTGCATCAGGATAAACGCACAGCTGGTACGGCAACACACCAATGGAGCATTCAAGCAAACCAGACCTATAAACAGCACAACTTCAATGTTCAATGGATGCATTTGATGGATTACTGTTCGGCTCAGAACACAACCGACTTCTCCAATCTATTTTTGCTGGACGCCCGCTACCGATGCCAAATCAATACGGATTTAGCCTTCAGCCTGAGCGGCAACAACCTATTAAACAAACCCATAGAATGGGTTAAAGGATATCCCACGCCCGGCATTTCTGTGCTGGCCGGCATCGAACTTCGCTTCTAAACACAAACGCGTGCAACTTCAATTCAACATACATTACAATCCAAACAACGGACAACGTTTGGCCATCCGAGGCATTCGGAGCCAACCCCTAGCCATGGATTACAAGGGCGACGGTTATTGGCAACTCAATTTGGAAATTCAAACATGCGGCACACTGGACTATACGTACATTGTACAAGAAGAAAACCGAATGGTTCGAGAAGAATGGGGCAAGCCGCATCGGGTCTATATTCCAACCCAAGATACCATTCGCTGCCTTTTCAACGACCACTGGCAGGAAGCCCCCCCTACTCCCTGGTTTTATTCACAGGTGTTTCAAAACAGCTTGTTTCGTCAAGACTATACAGCCGAAGACCTTCAGCCAAAAGCAGGAAATCTACTTTGTTCCGTTTTTGTACCAAGAGTAGAAGCACATCAATACGTAGGAATTGTCGGATCCGGAAAGGCCTTGGGTAATTGGACGACCCCCATTCCCATGCATGCTGGGGTATATCCCGAATGGACTGTATGCTTGGACAGCCGTCAAATCGGACAAAACCCGGAATTTCAATACGTTATTTGTGATCGAAGCAGTCACCGGATTCTCTCTTGGGAATGGGGACGCCCCCATCAGCTTTGGATTGCTCAGCCCGCCGAAATCCATGTACAATACTATTCAGGACTGTACTTCCGAAGCCAGCAACCGCCCTGGAGAGCTTGTGGCACGGCCATTCCTGTTTTCTCACTCCGATCCAAACGGTCTTGGGGTTGTGGTGACTTTGGAGATTTAAAAACGATGATTCAATGGACCGCAGCAACGGGTCAGAAAATGCTTCAACTGCTTCCGATCAACGACAGCAATCTTACTGGAACCTGGTTGGATTCGTATCCCTATCAATGCACCTCCATCTACGCACTCAACCCCCTGTATTTGGATATGCATCAATTACCCTGCCTTCAGGACACAAAGCAAAGCCACTTGCTTGAACAACAAGGATATGCACTCAATCAAAAAGAAAGCATGGATTACGAAGCGGTAATCCATCTAAAAATGCAGGCTGCTCGAATGCTTTTTGACCAGGAAAAAAACTATATTCAAACGGATAAAGACTACCAACGTTTTTTGGATCGCCATCGGGTTTGGTTGAAACCCTATGCCGTGTTCAAACATCTTCAGGTTCAATTCAACAGCTACAACACAAACGACTGGCAAGAATTCAGTACGTACGACGAGTCCATCGTTGCGTCGATCCGGCATCCGGACATTGAGTTCCACTATGCCATTCAATTCTGGCTGCACAAGCAACTTGAGTCTGCGCATCAATATGCACAACAGATGGGCATCGCCCTAAAAGGAGATATACCCATTGGTATACACCCCAACAGTGTGGAAGCATGGACACAACCGCAACTCTTTCGTACTGACTGCCACATCGGCGCCCCTCCGGATGTATTCTCACAATCCGGTCAAAATTGGGGATTTCCTGCATACAATTGGGAAGCGATGCAGGCTGACGCCTACGAATGGTGGCGCAAACGTTTTCAACATCTTTCTACCTATGTCGATGCGTATCGAATCGATCACATCCTTGGTTTCTTCCGTATATGGGAGAATCCTTCGACAGCGGTAGAGGGACTGTTGGGTCAATTTCAACCCGCACTGCCTTATGATGCAAGCGATCTTAAAGCCTACGGCTTTGATTTAGATCCTTCCCATACACTTGCTCAATTTCGTGATGCGGCCTTGGATGCGTTATTGGGAGTACATCGATCGGAAATACAAACGAGCTACTTAAAACAAAAAGAAACGGGGGTGTGGCAACTCAAAACGGCCTATCGCGACCAACGTGCCATTCAACAACACGTGCAAGACCCAACGCATCGATCGCTACTATTCTCGCTGTGCGGAGAAGTGCTCTTCGTTTTAGACCACCGCAACCCAAATCGACTCCATCCACGTATCCTCGCATCCAATACGCAACGATACAAAGAATTGTCTCACGAAAACCGACAGGCGTTTGATCGGCTCTATGAGGATTTTTTCTTTCATCGACACACGGACTTCTGGAAAGCAAAAGC
This sequence comes from Bacteroidales bacterium, assembly GCA_028709215.1. Classification (GTDB taxonomy): domain Bacteria; phylum Bacteroidota; class Bacteroidia; order Bacteroidales; family UBA1402; genus UBA8389. The sequence goes on from JAQVXI010000007.1 coordinate 34,994, forward strand.
GCTTGAAAAAATTCCCGCACTCATTCACTCTACGGATATGTTGGCCTGCGGAGAAGATTTGGGTATGATACCGGCTTGTGTGCCGGATGTGCTGAAGCAACTGAACATCTTAAGTTTGGAAATACAACGCATGCCGAAAAAACCGGGACAACGTTTTGCCGTACTCCAAGAGCTGCCCTACCTGGCCGTATGCTGCAGCTCTTCACACGACCTCAGCCCCTTGCGTTCTTGGTGGGAAGAAGATCCGGCACAAACACAACGCTATTTCGAAGAAGTGCTTTGGCAGCAAGGCAAGGCACCAGAAACACTTAGTCCGGAGTGGGCTGAACAAATTTTGGCACAGCACTTATCGGCACCCTGTATGTGGGTCATCAACCCTTTACAGGACTGGATGGCCATTGATGGGAAGTTACGCAAACAAGATCCGCATTCCGAACGCATCAACCAGCCGGCCAACCCAAAACATTATTGGCAGTATCGTATGCACCTTACGTTGGAAGAACTGATCGAAAACAACGATTTCACAGAACACGTCCGGAGGTTGATTACACACTCCGGACGCAACTAAATCACAAAATCAACTGTCTTAAAGGCTCATACACCCGACCTTTGCGTTTAAAATAATCGGTTGCCTGATCGTTGGTTATGTGGTAAATGTTGTAATATCGAGCATGCGGACTGGCCATAATGAAACCGCTCACGGAGGAAGCCGGCCACATCATGAAGTTTTCAGTCAAACGAGTACCAATGCGCTCCTCGGATTCCAACAAACGGAACAGTCGTTCCTTTTCGCTGTGATCCGGACAGGACGGATAACCGATGGCCGGACGTATGCCCCGATAGCGACAGGCAATCAAATCGGCCGGACTGCTTTTTTCTTCGGGGGCATACCCCCAATAGGTTGTTCGGGTTTTATAATGCAGCAATTCGGCAAAGGCTTCGACCAGTCGATCACAGAGTGTCTCAATCAAAAGAGCGCGGTAATCGTCTCCTTGTTCTCTTGCCTCTCTGGATAGATTTGATGGCACCTGACGCACGGATGCCACAAATCCGCCGACGTAATCCGCCAAACCGGATGCTTTGGGAGCCACAAAATCTGCCAAGCTGCAATTTTCTGTTCCATCCGCATGTCTGCGTTGATCACGCAAATGATAGAAGGGTATGATTTCTCCATTTTTCTCCAAAAAGAAATCATCTCCCTCCGAATAGGCAGGAAAAAAACCCAGAACCGCCTGTGCCTTCAGTTGTTGTTTTTCGATCAACTCGGACAAAACGGCTTGTGCATCCGCATACAGTATGCGGGCCTCCTTCCCTTTTTCAGGATGATCGAAGATGGCGGGAAAGACACCCCGCATATCCCAGGCATAAAAGAAAAAGGTCCAATCAATGTAGGGGACGATCTCTTTAACAGGAAAATCGGTCCAATCCATCAAGCCCAGCTGAGCAGGCTTATCAATTTGCTCTGTAGCCCAGTCCACTTGATACGCGCGTTTACGCGCCTCTGCGATGGGCAAATAATCCCCGCGGGAACGCGTCTTCTCATGGGCCTGGCGCAGTTCGTCGTAACGAAGTTTCGTCTGTCCGGCAAATGCTTCTCGCTGGGTTTTATCCGTGACTTGCTTGAGTACCGGAGCCGCTCTGGAGGCGTCTTTTACATGATAGACAAGACCCGGAAACTCCGGTTCCAGCCGAATGGCTGTATGCAACTCACTGGTTGTAGCACCTCCAATTAAAACAGGAAGTTCCCACTGTTCTGCTTTCATCGATTGACAAACATACTTCATTTCGTCCAGCGAAGGGGTGATCAAACCACTCAAACCGATGGCATCTACCTGATGTGCTTTTGCCTCCGCCAAAATTTTATCACAGGGGACCATCACACCCAAATCGACGATCTCAAAGCCATTGCAGGACAAAACCACGCTGACGATATTCTTTCCGATGTCGTGCACATCGCCTTTGACTGTTGCCAATAAGATCTTGATGGGTTTACTGGTTTGTTTGGTCTTTTGGGCGGCAATCACCGGTTCCAATATGGCAACCGCCGCTTTCATGACGCGCGCGCTTTTGACGACTTGTGGTAAAAACATTTTTCCGCTTCCAAACAAGTCACCAACGACATTCATTCCACGCATCAGTGGTTTTTCGATGATGTCGATGGCAACCGGATAGACCGTAAGGCTTTCGGCAAGATCTTCTTCGAGATACTCCGATGTACCACGAACCAACGCATACTCCAGACGCGCTTCAAGGGGCAGATTTCTCCAAGCAGTATCGGTATGGTTCACGTTCGATTGTGCACCCGATTGGCTTGATTTCACCCGAGCCGCATAGGCCAACATTTCTTCCGTTGCCTCCGGTCGACGATTGAGTACGACGTCCTCAGACAAACGCAACAACTCAGGGTCCAGTTGATCCATGGGTATCAACTGACCTGCGTTCACAATGCCCATATCCAATCCCGCTTGAATGGCATGAAACAAAAAGACGGCATGCAACGCTTCGCGCACGGGGTTGTTTCCTCTAAAAGAAAAGGATAGATTGCTGATTCCACCGCTTATTTTGGCATGGGGAAGATGCTCCTTTATCCACTGACAAGCTTGTATAAAATCCACGCCATAACCATTGTGCTCAGCCATCCCCGTAGCAATGGCCAGAACATTCGGGTCAAAGATGATGTCTTGCGGTGGAAAACCGTGTTGAACGAGCAAATCATACGATCGCTGGGCCACCTCTATTTTGCGCTCGAAGCTGTCTGCCTGTCCCGCCTCATCAAAAAGCATCACGACAACAGCTGCTCCATAACGATGCACCTTGGCCGCCTTTTCCAGAAAAGCGTCAGTGCCTTCCTTCAAACTGATTGAATTGACCACCGATTTCCCTTGAACGCATTTCAGGCCGGCCTCAAGCACTTCCCATTTGGAGGAATCAATCACGATGGGCACTTTACAGATATCCGGCTCAGAAGCCAGAAGGTTTAAGAACTGAACCATCGCATATTTGGCATCTAACATGGCATCATCCATACAGACATCAATCATTTGCGCGCCATTTTCCACTTGCTCTCTGGCTACAACCAAGGCCTCATCGTATTTTTCTTCCTTCATTAAACGTGCAAAACGCTTGGATCCGGACACATTGGTTCGTTCGCCAATGTTGATGAAGTTGCGTGTCGAGTCAATGGACAAAGGCTCCAAGCCACTCAGCACCGTCTTCGGTTCCACGCTGGGTACAACCCGAGGGGGATAGCCGGAAGCCACTTCAGCAATGGCCTTAATGTGCTCCGGCGTGGTGCCACAACAACCCCCTACGATGTTGATCCAACCCTTTTTTAAATACGTCTCCAACGTTGAAGCCATGGTTTCAGCAGACTCGTCGTATGCACCAAACTGATTGGGCAAACCGGCATTGGGATGCAAACTCACATGAAAAGGGGCATTCGCTGCCATTTCTTCCAAATAGGGCTTCATCTGGGTTGCGCCAAACCCACAATTCATTCCGCAACTCAATAGATTGACATGCGAAACAGAGGCCAAAAACGCCATCAATGTCTGGCCGGAAAGCGTTCGGCCGCTGGTGTCTGCCACGGTAACAGAAACCATTACCGGAAGTTCTATGCCCGATTCTTCCTTCTCACATTCGATGGCAAAAAGAGCCGCTTTGGCATTTAATGTATCAAAAACCGTCTCCACCAATAAAATATCGACCCCACCGTCACGAAGTCCGCGTATTTGTTCGCGATAGGCCGATACCAGTTCGTCGTATGTAACCGAACGGGCAGCCGGATTCTCCACTTCAGCAGACATGGAGGCCGTCTTATTGGTTGGCCCCATGGATCCTGCTACAAATCGCGGTTTTTCTGGGTTCTTTTTTGTATACTCGTTTGCTGCTTTTTTTGCCAGTTGAGCAGCAGTCACATTGATCTCATATGCCAAACCGGACATATTGTAATCGGCCAAGGATATGGCATTGGCATTGAATGTATTGGTCTCTATAATGTCTGCACCGGCCTCCAGATAGGCTTGATGGATTTCGGTAATCACATCCGGTCGGGTAAGACACAATAAGTCGTTGTTGCCCTTGACGTTATTGGATACAGAAGCAAAGCGTTGACCGCGAAAATCGTGCTCCCCCAGCTCATAACGTTGTATCATTGTTCCCGTAGCCCCATCCAATATCAGAATGCGGTTTTGTAGTATTTCTTTTAGTTGCTGCTCCATACCTATAATCTTAATGAACAACAAAGATACGACTTTTCCCTACAGGCTTGTAAGAAATTAAGCCGTCTAATTTTTGCCCAATCCGAACGGGTGGTTTATCTTTGCCTTCGTTTGTACGATACGACAAAAAGTACCCCATGGAATCCATTCGACTCATCTCCATCAACCCGGACGTTAACATCGGCGGGAAACAACGCTTCACATTAATTGCGGGCCCCTGTGCTATAGAAAACGAACGTATGTGTCTGGAAACGGCGGAAACGCTTCAGTCGATCTGCCGGGAATTGTCCATACAGTTGGTTTTCAAGTCCTCTTTTGACAAAGCCAATCGATCTTCCATTTTAGCACCCAGAGGTGTGGGATTACAAGAAGGTCTTCGTATTCTTGAAAAAGTAAAGAACGATTTGGGACTTCCCATCGTAACCGATGTGCACGAAGCCTGGCAATGCAAAACAGTTGCGGAGGTAGCAGATATGTTGCAAATACCCGCTTTTCTTTCCAGGCAAACCGATCTGCTTGTGGCTGCAGCCGAGACAAATCGTGTAGTCAATGTAAAAAAAGGACAATTCATGGCTCCCTGGGATATGAAAAATGTCATCAAAAAAATGGAAGAAGCCGGCAACGAGAAGCTATTGTTGTGTGAACGTGGCAGTAGCTTCGGCTACAACAATCTCATTGTTGACATGACCGGACTGGTTGAGATGCGCTCCTACGGATACCCCGTCGTCTTTGATGCAACACACGCCGTTCAAAAACCCGGAGGTCAGGGAACATCTACCGGTGGAAATCGGGAGATGGTTCCTCCATTGATGCGTGCAGCCTTAGCCATTGGCGTGGATGGCATCTTTGCCGAAGTACATCCCGATCCGGATCGAGCCTTTTCAGATGGGCCCAACCAACTCCATTTGCATCAAGTTAAATCAATTCTGGCCAAGGCCATTGAAATAGATGACATCGTTAAGCAATAAATCATGAACATCGCAAAAAGAGGACAGACCGTTTTTCAACAGGAAATCGATTCCCTTCAAGCCGTTAAAAACCGTTTAAACTCAGACTTTGAAGCCGTTGTTGAACTCATCTACAATAGTTCCGCAAAGGTTGTGGTTACCGGAATTGGAAAAACCGGCCTCATCGGACAAAAAATTGCCGCATCGTTGGCTTCAACAGGAACGCAAGCCGTCTTTATGAATGCAACGGATGCGGTTCACGGAGATTTGGGCATGGTCTGCGCAGGAGACATCGTCTTGGCGATTTCCAACAGTGGAAGCACCATTGAAATCACCAACATACTGGCTCCTCTTCGAAAAATCGGAACTACAATCGTAGCACTAACCGGTAGAAGAGAATCTCCACTGGGTCGTGAAGCCGATTTTATTCTTGATATTGCCGTTGATTCAGAAGCCTGCCCACTGGGTCTGGCCCCAACCAGTTCGACCACAGCCACATTGGTTATGGGTGATGCACTCTGCATCTGTCTGATGGAAAAACGAAACTTCAGTCGGGAACAGTACGCACTGTATCATCCCGGAGGAGCCTTAGGCCGACAATTGCTCAACCGCGTAGGCGATTTGATGACGGCTGAAATCCCCACTGTAAGCGAAAATGATAGCTTCAAGGACGTTGTCTTTGTCATCAGTGACCGTAGGAAAGGCATGACAATGGTCGTCAATTCAGAGGGAGAAATGACAGGGATTATCACGGACGGAGATATTCGTCGTGCAATCCAACGATACGACGATATTCTTGACCGCAAAGCCATTGACTTTATGACCAAAGGCTTTAAAAAAATCTCAGAGAAATCACTGATCAACGATGCACTTGACCTAATGACGGCCTGTAAAATCACCACCATTGTTGTGGATTCCGCTCAGCAACCCGGCCAAATCATTGGATTACTGACCATCCATGACATCATCCACCTATAAAAGCGACAGCCGAAGAGAATAAATCTCTCCGGCTGCCCAGTATTCAAAAGTGACTACTATTTTTCACATAGCATCGTTCCAACAATCCCTTTTTTTAAAGAAAAACTGCCTCAACGAAATCGAAGAGGCAGTTTAACAATAAAATCACGGCTACATTACCACCATCTGGGATCTCCTACTTTGTTTATCAGACTTTCCAACGTGATGGTGTAATCATTGGCTTCTGCATTTGCAAACAATTCGGCACTGGCCAAACCGGCATCTTCTACGTCATTCAAAGGTGACGTTGGAGCAGCGGCACCATCAGCCGTATACCAAAGCATGTCAGAGGAACGATAGCACTTATCAATGGTTATGCTCGTAGTGGTCGTCGAACGTACACCGTTAATGCCCGCTCCTGCTTTGCCCGGTCCGATCAGACAATTGCGAAGGACAATCCCTCCTGCGACCGGCTTACCATTAAAATCAACCAAATAAATGTTAGAACCGGGAGAATGACAAATCGTTACGTTCTCAACCAATAGGGAGTTGGGACCAACCGTTGGTTTGGTTGCAACGAATAATTTGTCCGCATGCGATAGCGTTGTATTCTTTACAGAAATATCCAGCACCGTAGAAGCTGCATTATCCACGTTCACAATGCCATATCCACCGATGGAGTCAATCATACAGTTCTCAATGCTTACCTGATTCAGTGTGGCCTGCGTTTGAAGACGTACGACCCCACGCTTGTAACGAATATCACAATCCGTAAACGAAAGACTGTTCATATTTCCTCCGGACTTATTGAAGTTAAACAGATAGGTTCCACCATAGTTCGAGTCCAGTTTGGTCTTGCCCGATGTTGTACCTTCGGTAAAGATCAACTTGGAAAAACTCAACGAAGTCACTGAATCGGCTTCTGCAACACCAAAGTTGCTGTTTACATGCAGTACAGCATAGCCGGCAAAACTCAAACCCGTCGTGATGTTGGCACGTACCCGATCTGAAAAATACAAACTGGGGATTTCATAGGCAACACCACCATCCAGAACGATGGTAAACTCCTGGTCAGCGTATTGTGCACAAAGCGTAGTCACATAATCCTGAGTGAGCACTTTCAAAGCAGAATCCGCTGTAAGACCGCGCAGATCTACAACATTCTCACCAAAGTCCTGTGAGGCTGCCGTTGTATACGATTTCTTCCCATAATACGTTCCGGAAGCATCATACACACGGATAACATACGTTTCGTTCGCCTTCAAACCACCTACAATTTTGAATGCATTTGAGCGATCGGTATCGGTAAGCGCAAGGGTAAGGGTCGTATCTGCACCCTCGACCTCGATGTAATCGTAAACAACCTCTGAAGGCGTCCACGACATGCGCACGGCATTGTCCAACAAATCGATTGCTGTCGGAGACAACAACAAAGTTGGATAATCGTCGGTCTTAATTCCACCAACCGCATACCAATTGGAATTGAGGGATTCGTCAAACGAACGAATCCGACATTGATACTCTGTATCGTAATCCAAGCTATCAAACTGGTGGAAGGGTTCCGTTGTCGTAACCTGCTTGGCAACCGTAGCAAACGAGTCCACGGATAGTTCCAATTCAAAATAATTCACACCTTCAAAACGATCCCATTCCACCCGAACCCAGGTGCCACCTTTGGATACTTTCTGAAAAATGGGGCGAAACAGGCGATCGGGATCACCGAGGTCTTGCTCATCTACGCAAGCGACGAATGCAAGGGCGCTTAGAACCAATGCCGTCAGTTTTATCCATTTGTTTTTCATTGTATTAATCATTTAATCTATAACCATCGTTCGTTAGATAATCGGAAGTAGCAACCGTTGCCGCTCCAATTGCAAGCAAATAGCCAACCGGCTTTCCAGCCAAATAATCCGATTCCGGATACCCTCTCCATGTACGCATGGTATAATCTGCCGGTTCGTAGGTAATTTCACCCGTCGTCGTATTGGTCACTTTCTTGTAGGCATTGCTGCACCAGCCTACCTGAGCATAATCCGAACCATCATTGGACAAGTTCTCCGCATCAACCGTTGTGGACGGAACTTCGGCTGCAGGTAACTCCCATCGAGTATTCAAGAACTCAACCACCCCGTTTCTCTTTGTATAATACAACTTACGTGCGTAGTGCTTGTATTTGGCTACATCCGGATTTGCCAGATCCAAATCATTGGCGGCTTTACCCATATTATCCAGTGCCGTACGCGTTTGATGCACCTTTTCGCCATACAAATTCCAGCGAACCAAATCGAATTTTCTTAAACACTCTCCTCCAAACTCCCACGCACGTTCGTCTACCAACGCGTTAAAAAAGTCTGCTTTAGAGGCGGCCACACTGTCCACATACGCCGTAACTTTGGATGCATGATCGGCCGCATCAAAAGCACGGGCACGTACCCGATTCAATTGTGCCTTTGCCAACGAGGTGGGTCCATTCAATTCATTTTCTGCTTCAGCCAACATCAACAGAACATCCGAATAACGCATCAAAGGCCAGTTGATACCGGTTGACTTGGACGATCCGGAACCTGGGCTTTGAGGAAGTTTCAAACGGCTCCACTTACCCGGACTTGAATTGTTGAAGGATGCAGCAATCTGGTCATCATCCCACTTATATTCAATCATACTAACCGTTGTTTCAAAACGTTTGTCCTTTTCATCAAACGAATAGACATACGTTGCCGGAAAGCGCACATACGAGGTTCCTGCACCATACGAGCTGGCTTGAACCGATACACCGATACACCAACCCACATCGCCGCCACTGTTTGTATTTCCAAAAGCGACTTCGTACAACACATCGTCGTTGACCGGTTTGATCCAACGGGACTGATTGTCAAAGACTTCCTGAAAATCCGGATTCAACTCACGATCCTTCAGGGCAATCAAATACTCCGCATAGTCTTTTGCCAATTGATAGTATTCGGTATACGTTCTTGCTGTTTTTGTAACTCCGTTCAGGGTATACGTTACCGCCAAGCTGTCGTTTGTAGCAACGTCAAGATAGTCGTCAGCACGTTTCATGGTGCCATCGTACGTCATACCATACCCGGCACGAAACAAAGACAAGCGTGTAATCAATCCCAAACACCACTCACGATTCATACGTTCGATGCCATCGGAAAATTCATCCGCAAAAAACATGTTGGATTCTGCATGTACCAAATCCTGTATCATTCCGGAATAAATGACATTCTTATCGGTTCGTGGCAAATCCAATTGCAAGCCGGCTTTTGCAGCTTCACGATAATAAGGTACATCTCCCCAATAATTGGTCAATAGAAAATAACGATACGCACGCAGACAGTAGGCTTCTCCCAACATCATCTGCATTTCGGGATTTGCAGCAATACTGCTTGCCTGAATGCCTTCAATCACCTGATTGGCACGTTCAATGGCCAAATAGTTGTTATCCCAGGCCTTCTTTACATCCCCAAAACTACTCAACAGATCCCCCTGAAGAGACCAAACATCGCGTCGCGATCCATCCGGATTGGCACTAACACCATTTGCTTCAACGTCCGTATTTTGGTTGAAGTGATTGGACATACGGGAGGTATAGGGATCTTCCGTAAATAAGGCATACGCCCCCAGCAAAACTCGTTTCGCCTCTGCCGTATTGGAGAACACATAATCCGAATCAAAAGAGGACGGAGACTCCACATCCAAGAAATCGCTACAGGCAAGCACGCTTCCCACAGCAAGAACCAGAAGGGACTTTTGAATATATTTTATCGTTTTCATCGTAGTACTTTTTTAAATTAGAAGGTTAGATTCAATCCGATGGTTGTGGATAGACTCTTTGGGTAACCGGAATAATCAACACCCGGCGTGATGCCTGAGGTTGAACTGTTTCTCAAAGCCGTATTGACTTCGGGGTCGTAACCGGAATAGTTGGTCAAAACAAACACGTTGTTCAACGTACAGTACACACGAAACTGTTCGCAACCTACACGCATACTAACATCTCTGGGAAGCGTATAACCCAAGGTCACATTCTGCAAACGCAAGAAGGATCCATCCTCAATTGCCCATGAGTGCAATGCTGTTACGGCATTTCCAAAGGAATGTGGAGACCACATATTCTTTTTGTTTGCTCCTTCTTCGTTCATCGCTTTGAGGGTTGCCAAATCCGTAACAATCTCACCGGAGGCATCCAGGTAACGATAGGAATTGGCCGAATTCATGCTGTTTAATAAGTTCGTATACGTCGTACGATACCGTTGACTGGTTGCAATCTTGTTGGCGTTGTATACGTCGTTGCCATAGACGAAACTAAACAACATACTGGCGTCAAACCCATGATAAGTCGCATTCAGACCAAAACCACCCACAAAGTCCGGATTTGCATTTCCGATGTAGGTTCGGTCGTTTTCATCCACCTTGGTTGCATCGTCATCCAGATTTTTAAACTTGACAGTACCGGGACGAACACCAATAACGCCACCGAGCAAACCTATATCGGGCACACCCGCTTTTAGTTTGTAATCGGTTGTAGAGTTCCAATATTCAAAATCATCGGTGGTGTAATAACCATCTGTAACAAAGCCATACATCATACCGACAGGTTTACCGACCCGTACATGAAAGTCGTAGTAACCCTTCATATCCGTACTGGCCCAACCGGATGCATACTCTTGCACATCGACGCCTTCTGCCAGCTTATCTACGTTGGAACGATTGAAGCCAATGTTGAAATTGGCAGACAACGTCATGTTTTTCTTTTCAATCAGGTAGCTGTTGAAGGAGAACTCAATACCTCGGTTGGATGTCTGTCCTACATTCTGATACTGTGTCGTATAGCCCGGAGCCACAATAGAACTGGCAATCAACAAATCTTTGGTCGTGTTCCAATAGACATCAACCATACCACTGATTCGATCATCCCACAGTCCAAAGTCCAAACCCAGGTCACGTGTAATGGTGGTTTCCCATTTCAGATCCGGGTTGGGCAGTTGAGCGTTCGTAGCACCGTAATAGTTGTTCGGTTGGTCACCAATGCTATAGGTTTTGCTGTTTTTGATGCTGTAATCCAGCTTATATAGGGTATTTCCAATACGAACATTCCCTACTTCACCGTAACTCAGGCGTAATTTCAAATTGCTAAACAAGGATTGACCCGACATAAATTCTTCTTCAGACATACGCCAGGCAGCCGATGCAGCCGGGAAGAAACCCCACTGATTGGGTCCGGGACGGAATTTGGATGTCCCGTCTTCACGCGCGGTAAAGGTAACCAAATAGCGATCCAAGTAATTGTAATTGACGCGTCCAAAGAAAGAAGAGAAATTTTCATTCGGGCTAACGTTGCTTGAGATGCGGCTTGTGGCGCCCAGACCCAGGTTTGCAAAAATCTTATCCGGAGTCAATTCTACACCATAGCCCGTTGAATAAACATAGTTGTTAAAACGTTTGTACGACGTAACTTCTTGACCGACCATGGCATTGATGCGGTGGACATCCAAGTTGAAATTATACGTCAACGTATTGGCAACGCGGTACTTGTTTGTATTTTCCTTGGTCCAATCAACCAAAGGCAATCCACCCACATACGATGCATTGTTGGTATACTGTCCCCAATAATTTTTGGTTTCATTAAACGCATAATTGTACCCCGCTTCCAAGCGATAGGTCATCCCTTGAATGATGTTCCAATCCAAAGCTCCCGTAAAATTAAACGTGCGGTTGTTCTTACGTTTCCAATATTGAGCCGCCTGTTCAGACAAAGACATCGTGCTGCGGTTGTATTCTTCCAACTCGTCTTCGGTCATACTCGACAGATCCGGTATGATAAATTCCGTCAAACCGCGCGTAGCCATCGACGTCAATGCTTGCGTTGTACGCACTTTGTACGTATCTCCGGATGTACCCGCACCATTGACCTCGGTGTCAGCCATGCGCATGTTGAAAGAGAGTTTCAACTTGTCGGAAATATCGTGATTCATCTTAAAATTCAAACCTAGGCGTGTGTAGTCGTTGTTTTCCATCAAGCCCCCGTCGTAGTTGTAGTTTCCGCTCAACGCAAATTGCGTTTTGTCCGTACCACCGGTAACCGAAAGGCTGTGTTGTTTGGATGTCACATTGGCTCCAAACATATCCTCTTGCCAATCAATGGGTTCAATATACTTATACAAATCCAAATCCTCGTAAACACCAAAGGTTTTTTCAAAGTTTTTGATTCCGTCCTCACCACCAAAAGCAGCCAGTTCGTAATTGTACATGACATACTCATAGGTATCCATGACATCCAAACGCTTAGACAAACGTTTATTTTGCAAAAATCCACTGTAATTCACTTTGGTTTTCCCGCCTTTGGCCGATTTCGTTGTAATGATCACAACACCATTCGCTCCTTGAGAACCATAAATAGCAGTAGAGGATGCATCTTTTAAGACATCGATCGACTCGATATCCGCCGGAGAAACATCACTAATGCTGGAAACCGGAAAACCATCTACAATGTATAAAGGAGAGTTATCACCCGTAACAGAGCCTCCCCCGCGCACACGTATCAAAATCTCAGCATCCGGAGATCCATCCGCCGTTGTAATTTGAACCCCCGGCAAACGTCCAGCCATCGCAGTGGCCACGTTGGCTACAGGAAGCTTCGCCAATTGCTGTCCGGAAACAGAGGCAACCGCACCCGTCAAATCTCTTTTACGCATGGTCCCGTAACCAACCACAACCACATCTTCCATGGCCACGGTATTCTCTTCCAGTTTAATATTGAAATTTGTTTTTCCGTTAACAGGCACCTCCTGGGTTAGCATTCCTACGTAGGATACGACCAGTGTTTTGCCTCGTTGAGTTAGATTGAAAGAGAATTTACCATCCAGGTCGGTGGTAGTACCGTTGCCAGGCGTCTCTTTTTCGACCACCGTTGCACCAACAACGGGATCACCAAAATCGTCCACGATTGTTCCCGTAAGCACTTTCCCCTGTCCAAAGACCGGAATCGACACGGAAACAATCCACATTAGGACCAAAAGACCTCTGCAGAAATGATTCTTTTGCATTGTATCAGAATTAGGGTTAATAAAACGTATTCGTTCTGGACAAATGTAAAAAAAACACAATAACACGATGTATGCAAACGTGTAGAATTTCGTTCAAATCTAAAAAAAATAAAAAATCCGCCTCTTTCGAGGCGGATTGTGCAATATTTGACGTTAAATTTTACGCATCGATATTGGCATAGGTTGCATTGGCTTCAATAAATTCTCTTCGAGGAGCAACATCATCACCCATCAACATCGAAAAGACATGATCGGCATCGGCAGCATTCTCGATCGTCACCTGACGCAACGTACGATGTTCCGGATCCATGGTTGTGTGCCAAAGTTGTTCGGCATTCATTTCTCCCAAACCTTTATAACGTTGTACATGGATGCCCTGCTCGCTCCCGTTGCCATACTTCTCAATAAACTGCAAACGTTGATTTTCTGTCCAGCAATATTCCTCCACTTTGCCTTTTTTACATAAATAAAGGGGAGGTGTAGCAATGTAGAGGTAGCCCTTCTCAATCAGAACTTTCATTTGACGGAAGAAAAAGGTCATCAATAGCGTATCAATATGACTACCGTCGACGTCGGCATCCGTCATTATTATAATCTTATGGTATCGAAGCTTGCTGATATTTAACGCTTTTGAATCCTCCTCGGTTCCTATGGACACGCCCAAGGCCGTATACATGTCCCGTATTTCCTGGTTTTCAAGAATTTTATGCGTCATCGCCTTTTCGACATTCAAGATTTTTCCCCGCAACGGTAAAATTGCCTGAAACTGTCTTGAACGACCCTGTTTGGCCGTACCCCCTGCAGAGTCACCCTCAACAAGGAAAAACTCACATTTGCTTGGATCCTTTTCAGAACAGTCGGCCAACTTACCGGGAAGACCACCTCCGGACAAAGGAGATTTGCGCTGTACCATTTCGCGCGCATGCCGTGCAGCATAGCGTGCCGTTGCGGCCAAAATGACTTTATCCACAATGATTTTAGCTTCTTTGGGATGCTCTTCCAAATAGTAGCCAAGCGCTTCACTCACCGCCTGATCTACCGATCCAATCACCTCGTTGTTTCCCAACTTGGTTTTGGTCTGGCCTTCAAACTGAGGCTCGGCAACTTTGATTGAGATCACCGCAGTAAGCCCCTCACGAAAGTCATCACCCGTGATCTCGACTTTGATTTTGTCCAACAACTTTGATTCTTCGGCGTACTTTTTAAGCGTACGGGTCAGGCCACGACGGAATCCGGCCAAATGGGTTCCTCCTTCGATCGTGTTGATGTTGTTTACATAGGAAAATATATTTTCATTGTAGGATTGATTGTACATCAACGCGACCTCCACCGGAGTTCCGCTTTTTTCTGTAGAAATATGTATGACATCCTCGATCAAAGGCTCACGCGATTTATCCAGAAACCGAACAAATTCCTTCAATCCTTCTGTCGAATAAAATACGTCATTTTTATAGGTTCCATCCTCAAGAAGATGACGTTGATCTTTCAACGAAAGACGAATGCCGGTATTTAAATAAGCCAACTCACGAAGACGACCGGCTAAAATATCGTATTTGTATTCCAATTCGGAAAATATTTGCGCATCCGGTTTAAACGTTACCGATGTACCGGAAATCTGGGTTTGCCCCTCTTGCTTGACGCTGTACAAAGGTTTCCCACGCTGGTAGTCCTGAACATAGACTTTTCCTTCTCTTCGCACTTCCACATGAAGATCCTCGGATAAGGCATTCACACAAGAAACCCCCACACCGTGCAAACCACCGGAAACTTTATAGGATCCCTTATCAAACTTACCCCCTGCGTGCAAAACGGTCAGAACAACCTCAAGGGCCGACTTCTTTTCCTTCTCATGATAATCCACCGGGATACCACGACCGTTGTCTACAACAGTAATGGAGTTATTCTCATTGATAACAACCTGTATGTCGTTGCAATAACCGGCCAAAGCCTCGTCAATGGAATTGTCGACCACTTCGTACACCAAGTGATGCAAGCCTTTCAGACCGGTATCGCCAATGTACATCGAAGGGCGTTTGCGTACGGCCTCCAAACCTTCCAATACCTGAATGCTATCCGCGGAATAGGACTGCGTAGCCTCCAATTTTTGTTCTTCGCTCATAGGAACTATTGTATCATTAAAACTCAACAAATATACAAAAAACCCACCAAAGTTTACCAGAAGCATCCGGTATTTTTTGGCAGGGTAAATTCAAAAAAAAAGGCCGCACAGCGTGCAGCCTCACAGTTCATTCAACCGAATTAAAGTGCGTTGACCGTTTTGCTCAACTTAGACTTCAAGTTTGCGGCTTTATTCTTGTGGATCACATTCTTTTTAGCCAGACGATCCAACATGGATGCCACCTTGGGCAACATGGTCAATGCCACTTCCTTGTCGGTCGCTGCACGCAAGTCACGAACTGCGTTACGTGCAGTTTTTGCATAATAACGATTATGCAGACGTTTGGCTTGAGTGGAACGAATTCTTTTCAATGAAGATTTGTGATTTGCCATCTTATATTCGCTTTAATGTTTTTTTATTTTTAGTAGCCCATAGGGGAGTCGAACCCCTCTTTCAAGAATGAAAATCTTGCGTCCTAACCGATAGACGAATGGGCCAGCCTGGCTTTGCTTCCTCAACACCCTTTGGCATTGATCTGGAAAGCGGGTGCAAAGATAGAATGCTTTTTTCTATTCGCAAACATTTTCGGCAAATATTTTCAGCAAGGTTGAAAAAAAACAATCCATTCTTTTACAAATATCTGAAAATCAAATTCGATTTACAAATCACCGAAGCAGTTTTTTATAACGATCTTCATCCTTCAACAAATCCAAAGCCTCCTCAACACAAGGATCACCCTGCAAAGAAGCCCGCAACTTCCCGGACTGAAACCCATACCGACCGGCAATTTCGATGCGCAACAAGCTTTCTATCTCGCTTCGGTACACCTGTAAATCCCGATCCAGATCCACAACCAATTTTTGTTCCAACTGTTCCACATCCGCCCGCAAGAATTCCCACAACCGCTCGGCTTGCAATCGCTTTTGCAACACCTTCATGAGTTGCATGGCCTCCGGCTCGTAATGAAACCCTTTTTCTTTGACAAAACGCACAAACTGTTGATAATCTGCGTCGGTCAAATCCAAGGATTCATCGCTTGTCCATACCGCCTCCTTTTCATGGCGATAACGCGTCGCAAAATCAAACACGAAAAGATTGTTTACCAATTGGTAGACAAATTCCGAACCGGAAGAATCCGAACAAGCAACATCCGGCTCAATCCCTCCACCGTCACGAACGGGCCGGCCGGCACGTGTATAAAACACCTGCGTCAAACTATCCGGAATGCGCCCCACGCTCCCATCCTCGTTGCGATGGGCATAATCGATGGCTTGAATGCATCGTCCACTGGGGATATAATACTTTGCTGTTGTAACCTTCAACACGCCATTATAGGGAATACTTCGGGTCGTCTGTACCAAACCCTTTCCAAACGTCCTGCCGCCCAAGATTACGGCACGATCTAAATCCTGCAAAGCACCGCTTACAATCTCAGAAGAAGAGGCGGAGCCACTATTGACCAATACAACCAGAGGCATCAACGTATCTACGGGAGCATGCGTCGTTTTGAACGTCTGATCCCACTGACGAAGCTTTCCACGTGTACGGACGATTTCTGCCCCCTTTTCAACAAACAAATTACAGATCGACACCGCTTCATCCAAGAGACCGCCTCCATTGCCACGTACGTCCAAAATCATTCGCGTTGCACCACGTTTTTTCAAATCAAGCAACGCTGTGCGCACTTCAAGTGCAGCCTTCTCTGTGAAGCCATTTAAATGAATGTATCCGATTTCGGCAGTCAACAGCCCGGCATACGTCACCGGATGAATCTGCACCAGCTTACGCATGATCTTGATCGATAAGGGCTTTTGCGCGCCCAACCGCTGCACACGTACATGAACTTCGGTTTCCGGCTCCCCTTTTAGCAACTCGCTGGCTTGCGCCTGCGATGCAGGGGTCATTTGAACGCCATCAATTTCCAACAATTCATCCCCAATGAGTAGCCCAGCCTCAGCCGCCGGCATATTTTCATACAAATCCATGACCAACACGCGCCCTTCGCGCACACCAATGATGGCACCCACGCCACCATACGAACCGGTTGTCATAAATTTTAGATCCTGTGTCTCCGATTCCGGGATATAATTTGTATACGGATCATACGTAGACATCAAACCCTTAATTCCATTTTCTATCGCATTATGCGGCGCAATACTATCCACATACCACTGATCCAACTCCCGAAACAACGCATGAAAGACTTCAAGCTGTTTGGATGTTTCAAAGGCCTTCGACTGTGTCGAAACCGGCAAACATAGTAAGGTACAAACGAATGTTACAACGCCATATTTCCAATACTTACTCATACGCTCAATGCATTCCGTATAGATTCCCATCCCATTTTATCAATTTTTGAACCAACCACCTCAACCACCTTGCCCGCAACAACGGCTCCATAACTCAAACACTCAGCCAACGGCCTATTTTGGGCTTTTGCATGGATGAATCCAGCCGCAAACAAATCGCCGGCACCCGTCGTATCAATGCATTCAGAGGGAATTGCAGAAACTTGCGCAAAGGCAAGCCCTTCCCTGGCCATTGCTCCATCCTCGCCGCGCTTGACCACCGCGATTTTGACCTGTTTTGACAACCAGTCCAACGTTTCCGCAACGGGCAGCCCCAGTAAGGAAGCGGCTTCTTCTTCATTGGCAAAAACCCAGTCAACCGCAACAGTCAGCAGCATACGCAAAAATTCACGGTTTGCTTCAACCACATTATAACTGGCCAAATCCAAGGCAACGAGCGCACCCGCATCCTTGGCCAAACGCATGGCTTTAAGAATCAACTCATGATCCTGAAGCAAATAACCTTCCACATAAAACAAATCAACCCCTGTAAATTGTTCAGGAGACAACTCAGCGGCGGTCATTGTCCCGGAAGCACCCAAATACGTAGCAAACGTACGCTCCCCATCGGGACTAATAAATACAAGTGACTGTCCTGAAGGAAGATCCCCGTTTAGCATACGGGTTTCTACACCGAAATCACGCATATCTTTCAAATAGAGCAGGCCCACTTCGTCGGCATGAACCTTACCCAAAAAGGCAGCATGTTGCCCCAATTTGGCAAGTCCGACCATCGTATTTGCCGCAGAGCCTCCACTGACCATTTGAATCGGTAAGCCGGCAATTCGTTGATTGATTTCGTGAAAACGGGACGCATCAATCAATTGCATGCTTCCTTTTGGAAGCCCCAACTCATTCAAAAGAAGATCAGCGTGTGTTTTAATTAGAACATCCGTCAACGCGTTGCCCATTCCTAATATTCGAAACATAGCGAATTTTTCAGCAAAGATATTGCATTATTCGAGAAATACACTTACTTTTGCAGCGCATTTTGAAATGCAGCAAAACACTCTTCAGTAGCTCAGTCGGTTAGAGCATCTGACTGTTAATCAGAGGGTCGTAGGTTCAAGTCCTACCTGAAGAGCTTGCTAAAAAAGATACTTATTCTTCAGTAGCTCAGTCGGTTAGAGCATCTGACTGTTAATCAGAGGGTCGTAGGTTCAAGTCCTACCTGAAGAGCAAAACCGGCCGAAAGGTCGGTTTTTTTTATTATACAGTAAGGCCATGCAACAACATCCCCTCGTACGGTTCCGGTACTGCCCCGCCTGCGGTCACGCAACATGGATCGAACAAAATCCAAAAGCAAAACACTGCACCCATTGCGGCTTCACCTTTTATGCCAATGCGTCATCCGCTGTGGCCGTTTTTATTTGCAATCAACAAGGGCAACTCCTTGTTTGCCGACGCAAAAAAGACCCGGCAGCAGGAACATTGGATTTACCCGGTGGATTTGTAGACATTGGAGAAACCGCAGAGGAGGCGGTTCGCCGTGAAATCCACGAGGAACTCAACCTACAAATCAACGACATCCACTATTTGTTTTCCATTCCAAATGTGTATGAATACTCCGCGATGAACATCCACACATTGGATTTGTTTTACCAATGCAGCGTCGATTCGTTTGACAATTTACGCGCAGCCGACGATGTCTCCGATGCCTTTTTCGCAGATCTTAACACAATTTTCCCGGATGATTTCGGGTTAAATTCGATAAAAAAAGGTATTATTGCGTTTTTAAAGCGTTCAGAAAAAGTATCCCTATGAAACAACGTATCTTTTTGATCTTCCTACTCGCTCAGAGCCTGAGTATACTGCAAGCACAACAAAGTTCCCCACAGGGTGATCCGGACGATTTGTTTCAATTGGGCAGCCTGCAATTTCAAGAAGGCGAATATGCAGCCAGCTACCGCACATTGGACCTTTGGCAACAAAAGAGCAGCAATCCGGGCATGACGGAAATGGCACAATACCTGCAGGCGGCCAATGCCTACCATCTCAATCGCCGCGATGCCAGTGTACTTCTGATCCGTTTCCTTCGCACCTACCCGGCATCTCCCTACGCGGAAAAAGCCTATTACCTACTTGGATGCTCGGCCATGGAGGCCGGACAATTCGACGATGCACTCGAATTTTTTCGTAGAAGTCCGGAATCCAGTTTAAACAGCAAAGAGCTCATCGACTATCGTTTTCGATATGCCTACACCAGTATGCGGCTCGGAGATACCAATACGGCTCGCAACTTATTTCAAGACTTAGCCTTACAAGAAAGCCGATACACGGCGGCGGCTTCCTATTTTCTCTCCTACCTCGATTATGCAGAAGGAGATGCGATCAAAGCCAAAGACGGTTTTTCGAAATTTAACGACCACGATCAGTTTAAGAAAGTCTTGCCCTACTTCAACATCCAATTGAACTATGCCACGGGCAAAACCGCAGAAGCCATTGATTCCGCCAAAGTTTTACTGGATACCAAGCCCGGGGATCAACAGGCCATGGAATTGCTTCGCATTTTGGGAGCAGCCCACTTTGATGTAAAAGACTTTGCTTCATCCAGGCGATATTACACGCAGTACGCTGCGTTAAATCCCAAATGGCTCCTGTCCGATCAGTATCGAAGAGGCGTTTTAGCCTACATGGACGGTCGTTACGACGACGCAGAACAACTCTTAGCCAATCTCCTGGGTCAGCCCGACGCGATTGGACAAAGTGCCGCCTACCACCTTGGAATGATTTATTTCAAGAAGGGTGCAGTGGACATGGCAAGAATGAGTTTTGAACAGGCCAGCCTGAGTCATTTTGATAAGGCAACAACCGAAAAAGCCTTGTACAACTATGCCTTGCTTTGTTATCAAACCTCGTTTTCTCCGTTCAACGATCAGGTAAATGCTTTTGAACGTTTTTTGAACGAGTTTCCGGAATCCGAACTCAGCGAGCACGTCAATGCGTATCTGGCCGAGGCCCTGCTGACGGGCAAGGACTACGTTCATTCCCTCGAAGTTCTTGAACGCATCCCCAATCCGGATGCGCAACTGAAACAAACCAAAGCACGTCTTCATTTTTTGCTGGGTGTCAATCTGTATAAACAAAGACAACTGCCGGAAGCATTGGAGCAATTCACAAAATCGCTCGATGCCCTGCAAACCCTCAACCTCTCCACGGCTGAAGTCTATTTCTGGCGTGGTGAGACCTTCTTTGCCCTGCATCAGTACGACAACGCCAAAAAGGACCTGTCCCAATTCGTAAACCGGTTTGGCAGTCCGCAAATGAACGCTTGGCCGGATGCACTGTACAATTTAGGGTATGCCCATTTCTACACCAAAAACTACCCGGCTTCCTTGGAATGGTTTGAAAAATTCAGCAAAGTGTCCGGCATTCAACACGACCTTCGATTGTCCGACGCGTTAAACCGGATGGGAGACGCTCATTTTATGGCACGCAACTTTGTCAAAGCCGATCAGTACTACGAGCGCGCCGACAAATCCACCCCGGGCGGTAACGATTACGCAATTTATCAGAAGGCTCAAACGCTGGGCTTGCGTCAACAACATGCAGAAAAACTGGAATTGCTGAGTCGCTTCGAAACGCGTTTCCCGGGATCTGATTACATTGATGATGTCTTGTTTGAAACCGGACGAACCTGCATCGCCATCAAGCAGAATGCGCTTGCATTGACTTCGTTCAATCGCCTGATGGAGAAATTCCCGGAAAGCCCGCTTTCCCGAAAAGCCGGCATCCAGGTCGCCCTCTTGCACTACAACGAAGGAAACAGTCCGGATGCGATGACGGCCTACAAAACCGTTATTGCACGTTATCCGGGGAGCGAAGAGGCACGCATCGCTTTGAGTGATCTCAAAACCATGCACGTTGCTCAAAACACGGTAGCAGAATACATGACTTATGCGGAGAACCTCCCCATTCCTGTCACCCTAAACGCCTCAGAAGCAGACTCTCTCAGCTTCCTTGCTGCAGAAAACCTCTTGATGAACGGTAAGGAAACCGAGGCCATCAAAGGATTTGAAAACTATCTACAGCAATACCCACAGGGTGGATTTGTGATCGACAGCCATTATCACTTGGGCAAATTGACGCTGGGCAGCGGCCTTCAAGATCAGGCAATCAATCATCTTAAGGAAGTGACCCGTCACAACGGGCATCGTTATCAGATCGATGCGCTTGAAACACTGGCCTCTGTCTATTTTGAGGATGTACAATACCAAGATGCACTGCAACAGTATCAACTCCTGGAAACCCGCTCCGAGAATCGGATTACCCGACTTCTTGCGCGTGCAGGACAAATGCGCAGCCAGTATCGTTTGAATCAATGGGAAGCCAGCATTCAGCTTGCCGGAAGCCTCCTCAAGGAGACCCAGCTGGATGCTTCCCTAAAGCAGGAAGCACATTATTTGCGAGCCAAAAGCTATCTATCCATGGGAAATCCTTCGGCAGCCAAAGTAGACTTGACCGAATTATCCAAAGAAGTTCAATCGGCTGTCGGAGCAGAAAGCCGCTTCTTGCTGGCAGAACTGCTGTACAAGCAACAGTCTCCTTCAGCAGCTGAGACCGAGATACAAAAATTCATTCAGGAAGGGACGCCACATTCTTATTGGCTTGCCAGGAGTTTTTTACTCTTTTCCGATATACTGGCTGATAAAGGCGAATGGTTTCAAGCAAAACAATATCTGTTAAGCCTGAAAGAAAATTACAAAGCCGACGATGAAATTGCAAGTCAGATCGCAGAACGCCTTCAAAAAATCGAACAAAGAAACAATTAAGCTCATGAAACGTACCCATATTTCCTCCCAAATAAAGATGGCAGCTTGTTTGATGTTGGTCTTAACCGGCTTCCAGCAAGGTTATGCGCAACAAGATACACTCATCAAGCGAGACCTGACGCTGGAACGCGCTTACCAGCTCGAACTGGAAAAACCGGAACGCAAACTGATTTTACCTGAACTGGAGGAAGCCGATTACACCAAACGGGAACCCGTTTTTTCATTAACCGGCACACCGGCGCTCATAACAGGAGACTACAGTCCGCTGCCTCCGCCTGAAATACGTTCCGCGTTCCCGGCACAAAAACAGTTTGGCTATGTACGGTTGGGCGCCGGTAGCCGTCAGGCCTACTCCGGAGATGCCCAAGTCATGCTGTTACGCAAAGACAATCAAACATTGGACGTTCGATTGATGCACCGATCCATCTACGGAGACATAAAAAATGCCAGCGAAACGGATGTACGCGCCTACACCAACCGAAATTTGCTCCAGGCAACGTATCAATACCATTTCACCCCTTTCGACTTGACGGTCAAAGCATGGGAGGCTTACAATGCATGGAATTATTATGGAGACTGGAAAACGACCACAGATCCGGATCTTACAAGTTCCAGTGCCATCATCGCTCCAGAGGCTCAATGGTCTTCAAACACAGCCATTCAGGTTGGTTTGCAATCCAAGCAGCTGCAGCAACGCTTTCATTGGGCGCTACAGGCCAAGGCGCAACTGTTCCGCCTGGGAAAAGGGCTGACGCACGCGACCTACACGCCCGAAAAGTCACGTGGCGGAAGGGAGCGGGAAATTGATTTGCTCGGAAATGTCACCTACGATCTTTCCAACACCTTGCACCTGGGTCTCGATGCCCGACTGCGCCAGTTCCGCCATCGGGCCGCCGAGTCTTTTGGTGTTCAAGCACTTGATTTTGAAGATCACAGTTGGTTTACGCTCAGCCCTTATGCGAACCTGACGTATCGTCAGTGGGACATCAAGGCGGGTCTTCAAGTCAGTGTTCCCTCCGACAACGACGAACAATTACGGTACAACCTGATTGCCGGCGGACAAACCTTCCTGAGTGACAAAGCCGTTTTTCGCATCGAGGCTGGCGGCGGCATCCAGCCCAATTCCTATCAGGAAGGGTTTATGCAAAACCCCTATCTAAATCCTGCGGTACGATTGGAACCGACCTATATTCCATTCAAACTCAACGGAAGCATCGACTTCCGTCCCATTCGCGAACTGCGTTTGACCCCTCTTTTTGAATACGAGTATACCCGCAACTTGCCCACTTTTTACAACGCAGCGGCCAGTGGAGGCTGGAACGATCTATTTACCGATCAGGCATACGGTAAGGTTTTTGAAGTGGCTTACCTTAAGACCATTCGCTACACGCTTGGTGCAAATGCCTTGTTGGTGCCGTCCAAATGGATGAGCTTTACCAATACATTCCGATACAATCTCTTCCACAGCTCAAGTGACGATCCTGCCATTGAGCACTACCTAAACAACAACAATCGCAAAACATGGCATCGTCCGGGCATCGTATATCAGGCCAAAATGGATATCTTCCCGGCAGAACGTTTTCAGTTGTTTGCCGGCTACCTCTGGGAAGGCTTGCGTTTTGCCCCCGGTCGATCGGGAAGTATAGAGGCCTTGCAATCGATAAAGGATCTTCAATTGGGCGGAAGCTGGCAGGCAACACGGGATGTGACCATCTTCCTTCAATTCAACAACCTGTTGGATCATCGACACGAAGCCTGGTACGGCTACAAGGTGCACGGTTTTTCTGCCATGCTGGGTGGATCCGTTCATTTTTAAACCCGTATAGGCATGCTGATTAAAACACAAGCAATTGTGCTGCATAGCCTTCCCTATTCGGATAATCAATGGATTGTGCACCTGTACACCGAAGATTTCGGAAGGGTGCATTACATGGCTACGCTTTCCAGAAACAAAGGCAGCCAGATGAAGCGTGCTTTGTTTCAACCCCTGAGCATCATTGAAGTTGTAGCGGATCATAAAGGCAGTAAGCAATTGCAACGACTCAAAGAAGCCCGCATGGTATACCCCTGCTACAACCTGTGCCAGGATATGCGAAAGAATGCGATTTCCCTCTTTCTTGCCGAAGTCCTGTACCGATCTGCCCGGGAAAATCAAGCAGACTCAAACTTATACCATTTTCTGAGTCATTCCATCCAATGGCTGGATGTCTGTACCAACGGTGTATCCAATTTTCACTTGGTGTTCTTAATCAAACTGAGCCGATATTACGGCTTCTTTCCCAATCTGGAGGGTCTGGAAGAGGGTCGTTACTTTGATTTGCAGGGCGGAGCGTTTGTATCCTCTCAGCCCTTGCACAACGCATGGTTAAAACCGTCGGATGCACAAGCCTTTGCAGGCCTGATGCGCATCAACTACGAAAACATGTCCGCATTTAAGTTCCAGCATGGACAGCGACTTCATTTGTTGAGACAAATGCTCAACTACTTTCGGATTCACTTGGTCGATTTCCCTGAAATCAAATCCTTGGAGGTCATGGAAGAAATCTTTTCGGATACCGATACCGGTGTACCCGGAAGCAAATAAACGGCTCGACTCCAATCGGTATCTAAACAAATTTGATCCAATACAATGTCGTCATCAATGGCTTTGATGATCAACTCCTGTATACCTTGCTTCGCCAGTGCTACCTCCGTAGACCAAACGGACTGATTGCGCAATACACGCATTTTCCAAGCCTCACTGCGTCCATAAGTACGGTTATTTACTACGTAGGGGGCACCGTTGTTCAACCGTACCTCATAACGCAAATCCCCGTTATCCACGGCATGATTGGGCAAAGCATGCACCGATAAACGAACTTTCCCGGAAAAAGGAGTCGCTATTTGTATCTGGAGCGAGTCACCTTTTCTCAAATGAACCACCGATCCCGAATGCCCAAGGAAAGGCATGACACGCTGCCCCTTCGCAAAATCAGCCGCTGCGATCGTCACGTAATGGGCCGACGTTGCCTTTCGAAGTACAACGCGGGTCGAATGCAAAGCCTTTGGTTCCAGCTGTTCCATCCCCTCTGGCAGTACGGGAGGTGAAAAGACGTTCAAACTGCGCGGATTGGCCGACATCATACGATTCCATTTACCCGCTGCCATCTCTGTATTGTAATAGGCTGTCAGTCGCTCAATTTCAGCAAACGCAGCCAAACCGGCCGAAGCATATTGTTTTGCCTCTTCCAATTGCCCATTCGCAGCCATTTGTCGAGAAAGTTGGGCATACATCAGTTTTTGATTCAATTGCGAACTCCCGTAAACCGGATAACCCACCAGTTGAAAAAAGGCATCCCGTAGGCGTGCAGGCATCTTTTCCTCCATCTGACGGGTCCTTCGTTCCATTTGAACGTATGCACCCAAGCGCGCCTGCATTTCATCAAGACTCATATCGGAATCCATCACCGGTGTACGGCCTCTGGGGTAGCCGGACTCTTCAACACGGGACCAGGCCATATGCTCCGGCTTGCGTTGAAAAGCCAAATGATAATAATCCGTCATAATTTCTGTAAGATCCTTGGCATACAAGGACCCGAACTGTTCGGTAAAAAATTGCAGCATGTGGCGAGCAGGATTCTCCAACCAGGAAACTGCCTTTGGCTTTTCCATATTCCAGGCAAGATCCAGGAACCATTCCGTCAAATACTCAGCCGGCTTGATATCCCCTACGTTTAAAATCCACATATCCCGGGACTGCTGACGCCATGCGCGCTCCATTTCCCATCCGATGAGTGCCGGCGGTGTACTCGCCAACCAAAGATAATCGTGGGGACGTCCCCAATACGACGCATGATAATAGACCCCACCACCACCGGACCTTGCGCTTTCGTGTTCACCACCCAAACGTGAGATATACCCGTAATTGTCGTCGCACCAAATAAGAGTTACGTCTTCGGGAACATCCAATCCTTTTAAGTAGACATCAAGCACCTCTTTATAGGGTATAAAAGCTTGCGGGATCTCTTCTAAAGGTTTTGACAAGGTTGAATCCAACATGGATCGTTGTGCAGCAATGATCTTCTGCAACCAAAAATGCTGTTCGTCCAAGGTTTTGGCTCCTTGCATCTTGCCATCGTGTTCGCCCCGCATGCCCAACGTATAAATGCCATTCAGCTGCTTTGTCTCATCCAAGCGTTTCTGCCAATGCTTCCGGATGGAAGCATCGTTGGTTAAATAATTATAGGGGCCTTGCTCCTTGGCGTCCCATTCTCCAGCAATGTTGCACAAAAGTGGTTCGCAATGGGATGTTCCAATAAAAATGGAATACCGCTCTGCCATTTCCCGATTGCCGGGTACATAGAAAAAAGGAATGGTACACTCATGCATGGCCGGCCATATGGTATTGGCCCGCAAACGCAGCAACAACTGAAAAATCCGTTCGTAGGCTTTGGGGCCGATCGTGCCCTTCGGGCTTCCCGGCTCAACGGTTTGATTGGCCCATGGCATAAGCGCCCAATCTTCGTCGTTCAAAAAGATACCCCGATAGCGAACGGATGGGCCATCCAACAACTCAAATGGAGCCGGAAGTCGTATGTCGTCCTTCCTTTCAGGCAAGACGTCGGCCCACCAAACCAACGGAGAAACACCCATCAGACGGGAGACTTCCAACAATCCGTACGAAGCACCACGTCCGTCGCTTCCCAAGACCAACAAAACGGGTTGTTTCCCTCTTAAGACCGATCGGATCAGGAACGTTTCGTGTTTGTCCCGGAGCCCCGAAACATCCTGCTTCCATTCTTTTGAGAAGCGATTCAAGGCATCTGGACTACTCAATACCTCTACCCAAATCAACGGTGAATTTTTTTTGAACAAAGGCTTCGTTAAAACCGGCATATCCTGTCCGCTGACTTGCTTGAAATCCTCCAAAAACAAATTCATAACCGCAGGCAACGGGTTCACCGCCTCCGATGCACAGTGCAACGAAGCGACTTTACCTTGATGAAGCAAAGGGAAACCGGATTCTATCGCCATTAATGGCAAGGATAAAAAACCAATCAGCAACAATAAGCAACGGGCAATTTTCATAATGCACAAAGTTTGTTGACAAATGTACAGAATGATACACACTTTTGCAACGTTTTAAAGTCCGCTGCACACAACATCGTCAAACAATAAGGAAGGTAACTGATAGGCTGAATTTTGTCTTGGATCGTTGCCCAATGCAACCAGATTCTTCCAAAGGCTTCGCATGTTTCCCGTAATATTCATTTCTGAAATGGCTTGCACCACCTTACCCTGCTCGATTCGAAACCCTTCAATGCCATAAGAGAAATCACCGGAAGTGCTGTTGGTATTTCCTCCGTTAAAACCCGTAACCCAAATCCCGTGTGACAGGGAAGACAGCAACGCTTCAAAAGATTGAGAACCGGGCTCAAAAACCAACCGGGAAGGACTACTAATGGAAACCGGCATCTCCAGCTTTTCAGAGGCATACGTGTCAATAAAATAGGTAGACAATACCCCTTTATCCACGACAAAACGTGCTTGAGTCGCCACTCCTTCCAGATCAAAAAAGCGAGAGCCAAAACACCGAGGCGTATGCGGAACATCCCGAACAGTCAGTTTTTCTGAAAAGACCGATGTATGTAAGCTGTCCCGTAAAAAGGAATTGTTCTGATGTAAGGCCGAACCAAATAAAGCGGACAAGATGGGTGAAAAGAGTTGCGCAGCAACCCGATTGTCAACCAGAATCGGAAAACGACCGGAGGCCATTTTTCGTTGACCTATTTTTGCCAGTGCCCGTTCAAGCGCTTTTTTTCCGATACCCTCTTTGCGAACATCCATTCGATACAACGCTTGATCAAAGTCATAATCCTCCGGCCTGGCATCCCCCTCGCCCTTGACGGTTACAGCCACCGATAAGGCATGAAAACTAACGCTGGACAATCCCTCAAAACCTTGACTATCGATCAAAAACCTCGAACTGATGCCATCGTTCCAATTGGCTTGAACCGACAAAACACGCGCATCCGTACCGTACACCTCGGAGGCTGCAGCCTGAGCAAAGCTCAACCGCTCCTGCATCGTCAACGCTTCATAATCAGGATCTGTCAATTCCAAATCCGGCAAATTCGATGCTGCATACAACGACGGATCCGGTAAATGCCGTGCACGATCTTCTTCCAAGTGACGAACGGAAGCCACCGCATTTTGCAAAAAGGGTTCCAATGAAACTCGATCCATTCGATTGGTCGAAAAAGAACCATACCGTCCATCGACAAATAAATGAAACAACAACTGCTGCTCCGTTGCTTGTTGCAGCGTATCCAAATGCTCGCCACGTACCTCCAATTCAGTATCGGACCCGGCATAAACCATGACCCGACTCGCCTGACAGCCCAAAAACTTGGCTCGCTTCAACACCCACTGTGCAGTATCCTTATGTGCTTGTGTTATCATCTTATTCCCCTCCAACAATCAACGTTTTTACCAAGGCCGACGGCATCCCACACGTGACCGGGCAACTTTGTCCTTCCTTACCACAAGTCCACGTGCCGTTGTCCAACTCAAAATTGGAGCCTACAGCCAGCACATCGGCCAAGGCCGCCGGTCCGTTTCCAATAATATTAATATCCCGAATGGGCTCTTTGAACTGTCCATTCTCGATGCGATAGCCCAGCTTGACATAAAACGTAAAATCACCGGCTCCGATTTGTACCTGCCCGTTGGTAAAGGAATGTACATACACCCCATTTTTGACCGATGCGATCAAATCCTGTTCGGTCGTTTGACCTGCTTCCATATAGGTGGCCCGCATTCTGGGCATGGGGATGTTTCGAAAGGAAGCACGACGTCCGTTGCCCGTGGGATCCACTCCGTAATGCCTTGCGCTGATGCGGTCGTGCAAATAGGAAGTCAACACCCCCTCACGCACCAAATACGTCTTTTGTCCGGGGACACCCTCGTCATCCATGCTGACCGCTCCCCGATTGGACATCACGGTCCCATCATCCACCACATTGACAAACGATGGACAGATTTTTTGATGCAACCTGTCGGAAAAAATCGAAGTGCCTTTTCGGTTGAAATCGGCTTCAAAAGCATGACCAATGGCCTCGTGCAGGAAAATACCCGAACCGCCGGATCCGAAAACAACCGGCATCTCTCCACCTTTGGGCTTGACCGCTTCAAACAACGTTGAAGCTTCAAGAACAGCCTCTTTTGCGAGAACATCCAACAACTCATCCGTCAAAAACTCATAACCCATTCGATACGAGCGCGAAGCACGTCCATGCTCAAACTGCCCGTTCGCTTCCAAAATACAACGTACACTCAATGAGACCATGGGGCGTTCATCGGCAGAGACTTGTCCTTCCGAATTGGCAAAAAGGATGCGACTATTCCCATCCGACAGTCCGACGACAACCTTACTAACCCGCTCATCCAGCGCATGGACCCGATCGTTCAACCGTTGTAAATAGGGCATGCGCGCTTCGACCCGGACGGAGTCCCAAGCCCGCAGGCTTTGATAATATTGCCGAGGCATCGCTTTCCAGTCCAAACCCATCGGAGCAGTGAACCGATCTTGCATCGCAATCGCTGCCGCCGTTTTGGCCGCTCGCAACAGATCCTTCAAATGGGTATTTTCCACATAGGCATAGCCCGTTCGGTCTCCCGAAAGTACCCGTACGCCGACACCAAAATCCATTCCGGAAGAGACCGAATTGACGTGCCCGTCGCTTAACTGCAAGGAATTGCTTAAGCTATCTTCAAAAAAAAGATCTGCATAGTCCCCACCCTCGGACAGTGCCATCTGTAACACTTGCTGTATGTCTGCGATTGAAACCGAAAAGTGAGACAAGGCGGTTTCAGCCTGTAAAAAATGATTCTTCAATGTATTTCCTTTTCGTATATTTTTCTCACACCAATTAAAACGTTACTTTTGCATGCCCAAAGCAACAAGCATCGAGGCTCTGTAGTTCAATGGATAGAACAAAAGTTTCCTAAACTTTAGATCCGGGTTCGATTCCCGGCGGAGCTACCATCCCATCACGTAGCAACCGGCGTTTCTTCCGAATCCGTTTCCGGACGGGCTGTTTTTCTAAAGTCCTTGGGAGTCATCCCGGCACGCTGCTTAAAAAACGTTGAAAACTGGCCGGTTGTATCAAACGTCAATTCATACGCAATCTCAGAAACAGACATTTGAGTATTTAGCAGTAGCTCCTTGGCACGCTGCAAACGTATTTGCATTTGAAACTGCGCCGGTGAGATGCCGGCATATTTTTTGAACGCCTTACGAAACCACGAATACCCGACACCCAGACGATCCGCCACTTCCGAAGGAGATAACGGTTGATTGATGTGGTCACGAATCAGCAAACGCGCCTGATTGATTTTATCCACCACATCTTTTTCTACAAATAGGCTGTTCTGTTTTTTATAATACAATAAACCCAGCATGTGTCGAACAATGCTGGATGCAACCTGTTGATAACCTAACGCTTCCTGTTCGGCGTACTGAATGATCGAGCGATAAAAGGAAACGAACTCATCATCCACGCCAATCTTGAAAACCGATTCATCGGCACGAAAAAAACCGGATGCCATCATCATCCGGACATTCTCCCCATCAAAACCGACCCAATACTCATCCCAACCGGTTTCGGGATCGTGATTGTACGAATGCCATTCACCCGGAAATAGCAAAATAACCGTGCCCTTTTCGATCACCGTCTTATTGTAG
>JAQVXI010000073.1 GCA_028709215.1 Bacteroidales bacterium
CCAACATCGTAGTGGATCGGGGGATCGCCTTGCACAAGATCATCCGATTGCTGACAGCGACGACGCTCAACGGTGGCTATCTCAACTTTATGGGCAACGAATTCGGTCATCCGGAATGGGTGGATTTCCCAAGAGAAGGCAACGGATGGTCCTATAAGTATGCACGTCGGCAATGGAGCCTGGCCGATCATCCGGATTTAAAATATGCTTACCTGGAAAAATTTGATCGGGAAATGATTAACTTGATTCGCTCGGATGCCGCTTTTTCCGAAAACGGACCACTGCAACGATGCATCAACGATGGCGATCAGGTCCTGGCCTATCAGCGCAACGATTTGCTGTTTGTCTTTAATCTGCATCCGTATAAATCCTATACAGGCTACGGCATGTTGGTGGAAAAAGGAAGTTACCAGATTGTTTTAAATACGGATTCCACGACGTTTGGAGGCTACGGGCTGATCAACGAATCCATCGAATACCTCACGCAAACCGGTTTTGAAAAGAATACAGATCTGGAATGGCTTCGACTGTATTTACCGGCTAGAACGGCCATTGTACTAAAAAAACAAACCTTATCTACACATGGGACACCATCAAATTGACAAGCTGGACGAGAAAATCCTCCAAATGATTTCTACCGATGCACGGATTCCGTTTTTGGAAGTGGCCAGAGAATGCAACGTCTCTGGGGCAGCCATCCATCAGCGCATACAGAAACTCAACAACCTTGGGATTTTAAAAGGATCGGAATACATCATCGATGCAAGTAAAATCGGTTTTCAAACCTGCTCGTTCGTTGGCATCTTTTTAAAGGACCCCGGACAATTCAGCAACGTGGTAAAGGAATTGGGCAACATCCCCGAGGTGGTCGAATGCCACTATACAACAGGTCAGTACGATTTGTTTATAAAGATTTATGCCCGGAACAATCAACACATGCTCAGCATCATTCACGAAAAGCTGCAACCCCTGGGTTTGGCTCGTACCGAAACATTGATTTCGTTTAAGGAAGCGTTTCGACGCAACGTTCCCATCAATAACATGGATGTGGATGATTGATCAGTCCAAACGGTAAACCAGTACACATCCCGATTTCATACGAATCTCAAACGATTCTCCAAGGGCTTCGTTTAAGGTGCCTTGCCACCACGAGGTGAACGAGCGGTCTACAATAGGATATTGTAGACCGCTTGTGGTTAGTTTGCTATGACTGTCCAAAGAAAATAAAGAGACCTGTTGTCCCGGCCGGGTTTGAAAACGGGCTACAAAGCTTCCGTCATCCTGCTTACAGGAATTCCAATCGTTTCCCGTTTGATCTCCGGCCTGGGTATTGAATGCATCCAAACGTCCATAATCCGTAAGAATACAAACGGAATCAACCTTTCGCACGTAATCACCCAGCAAGGACATATTGCCAATGGTGTGGTCTTCTCGCAGACCGGTCGCTCCTAAAATACACAAATCACGAAAATTGTGGGCAATACACCACTCCACCGCTTTGGTTAAGTCGTTGGTTTCCTGATCGGGTGAAGGATACAGTCGATCCGAAAATTGCTGTCGAAAGTCTGCCGGAATGCTGTCCATATCGCCAACGATGGCCGTTGGAGTCAGACCGATTTGCATCAATTTTTTTATGGCACCATCGCAACAGACCAATTGCTTGGCCTGTTGCATGCGCTGTATCAAATGAGGTTGCGTCGGAAAGGCTCCGTCTGCTAATAGGACTGTTTGCATTGTTTCTTAGAATCGGAATGCAAATTTAGCCAAATAATGACGGGGTGCAACCGGATAAATGCCTTTTTCGATGTACGCAGGGCTTCCATCCTCAAATCGTGCTTCATAACCCCATGCATTGGAACTGTACCGGGCACTCAATACATTGTTGACGGTAAAGCTCAATCGTGCTTCGATGGCCGAACGCAAAGGAATGTTCCAGGAAATACCCGCATTGACAAACTGGTAATTGGGCAACATCAAGTCGTCGTTCATGGTATTGGTTACATACTGCTCTCCTACCCACTTGCTGGTTACGTTGAGTTCAACCTCCTGAATCGGATATACGCGCAAACCACCGGCAGCCGACCATTCGGGAGAATAGGGTAACTTGGCCTGATCAAAATGTTGGGAGATCTGAGCCGAAGCATCGCCCCAGTCGTTGGGATTGTCGTAGGTTTCGTAGTAGACCGTATAATCCAATACTCGATTGCGACTAAAGGATGCATTCCCATCCAGTTTCATCCAGGATACAGGCTGCCAAGCGGCAGTGAGTTCCAATCCGGCACGGTAGCTTCGATCCACATTGCTCATCAATTTATAGCCAACGTCGTTGAGTTTTCCGGTAGGAATCAATTGACGGTTGTAATCCATAAAATAGAGTTGTATGCCTGCTGCAACCGTCGGCCGACTCCACTGGTAACCCAATTCGTAGTCAATGAGTTCTTCGGCCTGAACGTTGTTGTTGGACCCCTGTTTGCGGGCATCCTTGATATCCGCACGCGTGGGTTCGCGGTGAGCCATACCTACGGAGGCATATAAGCGGTGCTCCGTGCTTGGCATCCAGGACAGTCCGGCCTTTGGATTGAAGAAATACCAGGTACGGGTCTGTGACATGTCTCGCATATCGTCGTCGTCAATACCTTTCAATACATAATGTACGTATCGTTCCTGCAAATCGGCATACAACGTCAGATGATCGATGGGATCGTATTCCATTTTTACAAACGCATTGGCATCGGTTTTCTTACCGTTGTTGCGCACCCATTCGAAGCCATTGGGAATGTTTTGGTTTTGCTCCACCCACAGAAGTGTGGCAAAGTGATCTCCGTCATAATACGAATACATACTTCCGGCTTTCAACGAAAAACGATTCCGATTGTATTGTGCATTGAATTGTGCAACATAATAGTCGTTCTTCATGTTTTTGCGCCGTATCAAATCACTTTCCGTATGCGATCCATCGCTCAGAATTTGGTTGGGTATCCCCATTTCGTCAAACGACTCTCCTTGTTTGTACTGTTCGTAATAACCAAATCCATTGGTATAATTGACTGCGGTATTTAACCACCAGTTTTTACCGGCTTCCCAGGCATAGAATGCCTGCAGATGATGCTGACGGTAGTTGTCACTTTCGTTATCATAGTACACACCGTCTTTGATTTCTCCCGCCGGATTGTAGCGTTCCGGTGCATCCTCGGCAACACCTTCCCATGTAATCCCAGTGTGTTGATTTCCATACAGGTAATGGATGCGCAGATTGGAATGCTCACTTGCTTTATTGAGGGTGGCAAAGAGGGACTCATGATCCAGCCAACCGTTACGAATGTAGCCATCGGAGCTTAAATTGGAATAACGAACGTCCAAACTGACTCCTTGCCCCAACAGACCGGTACCGGCTGCAATATTCTGCTGAAATGTACCGTAGCTGCCGACAGTAGTGGCCGACTCGACAAAAGCCTCCGAGGTGGGCAAAGCAGAGCGCATGTGTACACTGGCTCCGAACGAGCCGGTACCATTGGTCGAGGTTCCTGCTCCACGCTGTACCTGAATGTGTTGTAGACCGGACGTCATATCCGGCAAGTTGACCCAATAGACTTCTTGAGATTCCGGGTTGTTCATTGGGATGCCATTGAGTGTCACATTGATACGACTGGCATCGGTTCCACGAATGCGAAACGAACTGTACCCTGCAGCGGTTCCGTTTTCGCTGGTTGAAATAATGGATGGAGTCAACTCCAGTACGTGTGGCAAATGATTGGCCAAGGTGAGGGCTTTCAACTCGGTTTTGCGTAAATTGGTTTGAGCGACCGGTGTTTTATCGCCGGCCCTACTTCCGACAATGAGTACGTCTTCGAGTTCCAAAACACGTACACTGTCTGCTTCCAAGCGATCGTTTGCGGAGAAAGCAAACGTCTGTGTCAGCAAAAAAAGAGAAATAATACCAAAAAACCTTTTCATGTTCAATTTGATTAAATGAAACAAAAAAAGGGGCTTGAAGAGATAAATACCGAAATGCGTTTGAAGCAATCTTTTTCCCGACGGTAGGATTATCTACATCCGGTTCAAAGGGTATGTTCTCAGCCCTGAATTCATTCTCAGGACACCCCTAAAATCGGAGCAAAGTTAGGATATATTTTTGAAAAAAAGTACCTTTGCCCGTTAAACACGCACATTTTAATAAACCGTATACATATGGGCAAAGTTCTCCAGATTGGCGCCGGCGGTGTTGGAACCGTAGTGGCGCACAAATTAGCCGCACATCCCGAAATCTTTTCGGAGATCGTTTTGGCAAGCCGCACTCAATCCAAATGCGATGCCATTGCGCAGGCAGTAGGCAACAACCGCATCCGTACTGCACAAGTGGATGCCGATGATGTCCATCAACTGATTGCCTTATTCCGACGCGAGAAGCC
>JAQVXI010000008.1:0-51022 GCA_028709215.1 Bacteroidales bacterium
CTTCTGTTTTCTTTGTGGACACAAAGTGCCTGGTGGCTTTTGGCCATTCCCTTCTTTTTGGACGTGTACATCACACGATTCATTCCCTGGGGGTTTTGGAAAACATCCAAAAATGCGACGTTTCGATCGATTATGGATTGGGCCGATGCAATTGTATTTGCATTGGCTGCCGTTTATGTCATCAATCTGTATTTCTTTCAGAATTATCAAATACCTTCCTCCTCCTTGGAAAAATCGTTGCTGGTAGGTGATTTTCTTTTTGTGAGCAAGGTTCATTACGGGCCGCGTGTACCCAACACCCCCATCGCTTTTCCATTGGCTCAACATACCATCCCTTTTCTAAACGTCAAGTCCTATTTGGATAAACCCCATTGGGATT
Organism: Bacteroidales bacterium; assembly: GCA_028709215.1. Taxonomy (GTDB): domain Bacteria; phylum Bacteroidota; class Bacteroidia; order Bacteroidales; family UBA1402; genus UBA8389. The sequence goes on from JAQVXI010000008.1 coordinate 380, forward strand.
ACAAACGGGTACGGGGACTGGATACCATCAAGCACAACGATATCGTGGTGTTTAATTTCCCAGCAGGAGATACAGTCCCTGTAAATATGAGCAATCCGGATTATTATACGCTGAGTTACTACCTGGCAACCAACCACGGAATCAGCGTAGAGCAAGCCGGTTCGTACATCCGTACGCATCCCGAAACCTACGGTAAAGTCGTCTATAGACCGGTAGACAGACGTGAGAACTATGTCAAACGCTGCATCGGTTTGCCGGGAGACTCCTTACAGATCATACAAAACCAGGTCTACATCAACGGGCAAAAACTAGAAGACAGGCCAGGGGTTCAGTATAATTATCTTGTACAGACCAAAGGAGGATACTTTGGTGAGAAACAGCTCAAAGACTGGGGAATCAGCAAAGAAGATCAAACTCTACTGCCTCCCGATCATTTTTACAGTCACTACTTGCCGTTTCGTACGCCTACTTCCTCCAATCCGGCTCCCATCTATCACCTGCCACTGACGCATGAGATGTTCCTAAAAATGCAGCAAAATCCGATGGTCGATACCATTATGATTGAACCGGATGTGGTCGGTAATTTTAATACCGGTGGACCGACCTATCCCTTAAACGATAGCATTCAATGGACTCGTGACAATTACGGGCCCATTTGGATTCCACGCAAAGGATCGAGCATCGAGCTCAACGAACACAATCTTGCTCTATACGAACGTGTTATACGCAATTACGAGCAAAACGAAGTGGCCTTGCTGGATGGTTTGGTTTACATCAACGGAGCATTGGCTACACAGTATACCTTTAAAATGGACTATTACTGGATGATGGGCGACAATCGCCACAATTCAGCAGACTCCCGTGCCTGGGGTTTTGTTCCGGAAGATCATGTCGTAGGTAAACCCCTGCGGGTGTGGCTCTCGTTGGACAAAGACAAAGGCTGGTTTAATGGAAAAATTCGCTGGAAGCGCTTCTTCAAAAAAGCAGATTGATCTACGTTTATGAAAACAACACGACTGCTGCTACTGGTGGGGCTGGCAGTGTTGCTGGCAATCATCCTACGGCTTTTCCTCATGGAAACCATCCGTGTGGGCTCTCCGGCTATGGAATCCAGCTTGCAGGAAGGAGATCGGGTTTTTGTTGAAAAATGGAGTCTTGGGGCCAAGATTCCTCAACGCATCCGAAACCCCTTTTCCAAAGCGGGAAAACCCGATTTTTTGACGGTTCAAAACAAAATCTCCTCCCTGCCCGGACTCGCTCAGGTGCACCGCAACGATGTTCTGATCTATCGTCAACCCGCCCAGGAAGTGCCTACGCCAATCGATGAATTGCCTTTGCTGATCGGACGTTGCCTAGGACTTCCGGGGGAGCGTCTGCAAATGCAGGATCAAGACATTTGGATCAACAAGAAGCTCATTGAAACCCTACCCGATATTCAACGTTGCTATGTGTACACGGATAGCACATCCGGAAATTTACAATCGTTTATTCAATCGGAATTTCCGAACAAAACCTTTTATCCCGGTCAGCAAAACCAACATTTTGTCTTCCTGAGTCATTTTGAATCCCTATTCCTTCTTCAAAAACATCCCATACTGGAAAAGAAACTCCAATTATTTATGGGAGATCAACAAAAAAACTTTGATGTCTATATTCCTTACAAGGGATTTACCATCGACTTAAACCGACACAACGTGGAGCAATGGAAAGCCTTGGTTTATGCGTACGAAAACGTACAACTGACCGAAAACCCGCATGGTCAATATACATTCAAACACAATTACTATTGGATATTAAACGATCATAGAGGCTTCACCAACGATTCAAGGAGCTTGGGGCTTCTGCCCGATACGCATCTATTGGGTAAAGCCAAAATGATTCTTTACAGTCCGAAACTCAAACGCATGCTGATACCCATTCGTTAGGATCAGCGGTATAAAGCTTCAATCTCATCCGGACGGATGGGTAAGCGATTTTGTCCCAATCGGATGGCACCGGTTTCTCCCACCCATACATCGTCCTCCAAACGTATGCCGCCCGTACCGATAAAACGCTCTACCTCCCCGTAACAAATAAAATCAGAATGAATCTGTTCCGCTTTCCACTTACGAATCAAATCCGGAATAAAGTATAAACCGGGCTCAATGGTCAAAACGAAGCCGGTCTGTAGACGACGTCCCAAACGCAAACTCCTCAATCCAAATTGCGCACTTCGTTGGATTTCATCGTCGTATCCTACATACGCTTCACCCAAATCTTCCATATCGTGCACATCCAGACCCATCATGTGTCCCAAACCGTGCACCATAAACAAAGCATGCGCTCCACTTTGGACAGCCGCCTGCATGTCTCCTTTCATTAAGCCCATTGATTTCAATCCTTCAGCCAATACCAGGCATGCTTCCAGATGTACGTCCCGGTACAATACACCAGGACGAATGCATTCAAACGCACGGTTGTTTGCATCCAAAACCAACTGATACAATGCCCGTTGTACCGTATTAAACCGACCTCCAACAGGAATGGTGCGTGTAAAATCAGAAGCATAGTGTAGGTTGGATTCTGCTCCTGCATCACACAGCAATAATTTTCCTTTTTCCAACACGCCGCTGTGGTCGTGACCGTGCAAAACCTCGCCTTTTTGACTCAAAATGCTGGCAAAGGAAACGCCCGACCCTTTGCTCCATGCGATGCCTTCAATCCTTCCTGCCAGATCTTGTTCCCGAACACCGGGATGTGCTCCCTTAAGCACTGCCATGTGCATCTCGTAACCGATGGCCGAAGCCTCCTGAAGGGCCTCAATTTCCTCAGGGCCTTTGATGGATCGCAGGTTCACCACTGCCTTAATAAAGGGAACGGAGACACAGGCATCTAATTGATGATGAGAAAGACCGGTCAACTCAAGCAAGCGCATTCGGTTTTCCATGCGATATGGTGGAAGGAAGTGAAGTGCTTGTCCGCGTTTGATACGAGAGGAAACGTACGTATTCAACGCAGAAAGCGGCCTGACCGAGTCTATGTTAGAGCGATAAGCCCGTTCGGACAAAGAAGGTACCGGACCTGTCCAAATGATATCATCCATTGTCCAATCATCTCCAAACAAAACAACCTCACCGGCATCCACATCCATAACCACCCACAGATCCGGTTGATCCAAACCGACAAAATACAGAAAATGACTGTCCTGTCGAAACGCATACGTGTTGGAAAAATAGTTTCTGGGAGCATCAACATTGCCCGGCAACAAAAGAAGCCCTGAGCCCATTTGATTCATCAATCGCTGACGGCGTTGGCTGTAAATATGACCTTCAAACATACACTTGCATTTTGGTATAGCAACAAAAATACGAATTCCTCCTGAAAAGACTATCTTTGCATGCAAAAACCAACGTCATGTCAGTCGCTTACTTTACAACTGCTTGGTTTGCACCCATACCTTACTACATTGCACTAAACCGATATAAAACCCGTTGCATAGACGGTGCAGAGCACTTTGTCAAACAAAGCTATCGCAACCGCTGCGTCATTGCCACTGCTAACGGCCCGATGAGTCTTAGTTTGCCCATCGAAAGCGGGAGATCTCCTCGAATGCCGATTCAGGATGTGCGCGTATCCGATCATGGAAATTGGCAATCTTTGCATTGGAACAGCCTTCTTTCCGCATACAGATCCAGTCCGTTTTTTGAATACTATGCGGACGATATTCGCCCCTTTTTTGACGAAAAAAAACCTTTTTTATTTGACTACAACGAACGCATACGTCGCTGTATTTGCGCGCTGATTCCCTTAGACGCATCGGCGATGATTACAGACCGATATCGCTCAACCGATCAACTACCCGAGGACTCGGTCGATTTTCGATCGCGTCTAAATGAAAAAGTCCTGCCGACAACGCAACTTCAATTGACATCCAAACCTTATTATCAAGTCTTTGAAGGTAAATTCGGCTTCACACCCGACCTAAGTATACTGGATTTGCTCTTTAATATGGGGCCCGAATCCATCCTTTATTTGTAAACCAACAAAGACATTGTCCTGGGATCAAAAACACGTTCGGCAATCTCCATCAGTTGTTTGGCTTGAAAGGCTTCGATTTTGTGAAAAACCTGATCCAATGGCTCAAACGTATTAAAATAGAGCATGCTTTTTCCCATACTTAACGTCTGGCTTTCCTTATTCTCTGACGAAATGCGCAGTTGTCCGTACAATTGCTTGCGCGCCGATCGCAACGTCGCATCACTCAAAGGCTTGTTGCGCAGTCTTTTTAATTCCTTTTCAACCAAATCCAGACATCGATCCACTTGATCGGGATCCGTTCCAAAGTAAATCGAAAATAAGCCGCTATCGGTAAACGAGGTGACCGAAGATTCCACACCGTACACCAAACCGGAACGTTCACGCAAAGCGATGTTTAACCGGCTATTCATACCCGGACCACCCAGAATGTTGTTTAAAAAATACAATCCCAATCGGTCACTGTCAAAAAAGGAATACGCAGCATTCCCAAGCATTACGTGCGCTTGATGCGTGTCTTTGGATATCGTAGACCGTTGCGCGATGGCTGGATTGGGCTTTTCTTCACCAAAAGCTTCCCATTGGCTTGACGTTTTGACCGAACCCAAATAGCGTTCAGCCAGACGCAAAACTTGCTTGAACGGTAAGGCAGATTGAGAATAAAAGACCACCCGTTCCGGATGGTATGCACGCGCATGAAAGGCACGTACACGATCCGAATTAAATGTTTCCAAACTTTCCGGATGCCCCAAGATGCGTTGCCCCAATGGGTGATCCGGAAAGATTAATTGATCAAAATCGTCAAAAATTAATTCAGAGGGACTATCCTCATACGAATTGATCTCATCCAACACAACGACTCGTTCTTTGGCAATTTCCGATTCGGGAAAAGACGAACGAAAAAACAAATCAGACAGCAATTCCAATGCACGTCCAAAATCCTCTTTCAAAAACAAAGAATACACAAAAGTTTCTTCTTTGGTCGTATAGGCATTTAATTCTCCACCAACCCGCTCCATTCGATTAAGAATGTGATGCGAGCGGCGTTTCTGAGTTCCTTTAAACAAAAGATGCTCCGTAAAATGAGCCAGACCAAGCTCATCCGGCTGTTCGTGACGTGAACCGGCATGAACCACCAGCCCACAACAAGAAACAACACCTTCTCCGGCTTTGTGAATCAAACGAATACCATTCGAAAGCGTATGTGTAGTGATCATAAGTCAATATAAAAATGGACAACAAAAGTAGTGTTTTTTTGCAGAATCCTGTTTAAAAACAGATCTTTGCATCGAATAGAAACACGACAACTTTTTTACTATGCCCTCAATTGGAATTTATTGCTCTGCAAGTGAACACATACGTCCCATCTTTCGTGAAAAAGCCGTAGAGCTGGGCGAATGGATGGGACAAAAACAATATACCCTAGTCAATGGAGGATCCAGTCAAGGTCTAATGTTGCTCTTTTCTAAAACGGTCCAAGCGTCTGGTGGCAACAGCATCGGAGTCGTACCCCGGTCATTCAAAGAAAAAGGATGGTTTAGCTACAGCAACGATTCGCTCATCTTTGTAGACAACCTGAGTGATCGCAAAGAGGTGATGAAAGAGAAAAGTGATGTACTGCTTGTCTTTCCCGGTGGCGTCGGAACGATGGATGAATTTTTTGATGCGTGGGCCTCGTTCAATCTGGGTTTTCATCATAAAAAGATCATCCTATTCAACCTGGACGGATTTTATCAGCCCTTGTTGGACCTTCTCGAACACATGAGATCCGAACAATTTCTGCACGATTTCCTACCCAACCCCCTACTCGTCGTTGACAACATGGAATCCTGCAAACAAGCGCTGGAAAACCTTTTGACCGAAAAAACCGCTTAGAATTGAGTGTTCAATCGCTGCGCAAAATCCTTGGGAACACTGTTTTCATAGGAAAGGCAGACTTCAGAAGCAAACTCCAGACCACATTGAATGACACGATCCCAGTCCGACTCGGTCATCTCAAGCAAATCAGCCTTACGTATGCGCATTTTTAATAAACCATACAAAATACCGGCATTAAAATTATCACCGGCACCAATTGTACTGACCGGCTGAATGGTATGAGCCTCATAATGCTTGCGTACCTTCTGACTACACAATTCAACACCCTGATTTGCCTTGGTATAAATGAAGGTGGGCGTATAATAGCGGATTCGGTCTTTGTAAATTTTATCTACATCCTGGAGTTGGAACAAATGCTTAAAATCTTCATCCGAACCCCGAATAATGTCAGCAAACTCAAAATTTTCAATCAAAGACGGTCCCAATTTTAATGCTTCGTGTTGATGCGTCTGACGAAAATTCACGTCGTAATAAATCAAAGCACCCCGATCGCTGGCCATTTGAAGAAAATCAAACATTCTGGATCGGATGGCAGGATTGAGTGCATAGTAGCTACCAAACAAAACGATGTCATCGGCCTCTATTTTGGGAAAAAACTGATCCAGTTTAGCGATGGATGCCTCTTTATAAAACACATATTCCGCATCCTGACGATCGTTTAGAAAGGCCAAGGATATGGCCGTTTTAGCATCCGGATTGACCTCCAGATAGTCAGATGGCAAACCATTATCACGCATATAATCCCGCACGAGTTCACCCACCCGATCCGCTCCGACCTCACTTACAAAAAGCGTAGGCACCTGCATACGCGACAAACTAATCAATGCGTTAAACGAAGAACCTCCCGGCACCGCTGCAACGGGTTGATGATCGCGGAACAACACATCGACAATCGTTTCTCCAATACCAATCACCTTACGCATAAGCTCTTACTTTTTGGGGTCTGTATACATTTTTGTTGATTCAAAAATACATAATCCTATAAAACAGACAAGTTAAATCCAAAAATAATCTTTACCTTTGCAGCCGCTGTTGCTGATAACAGCCATTAACTCATATAAATGAAGACATTTGAAGAATTGGGAATCCAACCGGCTATCTTGAAGGCGATTTCCGAAATGGGATTTGTGCAACCCATGCCCGTACAGGAAGAAGTAATTCCGTATCTTTTGGGCGAAGAAAACGACGTAATTGCACTCGCACAAACCGGGACCGGTAAGACTGCCGCATTTGGTTTGCCCGTCATCCAAAAAATCAAGATCGATCAAGTATATCCCCAAGCCTTGATATTGTGCCCTACCCGGGAGCTTTGCTTGCAAATAGCCGATGACCTGAACGAATACTCCAAATACATGGAAGCACTGAAAGTCTTGCCCGTATATGGAGGTTCCAGCATTGAAAGTCAAATCAAAACACTTCGAAAAGGTGTTCACATTGTTGTAGCCACTCCAGGTCGCCTACTCGACCTGATGAACCGTCGTTGTGTGGATCTTTCTAAGGTTGCCAACGTCGTGATGGACGAAGCAGACGAAATGCTCAACATGGGCTTTACCGAAAGCATTGATGCCATTTTGGCTGCCGTTCCCTCCGAACGCAACACGTTACTCTTCTCGGCCACCATGCCTTCAGAGATTGCTCGCATCACCAAAAAGTACATGAAAAAAGCCAAGGAAATAACCATTGGCAACAAAAACGAAAGTACTGCAAACGTCAAGCATGAGTATTACATGGTTAACGCCAAAGATAAATACCTGACGCTTAAACGTATTGCTGATTTTTATCCCAACATCTACGGTATTGTGTTTTGCCGTACAAAAATTGAAACACAGGACATTGCCGATAAATTGATCAAAGACGGATACAATGCCGATTCTTTGCACGGCGACCTGTCGCAACAGCAACGTGACTACGTCATGAACAAATTCCGGGTACGCAACCTACAACTGCTCGTGGCTACCGACGTAGCTGCCAGAGGCTTGGACGTTTCCGATTTGACACACGTAATCAACTTCAGCTTACCGGATGATCCCGAATCGTATACCCACCGTAGCGGTCGTACCGGACGTGCAGGAAAAACGGGGATTTCCATTTCAATTGCACACGTCAAGGAAAAAGGTAAAATCAAACAGATTGAACGCACCATCAACAAAACGTTTGAAGTTGCGAAAATACCGACCGGCAAAGCCATCTGTGAAAAACAAGTATTTCACTTTGTAGACCGCATCGAAAAAGTAAAGGTCGATGAAAGTGAAATCGAAGCGTTGTTGCCCAGCGTTTACCGCAAATTGGAATGGCTTGACAAAGAAGACCTCATCAAACGCATGGTTTCACTTGAGTTTAACCGCTTAATTGACTACTACAAAGAAGCGGCTGACATCAGCACCGTTCAGGATTCTGATCGTCGCTCAGCCAGCGTAGACAAGCCCGAGGCCGGATACAAAAAGGTCTTTATTGGCTTGGGCAAAATGGATGGCATCAATCCAAAAAACCTGATGGATCTTATCAACGACTACGTTGAAGGACGCGTCCAGATAGGAAAAATCGATTTTTTCACCCGCTATTCACTCTTTGACGTCGAAGAACAATCGGCTCAAAAAGTTGTCTCTGCACTTCGCGAACTGGATTTTCTGGGACGCAACGTACGGGTTGATTTTGCAACCGAAGAGCAAATGGCTCGGGGTAGCCAGGAACGTTCTGCAAACGAACGTCCGTTTGCTCGTGGTGGTGACCGCAAACGCAGCGGAAGTTACTCTGGGTCAAAACGTAGTGGAGGTTATTCCGGCGGCGACTCGCGCGCTGCTTCTTCCGGATATGCCGGCAAGAAACGTCCATCGACCCCCAAAGCAGGAGGTGCACGCAATGAAGGCTACAAGCGCAAACGCTATTGAGCAGATAATCTTTTGGAAAGACATTCCCATTCGCTTGCTACGCAAACACATGCGTAGCTTGCGATTGAGCATACAGCCTGGCGGAAACGTCAGGCTTTCCGTTCCTCTACACCTTGCTGACAAAGAGTGGCAAACCTTTCTTGAAAAAAAGGAAGTATGGCTGCGCACCCACCTTCAACAGCAGGCTACACGTCCCCAAAACCAACCCATCAATCGTTGTACGTGCTTATTCTTAGGACGGGAAAAAGCCTTAAAGTATGAACCAGGTACCATTGGGCATCGCATTTTTACCGGAGACGACGAAGCCATTCACATTCAGGGACCTGAGATTGAATCCGATGAGCTCTTTGTCAAAATCCTTGACTTTTGGTACAAGAAACAACTCCAACCGCTTGTTTCATCACAAATCCCCTATTGGGAAAAACGCATGCAAGTCTGCGTACAAAAACTACGTTTTCGCCGAATGAAAACGCGCTGGGGTACGTGTAAATGGACAGAGGGCGTCATTACACTCAATACAGAATTGGCAAAATACCCGCTTGAATGCATTGAATACGTACTCATTCATGAAATGGTCCATCTACTAGAAAGGGGGCACGGAGCCCCCTTTAAAAAATGCATGGATCAATTCCTTCCCGACTGGCGTACTCGAAAAAAACGCCTTCAAACGGGCATCTAGTTCTTACAAGGAATTTGCGTAATTCTCTATGTTACTGTAACCGTTCTTTGAGATCAACACGGCATCCGAGGCATCCTTCGGATTCAACCCATTATCCAATTCCCAAGCATCCGGAATGCCATCCGCATCTGTATCCAACGGGCTTTCACCCGGTTTCAAGTATCCTGTACCCTTATGAGGCAATTCTTTCTCGCTGTGAATCCCCCCGATTGACCCCAAGACCCCATTGGAACGAAGCATATCAACGAGGTAGGCATCCACTTCATCACGAACCGGCTTCACTGGGCCAACGCTGTCCAACATCCAAGCAACAACTTCATCCGCAGACAGGATTGTTTGAATAACGGGGTGTGGCTTAGGAAGCGTGCTGTCACCATCCCATGTCGTTGGGTTCTCAACCCGCCGACTATCAGAATATTGATCGTCACGCAAGAGATAACCGTCCAGAACGCCGTTACGATTGTCATCATAGTAGTTTCCGGCTGCGTAGAACGAGAATTGTTGATTTCCACGAATGAACGGCTCGGAACCATTCCATGGACCCTGAATAAAGTAATTATTTTCAATATGAGCCCAAGATAAAGCCTGGGATCCTCCCATAATGAAGGCGCCTCCACCTCCCCAATTGTACACCACGTTGTTTACAAACTGATGCAGACCTTTTACCTTGGGATTACGGGTATTGTTCTCAATATATAAGTTTCGATACAAGGTTACACCACCGTTGGTTTGAATCAAACCTCCACACGAGTGCGTCTGCAACCCTTGTCCCAAAATTGAATTTTGAATGGTGATATTCTCTGGACCGACACCGTCTCTACCCCATGAGACCGAGAAGTTCTCATCTTTGCCCCACAGCACGGATAAATGGTCAAAAATCATGTTTTTACCCATCGCAATGCCGGCAGCATCCTTCCCTTTTGGACCATCAATGCCCATCCGTATGCGCAAATGACGCACAATTAAATTGTCTGCATGGGTAAACGAAACGCGTCCACCATACAGTTGTACCCCATCTCCTGGAGCAGTCTGTCCCAAAATGGTTAAGTTTTTTGAGAAGATCAACGGGCGATCTGCCGGGACACGAATGATTCCGGAAACGTCAAAAATAACGATGCGATTGGAATCGGAGATAGCATCACGAAAAGATCCGGGGCCTTCGTCACTCAAATTGGTTACCTTATAAATACTGCCACCTCTTCCCCCAACGGCATAACGGCCAAAGCCCTCCGCTCCGGGAAAGGCAAGCATTTTTTCAGCATTGGGAGCATTGCAAGCACATAAAAAAGCAACAAACAGGACAATGGATCCTCTAAAAAATATTTTTTTCATGATTTCATGGTTTGATACGTGACAAATATACACGGTACAAACCAAAAGCAGGTGCTACAAATGTACGGAACCTGTAGACCGTTTCCATTTCAGGTCCGGGAATTCACGTCTCCATACATACAGCAGAAACAGGAGTAATAGAAAACTACGATAAAGCATGCGTAGCACCACAGAGTCGATGGGCATCCACATGCCGGCCATATACAGCAAGGCTCCTACAAGCACGTAGCGCCCCAGTAAGATCAAATTGTATGGAATCGGATAATACGTTCGTCCCAACCACCAAGAGACCAACATCATCCCCAAAAAACACAAAAAAGAGGTCCATGCTGAAGCGATGTAGCCATACATTGGAACAAAGATCAAATTACCCAAAACCGTCACCACCAAACCCAATATGGAGATGTACGCACCCCACTGCGTCCGATCGGTCAGCTTATACCAAAAAGACAAATTGAACGTGATGCCTTGAAAAATATAACAAAGCAGCACCACCGGAACGATAATCAATCCCTCTCTGTAATCTGCACGGATCAGATATTGAAGCAGATCCAAATAATACATGACACCCAAGAAAACAAACACCGAAAAGATGACATAAAAATGCATGGCCTGCGCATACGTTTTGGTATGGTCTACTTCCTTTTGTTTAGAAAAGACAAAAGGTTCGTAGGCATAGCGAAAAGCCTGCGTAAACATCATCATGACGACACCAATCTTAAAACAAGCCGTATAAATACCCAGTTGATGCATACCAGCCTCCGCAGAGCCGTACAGATGTTTGAGTAGCACCTTATCCAACGATTGATTCATTATACCTGCCAAACCCAACCACATCAATGGAATGGAATAATGCAATACAGACTTGATCAGACGAAAATCAATTTTCCAAACCTTTTGAATGATTTGAGGCAACAGCGCCAGCAACACAGCAACCGATGAAAGCCCATTGGCAACAAAAACATAGCCCACACCAAAGTCTGGGCGATAAAACCAATCAATCCACTGAGGATTTTGGCTGTAAATCTTGGGGCAAATCCACAAAAAGAAGAGATTGAAAAAGATATTCACAAAGATCATTCCCAATTTGAGATAAGCAAACTTCAAGGGGCGTTTTTCAAATCGCAACCATGCAAACGGAAGGGCTGTAAACGCATCCAAGGCGACGATTGCTCCCATCATCCATACAAACTCCTTGTGTTCAGCATACCCAAGAAATCCAGCAATGGAAGGCAAAAACAGGCTTAAAATCAAGACAAACAGCGAAGAGGTAAGCAATAGGATGCTCATGATGGACGTATAGGCCACCTGGGGTTGCACATCCGATTTGTTTGCATATCGAAAAAAACCGGTCTCCATACCATACGTCAAAAGAACCAGCAAGATGGCCGTCCAGGCATACAATTCTCCCACCATACCAAAATCAGCAGGGGTTCCCAGCACATAGGTATAAAACGGGGATAGCCCCCAATTGAGAAAGCGGCCCACAATACTGCTCATTCCATAAATTGCAGTCTCCTTAGCCAAGCGCTTCATATCTGCCATAGATTCGCTTAAAATAGATTCCGATCCCCATTCATAGGCTGCAAACCAAGATGTGTCCAAGCCAACGGTGTCACTTCCCTCCCTCTTGGGGTTCGTTTAAGGAAGCCTTCTTGAATCAAAAAGGGTTCATAGACTTCTTCCAACGTACCCGGATCTTCTCCCAAAGCCGTTGCAATCGTTGTGATCCCAACCGGACCTCCTTGAAATTTATCGATCAATGTACGCAAAATTCGATTATCTATTTCATCCAAACCGTACTTGTCAATATTCAGTGCTTCAAGAGCAAAGCTGGCAATAGGCAAATCGATGACCCCCGAACCTTTCACTTGAGCAAAATCGCGCACACGTCTCAACAACGCATTGGCAATACGTGGTGTACCTCTACTCCTACCGGCGATTTCTGCAGCCGCTTCGTGCGTACACTCGATGTGCAACAAACGGGCAGATCGCAGCACAATACCACAAAGGACATCCGATTTATAGTATTCCAAATGGCAATTGATGCCGAAACGAGCACGCAAGGGAGCCGTAAGTAAGCCGCTTCGCGTGGTGGCTCCTACCATGGTAAACGGATTAATCTCCAACTGAATGGAACGGGCAGAAGGACCTTTATCGATCATAATATCAATGCGATAATCCTCCATTGCCGAATACAGATATTCTTCAACAACCGGACTTAAGCGATGAATTTCATCGATAAACAACACATCGTTGGGTTCGAGGGCTGTTAAGACCCCGGCAAGATCACCGGGTTTATCCAACACCGGACCGGAGGTTACCCGAAAACCGACTCCCAACTCGTTTGAAATAATGTTGGACAGCGTGGTTTTGCCCAAACCGGGAGGGCCGTGCAACAAAACGTGATCCATCGCTTCGCCCCGCATTTTTGCAGCAGAAACAAAGATACCCAGATTTTCTACGATTTTGTCTTGCCCCCTGAAATCAGAGAAGCGTAACGGGCGCAAGGCTCTATCAGCCTCTACATCGACTTCCATCGATTGATTGTTGCGTATGTCAAATGTTTCGGCCATATTGTATGAGTCGCAACAAAAATACGACCAATCGCCCTCATTCACAAACCCTGCAAGGGAAAAGAACCAATCCAAACGTTTTTTTGTATTTTTGTGCATTCAACTTAGGCAACATGGTGCTTCATTACATCTGGATTGGTTTTTTTCTGATAGCCTGCATCGTAGGTTTGGTACAACTTGTGTTTTTTCAGGATGTACACATCTTCGAACGTATGATGTCAAGCAGTTTTGACATGGCCAAACTAGCCGTTATGGACATTGCCTTGCCTCTTGCTGGAATCATGACACTGTGGCTGGGTATCCTGCACATTGGCGAAAAAGCCGGAGCCATTCGCGTCTTATCCAAATGGACCCGCTCGTTTTTCGCGACTCTTTTTCCTGAAATTCCGGACGGTCATCCGGCACAAGGTGAATTATTGATGAACTTTTCGGCCAATATGCTCGGATTGGATAATGCAGCGACTCCAATGGGGCTCAAAGCCATGCAAAGCCTACAGGAAATCAACCCCCACAAAGAAACAGCGTCCAATGCTCAGATCATGTTTCTTGCACTTAATACCTCCGGGTTAACCATCATACCCGTTTCCATCTTGGCACAACGCGCAATCTTGGGCGCAGCAAACCCCACCGATATCTTTCTTCCCATACTGATTGCAACCTATGTATCTACGATAACAGCCATCCTCTTTGTCGGTCTTAAACAAAGACTAAACCTTTTCAAACCGGGTTTCCTAACCTGGATGCTGGGTTTAAGCCTGGGCTTGGGACTTCTGGTCTATTGGTTTTCAGGATTGGATAAAGATCAAATGCACGTTGCATCCTCACTCATAAGCAACCTCAGTCTTTTTGCAATCATCATCGCCTTTTTGGGCGGAGCAGCCTACAAACGAATCAACGTCTGGGATGCCTTCATTGAAGGAGCCAAAACGGGTTTCGAGACCTCAGTCAAAATCATCCCGTACATGGTTGGCATGTTGGTTGGTATTGGCGTCTTTCGTGCATCCGGTGCCATGGAGCTACTCACCGATGGCATCCGATGGATCATGGAAGCATTCAACATCCAAACACAATTTGTGGACGCACTCCCTACGGCATTCATGAAACCCTTAAGTGGTAGTGGAGCGAAATCCATGATGGTTGAATCAATGATCAACTACGGTCCGGATTCGTTCACCGGAAGACTCTCCTGTATGTTTCAGGGGGCTGCCGACACAACCTTTTACATCATTGCACTTTATTTTGGTTCCGTCGGAATCCGCAAAACAAGGTATGCTGTAACAGCAGGTCTGGTTGCCGACTTGGCCGGAGTAATCACTGCTATTATTTTGGCTTACATTTTTTTTAATCCAACCGTATGATCGAATTCCATACAGATGATGTACCCATGCCCATACTTGAAGAACGCCTGTTGAAACGGTGGATCAAAGACGTAGCCCGTCAGTATGGCAAAGAGACCGGAGATTTGCATTACATATTCTGTTCCGATCAACGCATCACAGAAGTAAACATCTCCTTTTTGAATCATACGTACGCGACCGATATCATCACCTTCGATTATGGACTGGCGGATCAAATATCCGGTGATCTGTACATAGGATTGGAAACGGTCTATAGCAACGCAATGGAACGAACGCTTTCCAAAAACGAAGAGCTTTTGCGCGTCCTCATACACGGCGTGCTGCATCTGTGCGGCTTTGGTGACAAAACGGAAGAAGCGGCGGCCCTTATGCGAAAAAGAGAAGATAACGCACTGAATTTGTTACACTTAATGAAACAAGAATGAATTTTTCATACGACGTCATCGTAATCGGTGCCGGACACGCCGGCTGTGAAGCCGCTGCTGCTTCTGCCCATATGGGAGCAAAAACCTTGCTCATCACGATGGACATGAATAAGTTTGCACAAATGAGTTGCAATCCGGCCATTGGAGGGATAGCTAAGGGGCAGATTGTCAGAGAAATAGATGCTCTTGGTGGCTATACTGGAATTGTTACGGACAGAACAGCCATCCAATTCCGTATGCTCAACCGCTCGAAAGGACCTGCCATGTGGAGCCCTCGTTCACAAAGCGACCGAATGCGATTTTCCGAAGAATGGCGCAACATGCTGGAACAAACCGACCGGGTCGATTTTTGGCAGGATACGGTGCGACAACTGACCGTAGAGGCCGGAAAGGTAACCGGAGTTCTCACCAACATGAACGTGCATTTTAAAGCCAACAGCGTCATTCTTACGGCCGGTACATTTCTTAACGGACTCATGCATGTAGGCAAAACTCAAATGGCCGGGGGACGCATCTCCGAACCAGCTTCGTACGGTTTGACGGAACAACTACGCGAACTGGGATTCACAACCGATCGAATGAAAACCGGAACACCGGTACGAATCGATGGTCGAAGCGTGCATTTCGAGGAGATGGAGGAGCAACAGGGAGAAAATGATTTTCACAAGTTTTCCTTTTTGGATTACAAACCCAGACCCTTAACGCAACGCAATTGCTGGATTTGTTACACCAACGAAACCGTACACGAGATTCTTCGCAACGGTTTACCGGATTCACCGCTATACAACGGACAGATTCAAAGCATCGGACCACGCTACTGCCCAAGCATCGAAACAAAAATCATCACATTTGCCGAAAAAACAGCCCATCAACTGTTCCTTGAACCCGAAGGAGAAAACACCGTGGAGTATTACCTAAATGGCTTCTCTTCTTCACTCCCACTCGAGATTCAGCTGGCTGCATTAAAAACGATCCCCTGTTTTAGAGACGTCCGAATCTTCCGACCCGGATATGCCATCGAATACGACTTTTTCGACCCCACACAATTGATGCATACACTGGAAACCAAACGGATTCAAAACTTATTTTTCGCAGGACAGGTAAACGGAACCACCGGCTACGAAGAAGCCGCCGGACAGGGAATGATTGCAGGGATCAATGCCGCCATAAAATGCCAAGGAGGCGAAGCATTTACGCTTAAACGCGACGAGGCCTACATCGGTGTGCTCATTGATGATTTGGTGACAAAAGGTGTGGATGAACCCTATCGCATGTTTACTTCCAGAGCGGAACATCGTATTTTGCTAAGACAGGACGACGCCGATATGCGACTGACCGAAAAGGCATACGCCATGGGACTGGCCACCCAGGAGCGCTACGATCTTATGAAAAGCAAACGCGAACGCATCAATCACCTCATCGATTTCTGTACAAACTATTCCATCAAAGCCAAGTACATCAATCCCGCACTGGAACAATTGGGTACAGCCCCGTTAAAACAAGGCGTTCGACTGATCGATCTTCTTGCACGTCCACAATTGACCTTCGAAAATCTTAAGCCACACATTCAAGCCCTGGCTGTTGAACTGGACAGCATTCAGGATCGAAAAGAAGAAATCATGGAAGCAGCCGAGATTAAGATAAAATACCAAGGCTACATCGAACGCGAAAAAGGAATTGCCGAAAAAATCAGCCGGCTGGACAACATACGCATCGCCGGCAAATTTGACTACAATTCGATTCAATCACTCTCCATTGAAGCACGGCAAAAACTAACCCGCATCAATCCGGAGACCATTGGGCAAGCTAGCCGCATACCCGGCATCTCCCCCAACGACATCAACACTCTTTTAATTCTAATGGGACGATAACTGTTCCACGTGGAACAACTTCAAATAACAAACGCTATGACACTGGAACACATCAAGAAAGCCATTCGAAACATACCTGATTTTCCAATCCCGGGTATTCAATTCAAAGACATTACAACAGCCATTTCAGACGGTGCTATCCTGAAAGAGATCGGTCAACGGATGTACGATCAATACAAAGATAAGGGCATCACGAAAGTCATTGGAATCGAATCCAGAGGATTCATTATGGGGGGTATCATCGCAGAAAAACTGGGTGTTGGATTTGTACCGATTCGGAAAAAAGGGAAATTACCCGCTACAACCCTCTCCGTAGTATATGGAAAAGAATACGGTGAAGACGAAATCGAAATGCATCAGGATTCATTATCAGAAACGGATATCGTACTGGTACACGATGACCTACTTGCAACCGGTGGAACCATGCAAGCCGCAGAAAAACTCATAAAAAAATTCGGTGTTCAGACCATTTATTTCCATTTTCTAATCGAGCTGGATGATCTGAACGGACGAGAAAACTTCATAAGTCCCGAAAACGTCAGTTCGATGATTCACTTCTAAGACATGGTAGAAAAAGGACGCTCAAAAAACGTTGAAAGCATTCTGGATCGTATTCCGGAAGTACCCGGTGTATACCAGTATTTTGACGAAGAAGGGAGTATTTTGTACGTTGGAAAAGCCAAAAACCTCAAAAAGCGCGTTCTATCCTACTTTAATAAAAACCATGAAGACTCGCCAAAAACACGCATTCTGGTTCGGAAGATAAGGGATATAAAATACATTGTTGTTTCTACCGAACAGGATGCACTATTACTTGAAAACAACTTAATCAAGCAGTACAAGCCCAGATACAACGTACTGCTAAAAGACGATAAAAGCTATCCGAGCATCTGTATAACAAAAGAGCCTTTTCCAAAAGTTTTCCAAACACGAAATCTAGAATTAAATGCAGAATACTTCGGACCCTATAGCTCTGTATATATGGTTCGTTCGATTCTCGGACTAATTCGACAACTGTATCCCATTAGAACGTGCAAACTTGCTATGTTGGAATCGGAGATTCAATCCGGAAAATACAAAGTTTGCCTGGAATACCACATAAAAAAATGCATGGGGCCTTGTGTCGGATTGCAGAGTAAAGAGGATTACAATAAAGATATCGTAGAAATTCGAGAAATCTTAAAAGGAAATCTTCAAAGTATAATGCGTGATTTGCGTTCAGAAATGAAGAAAAGAGCCGATGAACTTGCCTTTGAGGAAGCACAGAAAATCAAAGATCGTATTGCACAATTGGAGTTATACAAAAGCAAATCAACCGTTGTAAACGCTGGTCTTCACAACATAGAAGTGTATGCATACGAAGAAACAGAACAATCAGCAATCGTGAACAACCTTTTCTTAATCAATGGCTCAATTGTAAGAGGGTACACACTTGAATACCGAAAAAGAGTCGAAGAAAACAAAGAAAATTTGTTTGCAATGGCGATCTTTGAACTCAGACAACGCTTTCCAAACACCAGTAGGGAAATCATCGTTCCCTTCATGCCCGAGGGTTTGCCGGAAGACATCCTGGTCAGCATACCTCAACGTGGAGATAAAAAGAAAATTCTCGATTTATCCGTCCAAAACGTTCGTCAATATAAACTCGATCTTCTGAAACAGGCAGAAAAACTAAATCCGGAACAACGGGTTACACGCATATTAACGCAGGTAAAGAAAGATCTGAGACTGCACGAACTGCCCTTTCACATAGAATGTTTTGACAACTCCAACATTCAAGGGGCATTCCCGGTGTCCTCCTGTGTGGTATTTAAAAATGCAAAAGCCAGTAAAAAAGACTATCGGCATTTTAATGTAAAAACAGTCGAAGGACCCGACGATTTTGCCAGTATGCAAGAAGTCATTCTACGCCGCTACAGCAGACTCGTGGAAGAATCACAAAGTCTCCCACAACTCATTGTAGTAGATGGCGGCAAAGGGCAATTATCGGCATCTGTTGACGCATTACGGCAAATGAATTTATTCGGAAAAATCGCGATTGTTGGTATTGCAAAAAACCTTGAAGAACTCTTCTTCCCGGGCGACTCTGTTCCTTTATATTTGGATAAGAATTCTGAAACGCTCAAGCTAATCCAGCAAATGCGTGACGAAGCACATCGATTTGGCATTTCGCACCACCGAAACCGCCGAAGCAAACAACAAATACACTCCGAACTCGATGAAATTAAGGGGATTGGAGACAAAACAAAAAGTCAGTTATTGAAGGCATTTAAAAGCGTCAAACGAATACGTGAATCAACGATGGAAGAGTTGATTGAATGTGTTGGATCCAGCAAAGCAAGCCTCTTATTTAATCACTTTAATAAAAACGAATGAGGGTTGTACTACAACGAGTGTGTCAGGCATCTGTAGAGATTGATCAATCAATCGCTGCTGAAATCGGAAACGGCCTATTGATTCTCCTTGGTATCGAAGCGAGCGATAATCAAAGCGATATTGATTGGCTCACTCGAAAAATCACACAACTTCGAATCTTCTCGGATCAACATCATCGTATGAATCTAAGTTTGGAAGATATAAATGGAAGCATTCTGATCGTAAGCCAGTTTACCTTGTACGCAAATACACAAAAGGGGAACCGACCTTCCTTTATTCAAGCGGCTGATCCATCGATCGCCATCCCCTTGTACGAAGGATTTTGTCAACGGATGCGTGAACGCTTGGAGCATTCACGTGTTAAAACAGGAGTGTTTGGCGCAGATATGAAAATAAACCTTTGTAACGATGGTCCGGTAACCCTTGTTATAGACAGTAGAAACAAACAGTAATATGAAACCATCTACCAGTTTACAGGAATTACAACAACAGGTTGATCAATGGATCAATCAACACGGAGTACGCTATTTTAACGAACTGACCAATATGGCCATTCTAACAGAAGAAGTCGGTGAAATCGCTCGGATAATGGCCAGAAAATACGGAGAACAGAGTTACAAAAATAGTGATGAAAACGCTGATTTGGCAGATGAAATCGCAGATGTATTATGGGTTCTAGCGTGCATAGCCAACCAAACCGGCATCGACTTGGAAGACGCCTTTCAAAAGAACCTGTCCAAAAAAACGAATCGCGATAAAAATCGCCATAAGCAAAACAATAAACTGCAATAAAATGGAAGCAAAAATCAAACAAGTTATTTCTGAATACCGACTGCTAAACGCAGAAGAGATCAAAGAGATTCAAGCCGATGTAATTCTGCCGACGCAATCCGAATTGCGAAGAAAAGCGCTGATTGACTGCTTTTCATGCATTGATTTGACGAGTTTAAATACAACAGATAACGAGGAGAACATCAGCAATCTGGTGGAGAAAGTCAATTCGTTTGGAGAAAGTTTTCCCGACTTCCCCTCAATTGCCGCCCTTTGTGTATATCCTTCCTTTGTTGGTCTGGTGCGGGAACTGCTCACAGAAGGAATCGATATTGCATCGGTATCTGCCGGCTTCCCGCACGCGCAAACATTTATGGAAATAAAAATTGCTGAAACATCCCTTTGCGTGATGGAAGGAGCGAGTGAGATTGATATCGTCCTTTCAATTGGGAAGTTGCGTGAAAAAAAATATGCCGAGATCATCGAGGAAATCCAAGAAATCAAACATGCCTGCAAGGATGCGAAGCTTAAGGTTATTCTGGAATCCGGAAGTTTAAGTCTGGAAGAAATTCAAATTGCTTCGATTCTATCGCTTGAATCCGGTGCAGATTTTATTAAAACATCGACCGGTAAGCAACAGCCGGCAGCTACTCCGGAAGCTGCTGTTGCCATGTGTCACATACTGGCAGAGTACGAACGAATCAATCATAAAATTGCAGGATTCAAAGCAGCCGGTGGCATTGTAGAAGCAAACGATGCACTACTGTATTATTCCATTTTCAAACACATACTTGGTAAAGATGCCATTGAGAAAGAACGCTTTCGATTGGGAGCCAGCCGACTTGCGAATGCCATTCTTTCCGAATTAACGGGTAGAGCGGTTCAATTTTTCTAACTAAATGCTGCGGCGGATAAAATATTCGACGCTATCCACCAATGCTTGCTTATAAGGAGATTGCTTAAAGGAATTCAATTCCATCAATGCTTTTTCCTTGTATTCAAGCATCTTGGATTCCGTGTAGGCAATCCCTTGATATTGATCTACAAAGCGATTGATACGCTCCAAATTGATCGATGTATACGCATGATTGCGCAAAATGTTTAGGATCGGAGCCGATGCGCGTTTACCTGCTTTTTGCAA
Organism: Bacteroidales bacterium; assembly: GCA_028709215.1. Classification (GTDB taxonomy): domain Bacteria; phylum Bacteroidota; class Bacteroidia; order Bacteroidales; family UBA1402; genus UBA8389. Next base: position 21,689 of record JAQVXI010000008.1, read on the forward strand.
AGCAAAAATCATCGGCAAAGTCATTTTACCTTCTTTTAAGTCGTTGCTGGTAGGTTTTCCTACATCCGAACCGCTTCTAAAATCAAAGATGTCATCTTTCATTTGGAAAATCATCCCCAAATAGGTTCCATACGCTCTTAAGTGCAGTTCGTCTTCTGAACTTGCTCCGGCGGACAAAGCGCCCACCTGGGTACAAAAAGCAAACATCGCAGCCGTTTTCTTCCGTATGACCTCCAAATAAACCTCCTCATCAATAACCAAACGACTTTCATTACTCATCTGCAACAACTCACCATCGGCCAACTCTACAGCCACTTCAGCCAACAGCGTAGATACCCTACGATTGTGCATTTGAGCAGAAACCAAGGCTGACTTAGCAAGAAAATAATCACCCGATAAAATCGCAGCTTTGTTATTCCACAAGGCCTTTACAGAAAACCCAGAACGTCTTTTATACGTATCATCCACCACATCGTCGTGCATAAGGCTAGCTGTATGCAAAAGCTCCAAGGAAACCGCTGCTTGAATACTTTCCGTTGAGATCTGACCCACCATTCCGGCAGAAAGTAACAACAGGATCGGACGTACCTGTTTGCCCTTTTGAGAACGAACATACTGCAATATTTTGTCGAGCAAATACTGATTGGTTTGCACCGTTTCTAAAAACAGCTTTTCGTACTGTGCAAACTCAGTTTCTATCGGATGTTTGATGCGGTCTATCATGACGTCTATATAACATTGCAAAAGTAATAATAAAAACGCTGCATGCTTAATTTTTTGTACTTTTACCAACCGATCATACTGTTAACAATTATCAACGCACATGAAACGATTGTTTTTACTGGATGCCTACGCTCTCATCTACCGTTCCTATTACGCCTTTATAAAAAACCCACGCTTCAATTCCAAAGGTGAAAACACCTCTGCCATCTTTGGTTTTGTCAACACATTGGAAGATGTGTTAAAAAGAGAACAACCAAGCCACATGGCTGTTTGTTTTGATCCTCCGGGTCCTACCTTCAGACACGAAGCCTATGAAGCCTACAAAGCTCAACGCGAAGAAACACCGGAAGTAATCCGCTGGTCCATACCCAAAATCAAGGAAATCATTCAAGCCTATCAAATCCCTATCTTAGAAGTAACCGGTTTTGAAGCAGATGATGTCATTGGTACGTTGGCAAAAAAAGCGGCAAAAAAAGGTTATGATGTGTACATGATGACTCCTGATAAGGATTATGGTCAGTTGGTCGAAAAGAACATCCACATATACAAACCCAAATATGGAGTCAATGATTTTGAGGTGTTGGGTCCCGATGAAATCATGAAAAAGTACGAATTGGAAAATCCCTTACAGGTCATCGATCTTCTGGGACTCATGGGCGACAGCTCGGATAACATACCCGGTTGTCCGGGTGTAGGAGAAGTCACCGCCAAAAAGCTACTGAAAACATTTGGCAGCATTGAAGCGATGCTTGAACGAAGCGATGAACTAAAGGGAAGTTTACACGATAAAATCACACAAAATAGTGAACAGATACGTTTCTCAAAATTTTTGGCTACCATCAAAATCGATGTTCCCATCGAACTCAACGAAGAAGCATTGACGCTTCGGGAAAAAAACGAATCGGAGCTACTCGCCTTGTATGATCAATTGGAGTTCCGCAGTAGAATTCAAAAAATTCAGCGTGAAAATCCAAAGCAAACTCAATACGACTTATTTGGCCAAGTTGTAGATCAAAAAAATGCGCCTGAGATTTCAAAATTTGAAGACAAGGATACGGGTGAAACAGAAAATTCGACGCTCGCAAGCTATAATCCAAGCATCCAAACCTATCATATCATTGATAATCAGGATAAACTGTCTGATTTTTTAGACAAACTTAACGCACAAAATTCTGTTTGTCTGGATACCGAAACCACACACATCGATGCGATGCGCGCTGAATTGGTAGGAATGTCCTTTTCGTGGAAGAAAAATGAAGCATGGTACCTCCCATTTCCATCCGAGCGAAAAGAGGCCATTCAATTGCTCGAAAAAATGAAACCGTTTTTCGATCGAAGTGATTTGGAACTGGTCGGTCAAAATCTAAAATATGATTTACTGGTGTTGCGTTCGTATGGTATACAAATAAACGCATCACTTTTTGATACCATGCTTGCCCACTATTTGATTCAACCCGAACTGAGACATGGAATGGATTATCTTGCAGAAATCTATCTGCGCTACCAAACCATTCACATCGAGGATCTGATTGGATCAAAAGGCAAGAATCAGGGAAACATGCGTGACGTATCCTTGGATAAAATTGGAATTTATGCAGCAGAGGATGCAGACATTACCTGGCAACTCAAAGAGATCCTCAAAAAGGAGTTGCAGGAGCAACAACTGGAAGCGTTGTTTTATGATATGGAAATGCCCTTGGTTCAAGTGCTCGTGGACATGGAATACCAAGGGGTTGAATTGGATACATTCTCCCTTGCTCAGTCTTCTGTGCGATTGAATCAACAACTTTCGTTGCTTGAACATGAAATTCAGCAACTTGCCGGCACTTCTTTTAATGTGAACAGTCCCAAACAGATTGGAGAAATCTTATTTGATGTACTCAAAATAAACGCCAAAGCAAAAAAAACAAAAGGGGGTCAATATTCTACATCAGAGGATGTGCTCGAAAGCCTTCGGTCGGAACATCCCATTATTGAAAAAATACTGGAGCAACGCAAATTAAAAAAATTGTTGAGTACGTACATCGATGCGTTACCCAGTTTGATTAATCCCAAAACAGGCAACATACATACATCCTACAATCAAGCGGTGACAGCAACCGGTCGATTGAGTTCAAGCAATCCCAATTTGCAAAACATACCCATACGGGAAGCGCTTGGACGAGAAATTCGAAAAGCGTTTACTGCCGGACAAAATGCTTGGTTTTTGTCTGCAGATTATTCACAAATAGAATTGCGGTTAATGGCGCATTTGAGCGAGGATCCACATATGATTGAAGCGTTTCGCAACGATCTGGACATCCATACCGCCACCGCTGCAAAACTCTTCAACTGCGCCTTGGATGAAGTGAACAGTGACATGCGACGCAAAGCAAAAACAGCCAATTTCGGCATCATTTACGGCATTTCCGTCTTTGGCCTAGCCGAACGTATGGGTGTGAGTCGAACGGAAGCCAAGGAGCTAATTGATGGCTATTTTGCCAATTATCCACAAGTAAAAGCCTATATGGATTCTGCCATAGAAAAGGCCAAAAAGAATGGTTGGGTTGAAACACTCTTCAAACGCAAACGTTTCCTGTCCGATATTCACTCAAAAAATGCAGTTGTGCGTGGCTATGCTGAACGGAATGCCATCAATGCACCCATTCAGGGAACGGCAGCCGATATAATAAAAATAGCCATGATTCGCGTATGGAAGCGCATGAAAGCCATGCAACTCCAATCGACCATGATCTTGCAAGTACACGATGAGCTCAATTTTATTGTGCCGGAAAACGAACGCAGCATTATGCAACAATTGGTACAAGAGGAAATGGAACATGCAGTCACACTGAACGTTCCTTTAAAAGTAGAAGCTGCCTTTGGAAAAAACTGGTTGGAAGCCCATAGTTGATGTACAGTATATTTTTTGTATTTTTGTGCCCTCTAAAAAAGTACTACTAAAATATACACTATGTCTTTGCAATGCGGCATCATCGGCTTGCCTAACGTCGGTAAATCAACTCTGTTCAACTGTTTGTCCAATGCGCGTGCACAGGCAGCAAATTTTCCTTTTTGTACCATTGAACCCAATGTCGGGGTGATAACCGTACCGGATGATCGTTTAAACAAACTGGCAGAATTGGTCAAACCCAACCGAATTGTACCGACTACCGTCGAAATTGTGGACATTGCCGGTTTGGTAAAAGGTGCCAGCAAAGGCGAAGGCTTGGGCAACAAATTCCTGGCAAACATACGCGAAACCGATGCAATTCTGCATGTCTTACGTTGCTTTGAAGACGAAAATGTAACCCATGTTGATGGAAGTGTTGACCCGGTTCGTGACAAGGAAATCATTGATTACGAATTGCAACTAAAGGACTTAGAAACAATCGAAAGTCGCATTCAAAAGGTACAAAAACAGGCGCAAACCGGTGGAGACAAACAAGCAAAGCTGGCTTACGAAGTCTTGGTGAAATTCCGCGAAACCTTACTCGCCGGAAAACCCGCCCGTACCGTTTCTTTTGAAACCAAAGACGAAGAAAAAATCGCGAACGAGCTTTTCTTACTAACAACCAAACCGGTAATGTACGTATGCAATGTTGACGAAGCATCAGCTGTATCCGGAAACGCTCACGTAGAACGACTCAAGGAGGCGGTCAAAGAAGAAGGTGCAGAAATCCTGATTATTGCGGCAAAAATTGAATCGGAAATCGCCGAATTTGAAACCTACGAAGAACGCCAACTCTTTTTAGCTGAATTGGGTTTGGAAGAATCCGGTGTTGCCCGACTGATTCGCTCCGCATACAAATTATTGAATCTCAGCACGTATTTTACAGCTGGCGTACAAGAAGTTCGTGCATGGACCTTTTTGACCGGTAGCAAAGCCCCTGTTTGCGCCGGTGTGATTCATACCGATTTTGAAAAAGGATTTATTCGTGCCGAAGTCATTCAGTACGAAGATTTCCTAAAATACGGTTCAGAAGCCGCTGTAAAAGAAGCCGGTAAACTTTCCGTAGAAGGAAAAGAATACGTCGTGCAGGATGGAGACATCATGCATTTTCGCTTCAACGTCTGATTATTTTCCCCGCAAAATTCGCTTAATATCGTTGAGCTTGTTCAAGGCCTCCAGTGGAGTCAATCGATCCACATCGACCTTGAGCAGCTCATCGCGTATTTGAGATAAAACGGGATCATCCAATTGGAAAAAACTCAATTGCAAACCGGAACGTTCCTCAGCCATTCTTTTTGTTGGTTTGGCCAAACTTCCTTTGCGGTTCTCAGCCTCCATTTGCGCAAGTATCTGATTGGCTCTGTGAACAATGCTCTGTGGCATACCCGCCATTTTTGCCACATGTATACCAAAACTATGTTCGGTACCACCCCGCTTCAGTTTCCTCAAAAACAAAACTTTTCCATCCGCTTCCTGAACAGTCACATGATAATTGCGTATGCGTGAAAAACTCTTTTCCATCTCGTTGAGCTCATGGTAATGCGTTGCAAAAAGCGTTTTTGCACGTGCTCTGGGGTGCTCGTGAATGTATTCTACAATGGCCCAAGCAATGGAAATCCCGTCGTACGTACTGGTTCCCCTACCCAATTCATCAAATAAAACAAGACTTCTGAGTGAAACGTTGTTAAGAATGTCAGCAGCCTCGTTCATCTCAACCATAAACGTAGACTCACCGGCCGAAATATTATCGGAAGCGCCTACCCGCGTAAATATTTTATCCACACAGCCGATCTCGGCTTTTTGGGCGGGAACAAAACTGCCAATTTGTGCCATCAAAACAATTAACGCAGTCTGACGCAGCAAGGCTGATTTACCGGCCATATTCGGACCGGTAATGATCATGATTTGCCCATCGTTACTATCCAATCGAACACTGTTTGGAATATACGGTTCACCTGCCGACAACTGTTGTTCAATGACCGGATGTCTACCTTCTACGATATCCAAGACGTCGTTATCTTTTAGAACCGGACAAACATATTGATTGGAAAAAGCGACGTGCGCAAATGAAATCAAACAGTCTAAACTGGCAACTTGTAGGGCATTTTTTTGAATATGAGTGATGTAAGGCATCAAGCTGTCCAATAAATCCTGATACATTCGCTGCTCCAAAGCGGATATTTTTTCTTCAGCACCCAAGATCTTTTCTTCATACGTTTTAAGTTCCTGTGTGATGTAGCGTTCGGCATTGACCAACGTTTGCTTGCGAATCCAATCTTCCGGTACCTTATCCTTTTGAGAGTTACGCACTTCAATATAATAGCCAAACACGCTATTGAAACTTATTTTTAGGTTACTTATACCGGTACGATTGGTTTCACGTTGCACAATGCTCTCTAAGTAGGCTTTTCCTGAAGTAGATAAAGCACGTAATTCGTCCAATTCTATGTTGATACCGGATCGAAACACTTCCCCACGATTGAGTGCCAAAGGCGGTTGATCCACAATTTCACGTTCAATTCGATCACTGATTGCCGTACAAGCGTCCATGCGATGAATCAATTCCAGTAAAGCAGGGTAACCCGAATGTGTTCCTTCCAACTGGGAAAAATCATCGATTACAAGATGAATGATGCGTTCAATGGCTTTGAGGGAATTCTTTAAATATACAACATCACGCGGTCCGATTCGTCCTACAGAAATTTTGGAAACAATGCGCTCCAGATCCCCTATTTGACTCAATTGCGTTCCAATGGCATCAATCCAATCCACTTGCTTATAAAACAAATCCACGACTTGCTGCCGTTTCTCAATCGCTTCTACTTGTTTCAGAGGAAACAAAATCCATCGTCGCAACAAGCGAGCACCCATTGCACTCTTGGTTCGATCCAAGACATTCAACAAACTGACACCTCCCTCTTGCATGGTATTACACAATTCCAAACTTCGAATGGTATACCGATCCAATCGAACGTATTTTTCCTCGTCAATTCGAGAAACATTCTGAATATGTGCTAATTGCAAATGTTCAGTCAAATCCATATAGTACAATACACTGCCCGAAGCAATGACTGCTGCAGGTAGATTGTGTATTCCAAAACCTTTTAAGTTGCTGGTTTGAAATTGTTTTAACAAACGTTTTTGCGCAGCATCCTCCGTATAGACCCAATCATCCAATTCGAAATGTGCTCCGGACCATTGAAAGATTTCAGATACTTGAGCACGTTTGTTACGCTCATACAACAATTCCTTCGGTGCAAAAGAAGCCAATAATTTACCAATATACTCAAATGGACCTTGTGCAGTATAAAATTCTCCGGTAGATAAATCCAAAAAGGCAACACCGGCCACTTGCTTTTCGATGTGCAAACCGGCCACAAAATTGTTTTCTTTTTGATTCAATACATGCTCATTGGTAGAAACACCGGGAGTAACCAACTCGGTAATTCCTCGCTTGACCAACTTTTTGGTCATTTTTGGGTCTTCCAATTGATCACATATGGCTACCCGTTTTCCGGCACGAACCAAACGAGGTAAAAAATTATCCAAAGCATGGTGCGGAAATCCAGCCATTTCGATGGGTCCGGAAGCACCGTTGGATTTTTTTGTAAGCGCAATACTCAGTATATTTACAATGAGGATCGCATCCGACCCATAAGCTTCGTAAAAATCACCTACTCGAAACAACAAGACGGCATCCGGATGCTTGCTTTTCATTTCCAGATATTGTCGAATCAACGGTGTATCTTCTGATGTAATCTTTTTTGCCAAAACTCTACAATTTGTGTGTTGACAAAGATAAAAAAGACGGTTGATAACTTGTGTACAACCCTTGATAACTTTTGAAAACTTTGTCTTGCACCGTTCAAAGATTTCCTTGTATAACAAAGCTTTCGACGTAAACAAAAATACTTTCAATTACTTGTCGTAAAAAATCACACCATGATTGAGCAAGTTGTCAACAATGATCCAAAATGAAAATCATCAACAGCCCGTTATCAACACATCACTTCAAATTCTAGTTTAAACGCTGACTATCTAGTAATTACATTGTGTATAAACTGTTGATAACATCCTTATAAGTACCAAAAAAAAGTGCATAACTTTTCCATTCGATGCCAACCGAAAAATTATCAACCGTATCAACACTCTATTATTATCCTCATTTAACTTTTTAAAAAATTAAATAATGAAGAATAAGAATGGTTGATTACAACTGTAGAAGAGATCGAAGCTCGTTAAAAAAATGCCAGATTACAATGCCACCGGCTACCGATACGTTCAGCGAATGTTTGGTACCAAACTGAGGAATTTCAAGGCATGCGTCACAGGCATCTACAACCGATTGTTGAACTCCTTTTACTTCATTACCCAAAACAAGTGCGTATTTTTGATGGGCTACACAACGATGCATTTCCAGCGAAATACTTCCGTGAGCCTGCTCAATGGCAAAAACTTTGTAGCTTTCAGATTTTAAAGTATTTACCACATCGATTGCTTCTTTTTCATACTGCCAGCTAACGGAGTATTCAGCACCCAAAGCAGTTTTATGAATTTCAGGATGAGGAGGTGTACATGAAAGACCGCATAGGTAGATGCGTTCAACTCGAAAAGCATCCGAACTTCGGAAGATGGAACCGATGTTGTGTAAGCTTCGTATATTATCCAAAATAAGAACCAAAGGAATTTTATCGGTTTGTTTAAAGTCTTCAGGGCTCAGACGTTGCATTTCCGGAATGGTCAGTTTCTTCATATTCATCCAATTTAACACACAAAATTACAATATTATATCTAATTTTGTTTTTCAAACCTCGTAGATATGAATAAGGTACAAATCGTGTCTGAAATCAAACGTCTGAAGGCAGAAAAGAATGCAGTCATCATGGCGCATTATTACCAGGAGGACGATATTCAGGAAATTGCAGACTTTATCGGAGATAGTCTGGCTTTGGCTCAGCAAGCGGCAAAAACCACCGCAGATATCATTGTATTGTGTGGAGTCCATTTTATGGGAGAAACGGCAAAAATCATCAGTCCGGATAAAATGGTACTCATTCCGGATTTGGAAGCCGGATGTTCCTTGGCAGATAGTTGTCCTTCGGATGCGTTTGAAGCATTTGTAAAAGCACATCCGGATCATACCGTGATCAGTTACGTCAATACAACGGCTGCAGTAAAAGCATGGACGGATGTGGTCGTCACTTCTACCAACGCCGTTGCTATTGTAAATAGTTTTCCAAAGGATACGAAGATTATTTTTGGTCCCGATCGGAATTTGGGAAATTACATCAATGGTCTAACCGATCGATCCATGCTTCTTTGGGATGGTGCATGTCATGTTCATGAACAATTTTCGGTCGATAAAATCATAGAACTCAAACAACAACATCCGAATGCTAAAATCATCGCCCATCCGGAATGTAAAAAAGTATTGTTATCACTGGCTGATTTTATCGGCTCCACGGCGGCCTTGTTAAAATACGTACAACGATCTGATTTTGATACATTTATTGTCGCAACTGAGTCGGGTATTTTACACGAAATGAAACGTACTTGTCCTGGAAAAACGTTTATTCCAGCACCTCCCAATGATTCAACCTGTGCTTGCAACGAATGTGCGTTTATGCGCTTGAATACGTTGGAAAAATTACGGGATTGCTTGTTGCATGAATCACCGCAAATTCAACTCGATGATGCGTTGATGAAACAAGCCTATCGCCCGATAAAGAAAATGTTGGAAATATCTGAACGTTTGGGTTTATGAATAAAAAAGAACTCGTTTTTGCGAGCAACAATGCCCACAAATTGGGTGAAATACAGCAACTTTTAGGGGATCGTTTTGTGATCAAAAGCCTGCGTGATTTGGGATGTACGGAAGATATACCTGAGAACGAAGCCACGCTTGAAGGGAATGCACAAGCAAAAGCACGATTCGTACACGAAAAATATGGTTGTGATTGTTTTGCTGACGATACCGGATTGCTGGTAGAGAGTTTGGATGGGGCTCCCGGTGTCTATTCAGCGCGTTATGCAGGTCCGGAATGCAATTCCGTTAGAAATATTGAAAAGCTACTGAAGGAATTGGAAGGTAAAAGCAATCGTAAAGCTGCTTTTAAAACCGTGATTGCTTTGATCCAAGGAGAAGAAGTCTATTTTTTCGAAGGTTCGGTAAAGGGTTCAATAGCCAGTGCATGTCTTGGTAACGACGGATTTGGATACGATCCTGTATTTATTCCCGAGGGAAGCGATTTGAGTTTTGCTGAGATGTCATTGAGTGAAAAGAATAAAATTAGTCATCGAGCTCGTGCCGTACGTGCACTGGTCGATTATTTGAATACAGATTGATCTATGCATCGAATTAACGTCCTATTGTTCTGTGTTTTCGCCGTTTTTTTGCTCCCAAAGGAGATCCATGCGGAAATACCCATTGGAAAATGGCGCACGCATTTTTCGTATCAGGACGTACAATCCGTTGCTGTTGGAACGGATGTAACCTATGTACTTGCCAATCAAAAGTTATTTGAGATTGATTCCGATAATCAGGTAACTACCTGGACGTCGCTCAATGGTTTGAATGGTCATGATCTAAATTGGATCGAATGGTCTGATGCAACGCAAACGTTGTTGTTGGTTTATTCGGACGGAAATATGGATTTGTTATCGAACCGTCAAATCGTCAACATGCCCGATTACAAGAACAAAGCCATGACAGCCGATAAAAGCATACATAACGTGTGTATCATCGATGGTTTTGCTTACCTCTCAACGGGCATAGGTTTGTTGAAAATTAATTTAAGCAAACGGGAAATCACAGAAACGTTCAATCCGTCGGTCAACCAGCGAACGATGCCGATCTATGATGCAGTTTTTGTAGACAATCGATTGGTTTTACTGACGGATGAAGGCTTGTTTGAGGGCGATTTAAGCCTTAATCTGGCCGATCCGAGTAATTGGCATGCCCTACCTTCTCCTGTGTTTACAGAGCCTTTAAAAATAGCTTTTTTTTCAAATCGGTTGTTTCTTTTAGCAGACAAGAGCGTATATAGCCGGTCTGTTGATGCGTTGGAATGGCAAACGGAGTGGAGCAATCGTACGTTGAGCGGATTCAAACAGGATGCAAATCACTTGTATGTTTACGGGAGCGACGGGATTTTTATTTTAGATGAATCTCTTCAAAAACAGGAAATTAAGGTAGCAGCGCAAGATATAGCGTTTGTTGAAAAGGAGGCGTTTTTGTTGACGGCATCGGGTAGTGAAGGTCTTTTGCGTTTGCATTCAGAAGCGGGTACGTGGAGTCAGGAAGTTTGGGATGTTCGTCCGGAGGGGCCGGATTATTCGATTGCGTGGAATGGTTTATTTTATGACAATGCCTACTATACCAGTACAGGTGGTCGTTGGGGTGATCGGTATTTTAAACCGGCCAATATTCTTCGATTTGATGGAAATAATTGGACGACCCTTGTCGATCGAGCAGCGGTAACGGCACAAACCGGATTACCCTTTTGGGATATTCTAAACGTTGCCATCGATCCCTACGATTCCAATCACTATTTTGCCACGAGTTGGGGGGAAGGCTTATACGAGTTTCGTGAAGGATCATTTTATGCATTGCACACCAATTCAAACAGCGCATTGAGGGATTATTATTCGAATTATACCAAACCGAGATACATCCGTATAGATGGGGCAACGTTTGATGCATCCGGCAATTTATGGATGCTTAATTCTCTGACAGATAGCGTTATAAAAATTCTCAAACCCGATGGAACCTGGCTGAGCCCCTATTATTCGACCATGCCAAAAAATGCACCTACCTGGAACGGTATATGCATGACCAGTCGGGGTCAGATGTGGATGAATTCCCTTCGGGTTAAGCCGGGTGTGTTTGTTTTGGACAACAATCGTACACTGGAAAATACATCCGATGATCAAACTCGCTGGTTTTCTTCTTTTACGGATCAGGATGGGAACACCATTAGCCCATGGGCAGTTACGTGCATAACAGAAGATCAGAACGGTAGCATTTGGATTGGAACTCAGTTGGGTCCTTTTGTGGTTGGAAATCCATCGTCCGTTTTTGCTTCGAATTTTCGATTTAGTCGCATCAAAATACCCCGCAACGATGGTACAAACAATGCGGACTATTTAATGGAAAACGTGCACATCAATTGCATCGCTGTAGATGGTGCCAATCGAAAGTGGATCGGTACCGAAGGCAACGGTGTTTATTTGTTGTCGGCGGATGGTGTTTCGACCCTCCATCAATTTTCAACACAAAACAGCCCGCTTCCCTCCGATTACATACTTTCCATTGCCATTCATCCGGAAACCGGTGAAGTTTTTATGGGCACAGATCAAGGTTTGGTGTCGTATCGCAGCGATGCTACAGAAGGAAAATCGGATTACGAGCAGGTATACGTTTTCCCCAATCCTGTGCGTCCCGAATATCAGGGTGTGATCACCGTGACCGGATTGATGGAAAACTCTCAGGTTCGGATAACCGATTTGAAGGGTAATGTAATGAGTACCGGTACTTCACTGGGCGGACAGTACGTTTGGGATGGCCGGAATCGTTCCGGTAATCGTGTTGCCACCGGAATCTATTTGGTCTATTGCGCTTCAGAAGATGGATTGGAATATGCCAATACCCGCTTTATGGTGTTGAATTGAGTTCGTCCAGCAACTCAAACATGCGTTTTCCCAATGTGGGATGGATCAACATGGGTGCAATTTCTGTCATGGGTTCCAAAACAAACCGACGTTCGCTCATTCGGGGATGGGGTATTTCCAATCGTTCCGTTTTGAGTTGTAGGGATTCGTATAAAAGTATATCCAAATCAATCACACGGTCTGAATAACCGTCTATGCTTGTTTTCAGCCTTCCCATTTCTTTTTCTATTCGCTTCAGGCTAAGGAGAACGTTGATGGGCGAAAGTGTCGTGCTGACGCGCAAACAGGCATTTAGGAAGAGGTGTTCAGAGACAAATCCCCAGGGTTTGGTTTCAAAGAAAGAAGATCGAGCCTGAACGGGCCCGATCTGATGTTGTATGTGCACGATGGCTTCTTCCAGAAAGGCTTCTCTCCTACCCAGATTGGAACCCATTCCGATGTATACATCTGCCATATCAGATAATCAGCATGGCATCTCCGTAAATACCAAAGCGGTACTTTTCTTTCATTGCCAATTCGTATGTATCCATAATTAAATCGTAGCCTCCAAAGGCGGATACCATCATCAATAAAGTTGAATAAGGTTGGTGGAAATTGGAAATCATGCAATTGGCCACACTGAAGTCGTAGGGTGGAAAAATAAATTTGTTTGTCCATCCATCGAAGGGCTTTAAATGTCCGGCAGCTCCTACGGAGCTTTCGATGGCACGCATGACCGTTGTACCGACCGCACACACTCTGTGACCTTGTTCTTTGGCTTCGTTCACCCGTTTTACCGCTTCTTCGGTGATGATCATTTGCTCGGAATCCATTTTATGTTTGGTCAAATCTTCGACATCAATGTCGCGGAAATTGCCCAAACCGGCATGGAGTGTAATGTAAGAAAAATCAACGCCTTTGATTTCCAACCGTTTCAGTAATTCTCGGCTGAAATGCAAACCGGCACCTGGGGCCACAACGGCACCTTCGTTGCAAGCAAAAATGGTCTGAAAGCGCAGTTCGTCTTCCGGTTCAACAGCACGAAGAATGGTTTTGGGCAGTGGCGTTTCACCCAAAGCATACAAGGCTTTTTTAAATTCATCGTGTGGTCCATCGTAAAGAAAGCGCAATGTACGACCTCTGGATGTGGTATTATCGATGACTTCGGCAACCATGGAATCGTCTTCTCCGAAGTAGAGTTTGTTACCAATACGAATCTTTCGTGCCGGATCAACAAGAACGTCCCACAAACGCAAATCTTCGTTTAATTCGCGCAGCAAAAAGACTTCAATTTGAGCGCCGGTTTTTTCTTTGTTACCAAATAAACGAGCCGGAAAAACTTTTGTGTTGTTAAAAATCAGCACATCTTTTTCGTCGAAGTAAGCAGGCAATTCTTTGAAAAGCTTGTGCTCGACCGTCCCCGTCTTACGATCCAAAACCATCAAACGAGATTCATCCCGATTTTGAGTAGGATGCTGTGCGATCAACTCTTCCGGAAGTTTAAACTTGAATTTTGAAAGTTTCATATGTTATGGATTTAATTGTAATTTTTCTATAAAAGCTTCGAGACTCATGCAATTTTCCAGACGAATATCCCCAATACGCGTACGAACCAAGGCCGTCAAGTGTGCACCGCATCCCAGAACTTCTCCCAAATCGCGTGCGATGGAACGAATGTAAGTTCCCTTGCTGCAAACAATTCGAGCTTCCACCAAAGGCAGTTCGCAACGAAGCATTTCGATTTCATCAATCACCAACACCTTGGCTTTTAAGGGTACCTCCGCTCCTTTTCGAGCCAATTCATAGGCTCGCTGACCATCAATTTTGCAGGCTGAAAAAGCCGGTGGTACTTGTTCGATTGTTCCCACAAAACCCTGTAAAGCCTTTTCGACCATTTCACAGCTTACGTGACTGAAGTCAAATCGTTGGTCAATCGGCTTCTCCAAATCATGAGACGCCGTCGTTGCACCCAGTTCAAACGTTGCAACATACTCTTTTGTTTGCTGTTGCATGCGTTCCATCTGTTTTGTTGCTTTTCCGGTGCCTAGAATCATCACACCCGTAGCCAACGGATCTAAGGTGCCAGCATGACCTACTTTCAACTTTTTGATATTTAATTTTCTACAAATCTGATACCGTACTTTGTGAACCAATTGAAACGAAGTCCAGGTCAGCGGTTTGTTGAAATACAAAATTTCTCCTTCGATAAAATCCATGTTATATATACAAAATGACGGCTGTGATTCCAATCACAGCACAATATAGTGCAAACCAAATCAGTTTGCCTTTGCGAACCAGTGCAAGCATCCATTTGCAGGCAACGACCCCCGATAGAAATGCAGCCAAAAACCCTGCGACGAGCGAACTCAAGGGAATATGGGTTCCGGAGATAAAATCACCTCCTATCAAATCCAAAATGGCTTCGCCCAAAATGGGGATAATGACCATCAAAAAAGAAAACTGAGCCACACGTTCTTTTTTATTACCCAAAAGCAATCCGGTAGCGATGGTTGATCCGGATCGGGAAAGTCCCGGCATCACTGCACAGGCTTGTGCAACACCAATAATCAATGCATCTTTCCAGCCGATGTTTTCCTTGGGTCTGGGTTTGGCGAAGTGTGAGAAAGTCAATAGTACAGCGGTCAGTATCAGCATAAATCCGACAACCAACAAGCCGTTTCCAAAAAACTGCTCCACGTAATCTTTTAGAAAAACACCTACGACAAAAACCGGTATCATTGAAACTGCAATTTTTAACAGATAGATGGTTTCCTCATTCTTTTCGAAACGGAAAAATCCAAGGATCAGTTTTTTTATTTCGGGCCACAGTACGACCAAGGTACTCATCACGGTTGCTGTATGAACCGCTACGCTAAAGGTCAGATTTTCAGCACTCGTTGTGCCGAGCAACTGATTGCCGATTTCCAGATGCCCACTGCTGCTCACCGGAAGGTACTCGGTCAATCCCTGAACAAGTCCCAAAATAATCGCTTCCCAAATACTCATGAATGCTTTTTGGATTTATACAGTATGCCGAAGATGACAAAAACAAATCCTGCTAAGGCTACACCCGGACCCAGAACGATGCGTCTAAAGCTGAAAATATCCGGATTATAAACGGTTTCACCCGATGGAGCCCCCATCATGAGTACAAAACCTATGAGGACAATGACAAAACCGATGGCGATTAATATCAAGTTTTGTTTGCCGAGCGCAAACGGTTCGAAGGTGTCTTTTTGTTCCATTTTTTGGTATGCTTTTTACTAAACAAAATATAGATCGTTGGTGTTCATTCGGATGAATCGATTGACTGCCAGTAGGGTAGATGTCATCATTATGAGCATTCCAAACACCAGAATGATGGCAAAAATGATTCCCATATGTACCCAATCGAGCATCATGGCAACCGAAACGACCCGTTGATCCAAGTAAAGCAGCAAGCCGTATAATAGTCCCATGGCCAGCACACTGGCAGCGATACCACTCCATAGGTTTTCCAGCAAAAACGGCTTCATGATAAACGATCGATCGGCCCCAACCAGCTGCATGGTGCGTATGATGAAGCGCTTTGAGTAGATCATCAATTTGACCGTGTTGCGAATAAGAGAATACGTGATAAAAGTCATCAGGACAGCAAGTAACGATAAAAACAAACTGATGCGCTTGACGTTATCATTGACCATCTGAACCAAATCTTTTCGGTAGATAATATCTTGAATGTGTGATCGTTTTTTGAGTTGTTTCTCAATGAGGCTGATGCTGTCTGCGTGGGCATATTCGGCCGTTAGATTGACTTCGTAGGAGGCAAGTGTCGGATTGTAACCCAACAAATCTTCCGGATTTTCACCCAACTCTTCAACCAACTCTTTTAAGGCGGTTTCTTTGTCAATGTATTGAACAGATTTGGCCCATACCGAATTTTTCAGGTGTTTTTCCAACATCTTTGCATCCGGCAAGGGCATTTCATCGTCGATAACGACCGAAATGGATATATGCTCTTTTACGTAATTTGATAACTGACGTGTGAGCAATCCCAATGCCAACATCACACCTACCAAAAAAAGTACCAAGCTGATACTCAATGTAGAAGTGAATTTGGAATTGAAAACTCTTGCCGTGCTAACCGATTTATTTTTATTCATGTGATGACAGTACCCCCAAATTTGCAGCAAAAATGCAAAAAATTTGACGTAATAACAATTATTTGCTCAAAATCAATGGGAAACTTCGATCAATTCTCCCAATAAGGTGGCAGATGTATGTGATTGTATCTGAACCTGCACATATTGACCGATTCGGGCTGTTCCCTTGTTGAATACGACCATTTTATTTTTTTCGGTCCGTCCGGACAGTTGTTCACGAGATCGTTTGGAAAAACCTTCGACCAATACTTCGACCGTTTTGCCCACCTCTTTGGAATTGCTGATCTCGGAAAGTTGATTTTGCTTGGCAATCAACTCGTTGAGACGTTCGATTTTTACAGCTTCCGAAACCGTATCCGGAAGGTGCTTGGCTGCATATGTGCCGGGACGTTCCGAATATTTGAATAGGAAGGATGAATCAAATCCGACCGCTTCCATTAAACTCAGGCTTTGCTGGTGATCTTCTTCGGTTTCCGAATGAAAGCCGCAAAACAAGTCGGTCGTGATGCCACAATCCGGCATGCGTTCCCGGATGGCGGCAATGCGTCCCAGATACCATTCCCGATCGTACCGTCGATTCATCAGTTTGAGAATGCGTGAGCTACCCGATTGGACGGGCAAATGGATGTGCTTGCAAATATTGGGTTTGGAGGCCATTACATCCAGCACGTCGTCTGTCATATCTTTTGGATGTGAGGTAGAGAATCGAATGCGCATTTCGGGTGCGGCGTCTGCGACAAAGGCCAGTAGTTGGGCAAAATTGATGCCGGCTGCCTCTTCGCTTTCAACAAAATTGTATGAGTTGACGTTTTGCCCCAATAGGGTTACTTCCTTGTAGCCCTTGGCTTTTAGATCGGTCACTTCTTTTAGGATACTTTGCAGATCCCGGCTGCGTTCTCTTCCGCGTGTGTAGGGTACAATGCAATAACTGCAGAAGTTGTTGCATCCGCGCATGATGGAAACAAAACCACTTATTTTTCCCATTCCAATGCGTGATGGCAGTACGTTTTCGTACGTTTCGGTCGTGGATAGTTGAACGTTGATGGCCTTTTCACCCTGTTGTACCGCCCCGATCAGGTTGGGTAAATCCAGGTATGCGTCCGGACCGGCAACCAAGTCAACGTTAAACGCTTCAATGAGTGTTTCTTTGACGCGTTCAGCCATACAACCTAAGACACCCAGGATGGGTTTTTTTCCTTTGTTTCGTTTGAGGGAATTGAAATAGGCGAGGCGAGAAGCAACCTTTTGTTCGGCGTTGTCCCGGATGGAACACGTGTTGACTAGGATCAAATCGGCTTCCAGTACGTGTTCGGTGAGTTCAAAGCCATCCATTTCCAGGATGGAGGCGACTACCTCGCTATCGGCTACATTCATTTGGCAGCCATACGTTTCAATAAATACTTTTTGATTGTGCATGTTGAGAAGTTAAGCCGGATACTCTGAAAAACGCGCCATCACCTTACCGGCATAGGTTTTGGACACCTGAAAATCTGGAATGTTTTCTAAATCGTAGCACAAAAACACGCCATCTTTTTCTTTTTTCAATACTTTGACTTTTTCAAAGTTGACGATGGTTGAACGATTGCAACGCAGCAGATTGCTGCCGGCAAATTGTTCTTCAATCGTTTTCAAAGCGTTTCGAATCATAAACGGGTATATTTTACCCTTGTTTAAGTAATTAATCTTTATGTAGTTATCGGCAGATTCAATCCAAAGTACCTGATCAGAACGGACCGAAAGCTTCAATTCTTTTTTCTCATCATAAAAATTCATGATGCTGGTTGGGCTTGGCTCAGAAGGATTTTCCTTCTGTATGAACTGTTCGAGTTTTTTGTTGCGGTCACGCAGGGTGAAGTACAACCAAAGAGTTGTGTACGGTAATAGGAGTACCAAAGCGGTGTTGATGCTGGACTCCTTCATCATTTCCCGAAAGGGTCTGGCATCGTGTAATATTATTTTTTCAAATAGGGTGTAAAATAAGGCCATGGAGACGATTTCTGCCAAAATCCAGCATGCGTATTGCCAAACGAATATCGAACCTCGTTTGCCACGGTAGAACATGATCAAACGACTGACGGCTACCACAAGCATTCCGGTCAAAATAATGAGGCTTGAAAACACAAAATACATGAATTCAGACACTTCAAACCAGTCTTTTGAGTCGAAGGGTTGGTAGATGTTGATGAATATTAGAGCAAAAAGGGCTGTATACAGCACCAGTTTGATCAGATTACTCTTATCGTGCAGATATTCCGGAATAATTTGATTCATAGGTGTTATACAAGAATTTGAATGCAAAAATAGCTTATTCCAAGCGAATCAGCAATTTATTTCCTTCGCTTTCACTGCTGACTTTGCCCCTGTATGCGCATTTTTGTCCCATTTACGTCCGTTTTGAACCCATTCCATCGCTGTAAGGACCTTCTATTTGAATGGGATTGAATCAAGTGTTTTCTTTGTTAAAAATGCAACGAATATGAAACTTCCTTTTTCCAACACGCAAAAGCAATTGCTCGAATGGTTTCGTACGGTCAAACTGGGTTTGACACCGGATCGGACGGTCGAGATACAGCAATATCCCTTTGTTTCTACGCCCGTGGACGAAGTTAGTCAAAACAATCCGGAGGCACGCCAACAAGATGCAGCCATTCTTGAAAACCGGTGTTTTAATTATACGGTTTTTAGTCCTGTCGGATCGCAACCCTTTCAATCGGCCATTCTGTTACTGCATGGATTGAACGAACGCAATTGGGACAAGTATTTGAGTTGGGCTTCCTATTTGGCTGAGACCTGTCAGCGACCGGTGGTCTTGTTTCCCATTGCGTATCACATCAACCGGGCTCCGGTCAGTTGGAGCGATCCGCGTGTGATGCGGGATTGGATGCGCAAGCGTCAAAGCGAAACGGGTGCCGAGCGAAGTCTTAGTTTTGCCAATGTCGCCCTGAGTGAGCGTCTTAGTCACGATCCATTCCGATTTTACCGCTCCGGACGTCAAACGCTTGAAGACATTCGCGTGTTGGCTAGGCAGCTTTCCGCAGGAAATCATACGCTCTTCGCTCCAGGGGCAACGTTGGATATTTTTGCTTATTCCATTGGAGCGTTTTTGGCTGAAATACTCTTAATGTCTGATACAGAAGGACAGTTTGCGAAAAGCCGCTTGTTTGTTTTCTGTGGCGGATCCATCTTTAAAAGCATGTTTGGTACTTCTCGGAGTATTATGGATCAACCTGCGTACGAGCGTTTGTTTCAGTTTTACTGCTATGATTGGTTCAAACGTTTGCCGGAGGCACTCGATCGAGGTGAGATACAGATGGATGCCAGTTTAAAAGCGTTCAATGCGATGATTGATCCTTCCTTTCATCGGGAAGAACGGGAGGCTTTTTTTGATTCAGCCCGCAATCGTCTGTCCGGTATCGCCCTGCAAAAAGATCGCGTAATGCCTTTTACCGGGATAGAAGCCTGTATGGGTGAATACAATGCGGAAGCCTGTTTTGAGCAATTGGATTTCCCATTTATGTATACGCACGAGGCCCCGTTTCCGTTGCAACCCTCCGGAGTCAACGAGCCGGTGGACAAAGCTTTCCAATATGTTTTTCAACGTGCTACGCATTTTTTAGCGGGTTGATATGATGTGAATTTGGATCAGATGTCTTACATTTGAAAAAAAAAGGTATGGATGTAGGTGATCTGATTTTTTATGGCATACTGATTGTTTCGGCGGTTACATCGATTCTGTCAAAAATCAAGCGAACGAAGGCTGAAAAAGTCAATCCGGATGAGGATTTGCAGGAACCTGCTACGGTTTTTGATCCGGAAAAAATTTGGCGTGAAATGATGGGTATACCGGAACCGGCCAAATCAGAGATCGAGGACGATTTTTTGCCATCGAGCCCCAAAACGGTACAAGCGGATGCATCACCGGTTGGCAGCAGTTATCGTCGTCCGCAACCCAAAGCAAGCCCAACGTACGAAACATCGGAGCGATTCCGTCGTTCCAACGAATCGTTGGAACGTGTTGGGCGAAGTAAAACGCCGAGAACCAGTAGCCTGAGGGCTCAACACGATGAAATTCTCTATGAGGATACCAGTATGGACGGCTATTTTACCCTGGATGCCTTGGACTCCTCGGAGGAACTAAAAAAGGCGGTTATTTACCACGAAATCTTGCAACGAAAATTTTAAATTATAGGAAATGCAGCGGTTTTTTGTATTTTTGCAGCGCTTTCTAAAAATTTAATACATATGTCTTTATCCATCCTTACCGCGGAAGAGGCTGCCTCTTTCATACAGCACGGCGACCGAATCGGTTTCAGTGGCTTTACGCCCGCCGGATCCCCAAAAGTAGTGTCAAAAGCCTTAGCTGCACGTGCCATTCAGGAACACGAGGCCGGTCGTCCCTTTCAAATCGGGATGTTTACGGGCGCTTCGACCGGTGATTCGCTTGATGGTGAGCTGGCCAGAGCCAACGCGGTTTTGTTCCGTACACCCTATCAATCAAACGGAGATATGCGCGCCAGTCTGAATGGAGGCAAGGCCAACTATTTTGATTTGCATTTATCCAATTTGGCACAGGAATTGCGATATGGCTTTTATGGAAAAATCGATGTGGCTATTATTGAAGTTGCCGATGTTACGGAGTCCGGTGAATTGTTGTTGACCTCGGCTGTTGGTATTGCACCCACGATAGCCCGTTTGGCAGACAAGATTATTTTGGAGCGCAACAGCAAACATCCTAAGTTTATTGCCGGCTTGCACGATATTTACGAACCTGCAGATCCCCCCCGTCGTCGAGAAATTCCGGTTTATGCACCGGAAGATCGAATCGGTTCTCCTATTCTTAAGGTAGACCCTTCAAAGATTTTGGGTATTGTCGAAACCAATGAGGCCGATCAGGTCGGTGGTTTTGAACCGGCCAACGATGTAACACTGGCAGTGGGTGAAAACGTTGCCAATTTTTTGGTTGGTGAAATGAAAGCCGGACGTTTACCCAAAGAGTTTTTGCCCATCCAATCGGGTGTTGGCAACATCGCCAACGCAGTATTGGGTGCATTGGGAAGCAATCCGGACATTCCACCCTTCAAAATGTACACGGAAGTCATTCAGGATGCGGTCATCGAGCGCATGCGCAGCGGTGATATTGTATTTGCCAGCGGTTGCTCCCTGACCATTTCTCCTTCGGTATTGGAATCGATCTATGCGGATTGGGATTTTTTTAAAAATAAATTGGTTTTGAGACCTCAGGAAATATCAAACAATCCGGAAGTAGCCAGACGTCTTGGATTGATTACCATCAATACTGCGCTTGAAGCCGATATCTATGGAAATGTGAATTCAACACACGTGCTTGGATCAAAAATGATGAACGGCATTGGTGGTTCGGGTGATTTTACCCGCAACGCCTATTTGTCCATATTCACCTGTCCGTCGGTAGCCAAGGGTGGCAAAATCAGTGCCATTGTACCCATGATTTCTCATCAGGACCACAACGAGCATTCGGTAAAAATTCTAATTACGGAGAATGGTGTTGCCGATTTGCGTGGAAAATCTCCTTCACAACGTGCTGAATGCATCATAGAAAATTGCGTACACCCCGATTACAAACCGTTGATGCGTGCGTATTTACAGCATTGTAAAGGCGGACATACGCCGCATGAGATGTCTTTGGCGCATGCCATGCATGTAGAGTTTGCCAAATCGGGTGATATGCGCAATACTAAATTTGACGTATGAATTCAAAGCGCTCGCTGTTTTTAATTGGTTTTATGGGCTCCGGCAAGACGACCTATGGTCGTCTGCTGGCTAATGCCCTGGATATGCCCTTTGTGGATCTGGATGAAGCCTTGGAACAAGAGCATGGTATGAAGGTGGTGGAATTGTTTGAAGCCTGGGGAGAGACTCGATTCCGAAGGGAAGAGCGGCTGATGCTTCGCAGTGTTGCGGGAAATGCTCCGTTGGTTGT
Organism: Bacteroidales bacterium; assembly: GCA_028709215.1. Taxonomy (GTDB): domain Bacteria; phylum Bacteroidota; class Bacteroidia; order Bacteroidales; family UBA1402; genus UBA8389. The sequence goes on from JAQVXI010000008.1 coordinate 44,094, forward strand.
GGCTACGGGTGGCGGCACTGCCTGTTTTTTTGACAACATGGATTTTATGAATGAGGTGGGAGAGACGCTATACATGCGTACTTCGGTACGTGAATTGAAATCCCGCCTGCTTTTTTCGAAAGAAGATCGTCCGCTTTTGCGTGGCAAAACGGACGCCGAACTCAAGCAGTACATTGCAGAAACGCTTGAGAAACGGGAAGTCTACTATTTAAAAGCACAATACATTCTCGATACGGACAACCTCAATGCACACAACCTAATGGACAGTTACGAAGCGATTCGTGCAGTTTAAGGGGGGGTATTTGTTCATTTAATTGTCTGAATTTGTGTAAAAAGAAGGGGGGTATTTGTATACCTCCCTTAAATAATGCCTTTCTGACAAGGTTCAAGCCTTTAAATGTCTTACTTTTCGGATATTTCCTTGTTGAAGGCTTCTATGCTTGCGTCCAGTGCTTTTTTCAATTGATCCGTTTCGGCTTTTAGCGCTTCTTTTTTATCCTCGGCTGCATGGTTGTATTCTTCGAGTTTGTTGTTGAGCTCTTTTTGCTTTTTTTCAATGTCTTCCAGCTTATCCTTATAGGTCGCTTTTACGTCGTCGCTGAGTTTTTCGTATGCTTGTTTTGCGCTGTCAAATGAATCTGAGGCAAAATCTTTGGATACGTCAACAAGGTCTTGAACTTCTTGTTTTACATCTTCTACTGTGGTTTCTTTTTTAGTTTGTCCACAGGCGGCCAGTCCGATTAGGGCTGCTGCAAGAAACATTTTCATGGGAGTTTTCATCGTACATGGATTAAATTTGCGCCTACTCGTAAGGATTTTCGGCATCGTCCTTTTTTTCGTTAAACAAGTATTTTACCACGAAAGCCCCTGGATGCGTAATAAGATTCTGCTCCATTGTGGTATGTAAACGTTCTTCCGTAGCGGAAATCACCAAACAGGGCACCACCGAGCGATCGGATTTCCGGAGGAGTCAACAACCAACTGGACGTTTTTGTGTCGACGGGAAGGATGCGTTGAAGTGTGGAATATTCTTGCTCCGTTAAGAGTGCTATACCCATCTCCTGAGCCATTTGTATGGCGCTGTTGAGTGGTTTGTTGTTCTTGCGGGAGGCGAGGGCATCTGAATCATAACACACGCTTCTACGGCCTTTGGGGCTTTCGATGGAGCAATCCATAAAAAGGTAGCATCCGGTCAATTTATCGTATGCGATCACATCCGGTTCACCACCGGTCTCCTCCATAGCCATCAGCGATTGGATTTTTTCGGGTTGCGCAAGGAGTTTGCTTTGAATCGCTGTCCATACCAAGCCTTTGTGTCGTTGGGGATGCGCTGCAAAGCGCATTTCCGATCGGGCTAATTGACTGTTGTATAGATCTCGTGTCATCATGTCTATCGTTTTAGGGTTGATACATGTCTGCTGTAATGACGACGTTGCTGACCAATGCGCCGTTTTTATCCAGATAGCGATAGGCTAGGGTTGCTTGGTTTTCTCGGTGTACGTTCAGATCTTCCGATGTTTTGACGTTGTGTAAGATCATTTGTTGCAACTGAGGATTGAATGATTCCAGGGCGATGGAGTCTTTGACAATGTCTACTAAGGTGTAGTTGTATTGCAGGGTTTTGTTGGGCAGTGCAATCACACTGTCCAAACGCGTGTGTTCATCGATTTTCATTGGGCATTTCATGTTGATTTCCTTAGCGGATTGCAACAAGACCGCGTCAAAGGAGTCGTTTTTTTCGTTGTTTCGAAGAAGGAAAATGCCGGCAACGACGGCGACCAATAGGATGATGATCGTAGTGACCGTTTTGGTGGGTTCCGATTGCTTCATTTGTTATAAACAATTCAAAATCACATAAGTTCATTCGCTTATTCTCCCAAGTAGAAGGAGGGTACCGGAGCCTGGTCGTATCCCATCGAGCGATGTGCAACGTAATTGCGATACAGCGGATCCTGCATCAGGCATGCGCGACGATCTTTGGCGGGCAGGTTCGTTTGGTAGATGCGCAATTCACCGGGCAGACTGGTGATGATTTCTTCACGCCAATCTCCCGTGAGGTCTGCGATCATTAAAATACTTCCTTCCAGTGGATTCAACAGGGTTTTGCCTTTCCATTTTCCAATCATGGATTGCCAACGAGCTCCTTGTTCGTTCCCGGTGCGCGGGGCGGAACCTACGTATTCTCGTAACAAATCGGCATCCCACCAAACCCAGTTGCGACAGGGGGGGACGTCTTCGTTTTGACCGAGCTTGCGACCGTCAGCGCTAAGCAGATATTTGTCGGTGCTGCCACCTTTGCGGTCTTCCGAGGCAAAACACTCCAAACCGGCTTGTTCCGGATCAAAATCGGCAATCATACCATCACCCACGTGGTAGGTGTTGTGACCGATGTTCCAAATGGGAGAGCCGTCTTTGGGGTCAATCATGGCTACACCTCTGCCATTTGTGTGGTACGGCTCCAAAACCAGAAACATCTCCATGCCCGGACGGTTTGGGTCGATGTCGCTGATGTAAATCTTGTCCGGATGTCCCAGCCCCACGGACCATAGTAGGGTGCCGTCGTCATCCAGTGTACACGATCCGAGCACGATTTCGTCTCGACCATCCCCATCCACATCGGTGCATATCATGTTGTGCGCCCCTTGGCTACGCACGACCGGATTCTCTTCGTCACCGTCCCAGCTCCAGGCCTTTTCCAATTTGTTTCCGTTCAAACTCCATGCTTCTACGGTCATGAGTTTGTAGGTTCCTCTTGCTGTCAGAATGTAGGGGGTTTTTCCGTCCAAAAAGGCCATTCCCATCTGGTTGCGACTTTGTCGATTTAAATCTCCGTAGCGATCGTTTCGTTCCGGCCAGGCTACGCGATCCAATTCTTTGCCGGTCATACCATCCAGGATGGAGAGATATTCTGCTCCGGAATCAACACGACCTTTGGCATTGCGTACAATCCGTTCGTCTGCCGTTTTTACGGCAACCTCTGCTTTACCATCTCCGTTGAAGTCGTAACAGACAAAGGGGGAATACCACACGCCAGGCTCAATGCCTTGGCCCAAATCCTTAGACCAAAGATAGGTTCCATCGCTTAAGTAGGCTTCTATTGTGTACGTCAACCCAGTCGTATTGCCGGGCATTCCGGGGTCAACGTTTGAGCTGGGTGTTCGAACAATGTAGTCGTACACTCCGTCTCCGTTTAAATCGGCGACAGCCAGTTTACCAACCCTACTTCCTTCCTTGAGCGGTATGGATCGGTAGTTGTTGGTATTCATTTTTTCGAGATTTGCTTCGATCATCTCGGAAGCATTTCCTTGCTTGCGTCCCGTAACAGGAACCACATAGTAGCTTGCGTTTGCGAGTGGTTTCGTATCCATAAAATCAGTCGTGTTGCGGATCGGAGAGGAGGTGAGTCGTTTGCTCCGGTTGTTGGATCGTCGATAGACGTGGAAGCCTACCGTTGTATCGTCGGAGGTGAGCAAACGCCAGCTGAGATAGACCGAAGAACCGTCTTCTGCTTTCATGGCTTGTAAGCCTCTGTTGAGTGTTTCGTGAATGCGATCGTGCGCAAAACCGTCTATTTTGGGTTTGGCTGCGTGGCTGGGTTGCAGGATTTCGTAGTAATAATTGCGTTCACGGGGATCCTGAGCATACAGGGAGGTGGCAAATAAGCCAACCAATAGCCCCAAAAGGGTGATTCGATTTGTTTTCATCGTAGGATGTTTAGGTTGTAAACACAAATATAGAAAACAACCTGTAACATTCAACAAAAACCCTTGTTAATATCGTTCAATCGATATTGCATGGCTTCTGCAACATGGGTTTCGTTGACGTGTTCAGAATTTTCCAAATCGGCGATGGTACGGGCAACCCTCAGCACTTTTTCATAGGTACGGGCAGAAAAGAATTGGGTTTCCATGCGTGACTTCAAAAGCAACAAGGCTTTTTCCGTGGGTTTTATCCACTGCATCAAGGGCTTTCCATGGGCCTGAGCGTTGACCCTCCAGCGTTGTCGATCGCGTATTTGAAGGATTTGTTCCCGCATTTCGAAGCTGGATTTTCCTGTTTTTTGTTGCTGCAGTTGTTCAAAAGTGAGTGCCGCTACGCCGAGTTGTAGATCGATGCGATCCAACAACGGTCCGGAGATGCGATTGTGATAGGTTTGTATTTGACCGGGTTTGCAGTGGCAGGTATGGTTGGGGACGCGATAATATCCACAGGGACAGGGATTCATGGAGGCGACTAACATAAAACTGGCCGGATATTCAACTTTGTGCAAGGCACGGCTGATGTGCACTTTGCCTTCTTCAAGGGGTTGACGGAGCATCTCCAATACGTGTCGTTGGAATTCTGGGAGTTCATCCAGATAAAGTACGCCGTTGTGAGCCAAGGAAATTTCTCCCGGTTGAATGCGACTGCCGCCACCCAAGAGCGCCAGCCCGCTGACGCTGTGATGCGGACTTCGAAAAGGACGTTCTTCGATCAGGGACTGTCCCGCTTTAAAAATGCCCGCTGCAGAATGAATACGGGTCGTTTCGATGGCCTCCTCTGTATTCATCTTAGGAAGAATGCCGGGTATGCGTTTGGCGATCATGGTTTTACCGGTTCCGGGTGCACCACACATCAGCACGTTATGTCCACCCGCACAGGCGATGGTGATGGCTCGTTTGACCCATTCGTGCCCTTTTACCTCTGAGAAATCCGGAATTTCACCTTTGGCGGGTGCTTGGCTACACGCTTGAACGGGTTTGCATGAATCGGGTTGACGAAGAAAATCAACGACTTCTCGGATGTGATCAAATCCATAAACGTCCAACCCCTCCACCGCAGCGGCCTCGTTGGCGTTGACCCGTGGAACCAGGATGCGTTTTTGGCCGGTTTCTTTGGCCATGAGCGCTGCCGAGAGTACACCGCGTTGACTTCTAAGGGTTCCGTCTAGCGACAATTCACCCATGAACAAAGTCTTTTCCAGTGATTCTACGGGAACGTATTGGTTGGCAGCAATGATGGCAACGGCCAAAGGCAAATCAAACTGTGTTCCTTCTTTTTTCAGATCTGCCGGAGCCATATTGATCACAATCTGTTTACGGGGAACATCCATACCGTTGGTCTGCAGGGCTGATTGTATTCGTTCATGACTTTCACGGACTGAATGATCCGGAAGCCCGACCAATGTAAATCGGAAGCCTCGTGAAATGCGCAATTCTATATGTACCGGGTAGGCATGGATGCCTAGGATTGCAGGAGCTAAAATATGTACCAACATCTTTTTTTGTTGGCAAAGTTAATGTAAAAAAATAAAAAACAAAATATTACCAAGATTCAATGCCGGACCGAATTCGGTCGGTAGCCGGATATTTGGATGCTTCACCTTCCAACACACTTAATAATTCACGTGTGATTGGATCGTATTCCTGATAAAAGAAATCTTGAATTAAAACCACGCTCGCAAGAGATGAAGGATGCTCGATGATAAATTCCTTTGCTTTGCGTTTGAGTGCCAAATCGATGGCGGCAAGTCGTATTTCGCTTTCTTCCTTTTCCGTTGCATATTTGCCGTCGAGAATTGCCTGACGTTCACGGTATAAGTTGTGAATTTGCTTTTTGAAGGCATTCAGATCGTTGTTGACGGTTCCACCGCTAATCAACAGTAAATCAACCATGGCAATGTCTCCGGATAGATGGATTTCGTCTCCTGCCGCAGCATACACTGTGGTCCAGCAATTGTGTTCCTGAAAGTAAATACTAATTGGGTTGATGCTTCGAGAGGCATTCAATTTGAATCGAAAGTGTCCGTTCTGGTTGGAATAGATGGTATCGTAGGCTAGTATGTGTCCGGTTTGGTGGTATGAAATGTAAAGCGGGCTCTCTCCAAGGTGTTCAATCTCTCCGCTAATGATCACACGTTCATCCGTCTGTTGTTGACAGCCAGCCAGCAGCAGAGCGATGCATACGTAGACAGTGAGGAGCGCTTTATTCATAAAAAGTGTTAATATATGGCAAAAATACAAAAAATAATCCAAGTATGAAACAAGCACCTGAATAAGATTTGTTTATAGAACGGTGGAAGACCGGATATGATATGCGGACGTGACGCATATTAACATGAATTAAGAGAATCGCTTGGTTTTAACCCATCAAAAATGAACTTTTAATGGGGCGGGTTGTTTTATGCACATACGTTCAATATTAACCACTTAATTTCAATAGAAACGATGGAAACAAACGAAGTTACTTCTATGCCACGCATTGGCGATCAGGCACCCGCTTTTAAGGCAGTTACAACCCAAGGAGACATCAATTTCCCAGCGGATTATGCTGGAAAATGGGCCATTCTTTTCAGTCATCCGGCCGACTTCACACCCGTATGTACCTCTGAGTTTATGACCTTTGCCTCCATGCAAAAAGATTTTGAAGCATTAAACTGCCAGTTGGTCGGATTGTCTGTGGATGGTTTATACAGCCACATCGCTTGGTTGCGTACGATCAAAGAAAAAATTGAATACAAAGGGATGAAAAATGTGGAAGTAACCTTCCCGTTGATCGAAGACATTACCATGGAGGTTGCCAACAAATATGGTATGTTGCAACCGGGAGAAAGCAATACCAAAGCTGTTCGTGCGGTCTTCTTCATTGATCCCAAAGGCGTAATCCGTACCATTATTTATTATCCACTGTCGCTGGGACGTAATTTTGACGAACTCAAGCGCGTGTTGATGGGTCTTCAAACGGCAGATGCGTTTGGTGTAGCCCTTCCTGCCGACTGGCGTCCGGGTGACGATGTGATTGTACCTACAGCCGGATCTTGTGGTGTTGCCAAAGAGCGAATGGAAAGCAAAGACGAAGGTGTTACTTGTTACGATTGGTTCTTCTGCACCAAGAAGCTTTCAAAAGACGCCGTCGAGAAGGCTTTGTACAAATAAGTCGTTGAATGGAAT
>JAQVXI010000008.1:51122-65315 GCA_028709215.1 Bacteroidales bacterium
TACAATATTGGGTATTGGCCGACAATCGGCCTTCTACCGTTTCCAGTGAATTGGAAATCGAACACGGTTTGTGTTTGTTGCTAAAAACCGATCAGCATACGTTTCTTTTGGATACAGGAGCATCGGATGTTTTTGTGCGCAATGCAGCACGTCTGCATTTGGATTTGAAGGAGGTGGATTATGTCTTTCTTTCGCACGCACACGCCGATCATACGGGAGGTTTGAAGGCTTTTTTAGAAATCAACCATCGGGCAAAAATCATCGCTTCACCGCATGTTCTGGATCGCTCCTGCTTTTCAACCCGTAGGGGAGGATTGCGACCGATAGGAATACCCTTGGATTTAACACCGTGGATGGATCGTTTTGTGCCCGTTGAGGATGCATTGAGACTGGATGAAGCCTTTTTTTATGCTTGTACGAGTACTCAATTTGCATCGCCTTTGGCCAATCGTCATTTGTGGATGGATTCAGGTCAGGGGCGTGAAAAGGATGATTTTTCACACGAATTGGTGGCTTGTTTTGGAACGGATGATGCGTTTGTTTTTACCGGATGTGCACACAAAGGATTGTTGAATATATTGGATCGTTATCGGGACCGCTTGCAGCATGTACCCAAGTGGGTAGTAGGCGGGTTTCATTTGTTGGATTCAACCAACGAGGATCGATACGAAACGGATGAGGAGCTGAGAGAAATTGCCCGGGAGATGAACCGTACGTATTCAAAAACCGATTTTACAACCGGGCATTGTACCGGAGATCACAGTTTTTCGATCCTTACCGCAACCTTTGGAAATCAAATTGATTTGTTGGAGGTGGGCAAACACGTTGTTTATGAAGGAAGATTTTAATTCAAGGGCTCGGGTTTGGGATCAGAACCCGATGCACCGGAAGCGGGCAGAAACCATAGCCCAGGCAATCAAAGAATGGGAGCAGGTTCCTTCGGAGCGGGCGCTTGATTTTGGTGCCGGAACGGGCTTGCTGGGTTTTTTGTTGGCCGATCGTTTTCAAACGCTTGTGTTGATGGATACGGCGGAGGAAATGTTGCGTGTCATCGAAGAGAAAGCGATCCAAAATAACTTGACGAGCATGCAGACGCTGCATATGGATCTTTCCGACGAGTTGTACCGGGGGCCGGCTTTCGATTGTATTTTTACCCAAATGGTGTTGCATCATATTGAAGATGTTCCCTTGATTCTGGAGCGCTTCCGATGCATGCTTAAACCGGGGGGACGTCTTTATATTGCGGACTTATATCCGGAAGAGGGTGGTTTTCACACGCCTGATTTTAAGGGGCACAAAGGACTTGATCCCGATTGGTTGATGTCAATATTGGAACAAATGGGTTTTGATGCGTGTAGTCAACAGCCGGTATTCTCGATTACTAAAAACGAAAAGGCGTACCCCATGTTTCTATTACGGGCACGCCTTTCGGATTAGTCAATCAATTTGGTAAGAATGTTTGTTACAAATTCGGGTGGCGGACAGGGTTTCCAACTGCCTTTACGGACAAAGGCCAGTTCGATTTCTGTTTTGTTTATCAGCTCGTTTGTTTCGTTGTATAGTTTGTTTTCGATCCATATTCGTACACCCTTCAGTCCGGTAATGCGTGTATGTACGCGCAGGATGGCATCGTAATGAGTGGTACGAAGGAAATGCATGTTGCAACGTGTTACGGGAAGCATGTATCCGGCCGCTTCGATGTCTGCATAGGAGAGACCTAATTCACGGAAATACTCCCATCGTGCCGTCTCAAAGTATTTCAGGTAATTGCTGTGGTGTACCGTACCCATTTGGTCGGTTTCCGGATACTGAACTCTTAATTGGTGTACGTGTTCGTTCATTTGGGTAGTGTTTTTATGAGTTCTTCAAAACTACGTCGAAGCGATGCATTTTCCAAAGCTTTTTCTGTATTTCCTTCGTCCGAATCCCGACACAATTGTTCGTTGGTGGGTATTTGTATCAGATTGCTTACGCCAAAGTGCTTGCATAGTTCTGCTCCTCCACCTTGTCCAAACAGATAGTAGCGTTCGTCTTGATGCTTTTCCGGAGTGAACCAGGACATATTTTCGACAACTGCCAGAATGGGGATGTTGATGTGTGGCTCGCGAAACATGCTCATGGCTTTTTGTACATCGGCCAAAGCCATTTTTTGCGGAGTGGTGACAATGACAACCCCATCTACGTGGAATTGTTGAACCAATGTGATGTGGACATCGCCGGTACCGGGAGGGGTATCCACGATTAGGTAGTCTAAGTCTCCCCAGTTGGTTTCGGTCATCATTTGTTTGAGTGCTTTTGTAACCATAGGCCCTCTCCAAAGTACCGCTTGTTCGGGTTTAAAGAAAAAGCCCAACGACATGATGCGCAAACCGCATTTCTCGAAGGGTACAATCCGCGTTTCACCGTTAATTTCTTCTGAGAGCGGACGTTCAGATTCCAGTCCAAATAAGGTTGGGACTGAGGGCCCGTGAATGTCGGCGTCCAACAAACCGATACGAAAACCTTTTTGCGCTAGTGAAAGGGCTAAATGGGCTGCTACCGTTGATTTGCCGACTCCTCCTTTGCCGGAAGCGACTAAGATGATGTGTTTGACTTGATTGAGTTCGAACGTTTCCACTTCTTTGATCATGATGCAATGAATTTTGAATAGATTTCTTTAATTTGTTTGCAAGAATCCGATTCCGGAGCCCATTCACAGACGCTTTTGCAGGCAATCATGGCTTCAACAAAGTTGGAGTCAAAGGCGAGAGTTCCAATGACGGGGACTTGAACGGTTTCACAATACGCTTCTATTTTTGCGGTGATCTCAACGTTGAGATCAAATTTATTGATGACTACTTGTGTACGTACTCCGTATTGCTTTGTGAGCTCTAAAATGCGTTTTAAATCGTGTAGACCCGAAACGCTTGCTTCTGTTACAATCAAGCAGGCATGTACACCGGATAGGGATGAAATCACCGGACAGCCTGTACCCGGAGGGCCATCCAGGATCAGGGTGTCCTGATTTTGTGTTTTTGCTTCTTCTTGAGCCGCCTGGCGGATGATTCGTACCAACTTCCCGGAGTTTTCTTCACCCGGAGCAATTCGTGCATGAATTAATTTCCCATTTCTATAATTGCTTATATACCAGCGACTTTTATCTGAAGGTACAGCGTAAATGGCTTGTTTGGGGCAGACACGTTCACACAAACGACAGCCGTCACAGGAGATTTCAGAAATGATTACTCGACCTGTATGGTCGTAATGAATGGCGTCAAAGCGACAATAGTCGATGCACAATCCGCATTGACTGCATTTTTCCGGATCGATGACTGCAGTGTGTCCGGAGATAAAAACGTGTTCAGATTCCACGTTGGGACTGAGTAGTAGATGTAGATTGGCTGCATCCACATCGCAATCGACAACGATCTGATTTTGATCTAGGGTTGCAAAAGATGCCGTTATGCTCGTTTTGCCCGTGCCTCCTTTGCCACTTAAAACAACATATTCTTTCATGATTGCTTGCGTTTGATGTCTGAATAAATTGAGTGCATGAGCCCTGTGAAGAGAGACGATATTTCTGGCATTTCTCTGCTTGGAATTCTACCGGAGGAGTAGCATTCGGCCAGGTCTCTTCGAAATGGGATTTCACCCAGGCAGGTGTATTGCTGCTCGTTCAGCCATTCTTTGATGTCGTTGTTTCCCAGGCCAGCCCGATTGATGATTACTCCAAAGTTGATGTGCATGTTTTGCAGCGTTTCGATGGACAACTTCAAATCGTTCCAACCGAAGGGGGTGGGTTCGGTTACGAGGACTACGTAGTCTGCCGACTCTACGCTGGCAATAAAGGGGCAGGATATGCCTGGAGGAGCATCCATTAGGCATAGTGCGTAATCTTTGGCCGCCTGTATTCCCTTTTTGATCACCGGAACCGGAGAGGAAGTACCTAAGTAGGTTCGGGTTTCGATCATTCGATGATGGTTGCCCAAATCCATGCTGCAGATTTTTCCTATGGGTTTGTCAATTTCATGAATGGCTGCGGAGGGACATACATAGCTGCATACGCCACAATCGTGACACAAATCTTCCATTACTTCTATGATTCCGGTTTCGGGGATCATGATGATTGCATTGTACGTGCACGCTTCTTTGCATGCACCACAAAAGGTGCATTCCTCTGCATTGATCAAGGGCAGTTTTTGATTCAATGTCTCGCATTGAAGGAGTGTTCCGTTCAGATATTCCGAAAGATTGGGTTCCTCCGCATCACAATCTACGATGCAAAGGCTTGGTTCAGACGTTTCGGCAACAGCATATAGATTGGTTGCAACAAACGTTTTGCCTGTCCCCCCTTTACCACTGGCGATGACTATTTTCATTTTTTATGTTCATTAAATACGACAAAACTACCTACGGGTACATGTAGAAGTTCGGACATGACCGGGCACTTTACCATCAAAAGGAAATAGATGTTTTTGTTGGTTTTTCCAAGCAATCCTTCGAGATTGCCTTGCCCTTTGGAGAGGATTACATCGGCTTGTTCAAAATGATGTTTAAACGTTTCCGAGCAATGCGCTAAAAGGGTTGATGGTGCATTGTCTCCGTTGTCAATGACATCTGCCACATGGTCCAGCCCAGTCATCTGAGCATCTTCAAGCGTAGCATCGTTGATGACAGGAGCGCCTCGAACGACAAATGTCAGATTGGGGTGCATGATGGTTTCAATAAAGATACGGTCCAATACAATCTCACCACAATTGTCACCGAGGTAGAGTACGTGTTTGGCCTTTTTTAAATCGGCTTTTAATGCTTGCGAATGGTCAATGGCCAATGGCTGATTTTGTGCGCGATCCAATACCGAATCTATATTTGTGGAATGGTGTACGGCAAAATCGATGAAGTTTCCTGCCAAAGCCAATCGAAGTGCACGGTCAAAAGGAACATCGGATTGAAGCACCCGCGCTTTATACGTAGGATATAGCGCAAGCATGTTTTGATTGCTTTCTCTTTTTACTTGTGCGTAGGCATCTTTGATACCGGTATAATTGGTCAAAAGTTCGTGTAGCTTTTTAGAAAAAGAAGGAGCCGAAAAGTTTTCTGCCCCTTCTATGTATAGGCGACACATGTGTTCTGTGAACTGCAGTTTTTGTGTTCTGCTCAGTTGAGAAGCATCCAAGAGTTTTGCAAACGCTTGCGCAAAACAAAAGAAACAACGGGAATCAGATTGCATGTATTAATGATTGCAGGCGTTTGAACCGATTTGAATGGTTTTCTGGATCCAATGTTCAACCAGTTGATCGACCGGTAATTCCTGAACTCCGATGCATACCTCCACGTTTGCTTGGTTTAGCAAGGTTACGGCATGTTTTCCCATACCCCCTGCCAAGACATGTGTTGCGCCCTGTTGTGCGATCCATTTGGGTAGCACTCCAGGCTCATGTGGAGGAGGTACAAGTTTTTTCTTATCGGTTACGATTCCGTTATCGATGGTATAAAATACAAAATGACTGCAGTGACCGAAATGTTCGCATAATCTGTCATCCTTACTGGGAATGGCTACGACTTCTCTCATAAAGATGAATTGTTTTGCCCGAAGCCGTTTCCAAACCTGTTTCTTCTACCTCTGCCCATGCCTCGTCCAAGGCCTCTTCCCATTCCTTGTGTTGGGGTTGATTCCGGATTTGTTTGGTTGGGTGCATTCTGATTGGAAGGCCGGCACATTCCCATGCCTCTTCCTGTCATCGGCCCTTGGTTGTTGGGCCCTTTGTGATTAAAACCTGGCATAATACGTTTTTTTTAAATGGATGAAAGGGTTAAAAGGAACGCTTCAACGGTTTGTTCGTTTGAATCAAAAATATGACATTCAATGTGCAAACGATCGAAGACTTGTTTTGCTTTGGGACCGAAATCGCCAGAGTACACGTGTTGTACGCCTTTTGATGCTACATATTGAGCAGCAGCCGGCCCTGCACCTCCTGCGTCGTCCTTGTGCGGATTGGCAAGAAAGGTTTTTTCTCCGGTTTTTGTGTCGTAGATACAGAAGTAACTGCAACGGCCAAACCGACTGTCCAGGGTGGATGTTTCATTCGATCCACTTGATGTTACAAGGATTTTCATAGGCAATTGTTATTGGTTTACGCTACAAATATAATGAACAAATGTTCATAATGTGCACAAAGTCCATTCTTTTTTTTGTGGCAAAAAAAACAGGCTTCCAACTGCTTGTTAAAGACAGCATGGAAGCCTGTACAGGGGAACCTAAACCCTATTCTAACCCATTATTTTTTTAGGATGGACTGACTCATGGTTTTACCACCATTGATCACTTCGACCCGATAGTAACCGGATGGCAAAGCGGTTGCATCGATTTCTGATTCGTTGGTTTCCAACAATTTTTGACCAAATAGGTTGTAGATGCGCACATGCAGGTTGTCTTGAGGATCATCCAATTGTAAGTGGATGCGATTGTTGACCGGATTGGGGTAAACTGAGAGTTTGTTTGAATTGCTTCCAAATGGAGTTCCATTCAATCCGCTGACAGTCGGATCGTATCGAATCAAATGTATGTTGGGCGTGGGCGCTCCGTCCGGAAAGTAAAACCCAACGTTTGCGGGTTGATTGTAGCCTACATTTTGTGTTGCGACCGCCATTCGATATGTGGGATCGTGCATCAACGTGAAATTTTTGCGTTCGGTCGGGAACCAGGTGCTAAAAAGAATCAGCGCCGAGGTATCACTTTTTACAAAAATCAGCTCTTCCCTCCAATCACCGAGGATATCTGCTTGAAGGCAAACATCTTCTTTTGAACTGTGTACAGTGGTTGCTTTGTAGTACCAAGCAGTAAGAATTCTTCCAAGTCCGGATGAACTATTGATTCCTGTTCCGTTGGTGCGCTGGTCTTTATATTCATCCCCATCAAAATAGAGATGTTGATTAAATGCATTGTAGGATGTTCCGGTAGTGTCTCCGTTACAGTCGTAATTGGGAAAACTACTGGATGCAATAATGGCTCCTCTGTGTCTGGGTGACACTTCAGCGGCCCATGCACGACCAACATCTCCACCACCCATTTTTTCCCAAAGGATTTCACCCGTGGCAGCATCCCGCATGCTCACGCCGTATGTGCTGTTTTCGTGGGGTTGAAAGTATTCCAATCCGGGACGATCCGGCATCAGGTCTCCCAGTGCATGGGCGTCTCCGTGTCCTCTTCCGGTTGAATATAGCCCTTGTCCTGTGTTATCGATGGCACACGCCCCGTACATCAATTCATCGGAACCATCTGCATCGACATCTCCAACAGTCAAACCATGATTGCCTTGACCTCGGTATTCACTGTTTCCTCGCTCGCTGTCAAATGTCCATACACGAGTTAGATTGCTTCCATCGAAGGTATAGGCAGCCATGGCGACACGCGTATAAATCCCACGGGCATAAACCAGCATGGGTCCCAAGTCTTTGTCGTACAAGACGGCTCCCTTTAAGGAATTGGTTCGATGACCATAATTATCGCCCCACGTAGCTTTCATGTTTTCCAAGGGTCCGATGACCGGAAAATAATCAATCGTTGCCAGCTCTTTTCCGGTTTCTCCGTCAAAAACCGTCAGAAACGCAGGATCTTCCAATAAACGGGTTCCGCTTCCATCCCGGGCAAGGATTACAGAGTGATCTATTTCTGCTGCAGGTCCCTTACTTAAAAAATGTCCGGTTCCATCGATCGTTCCTGGTGCCGTAACACAGGCTACTTCGGCTTTGCCGTCTCCATCCAAATCATAGACCATAAATGGAACTGCATTGGACGTTACGTTTGGTCCCAGGTTGATGCGCCAATACGATTTGCCATCCAAGTCAATGGCCTCTAAAAAGGGATTTGCCCCTTCCCATTCGAAAACCAAATCGTATTGACCGTCGCCGTCCAAATCCCCGGTGCTCATATCTCCCGGAAAGTAACGTTTATTATCGAGAGTCGGAGCCGGTTGTAAGGGGATAATTTTTCTTGCTAAAGGCGCTTTACCTTCTGTCTCTGCTGCAATCAAAGGCCATACTGAAACAGGTTCGGATTTTTCTTTTCCCGTATCTAAAAGCGCTTCAATTTGATACGTATCGCTGGCTTTGCCAGAAAGATCTTCATAGTTGGTGGTTTTTGTAAGTGGTAAGAAGTTGATTCGTTGCCCGTTGCGGTATAGATTGAATCCAATGTTGACCGGATCGGTTCCCAACATTCTCCAACTCAAATAGATTTTGCTGTTGACTCCGTTTTCAACTTCCATGGCAACCAAACCGCGATCCAAATATTCCATGGGACGCGAATTTGCAGCCGAAATTATCGTGAAACAAACGAATAAAAAGAATAGTACCTGTTTTTTCATGTCTTGAATCGTTATTTAAGTAGAGCAAAGGTCGGACAATGGGCTTATTGTATCGTATCGTGGTTTGACATCTTTTGTCAGAAGGAGACATTTATTTGTCAGAACGAAGATTTGCGTATCTTTGAAATCCTAATTTGGTATGACGATGAAAAGCACGTGCTTAAAACTGTTTGTTTTGCTGATCTCTCTGCTGTTGGGAGAGGTTAAAGCACAAAAAGACGTATTCTTCGAACAAATCCTACTTCCCAACGCCCCGACCACATCCATTCATGGAATCAGCAAAGACTCCATTGGTTACATTTGGTTCGGGAGTTGGCACGGTCTGTATCGTTACGACGGGATCCGTTTTAAAATGTATCAGCACAATCCAGGGGATTCGACATCCATACCGGCCAATCGGATCAAGAATGTGGTAACGGATGACAACAAGCAGCTGTGGATTCTAACGTTTGATCGGAGTTACGTGCGCTATAATTATGATTTGGATCAGTTTATTCGGGTTCAGGACAGTGCCGTGCCTAGCAATGTATCGCTCATGCTCAATAGCTCTCCCAATTTAATCAATCGTAGATCCTTGATTGGTGATCTGAGATTTGTCATACAAGAGAATCACATGACAACGTACAATCGCCGAAGTCGTGAAGAGGTCATCTTTAATACCAATATTTTTCAACCGGGTCACTTGACAGATGATTATGTGACCAGTTTTTATGTGGACGCCCAGGATATTGTATGGGTTGGCACACGAGGAGGCGAGATATACCGTGTCAATACACATCGAAAACCTTTTTTATTGCGTCATGTTTATGCACATCCAGACCGTCGAATGAAGCCTTTATCCATTCGGGCTATTCTACACGATGGATCAAACCTTTGGCTGGGGAGCAATCACAATGGGCTTGTTTTGGAAGGAGCAAACGGTGCACAATCGGAACGGTTGCCCGAAACGTTGGCCATACGGAGTTTGTTTCAGGATGAGAATCAGCACATTTGGATCGGCTCCTTCGATGGATTGTACCGATACACACCGAAAACAAATCAATTTATTGAGATCTTGAGTCGCAACTTACAAGCCGATTTGGGCATTAGTTCCGTCTATGCAATGACTGATTCCAAACAGAATGGGTACTTTTGGGCCGGCATGTTTAATCGTGTGTTAAAGATTCATGCGAGTAGTCGCAGCATTGAACGCTATTCGCTTGAGGATACACTCTTGGATCGAAGCATTATGTGTATGGCTGAAAGTCCGGATGGGAGTGTATGGTTGGGAACTGAGGGGAGAGGTGTTTTTCAGGTACGATTGGCTGAGCAAGGCACATACACCATACTACAACATTTACATACTCAGGCTTCCGACTCTTTACAAATCGCCGGAGACCTGGTGTATGCACTTTACGTGGACGCCAAATCCTGTCTTTGGATCGGTTCTTCTGATGGGTTGGATTGTTACGATGGACGCAGAAATCGCGTTGTCCCGCTTCCACAGGCAAAGGACATTGCCGATCCATACGTTTCGGCGATTACCGAAGACAAGCAAGGTAATATCTGGCTTTCTCATAAAAAGGGCATCAGCAAACTTGAAAAGTCCAGTTATCGTGTTTCGAATTATCCCATTCGTGATAATCAGCGGGAGTGGTCTTTTTTGGATGGGGCGTGTTACAACGATACGATCAACAACACCATTTATTTTGGATCAACCAAGGGATATGTGGCATTTCATCCGGAACAGATAACGCTCAATCCACACGTCCCCGTTGTTGTTTTTAACGGAATTCAGATTGCGGGAAAAAAAGTAGAGCCTTTTGAAGCGGTAAATGGGCAGGTGATTCTGAATAAGGCCATGCCACTTACTCGTACACTGGATCTGAATTATTCCAATCGAAGCTTTTCCATTCAATTGGCGTCTTTGCATTACGATCATCCACAGGACAACCGCTTTTTGTATCAGTTGGAGGGATACAACACACACTGGATTGAAACCAACCTACCGGAATTGGATTTTGTCAAATTACCGGCTGGATCGTATGTATTAAAAGTGAAATCGATTTCTCCCGATAATGTTTCTTCGGAGACGCTGCGGCTTCACATACAGATTCGTGCGCCTTGGTATGCGTCGAACTGGGCCTATTTGCTGTACGTTTCCCTGGTGATACTCCTGGTTCTTTTGGTACACAACGAAATTATGTCACGTGAGCGTTTAAAGCACCGGTTGCTGCTCGAACGAATGGACATTGAAAAGCGGGAGGAGCTGAACCGAGATCGTCAACAGTTTTTTACCAATGTTTCGCATGCGTTACGTACACCGTTGACCCTGATTTCTGATCCGGTCAAGCAATTGCAGGACGATCGCTTGAGTTCGGAGTCACGTTCAAGATACATTTCAATCGTCAATCGCAACGTAGAGCATTTGACTACATTGATCAACCAGTTGTTGGATTTTCGAAAAACCGAGGCCGGTAAACTAGAGGTACACAAGCAGGCCTATGATGTGGTGGCCCTTTTAAGAAAAGGGGTCGATTCGTTCCATATGAATGCCTATCAACGCAACATTCATTTAACGTATATCAGTCAAAGGGATGCGCTATGGGCTTTGATGGATCGTCCAAAGATGGAGCAAATACTCTACAACCTTGTTTCGAATGCGTTTAAATACACACCCAATGGTGGAAAGATCCTTGTCGAATTGAATGTTGTAGAGCAAGCGATTCAACTAAAGGTGGTCGACAATGGTATCGGTATGGATGCAAAGGCGCAACAAAAAGCCTTTGAGCCATTTAATTCTTTGGGTGCTCAACCTTTTCAAGGGAGTACAACGGGTATGGGGTTGGCTCTGACGCGAAATATGGTGCAACTCATGGGGGGACAAATACACCTGGAGAGTGCGTACCAGAAGGGGACAAAAGTCCTCGTAAGTTTACCTTTGGAGGTTGTCGATCCTCCTGTCGTTGAAAACGTCGAAGTGGTGGAAGCGTTGACTTTGAAGGAGATTGATTCAAACAAGCCGGTGATCTTGGTGGTTGAGGATCATGAGGACGTACGCAGTTATCTGGAAAACGAGTTAAGGGATCGGTATCAAGTCCTTGTAGCGGCGCATGGTTTGGATGGATTGAATACAGCCATGGAGCAGATTCCGGATTTGATTGTATCGGATGTGATGATGCCGTTTATGGATGGGGTTGCGCTCTGCAAGGAGTTGAAACAAAACGAGCGTACGGCGCACATTCCCGTTTTGTTGTTGACGGCAAAAGCGGATGATCAAAACCAGATTGAGGGTTTGCAGTCCGGAGCCGATATGTATGTATCCAAGCCTTTCAGCATAGAGGTATTGAAGGCTCAAATTGCCGGTCTCCTGGAGAATCGTGCACGACTGCAGGCTGCATTGGGCCAGAAAGCGTATGTTCAAGACTTGGCTGAAGCCAACAATCAAATTGACAATGCCTTTCTTTTAAAGGTCGTTGAGATCATTCGTTTGAATATGTCTCAAGCCGGTTTTAACGGAGAAGCCCTGTCGGATGCGTTGAAGTTGAGCCAGCGTCAGTTGTATCGAAAGCTCAAAGCCTTGAGTGGGAGTACGGTACAGGAATTTATTGTTCGAGTGAAGTTGGATGAAGCAGCGCGATTGTTGAGGGAAACCGATATGAATGTAACGGAAATCAGTTACCGATTGGGCTTCTCAGAGCCTTCCAACTTTACACGTACGTTTACCAAGCATTTTGGTGACAGTCCGGGGAGATGGGCCAAATTGAATCGTGCCGGATCCTAATACCAGAGAATTTTTTGCTTTTCTATGCGCCTGCCTGAACGGGTTTGTATGAAGTACAGGCCTTTGGGCAAATTTGTCAGGTTGATTTGCTTGTCTTGCGCGTTTACGATTCCGGACATGCATTTATTCCCTTGTAAGTCGTAAAGGCTAAAGGCGCTATCGTTGTTTAAAAGGGAGGCGTTCAACGGAAGGATTCCATCGGAGGATACAAACCAGTCGATTCCTTTTTGTTTGGATGCCGTTTCGAGCAGACTGGGGTCTAGGACCGTTACAACACGAGAAACGGGTGCTGCGGGATAGAAAAAGTCTGAACCGCCTTGTCTCGCCGTTAGGATTGCAGTACCCGGATTGCGAAACAGCAGAAAGCCCATTGAAACAGTCACGACTGACGGATCGGAACTTTCTACCGTAACACTCAGTCCTGAACTGGCTGTTGCCGAGGCTCTGAATGGGGTGGCTCCTTTGATTTGCGGGGCTATGGAATCAAAGGTGATTTGTTGCTGCTCTTTCAATTCAAAAGCGCCCAAGTCGGGTGCTTGTTTGCCAAATGGCAATCCGACCGCTTTGCCTTTGTCGATTAGGTCGCTTTCGGGTTTGAGTTTAAGAAAGTCCATATCCGGCAGACTTCCGTCGTTTTGGCGTTGAGCAAACATCAAATTATCTTGTTGAATACTGACAAAATCATCCGAGGTTACGTTTACTTGAATGTTGGACGAGAACGAATTATTTAAATTTGTACTGCTGCCCATGTTGGCAGTATGCGAACTGGTAGGGCTGTAAGAAAGGTTGTTGTATAAAATGTGCTGAATCCCCGGTACATCTTCGGTATAGGCTTCTGCAGTGCCTGGGTTGACAATGCGCTGACTCAGCATGTTGTAGTTGACTTTGTTCAAAAAAGCCGTATTATTCAACCATGTATTTCCGGTTTCGATGTGATGATTGGCATAAAACCCGTTGGCCTTGTTTCGATAGGCCATGCAGTGGGTTACCGTATGAGAGGGAACGACATCCGGTTTTCCATTGATGGAGTTTGGAGCGGCTCCATGACCGCCAATTTTAAAGCCGTTGCCATCGCGCATGCTTGCAAATGTTGGTGAATATCCGTTGCAGTAGGCCCAGCATCGGTCGAACACAACGGCTTCTGATGCGGAGATGCAGTCAAAACCATCGTCGCTATTGAACCAAGCACGACAGCCTCTAAAGATGTTTCCAACACTACCTTTACTTGGGTGCGCACCAAAACCGTCCGTATTTCCTCCACGTTTGTCTTCTGAAGTGACATCCGCATTGTTCCAGGCATCACAGTTAAGAATGAGGTTGTAGCTACCTTTGGTCAAATACAAACCAATGGCTTGTCCGTCGTGCATTTTGAGCTGTTCGTACCTGTTGTAACTGCCTTCGTTGTGAAAACATTCGGATTGGGTATGATCCGTGATGGTAACTTGAACACCGACCACCTCAAGTCCTTTGATGTGAAGGTAGTTTGCTGCTACCTGGAACGCATGAACCCGTTTGTCTACCGGCTTTACTTGGCTGAAGTCCAGGATGGGTTGTTCGCCCGGATAGGCCCAGTAGCAAATCGGAGCATCGGCTGTTCCGCTTTTGTCCAGATAGATGACGTAAGCCCAAATACTATTGTACTTTGCAACCTGAGCTTCTTGTATAGAATAGGTTCCCCCTCGAAGGTAAACGGTATCTCCCGGTTGTACAACCGTCTGAGCCTGTTGAATGCTGGCAAATGGTGCATGGAGACTTCCATTGTTGTTGTCGGATCCGTTGGGGGATACATAGTATGTCTCTGCTGCTGTTTGTTGAATGGAAAAAAAGATTAAAACGAGAAGACATAGATGTTGTGCAAGCGTTTTCATGCGTATGTTGAGTAATAAATTGATACAAAGGTCGTCAAAAAAAACGGACTTTTTTGTATCACATGCGGACTTACTGTATCACCTTTGGCCTACAAAGAATGGCGGTTCACCGAGAATTGGATGTGCTTGTACGACGGTCTATGTATCTTCCACGCTTCTAATGCCTGTTTGTATGAGAACCAGAGTTTTTGTGTCGTTTGTTTTCGTTTTTCTTACA
>JAQVXI010000037.1 GCA_028709215.1 Bacteroidales bacterium
CGATGAAAAGCAACTCATCCGGCATAGAGCCCAAACGTTTGATAAAAAGTTTTTCGTATGCCTTATCCGGTATCCGGCGGATGCTGCGTACCGAACAAAATGCACGGGTACACTTATTGAGCACCCTAATTGTTATCGCAGCCGGATTCTTCTTTCAGGTATCGGCCTTAGAATGGTGTGTGCTGTTGCTCTCCATGGCTGTGGTATGGGCAGCAGAAGCATTCAATACGGCTTTGGAAACACTGGCCGATCATATTTTCAAGGATTTCCACCCTACCGCTTTATGCATCAAAGATTTAGCCGCAGGCGCCGTATTGGTTGCAGCGCTAGCGGCGGCCGTATGCGGCTTGATCATCTTTGTCCCCAAAATCATCGCATTCGTACATTAAGGAACAAACACACGCGTTGTCTGATCTGCAGAAAATCCGTATGCATCCTTGGCTTTAATGCGAATCAAATGCCATCCGGAAGACAAGTCCTGCGGGAGTTTGGCTTGCCAAATGTGCGGACTGGGACGACTGCGCAAAGGCAATCGACGGCTGTGTTTGGTTGGATAGACGTCGTCTTTGTTGAACGCGGCAATGCGCGCCACCAAAGGGGCAACACGTGGCACATGCTGCATGCGTATCGGCTCTTGTTGATCCACTTGCATCCAAACCACTGTTTCCGAAAATCCCGCATACACATTGGCGAGAACCGTTCCCGGCGCAATACTGTCCAAGTCCGGGACGTGTCGATCGGTTGAATCAGCTCCGGCAATCCACAGGTCCATTTGTCGGCCGGGATCCAATCCGACTCCTTTATAAGTGATCGTATAGGCGGTATCCTGCACCGATATTTCCATATAATTGCGGGGGCTACCACAACTCATTAATGCCGCAGGGATGCCGAAAACATCCTTTTCGCCGGTCCACCAACTGCCGCTAACAGCACCCACCACCAATTCCTGAATGCGTCCTTTTTTTACCGGATGCAAATGCCGCAGCAACGTATGGGTATGACCGGACAAAACGAGTACGTTCCGCCCTTCCAACAATTCGATCATCGCCTCCTTGTTGCGCGTATGCAGTAAGGGAATGTGTTGAGCAAGCACGATCAAACGATCTGCATCCACGAAGCGTAGCGATTGCTCCACAAAACGAAGTTGTTGTGCGTCATACAAGCCTTCGTAACCAAATTTCCCTTTTGGATAAACGTTGTTGATCACGATAAAATGCGCCTTTGACCGATTGAAGGCATAGGTCGGTGTCAAGAAGTGTTGTTTGTAATCAGAAGTCCTGCTTTGATTTTCAGCGATGGTTCGGTCGTGGTTGCCAAAAACCGCCCAGGCGGGATAGGGCAATTGCTGCATCAGCTGAGAGAAGTCATCCAAAAGTAATGGATCGTCGTTGACCAGATCCCCCATAAACAAGGCAAAATCGATCAATGGTCGATCCTGAATTTCTGAAGAAAGTGTTTGTGCTGCATACTGCAATTGCTGGGCATCGTCTACCTGCACGTCGCCAATCGCGGCAAAACGAAAATCGGACTCCACCTTGGTTTTCTCCAGGGGCAGGATAAAATCCTGTGCGTCATTGCTTGTCTGTATAAACCCTTGCTGTGGCAACATCGCTGATTGGATCGAAGCAGGCTGTAAATCGGACGGGGGAATGGCAAAAAGCACCTTCTCCACGCCTACGGGCAGTTCCACGTAACCTTTTCGACCGGACAGAACAACGGTATCCCCATTGGATACAGGAATGTTTCGCAAACCTTTTCCCGAGCGGTTTGAAATGACTCGAGCGCGTACAGTTTGTGCTTGTACCAATAGGCCGTCTCCGCAGAGCGCAAGCAAAACAAAAAGAAAGGATACAAACGTTTTCATAGGCATTCAAAAAAATCGTGTAAAAAAAACAGAGGGTGTTGCTGCCTGCAACACCCCTGCTTATCCATACAACTCCTACTTAATTGTTGGGAGCATCAAATTTGTAAAGATGGATCGTACCTTCTACTTCGGTCGCTACGTATCCTACGCCATTAGGAGCAAAATCCAAGTAGATATCATCAATTTCGACGTCATCCAACGTAACGGCTTCTTTCCAATCCATTGTTTCCAAATCAAATTCTACAACACTGGCATAACCCAACTCGTTCTTGTAGGCTATTGAAGGAACACCATAGGGAGACAAAGCCAAATCCATATAACGGGTAGAAGCAATATCCACATTGACGGGTGTACCGACCGGTATCCACATTTCCATCTCCGGATCATAAAGAGTCAAGGTTGGTTTGTATAAACCGTCCGCATCTAAGGAATTCGCTCCGGTAAGGACAAAAACCTTGCCGTTTTTGGTTACATCCATATCAAAATCCCTCAAATTGATATTGGTGGATCCATTCGGTACATATTGGTCAACCAACACACTCCAGTTGCCATCGACATACTTGTAAACAGACACCGTTTGTGGATCCGTTCCTGCATTAAAAATACCCAAATACAAACTATCTCCAACCACTTTGGTTCTCGGCATGTAGGCGTACATTGATTCTGCACGTCCCGGTAGGGTCAGATCGGCCGTCCAACTACCGTTATCAAAGTTAGACCAGCTCAAGGCACGACGCGCCAACGGGCCGCTGCGACCGTCAAACATACTAAAAGTCATCCAACTGGCTTTTGGAGCTTTTACGATGGCCGTATACGTAACCTTATCTGCAGTAAAGCCTTTTGAACCAAGAACTGTCCAAGCGGTACCATCAAAACTCATCGCCGTAGATTGTTGAGCGGTGGCTGCCGTATAATCGGCAAAAACAATCGCAGGTTTGCCGGACGCATCAAAGTTGATGTCAAAATACGTTCCAATTTGCCCTTCGGAAGCACCGGCTTCTCCGCCCACAAATTCCCAAGCACCCGCATTAAATTTTACCACGGCTGCTTTCTCATCAGAAGAAGCTTTATAATTCTTTTTGTAGAGCATATAAGGCAAGCCGTCCACGGGATTGACCTTCATTACCAGGCTACCGACGGTATCCGCATCAAATGCCGGCAGTTCACTCCAAACAAAAGCGGGCGCAGTGGTTACTGTAACAGTAATGCGTACGTTGTTGGTTCCTTCGGTAAGAATATAATCAACCGGTGAAGAAAAGTCGTTTGCGGTTACACCACTTTCCTGTTCTACACCGTTCACCGTAACCACATCGTCGGGGGTCGTTGTAAAGCGGGCAACCAATTGAGATTTGTCTGCTTCTTCGGGCAAAAAGACCGTCAAAGCCGTAGATGTGCTATCCAGCACGACGTAATCCTGGAACAACACGCCTTCATTGTCTTCGGCATAAAAGCCAAACGACTGCAGACCGACCGGACCGTAAACGATCGCATCGTCCTCGTTGTTACAGGAAACAAAAACCACTGTGAGCGCCAAAATGGCAAAGAGATTTTTCAATACATGTTTCATAAAATTCAAATTGTGGCACCGGAATCCCGATACCGATTAGTAATTAAGTAATTATATCATTCTTTGGGCAATAAAACCGCTTTTACACGGTATACATCCAGGATCATTTCTTTGATGTGTCCGGATAAAACCTCCGGCGTAATCGCCAGAACACGTTGATCGTATTCCTGCACGAAGTTCCAATCCGAATCGTTGTTGTACAGTGAATTCCGAATAAAGGCAGACCAGAAAGAATCTTTCTGTCGATCCAAGCCATGATCCTTGATCAAATTCTTCTGAACATCGTCCAACACCGCTGCAAACGTAGAAGGGTCTTGGATGGCCGATTGAATCACCTTTTGTGTACGATCAACCAAGGCATCTACATTTTCCGGTTTGCAGCTGAAGGAAATCGTTGTACGAAACAGATCCGAAGGATGCTTGGTCGCTCCAACAGATACACCCACACTGTACACCATGCCCATCTCTTCGCGCAAGACCTTCAGTAAGCTGGAACGCAACACCGATTTCATCATCTCATTTTTCAGTTCATAGGTAGACATGGGCTGTTCGATGGCGTTGCCTTGAAAAATCAACGACACCGTTGCTTTGTCCGGAGCATCCCCAACCCGTTTCTCAAATACCACATCGCTGGTCAAGGGTATTGAACCGGAATATTCATAGGAGGTTTTGGCTTTTCCGGACGGCAAGCCACCTAAATACTGAAGCACATACGGCTCTAAAGCCTCATATTCCTGATCAGACATCAAAATGAAGGTATATCCGTCAGCCACCCCAAAGGAGTGGTTGTAGGCTGGAAGAATCCGATCGATTTGCAGTTCGGCTTCCAATACCGTGTCGGTCAATTCCCGATTTACGTAGGTATCTCCGGAGAGAATGCCCTGAAGATCCCGATAAAACTGCGTAGTCTCCGTTCTGTTTTGGGTACGATAGGCTTCGATGGATTTGCTTTTCGTCTGTACAAAAACAGCGGTATCCAGACGAGGCTGCGTCCATTTCAGGTACAACAATTCAAACATCGTTTCCACATCGTCCATTTCGGCACTGGCAACCAAACCCGAGCGACTGCGCTCAGTCAACATTCGAACCGATGCCGTATTTCCTGCCAGATAATGCGACAAGGCGTCGCGTGAAAACGAACCGGCGCCGCTCAATCCGACCACACTTCCCGATGTGATGCCACTCACAAAGGAAGCAGAATCCATCGCATAAATACCCCCTTCACGGTATCCGGTCAACATAACCCGACCCCGATCCGACAAGGATTTCCGATAATAGACCACTGATCCGTTTGATAATTGTATGCGTCGGGTATCCAGTGACTCCAAACGGGATTCATCCAGTTTCTTGCCCGGGACGGGGCGTTCGGACAACAAGACTTCCGGAACATCAACGACCTTTTGATAGGGCTCGATGTTCGATGCACGCAGTTGTTCAAGGTCCTTCAAAAGCTTCGCTTCACTGGGGATTTCTTCCGAAACCTGATCAAATGCCGTCATATAATATCGGGTTTCCTTTGGATTGACAACCTGTTTCAACAAATCGGCAAACGAAGCGGAATCCAAGTCCTGTATATATTTCTTAGCCAATTTGTACTCCATCTTGGCCGTAATCATTTGTTGACCATTAAAAAAGTGCGCATAGAGATCATTCATATAATTTATCGAGGGCGTCGGAGCCATCGATGTCGCTTTACGCTCGATCTGACTTAAATAAATCTTTTTGACCTTTTCGATTTCCATCGTTAAAAAGCCGTACCGATACATTTGCTCCACATGGGACGTAAAAGCCTGCAAACCTTCGTCTACTTTCTGAGGCACCAACTCCACGGAGGCAAGCAACACGCCCGATGTATTCAAAAACGTTGACATGCTCACACTTGCATTCTTATAAGGCTGATCATCAAATGTTAGCGCAGACAGACGTGCTTTGAACAAGCGATTCAACAACGTACGTTGCAAATAATCTTTGTATGTTTTCTTGCTCTTGACCGATTCAAAGTTGGGCAATAACTGTATCTGATTATACTCCACCTTCTTCAAAGAGGGATGTGAAACAACGGTCAAATGCGGTTCGCTGTAGGCAGGGATCTCGTATTCTGTAACCGCGGGCACCTTGGGTGCCGGGATAGGCGAAAAATGCTTAAAGATCAGTTGCTTGATTGTTTTTACATCCACATCTCCACTCACGGCAATGGCCATGCGATTGGGGTGATACCACTGTTGATAATAATCCCTCAAATCTTGATGCGGGAAGTTCATGATTACCGCCGTATCACCGATCACGATGCGCTCGGAAAAACGTGACTCATTGAGTAATTCCATTAGAAAAGCGTTTTGAGCATCCCGTTCCGGACCGGTTTTGGACAACCACTCCGAAAAGATGACTCCACGCTCCTGTTCAATCTCCACACTATCCAAAAGTAGCCCACCGGCCCAATCCGAAAGAATCATCAAGGTTGAATCAACCATGTTTGGATCAGAGGTTGGCAACTGCAACTTGTAGACCGTTTCGTTGAACGAAGTGTGTGCATTCAGATCCACGCCAAATTTTGCACCCTTAGACTCCAAAAAACGGATGATGCCATCACCCGGAAAATTCTTCGTACCATTGAATGCCATGTGTTCCAAAAAGTGCGCCAAGCCCTTTTGGCTTTCTGTTTCGTATACCGACCCCGACTTGATAAAGAGTCGATAGACCGCCTCCCCTTTTGGGTAATCGTTCGGATAGATGTAATAACGCATACCATTGGGCAAAACCCCTTTGGTCAGGTTTCGGTCTTCTTTCAGACCGGCATGTGCCAACAGCACACAAAAAAGGAAAAGAATGGATATATTAATTTTTTGCATAATCATTGTTTACGGATAACGAAACTGCTTTGCAAGTGATCCGGACCGGGCAAACCCATATTGAAGCCCTTACTATTGTCCAAAAGCACAATGGTCAGCGTATTGTCTTTGGCAGGATCGACCGGACGGGCAATCCACCGAATGCGAATGGGAACATCGTAAATCCCGGGGAAAAAGGTCAACGTCCGTCCTTGAGTAACCATCACAAAATCACGACCTTCTTCCAATCCGTCTCCCACGACAAGATCAAAGGTCACTTCCAAATTATCCTTCAAGGGAGCAGAACTTAAGTAGACAGAATAACTGTCCGGTCTACTCGCCGGTGTATTGGCTGAAGCAGAAACAACAGCACTGCTGGCCCCGTCTTTCATAATATGAACAAACGGTTCCTGAAACGGTTCGTGCTCTTCCAAGCCACATGCGGACAGAAATAATACGACACTATATAAAAATAACTTCTTCATATCCAATTATTTATTTACCGTTGGATTTCCAACCATATTGATGTTGGCATTGAGTTCCTTCTGAGAAATGGGCAACACAAACAAATCGCTGGGGTACGCCAAATACGATACGGTTGAATTGGTTCTGGAACTGCGTTTCAGATCCTGTTTTCTGCGCGTGATGTCAAAAAAGTTGTGCCCTTCAAAACAAAACTCTTTGATGCGTTCCACTTCGATGGCACGGGAGAGGCTCGCATAATCTTCTGTCAAACTTAAGGTAGACGGATCCACCTGAAGCGCCCGTGCGCGTATAACTTTCACATCGTCTGCCGCAAGCGCATATTGTTCCAAATGTAGATTGGCCTCGGCACGAATCAGATACATCTCGGAAACCCGTAACACAAACGGATCGTAGTGAATGTCTTCCTGTACAACCGTTGATGTGACCAAATACTTGGTGGTCACCACATCGTTTCCGTTTTTGGTTTGCTGAAACATCCCGGCACGAAGATCCGTCGTATCAGAAAACAAGGTGAGTAACGTATCGGCTGCCAACATCGAGGGAGCGTTGTAATCATAAAACGTACCCAACGACTTACTTTTTAAGTGACCGTTCAAACGAAAAATGCATTCGTTTCCGGTACTCATATCGCTGTAAAGTTTTAGATAATCTGTCCCATAATCGAGAGCAGAGGAAGCAATCACCAAACCGGCATAGCGTTCGGCGTCGATCCAGCGTTCCTGATACAGGTATACCCGCGCCAGCAAAGCCTGTACAGCCTTCTTTGATGCGAAGTAGGCACTGGTCATCGGTTGATTTGCAAAAAGCTTTTCTGCCTTAAGTAAATCGCTTTCAATAAAGTCATACACTTCTTTGACCGATGCACGTTTGAGGTTGCCATCCGGTCCGGGAGATTTCCGAACAATGGGCACGCCTAAATGACTGGCATCCTCAGTATACGTGTAATGCTGTGCATAGACCCGTACCAAATCAAAATGTGCCAACGCACGGGCAAACAAAGCTTGCCCTTCGTAGCGATCCAATTCATCCGCATTTGATGGAAATTTGTTCTTCAGCGAAGGCATATACTCTAAGATGTTGTTGGCATTGGCCATTGCAACATAGATATCCGACCAGATTTTGCCTACAGCACTCGTTTCCTGCTCCGGATCGGAGGTGAAATTATACTGGTTAACCATTTTGGCATCCGCCGAAATCAGAGGCAGTGAAACCATATTGCCGGCCGCTTCCGGGTAATAATAAAACTCAGCGGTATAATAGTCGTACATTTTGCTGTACATGCCCGGAATGGCTGCACGTATACCATCCATATCGGAAAAGAACACCGGCATGGTCGTCCGTCCCAACGGGTATACCTCAAGAAAATCGCTGCAGCCGCTCAAACTCAAAAGCCCGGCCAGGCAACTTGTATAGATCCATTTCATTTTCATCATCCTCTTTTTATAACGTTACATCCAGACCCAGGGAAAACATGGTTTCCATCGGGTATCCACTCATCGCCTGACGGTATGAGTTTCGATCGGGTTGATCGTAGGGAGTCCAAACGCCCAAATTGTCTGCAATGAAACTCACATGTGCTGTTTTCGCTCCAATTTTTTGAACCATATTGGCCGGAACCCGGTACGAAAGCGCCACATTGCGCAACTTCAAATGCGTTGTGCTGTAAATGTAACGCGTTGAGTTCATAACGGATTTGGTCGATACGCCCCAAAGCGGTTTTGGAGAAAGCGCCTGATCCCCGGGTTTTTGCCAGCGATCCAATTGATTGACACTCTGATTGTCATCCATAATATTGAGACCATCCGAAGATACACGTCGGCCAAAGTTGCTAAAGGAATAGCCACCCAACACGTAGTTAAACATCATATTTAAACTGAAGGCACGGTATTGCAGCATACTGCTGAAACCGCCCGTAGCGATGGGCGATGAAGTTTTCCAAACCACACGGTTGTTGGTATCGTACACACGTGTCACATTGCCCCGGGCATCGTACCACATCGGTGCTCCATCACGGGGATCCACACCGGCCCATCGAATAACATAGTACGTATTAATATCTTTGCCTTCCTGCCAGATCTTCTCTCCCATGACCTTCGATTCACCGTTGTAAAGTTCCAACAATTTGTTTCGATTGTGCGATGCATTGAAACTGGCAGACCA
Organism: Bacteroidales bacterium; assembly: GCA_028709215.1. GTDB lineage: Bacteria > Bacteroidota > Bacteroidia > Bacteroidales > UBA1402 > UBA8389. Next base: position 8,906 of record JAQVXI010000037.1, read on the forward strand.
ATCCCAATCCTGATCACTATAAAGATCGACTTCTATGTTGGCCTCAATCCCTCGGTTTTGTATCTTCCCGACGTTACGGTACACACGGGTATCGCCCGTGGTTCTGGAAACATCCAGATTGCTCAACAGATCGACGGTTTTGTTGTTATAGGCCTCAATGTCTATGTCGTAACGATCCAGAAAGCGCACGCGCAATCCGATGTTGGTCATATACGTGGTTTCCCAACTCAGGGTCGGATTGGGACTTCCGGACATGGATGCTCCCGGCATTCCGGCATACTGATCGTTGCTGCTGTAGCTGTACAAGCCCAAAGCTTCCAACGAGCCCAATCGAGAATTCCCATTGGTTCCGTAACTCAGTTTGAACTTCATCACATTGATGGCTTCGTAGGCTTCGAGGAACGTCTCATTGTGTGCATTCCACGAGAAACCCATGGAGGCAAATTCTGCCCAGCGAACATCCGGCCCAAAATTGGAACGTCCGTCCATACGGGTATTGAAAAGGACATAATAGCGCTGGTCATACGAATAACTTCCTTGTGCAAACAAAGACATACCTCGGGTCAAACTATAACTGCTTGAGCCGCTTCGGTCGGTCGCATAGCTCACTTCTTTGATGTGGTCGTTGACAAAGCCACTTCCGCTTGCACTCAAGGTATTGTACTCTTTTGAACTCATTTCAAAACCAACCAAACCTCCCACCTGATGTACGCCAAACTTCCGATTGAAATTCAAGCGTTCGACCAAATTGAGATTGAGAAAGTTTGCATGCCCACGATAGGCATATCCGTAAGGACCTTGGCTGGACATTCCCGACCAGTTGCTTCGTGCAGAATACGTATCTTCAAAAGAACTCAAGTAGTCAATCCCCAGTTGATTGGTCCACAACAGACCTTCCATGATTTTGATTTTTAATTCCGCATTGGCCTGCGTAGACATACTCCGCTGACGGTGGTCGTTTTCTTCACGTTCGGCGACCGAATTAAAAAACTTCACCGTTGACCAAACAGGATCACCCGCAACATCCTTACCATCCACATAAGTATTGTACAACCGCATGCTCCCATCCGCATTGTACGGGCTAAAAATGGGCAGAATCTGATAATAATCGTCCCCCGGGTTGAACAGAGTATTGACGTTGTAGGATGAGGATAAATTGATCCCAAAACTGATGCGCGATGTCAGATCAAAATCAGCGTTGCTTCGGAGCGAAAAACGATCGCTTTGATTGCCTTTGACCGTCATATTGTTTCCATAATACGAACCGGAAAGATAATAACGCGCGTGTTTGTTTGCACCCCTCAGACTCAATCCGGTTTGACGGGTATTGCCCAGATCATAATAGACCTTGGACCAATCGGTATCGGTCGTACTGTATGCATTCATCGCATTGTCCTGAAACGGAAACAAAGCCGCATCCCGTCCTGCATTCGCATAGGATTCTTTGGCCAATTCCATGTATTGATCGGCATTCAACACCTTGAAGCGGGTTGTTTCGTTTATTTTCGATACACCAAAACGGGTAGATACGGTCAAACTCGGTTTTTCCGAATCGGATTTTCCCTTCTTGGTCGTGACCAAAATGACACCGTTGGCGCCATCGGCTCCATAGATGGAAGTGGAGGCTGCGTCTTTAAGCACCGTAATACTCTCGATATCATCCGAATTATAATACGACAACGGGCTGATGGTCATGCTCATACCTGGAACCATATTGGTGCGGTCGCCGGTATAAACAGGCGTTCCATCGATGATCCAAAGCGGTTCGTTCGAAGCAGACAATGAAGCGCTTCCACGTACACGTACGTTGTAACGGGGACGCGTGTTGCTGGCCAAATCGGTATTGAAATCAATCTTCAAACCCGGCACCATACCATCCAAGAGGTTGTCGATTCGCCCGGCAGGTAGATTTTCAAGTTGTTTGGCGTTGACCTGAAACGCACTCCCAACCAAATCGGATCGCTTTTGTTCCGTCCCGTAGGCACCCACCACAACAAAATCCGTAAGGATCACTTCAGAGGGCTTTAAACGAATGTCTACCATTTGCTGATCGGCCGTCAAAGCAATCTCCTGTGTTTCCATTCCAATGTAGGATACTTTTAAGGTAACCTCCGTATCGGCTGGAACCTTGATACTGTAATTTCCGTCAATATCGGTGACAACACCCAGCGAAGGATTGTTCTTGACGAGAACCGTTGCTCCGGGAAGGGTTAATTGATCCTGATCCAGCACCTGACCACGCACGATTCGAGTAACCTGCACCTCAGAAACCGAGGGTGCCCGCTTCAATATCAAAACATTGTCATCGACTTCATAGGTTAAGCCAGAAGGGGTGAGCACCGTACGCAGCACCTCTGCCAACGGTCTATTGTCAATACGTACACGAACGGGTTTGCTATCTTTCAGTAGCGCATCCTGATATAAAAACGTATACGTGGACTTTTGTTCTATTTGTTTTAAAACGTCCTTAAGGGGGACGTTCTGTACATTCAGACTGAGTGTACCCGTTTGTGCGACCAGTTGCCACGGATAGACCAACACACCGACAAGAAACAACATCATACAGCGTTGTATCTGCACAAAACCCATTCGATTCTTTTTATTCTTCAACATGTTTACTTATTTACGTTGTACCCGAATGCATTGATCGTCCATATCAAAAGCCAGATTTCCGGCCAATTCAAATTTGCGCAGCACGTCCTGAATGGAGTCGTACATACGAACGCTTCCGGTATAACGTGTTTTCTTATGACGTGCATTCAAATACAATACATCTTTACCATACCAATGCCCTACCTGTTGCATTACCTGCTCCAGTGAAGTTTGGTTAAAACTAAAATACCCGTCAACCCATGCGGTATATACAGAAGCATCGACGGATCGGATTTGTACCGAGCCGGTTCTACGCTCCCAAAGCGCCTGTTCATTCGGTTTCAGGTAATGAAGACGCTGTGCCGAATCCCTCAAAGCAACCGACCCACTTACAAGGGTGGTCTGAATGAATTCATCCTGCTCAAACGCTTTCACATTAAAGGTGGTTCCAAACACCGTGACATCCACATTTGAGAGTTTAACAACAAATTCTTGGTTTTTGTTGGGTTCCACTTCAAAAAAAGCCTCACCATTCAAGCGAACGACTCGCTGCACTCCCTCAAAACGACTGGGAAATTCCAGTGTGGTTCCTGCATGCAACGTCACACGACTCCCATCAGGAAGCTGCATCTTGTACTGACGACCAAAAGGTATTTGCAAACGGTGCCATTCTACCGGATCATCCACCACCTTAGCAGTCGCAGCAATGGTCAAAACCCCTTCCGCATTTTGCAGATTCATGTCCGATGCCGTCTCCAACTGCTTCAAGGTATCCAACAGGATGGAACGTCCGTCAGCCAGCAAAATGCGTGGCGTCGTACTCCATTCGCTCGAATCAAGCTGAGTAAACACCTGCAACTCCGAAGTCGGTTTGGCAAAATAAGCAAACATTCCGGCAAACAGCAACACAATACTGGCTGCTGCCCAAATCCAGGCTGTTGGGAATCGGTGCACCTTGGAAGGAGAAGAATGTTTAAGCGCTTTTTGAATGTTGTAACCGGATAATTCCTCCAAGTTGGCTCTTCTTTGTTCCGGATCGCTCAATTCCTGATGCAATCCGGCCAAAAGCGGATTAGACTGAATCTCATGCAATAAGGCCTGCACTTCTTCCTCAGAAAGCCTGCCACTTGCATAATCCATCCAACGCGTTGCGAACTCAAAAGGGTCTACTGGAACCATATGGGTTATTTTTAAGTAAATACAATTAAAACGGGCAAAAGGATTACAATTTGCATCATTTTTTTACCCGCAGGCTCAGAAATGAAACAAGACACAGCATAAGGGGTATAAATTTTTTAACAGAATACGCAATTTCTTTTTTGCTCTGTTTTTTTGGACTTTGACCGTATTGATACTAATGGACAGCGACTTGGCCACCTGATCATTATCCATTTGCTTTAAATAGGCCAATCGAAAGACCTGTGCACACGCACTGGGCAACTGATCTACAGCATCAAGGATTTGACGGTAAACTTCTGCGCGTGCGGCTTGAACAAAAAAGTCGGAATTCTGATCTTCTTCGGGTTCGGGTATCTGATTCAAGGCATCGGCGTGGATATCCAATCGACGAAGTTCGTTGATGGATGCATTCCGTACCATGCGAAAGAGTAGGTTGCGGGCATGACTTTCGCCGTCCAATTCCGGCGGATTCTGTGCAAGTTTCGCGAATACCGATTGCACAATATCTTCAGCCAGGTGGCTGTTGCGCACATATTGATTGGAAAAGAAACAAAGAGATTGATAGTAGGTCTTGAAGAGACGTTCAATGCCTACATTATCCTGTATTTGATCGCGTGTACCCACATGCTTGTTACTTAATCGAAATTTTTCGGACAGCGTCTCCAACCCGCACAATATAATACCCTTGTGGCAAGTCCAGTTGTATTTCTAGCGACGTACTATCCGTTTTCTTTTCTATCACCCGAATGCCTAAAATGTTTAGAATTTCAATTTTGGAACCGGGTTTGATCGATTGAAGTTGAAGCGTTTTTCCTTTGACAAACACAGAAAGCGTCTGCTCTTGAGCGGGAACAGAAGGTACGGGTTGCTTTTGAGCGAACGTAGGGCATAAAAGCAACATCATGAAACAAAGAAGGATACACAGTCGCCTCATATAGGACAAAGATACAGAAAAAAAATCCTATATATCAAGTTTTAACCCTTCCATTGCAAGCCGTACATTCGAAAATTCAACACGGGCTTCGTCCAGAAAGACCTGCTCGTCCGAATATCGAGCGGAATAATGCCCAATCAACAACGCTTTTACCTCAGCCAGTCGCGCCATGCGGCCTGCTTGGGCAGCGGTAGAATGCTGCGTTGCCTGTGCTCGCTTCAAATGAGTCTCCAAGAATGTTGCTTCGTGATATAAAAGGTCTACTCCGGTGATCAGAGGGATCAACGATTCCTTCCAGGCGGTATCCGAGCAGTAGGCATATGATTTGGGTGTCGTGGCGGGCATCGTTAAGCGTTCGTTTGAGATCACCTCTCCTTCTTCGGTTGTATAATCGGCTCCTTCCTGCAGAGAAGGTATGGCATTCAGCGGAATCCCATAAAAGGCAAGCATATCTTTGCGAATGTGCCTGGGCTTGGCTTTCTCTCGAAAAAGAAAACCGCTGGTCGGCACGCGATGCTTTAGTGGAAGCGTGAAAACTTCAATCGACGAGTCCTCGAATATTTTTGTATGCACGCCTTTCTCATAGGCATCAAAACACACTTCGAAAGGCAGTTCCGCACAGAAATAGTCCAATAAAGGGCGAAAGATCTGCTCGGTATCCTTAGGACCGTGAATGCGTAAAGGATTGTTTCGCCCCAACATGCCCATCGTAGAAATCAAACCGATCAAACCAAAGCAATGATCCCCATGCAGATGCGAAAGAAATACATCCTGGATCTTATTGAAATTCAATTTATTGTTGCGGATTTGCAGTTGGGTGCCTTCACCGCAATCAATCAGAAAGAGTTTACCCCGAACATTTACGATTTGAGCCGAGGGATTATGACGACGGGTCGGCAATGCCGACCCGCAACCTAAAATATGTAGTTCAAAAGCCGACATGATTAGAATTCCGCATTGCGCGGTGTTCTTGGAAAAGGAATCACATCGCGAATGTTTGACATACCGGTGACAAAAAGCATCAAACGCTCAAAACCGAGTCCAAACCCGGAATGCGGAGCGGTTCCAAACTTTCTGGTTTCCAAATACCACCAGATATCTTTGGTAGGAACCCCCATTTCTGCCGCACGTCTTTCCAGTTTCTCAAGGGATTCTTCCCGCTGGGATCCACCAATGATTTCACCAATTTTGGGGAACAAGACATCCATGGCACGAACGGTTTTGCCGTCGTCGTTTTGCTTCATGTAGAACGATTTGATTTCCTTGGGATAATCCGTCAGAATCACCGGTTTCTTAAAATGCTTTTCGACCAGATAGCGTTCGTGTTCAGAGGCCAAATCGGCTCCCCAATACACTGGGTATTCAAACGTGTGACCGTTTGCGACCGCAGCTTCCAAGATGGAAACGCCTTCGGTATAGGTCAGACGAACAAAACTATTATCCACGACAAATCGCAGTCGTTCAAGCAATTCTTTGTCGTACATGGAACTCAAAAAGTTCAAGTCTTCCGTACAATGCTCCAATGCCCAACGAATGCAATATTTTATAAAGTCTTCAGCCAACTGCATGTTTTCCTCAATCTCGTTGAATGCAACCTCCGGCTCAATCATCCAAAATTCAGACAAGTGACGGGGAGTGTTGGAGTTTTCCGCACGAAACGTCGGACCGAACGTATAGATGGAACCAAGGGCCATCGCACCCAATTCGCCTTCCAGCTGACCGGACACCGTTAAACTGGCTTGCCGTCCATAAAAGTCATTGGAATAATCGATGGATCCCGATTCATCTTTTTTCAGATCATACAAATTAAGCGTCGTTACCTGAAACATCTGCCCTGCACCTTCACAATCGGAAGCGGTAATAATGGGCGTATGGAAATAGAAAAAACCGCGTTCGTGAAAAAATTGATGAATGGCCATCGACATGTGATGACGCATGCGGAATATTGCACCAAACGTATTGGTTCGGGGACGTAGATGCGCAATTTCGCGCAGGTATTCAAGACTGTGTCCCTTCTTCTGCAACGGATAGGTCATGGGATCGGCCTCACCCAACACTTCAATGTTGGATGCATTCAATTCCACTTGTTGTCCTTTGCCGGGAGAAGCCACCAACGAACCTTGTACCGCAATACAAGCTCCGGTCGTCACCTTCTTGAGTGCTTCTTCCTGAAACACATTCAAATCGGCAACAATCTGAATTCCAGACATACACGAACCATCGTTCAATACGATAAACTGAACGGTTTTATTGCCACGTCGTGAGCGCACCCAGCCCTTCACTAGAACGGATGCCCCATAATCTACGCGCGTTAGCACCTCTACAATTTTCTCTCTTTGCATTTTTTCCATACTATAGCCACTGTTATCTTATGCGAAGGCTCCCATTTTCAGAAGACCTACTTCTTTATCTGTCAAATGTCTCCACTTACCACGAGGCAAGTTCTTTTTGGTCAATCCGGCAAAATAAACACGATCCAGCTTAAACACTTTGTATCCAAACGATTCAAAGATTCTGCGTACGACCCGATTTTGACCGGAGTGTATTTCAATTCCAACTACATTGGCATTGTCCGCATCTACAAAACTTAAGTTATCCACTTGAATGAGTTCGTCATCCAATCGAATACCTGCAAGAATCGCTTTAAAATCGGCTTCTTCCAAATCGCGTTCGAGCGTAACCTGATAGATCTTTCTCTTTTCGTATTTGGGATGTGTCAATTTAGAGGCCAATTCACCGTCGTTTGTCAACAACAAAACACCGGTGGTATTGCGGTCCAAACGACCTACCGGATAGATTCGTTCGTAGCAGGCGCCTTTGACCAGATCCATCACCGTTGTACGTTCTTGGGGATCGTCCGAGGTGGTTACACAATCTTTGGGTTTATTCAAAAGAATATAGACTTTGCGCTCAATGCTTACCGTTTGATCGTGGAACATGATGGTATCGGTCGGAAGAACCTTTACACCCAATTCCGTAACCGCTTCACCGTTTACTTTTACAACACCGGCCTGAATAAATTCATCCGCTTCACGACGGGAACAAATGCCCGCGTTCGCCAGAAACTTATTCAAACGCAAAGGTACGGTCGGATCCAGTTGAACCGGATGACTGTGAGAAGGTTTCGAGCCAAAAGGGCTGCCGTGATCAAACGAGTTTTCACGTTTGATGCGTGGACGTCTGGGACGACCGTCTGCACGATCCGGTCTGGGTATGGACGGGCCTCGGAACGAAGGACGATCCGAATAGCTGTCACCGCCGAAACTGCGACGTGGACGATCGGAATTGCTGTCACCGCCGAAACTGCGACGTGGACGATCCGAGTTACTGACATCGCCGAAGCGGCGACGCGGGCGATCGGAGTTGCTGTGACCGCCGAAGCTGCGACGCGGGCGATCGAAGTTGCTGTCACTGCCGAAACTGCGACGCGGACGATCCGAGCTGCTGTCACCGCCAAAGCTGCGACGCGGACGATCCGAGCTGCTGTCACCGCCGAAGCTGCGACGCGGGCGATCGGAGTTGCTGTCACTGCCGAAGCTGCGACGCGGACGATCGAAGCTGCTGTCACCGCCAAAACTACGACGCGGACGATCGAAGCTGCTGTCACCGCCAAAACTGCGACGCGGACGATCGCTATCAAAGCGATTTCCACTGTCTTCGCGTGGTCTTCTGGGACGATCGGAATCACCGGCAAAAAATTTATTGCCCGAGTCCGATTGGAAATCTCTTTTGGGTCGATCGGAAAAAGCATTGCTTGAACGATCCCCATTGTTTCCAAAGGTTCTTCTTGGTTTGTCAAAGGAATTTTTGTGATCGCCGTCACGGCGGGCAGAAGATGCACCTTCATCAGGCTTTTCCTGCCAATTGTCTCTGTTTGTCATTTTTTTTGTTAATTAGTAACGTAATCGAATATTAATGCCCGGTATAGCTTACGGGCGACAGCTTTCTTAATTCATCTTTTATAGATTCCGAAACATCCAGTTGTTCAACAAATTGTTTAATGGATTGTTCAGTAATCGCTTCATTTGTACGGGTCAACGCTTTGAGCGCTTCGTACGGATTGGGATAGGCTTCACGTCTTAATATGGTTTGAATGCCTTCAGCAACCACAGCCCAGTTTCG
>JAQVXI010000038.1 GCA_028709215.1 Bacteroidales bacterium
GAAGACGCGCCAGCGAAACCTTGCCCAGAAAACAAATCCGAAACAGCCGCGACATCTACGAACTCATTCATACCAAATTGATCGACCTACCACACGAGGAATGCTGGGTCGTACTAATGAACAATCAACACAAAGTACTGGACACCATACGAATCAGTCATGGCGGCGTTTCTGAGACCACGGTTGATCCCAAAATCGTCTTAAAGCATGCATTGGACAAACTAGCTTCTTCCATCATCCTCTGCCACAATCATCCTTCGGGCAACCCAAGACCCAGTAGCTGTGACGACCGCATCACAAAAAAAATCCAGTCGGCCTGCAGTCATTTAGACATACAATTTACCGATCATTTGGTCTTTTGTGAGGACGGATATTATAGTTATGCTGACGAAGGCAAGTTATAAAATCGATGTATGTGCAAAAATTGATGTATTTTTGCAGTACATCAATTACAATATACTTATGGAAACAAACTTCTTACAAGTCGAAGAAGCCATTGTAAAAATGCTTAAAACCGTATACGACCCGGAAATCCCCGTCAACGTATACGATCTTGGACTCATCTATACGATCGATGTAGAAGAAAACGGAGACACCAACATCGATATGACCCTGACCGCCCCCAACTGTCCTGCCGCCGACTTCATTCTGGAAGATGTCCGCATGAAAGTTGAATCGGTCGAAGGTGTAAAAAACCTAAACATCAACTTAGTCTTTGAGCCCGCATGGGACAAGGACATGATGTCGGAAGAAGCACAACTTGAATTAGGATTTCTCTAATATGCCATCAAAAGCCTACTTCCTATCGGATGCTCATTTGGGCTCTTTGGCAGTCCCTAACAACAAAGAAAACGAACGCCTGTTGGTCAAATGGCTGGAAAGCATCCAAGCAGATTGTGCCGCGCTCTATCTAATGGGTGACATGATCGATTTTTGGTTTGAGTATGCAACCGTTGTGCCCAAAGGCTTTGTGCGTTTCTTCGGCAAATTGGCCGAATTTACCGACAAAGGCATTCCCGTGCATTGGTTTACCGGCAACCACGACATTTGGTTGTTTGAATACGTCCAAAACGAATTGGGCATTCAGGTCTCGTACGGACCAAAAGAAATCGAATGCTTTGGAAAGAAGCTATATCTGGCTCATGGTGATGGACTTGGAGACCCATCCTCTACCTTCAAATTGCTTCGCAGCATCTTTCACAACCGGACCTGTCAACGCTTATTTCGATGGATTCATCCGGATATCGGTCTCGCCTTTGGCTTGCAATGGGCAAAAAACAGCCGCCTCAAACGGGGGCCGGAGCCGGAACAGTACTTGGGAGAGGATAAAGAGTTTCTGGTACGCTTTGCCAAATCAGATGCTTCACTCAAAGGTGAAAACGCTCCGGATTACTACATTTTCGGGCACCGGCATATTTTGCTGGACTTGTTGATCAATAAAAGAAATCGCATCGTAATCCTGGGAGACTGGATTGAGCACTTTTCTTATGCTGTCCTGGATGAAAAGGGACTCATTTTGACCAACTTATCCGATAATAATTCTTGATAAATCAAAAAAACCGGCCCTGAGGGTCGGTTTTTTTATTCATGTGTGCGTATCCGATTATTTCGAAAGCAATTCCATCGTATCGTGCGCAATCATAAGTTCTTCTTCCGTAGGCACAACCAAAACGGCCACCTTCGAATCCGGCGTTGATAAAACCATTTCTTTACCACGCATACCTATGTTTTTGGACTCATCAATTTTAATGCCCATATACTCCATGTTTGCACAAACATCGGTACGGGTCACCCATTGATTTTCACCAACACCACCGGTAAAAATCAAGATATCAAGTCCGCCCAAAACGGCAGCATACGAACCCACATACTTCTTAATGCGGTAGTTGTACATTTCCATCGCCAAAATGGCACGTTCGTTTCCGGCTTTTACGGCATCCTCAATTTCACGCATATCCGAAGAAACACCCGAGACACCCAACACACCACTGCGTTTATTGAGCAAATCGTTCAATTGCTGATGATCCAAATGCTCTTTATCTTGAATAAACGTCAAGACACCGGCATCAATTTCACCCGAACGGGTTCCCATCAACAAACCGTCCACTGGAGTCATACCCATGGATGTATCGATGGATTTCCCATTTTTAATGGCAGCAATGGAAGCACCGTTACCAATGTGTGCGGAAACAATGCGTTGATGATCGTACGGAACGCCCAACAACTCACACGCACGCTTGGTTACGTACCGATGACTTGTTCCATGGAAACCATAACGACGGATGCCAAAATTTTCATAATAATTGTACGGCAAACCGTAAATATAGGCTTTGGGAGGCATCGTTTGGTGAAACGCCGTATCAAATACAGCCACCTGAGGAACCCCAGGCATCAACGATTCCACAGCACGGATACCAATCAAATTGGACGGATTGTGCAACGGAGCCAATTCGATGCATTCTTCAACCTTATTAATTACCTCCTGAGTAATCACCACACTTTCGTTAAACTTTTCTCCCCCGTGTACCACGCGGTGACCGACCGCCTGAATTTCAGACAAGGATTGAATGCAACCGTTTTCTGCACTAGTCAAAACGTTCAAAATCATTTCCACCCCCGTCTGGTGTTCGGGAATACTCTTATGAATCGTCACCTTCTGATTGTCCGGCTTCGTCAATTTTAAGAAAGAATCTTCCAGACCAATTTTTTCAATCCCCCCTTGAGCAAGCACCTCACTCTTACTCATCTCGAACAATTTGTACTTGATCGAGGAACTACCACAATTTAATACTAAAATTTTCACGTATATATGCTTTATTTCGATTATGACTTACAATGACTGCTTATTTACCCAAAGCTTGGTTGGACGTAATGACGACCATTTGATACACATCTTCAGCAGAACAGCCTCTAGACAAATCATTAATGGGTGCAGCCATCCCCTGAAGAATCGGCCCAATGGCCTCTGCACCAGCCAAACGCTGCACCAGCTTATACGCAATGTTTCCCGTTTCCAAAGTAGGAAAAACAAGAACATTGGCTTTACCATTGATGGGGCTACCTGGAGCTTTGCTTGCAGCAACCGCAGGTACAATGGCGGCATCAGCCTGCAACTCACCATCAATCAACAAAGTGGGTTCCATTTCTTTTGCCAGGCGCGTAGCCTCCACAACCTTATCCACCATCTCATGCTTGGCACTTCCTTTTGTTGAGAAACTCAACATACCGACACGGGGCTCAATACCAGCCAACTGGCGTGCAGTAGAAGCAGTGGATACGGCAATCTGTGCCAACTCGGGAGCGGTAGGATTTGGATGAACCGCACAATCGGCAAAAACCAACAAACCGTCCTCACCATACGCCTTGTTGGGCGTAAACATCAAAAAAGCACCGGAAACCACAGAGATCCCAGGAAGGGTTTTTACAATCTGGAATGCAGGACGTAAGACGTTCCCGGTCGTGTTTTGTGCACCGGCCACCTCACCATCGGCATCACCATTTTTTATCATCAGACAAGCCAAATACAACGGATCCTCCACCAAAACAGCCGCCTGTTCTTCCGTCATACCTTTGCTTTTTCTCAAATCCAACAGAAGCTTGGTATAAACGTCTTTTTTATCGTGCTTGCTCGGATCGACCCAAGTCGCCTTTTCGATGTGATGCAAGTCATTGGACTTCGCCAGATTCCGAATCTCATCCGGATTACCAATGAGAATAATCTGTGCAGCCGCATCGGCCAATAAACGATTTGCAGCGGTTAGGGTACGAATCTCTGTACCTTCGGGCAGAACAATGCGCTGAGGGTTCGCCTGAGCACGTTGAAGCATGTTTTGTAGGATGTCCATAAAAAGGTTGTATTTTATGCTGCAAAGTTAGCCCTTTTTGCAATATAGAGATAGCAAAACTGTGTATTTTTTTGCAGAAAAAGAGGAATTTTAGCTTTTCTCGGTCAAAAGCCGCTCCAATTCCTCAATCGTGAGGTTGTGATTAAGATTTCCCTGGTATGCAAGGCTGATTCGACCGGTTTCCTCAGAGACAACCACCGCTTTTGCATCGGTCACCTGACTCACTCCCAACGCTGCACGATGACGTAGTCCCAATTCTTTTGGCAACGTATCGTCGTGTGCAACCGGCAAAATGCATGCCGCCGCCTTGATGCGCTCATTACTAATAATCATGGCTCCGTCGTGCAACGGACTGTTCTTAAAAAAAATATTTCGAATGAGCTGCCCACTTAGATTTGCATCAATAAACTCTCCGGTTTTAACGTATTCATCCAACAATACACGATCTTCCAGAACAATCAATGCCCCCACCTTGCCTCGTGACAATTCCTTACACGCCAAAACAATGTGCATAACCCAATGATCGGAACTTTCTTTTTTATCTTTACGAGACGGAAAGAACTGCCCCAGCACCTCCCATCGACGTCGCGACCCCAACATCACCAAAAAGCGACGAATCTCATTTTGGAACAAGACAATCAATGCAATGGCTCCTACACTGATGATTTTATCCATAAACGCACCCAACAAGCGCATATCCAACACGAAAGAAACCAAAATCCACAACGCAACAAAAGCCAGCACCCCCATAAAAATGGATAAAGCACCGGAATTTCGCATCAGCTTAAACGTGGCATACAACAAGCCTGCCACAAGCAGGATATCGATCAGATCTTTGAAATTGGGGAGAAAAGGCATGATTTTAGGTTTGTAAGAGTTGATGTAAAGTTACGCATTCTTTTGCTTCCCGCACATCATGAACCCGTAAGATATTGGCTCCATGTGACAAAGCATACATATTCAGTGCGGAAGTTCCGTTTAAACTTTGATCCGGAGACAAAGACAACGCATGATAAATCATAGACTTCCTGGACAAACCTACAAGAATCGGCAAATCAAACAAACGAAAATCACTCAGCCTTCGAAGTAACTCATAATTATGATCCAAGGTTTTACCAAAACCAAAACCCGGATCCAAAATCACATCATTCACACCCAACGCGCGAAGGCGCTCCAAACGCTGCGAGAAAAACACACAGACCTCCTTGATCAGATCCTGATACACGGGATTCTGCTGCATCACTTCAGGTGTACCCTGAATGTGCGTCAACACATACGGAAGATGAAGTTCGGCTACCGTCTCAAACATATGAGGATCCATATCTCCCCCCGAAATATCGTTCACTAGAATAAAGCCAAACGCGTCATAAACAGAACGAACCACATTGGAGCGAAACGTATCAACAGAAATTGGAATATCCGGCCACCGCTTACGAATCAAATGCAGCGCCAGCTGCAAACGCCGCAATTCCTCCTCTTCTGAAACCAGACGGATGCCCGGACGCGTAGAACAGGCACCAACGTCCAGCAGATCCACGCCTGCATCCACCAATTGCTCCACCCGATTCAGAATGCCCTCTTCCGACATATACCGACTGGCAGAATAAAACGAGTCGGGGGTCACATTGAGAATACCCATTACTCTCGGCTTATTTAAATCAAGCAAGTGTCCATTGATATTTATATACTGATTCTGTTCCGGTTGATCCATAGAGGAAGTTTGCGTTGGCATTTCCCACAAAGTTAAACCGAAATTGTATACAATCCTTCGGATACGAGAAAAAAAAACTATTTTTGAAGTGATAAAAAACCACACATCCATGCATAGCATCGAGTCGCTTTATTCCATTTTTTGCACACACCCTTCGATCAGCACAGACAGTAGAAACTGTCCAAAAGACGGTCTATTTTTCGCACTGAAGGGTCCCAACTTTGACGGCAATCGTTATGCCGAATCCGCCCTACATGCCGGTTGCCGTTATGTCATTGTCGACGATCCATCGGTGGTCAAAGACGAACGCTATCTTCTTGTTTTCGATGTTCTAACCGCGTTGCAAAGCCTTGCAAAACACCATCGCCGTCAATGGGGGAAAACCATCATAGGCATCACCGGCACCAACGGAAAAACAACGACCAAAGAACTGATGGCAGCAGTCCTTGGACAAAAGCAAACCGTATTATACACACAAGGCAACCTAAACAACCACATAGGTGTCCCACTTACTTTGTTGAAACTAAATGAAAAGCATCAACTTGCCATCATCGAGATGGGCGCCAACCACCCCGGAGAGATCAAAGCGCTCTGTGCGTTGGCAGACCCCGACTATGGACTCATCACCAATGTAGGCAAAGCACATCTGGAAGGCTTCAAAACGTTTGAAGGAGTCATCAAGACCAAAGGAGAACTCTACGAACACGTTGCCAACAAGAACGGACACATCTTTGTCAACCGCTCAAATCCGTATTTAAAAACACTGGCAAAAAAACAGAACATTCTGGCCTATGCAACCGAAGCCGGTTCGGATATTTGGGGAGAAGCAAATGCAGAAAGTCCTCAATTGATTGTCAACTGGTATCAGAATTATAACCAGCATGCCGGAACAGCCCATACGCAACTGATCGGCAATTATAACCTGGAGAACGCCATGGCTGCCATACGCGTAGGTATGCATTTTGGAGTGGACAACGCTTCCATCAAACAAGCGTTGGAAAACTACCATCCCAGTAACAACCGTTCGCAACTTTTAAAAACAGCGCAAAACACGCTGATTGTGGATGCCTATAATGCCAATCCAACCAGCATGATGGCAGCAATACGCAACTTCTCACAACTAAAATCCGAAAACAAAGTCCTAATCCTCGGAAGCATGAAGGAACTGGGTGATCACAGCGAATCCGAACATAAAAATCTGATTCAAGAACTCACCCAATTGGAGATGCCCCGTGTGTACCTGATTGGCCAAGAGTTTGCATCCAACAACGGAGACTATCCCTGCTATGATTCGATCGATGCGCTTATTGAATTCATTCAATCCAACCCAATAAAAGACAGCACAATTCTTCTAAAAGGATCTCGTAGCAATCAATTGGAGCGGCTCATTCCCTATTTATAAGGACAGCCATCACACAAAAGAAAGGGTCAACCTCGTGTTACACACGAAATTGACCTTTTTTTTCAATCGATCAAACGAGGATATTATGCCTTTCCGACACTACCCAAAACGTTTTCAATCTTATGCTTGTACAACTTCTTCAACGATTCACGTGCCGGAGCAAGGTATTGACGCGGGTCAAATTTCGTCGGTTCGTTGGCCATAAATTCACGAATGGCAGCTGTCATTGCGATGCGACCATCGGAGTCAATATTGACTTTGCATACCGCTGAAGCGGCTGCTTTGCGCAATTGCGATTCCGGAATACCGATACTATCCTTCATTTGGCCACCGTATTGGTTGATTGTAGCCACCATATCCTGAGGAACAGAAGAAGAACCATGCAATACAATAGGGAAACCGGGGATCTGCTTTTCAATTTCTTCCAGGATATCAAAACGCAAAGGAGGCGGAATCAAAATACCATTGGCATCCCGTGTGCACTGATCGGGCGTAAATTTGTTTGCACCGTGTGAGGTTCCGATTGAAATAGCCAACGAATCAACACCCGTGCGCGTAACAAAGTCAATCACTTCTTCCGGACGCGTGTAGGTATGATGCTCGGCAGACACTTCGTCTTCTACACCGGCCAACACGCCCAATTCACCTTCTACCGTAACATCAAATTGGTGTGCATATTCAACAACCTTCTTGGTCAGTTCTATATTTTTCTCATACGAATGATGCGATCCATCAATCATCACGGAAGAGAATCCCATATCAATACAGGATTTACACAATTCAAACGTATCACCGTGATCCAAATGCAGTGCAATTTGAGGATTTGCCATACCCAACTCTTTTGCATACTCAACAGCACCTTGTGCCATATAACGCAACAACGTTTGATTCGCATACTTACGGGCACCGCTGGACACCTGCAAAATAACCGGAGAATTGGTTTCAACGGCAGCCTGTACAATGGCTTGCATTTGTTCTAAATTGTTAAAATTGAAAGCAGGTATTGCATACTTGCCATCAACAGCCTTCTTAAACATTTCTCTGGTGTTCACCAGGCCTAATTCTTTGTAATTTACCATATTGAGTTCACTGTTGGTTGAATAATCGTATAACAGTACAAAAATAGTCATTATACGGGGATAACACGAGCGTTTTTCCTGTTTTTTTCAACATTTCCATGGATTTTATTTTGGATATCAATGAAATTGCCTACTTTTGCAGGCCATTACAAACCTACCAACTGTACAAGAACAAATAATTTAACGACATAAACGAATATGAAAAAAGATTTGCATCCAACCAATTATCGCCCAGTTGTTTTCAAGGACATGTCCAATGGCGATACATTCATTTCCCGCTCTTGCATCAACACGAAGGAAACGATTGAGATGGACGGTGAAACCCTTCCATTGATTAAATTGGAAATCTCATCAACCTCTCACCCCTTTTATACCGGTAAATCCAAATTGGTTGACACAGCAGGTCGCGTAGACAAGTTCATGAACCGCTACGGCAGTCGTGCGAAAAAATAAGATACTTTTTCTTTTATGAAGACAAAAAGCCCGGTAAAGCCGGGCTTTTTTTTAAAGTTCCAGATACCAACCAAGACGCATCATATCTTCTGATTGAAAGGCATCAAAGGCCATCAGCTCATCCAAACTTCGTATACCCTTTCTTGCCTGCCTCAATTCAACAATGGTTTTGGCCTGAAAAAAACTCACATACGGATGCGCCTTCAAGCGCTCCAAAGAGGCCTCATTGACCGAAAGACGTTGAATATGCGTCGCATCGACAATCAATGAAGCGTTCAACACCTTCAGGACATCCGGATGCAAACCTTTGATTTCATTCAACTGCTTCAAATCATAAAAGCCACCCAATCGTTTCCGATGCGCAATCAAGCGCGAAGCACTGATTGCTCCGACCCCCTTTAGCAACACCAGCGTCGCTGAATCCACAGCATTTACCTCAAATCGCAACGGAATGGATGGAATTTGCACCGATTTAGCCACAGACACCGGGCGTTCTGTACGGACCGACTCGTGTTGCACCCCCTCCGTCCTGTCCTCAACCACTCGACGTTCCTTCGTGCGAACTTCAAGTGTTGGACGCACACTGGATCGGTTCAGTGAATCCGTTGATACGAACTCAACCGGTTGCCCGGAAGAGACTTCCTTCTTTTGCATATAAGAAAAAGAACGCAACAGCAGCGGACCCCACAACGATTGTGTCCAAATCAGCAGTTGAAACACGAGCACAAATACAGTTACTACAGCCAAAGACCAGCGTTGACGCTTGTTCAAAAAAAGAATTTCCTGCCACATATATTTGCATTTTATTTACTTTTTACAAATATACAACATGCATTGGAAATATTCACTACCTTTGTTGCAATCATTTTTTTATGCAAAAGCAGAGAATTTTACGCACCATAAGTCGATTGCACCTACTCTCAACGGTCGGTCTGACTGCAATCTTTGTACTGAGTTTGGGAAAGATATCCGGGCAGGAAGGCTCATTCAACATACCGCATCTGGATAAGATAGCACATTTCATCATGTACTTCTTTTATGCCTTGGTTTTTGCCCTTGAAGATTTTGTATCCAAACACTCCAAACGCGGCAAGCCTGCTCAAACCTATCTGAAGACCGCAACACTAGCCCTTCTTGCCGGCATACTGATTGAATGGCTACAGGCCCATTGTACCGACTATCGAAGTGCAGAGTTTTGGGATGTACTGGCCGATGCGGCGGGTGTCGTTACCGCCTTGATTACGGCAGAAATAATCCGTCGCGCATATCTAAAACGCGATCGGTCAAGCCGGCCAAGTGCACATCGTGCGTCACGATGACAAACGTCTGTCCCATTTGATTTCTTAAATCAAAAAAGAGCTGATGCAATTCTTCTTTGTGTTGCGTATCCAAGCTTCCGGAAGGTTCATCTGCCAAAACAACATCCGGCTTGTTCACCAAGGCGCGCGCCACGGCCACCCGTTGATTCTCACCACCGGACAACTGAGCCGGCTTGTGTTGCAAACGATCCCCCAAACGCATAAAATCAAGCATCTCTTTGGCACGCGCTTCGGCTTCCGATTTGGACACGCCCGCGATTAAAGCAGGAATCATCACATTCTCCAAGGCTGTAAACTCCGGCAACAATTGGTGAAACTGAAACACGAAACCAATGTGTCGATTGCGAAACGCAGCCAACTCACGATCTTTCATTCCGGCTACAGACTGACCATGAATGATGATATCACCGGCATCCGGTTTATCCAAGGTGCCCAACAATTGCAACAACGTCGTTTTACCGGCACCGCTCGGACCGACAATGGACACAATTTCTCCGGTTTGCACGTGCAAATCCACCCCTTTTAGGACATGCAAGTCCCCGAAGGACTTGTGAATATTTTTTCCAATGATCATACTTCTTTCGTTAATTGTTCCAATACGTATGCAGACAAATGACAGGCAAAAACAATCGGCATATACGATACCGTACCGACAACCGAGCGTTTATTTCGTTCGGTTGAATCTGACAATACTGCCGACTTACGGACCGGCTCCTTCGAAGACACAACCGGAAGATCACCCTTCAGACCCATTTCCTTCCAGGACTTTCGAACCATTTTAGCCAAAGGACATTGAACCGTCTTTGACAGTTTTGTACGATATACAGCCGAAGGATCCGTCTTTGCTCCGGCACCCATGGCAGAAACAATGGGGATACCCCGCTGTATTGCAAATCGTATCAATTCCATTTTGGGCGCAAGTGTATCGATGGCATCCACAATAAAATCATACGCACAGCCTTCCAGTTCATGCACAAGGTTGTCCGCATCCAAAAAAGCCGCACGTACATGCACACACAATTCGGGCTGAATGTCCAACAATCGGGCAGCAGCAACATCAACCTTGTTCTCCCCAATTGTACTCTTCAATGCAATCAACTGACGATTTCGATTGCTATCCTGAACGACATCCGCATCCACCAGCGTCATCTCACCGACACCTGCACGAACCAGCATTTCAGCAGTGGCTGCACCGACACCGCCAACCCCAACGACCAATACATGTGCGCACCTCAATCGGCTCAAAGCCTCCGTACCCAACAACAATTCCGTTCTGGAAGTCCAATCCATGTCTTTTGTGTGATTAAGCCACAAAAGTAACAATTTTTACGGGATCAGATGCAAGACCTTTCGTTCCGTAATCCGCTGTCCCCGATCCGAAAAGAACCGCAACAGCAGGACATAGGAACCGGGAGACAACAATCGCCCCGAGGCATCCCGCCCATCCCACGTAAACAAGGTCTCCTCTCCAACCCACACGTGATCGAGTACGTGCACCGCCCGGTAGCCGGAAGAATGAAAAAGTGACACATCAGCAATGCCTGCATTGGGCACCCGCAACTGCATCAACACAACATCATGATCCCCATCCGAATTGGGACTCAACCAATCCGCGTCCGTCTGCAAATACGTATCCGCTTGCACGGAAATTTTTCCCGCCTGCGAGTTGCGACAACCCGGCGTGGCAAAACCGAACACAGATGCCGCCGAACACCACATATCCGAACGCATCGACGATCCATCCACATGCACTTTTTCGAGAGATACGCCATCGACATGCGCCAAAAGGTTCGAATGCATATCTGCATCGTATTGCATTTCATCCAACACGCTTCCACTGCGTGAAACCAACAAAATATGCCCCGCATCATCGCCCATAGACGGAAAACCCGACATATCCAGAAACAAAGAAATCCCATCATCCGAAACACCCGCTTTACTCGGATACGACTCGAGTACCGTACGCGTCGATCGACTGACCAAGGCATACGTTCCCGGATAGAAACACAAACGTTCTTCGCTCAAAGGCCACCCCTGCCCGGGCTTCCCCTGCTCATCGGCTCCCGCAAGCAAAACACGGGAGACATCCAGGCAACTCTCTGATCGATTGTACAATTCCACAAAATCGTACCCATCGGAAAGAGGATTGAATAGCACCTCGTTCAAGGTTAACTGAAACGAATCGGGCATCAAGGGCAAAGCCACCTCAATCAGCGTATCAGCCAGCACGCTACCATTGGCAGCCTGCAAAGACCTGCAATGCAACCGATACCAATCACCGGCCCTCAACGTATCACTCAAATACACGCGCAATCGGCGACACATCGGCATCACCGATTCAACACGCAGCACAGTCCGATCGGACGATTCCAAAAAAAGAAAAGCACGCTCCCCCCCATTCGTATCCAACATCTCCGTAAAAGCCAATTCGATGCAATTCTTCTCCGGTACATAAACCCGGTCACATGCGGGCAATTCGACACAAGACGTCGGTCGGTCTCCGGAATTCACTCTACCCGGGCTCCCTCCACAGGGATCCAACGAAGCCTCCCAATCACAGGCCGATCCGGACCAATCCTCCAGCGACACACACTCCAGACTCCAGCCACCCGACCGTTTAAATGCAGGCAGCAACTGATCAACGGCATACGAAACGGCCGCCTGCCTCTGCCCTATCTCATCATACAAGACCAGATCCGATCCGGCATTCAACAAAGCTGGAAAACCCTCACATAAAGCCACATCGATGTCCGCCCAGACCTCCATAGACACATCCACGCGACTACTGAGCAAAACCACATATCCACCGGCCCGAATCACCACATCCGGTAGGATGCATACCCGATCGCCTACCTGGAGTGTCCACCCCTTCACACTACAAGACACATCCCCTCGATTGTACAACTCAATATACTCTACATCGGGCAATCCGACCATCGGGGAGGGATCGGCCATGATCTCACTAAACACAATGCTACCAAACCCAGCTGCTTCAGCAACCAATTGACAGAGCAAACAGAGCAAAATGAGTATTTTCCGCGGATATTCCATAATTTGATTGAAATTTTGTATTTTTGTACCATCGTACGAAATGGTACGGCCAAGATACAACAAATAACTGTATTTTGTAATCTTTTATTAACTTTTTATTTACCCTAAAATGAAAGTCGCTATTGTTGGCACAAGCGGTGCTGTAGGACAAGAATTCCTACGAGTTCTGGAAGAACGAGACTTCCAGATGGATGAATTGGTGTTGTTCGGTTCCTCACGAAGTGCAGGAAAAACCTACACCTTCCGTGGAAAAACGATCACCGTAAAAGAGCTTAAACACAACGACGATTTTAAGGGAATCGACATCGTGTTTGCTTCAGCCGGTGCAGGAACCTCCAAAGAATATGCAGAAACAATGACCAAACACGGTGCCGTTGTGATTGATAATTCCAGTGCCTTCCGCATGGATCAAGACGTCCCCTTGGTTGTACCCGAAGTGAACGCCGTGGATGCAAAAAATCGTCCGAGAAACATCATCGCAAACCCCAATTGCACCACCATTCAAATGGTCGTTGCCCTAAAAGCCATTGAAAAGCTATCACACATCAAACGCGTTCATGTTTCAACCTATCAGGCTGCCAGTGGAGCCGGAGCAACCGCCATGGATGAATTGGTTCACCAATACGAACAACTCGTCAAAGGCGAAACACCAACCGTTGATAAGTTTGCCTACCAATTGGCATACAACCTGATTCCTCAGGTAGATGTTTTCCTTGAAAACGGCTATACCAAAGAGGAAATGAAAATGTACTACGAAACGCGTAAGATCATGCATTCCGACGTAGAAGTCAGTGCAACCTGCGTACGCGTACCCGTCATGCGTGCGCATTCCGAGAGCATCTGGGTAGAAACGGAACGTCCCATCTCCGTAGAAGAAGCCAAAGCTGCTTTTGCAGAAGCCGACGGTGTAATCCTTATGGATGATCCCGCAAGCAAAACCTATCCGATGCCATTGTTCCTGACCGGTAAAGATCCCGTATACGTGGGTCGCATCCGCAAAGACCTTGCCAATTCCAACGGCTTGACTTTCTGGACGGTTTCAGACCAAATTAAAAAAGGAGCCGCATTGAACGCAGTACAAATTGCAGAATATCTGATTCGCGAAAACGCACTTTAATCCGATAGAACATACGAAGAAAAGGGTGTCCCATGCAAACGCATGGAGACACCCTTTTTTCAATCAAACAAACAAAGAATTATTTCATCAAAATCTTAACCACTTCCACTTTTCCGGATTGATACACGCGCTTACACACATTCAAACCCTGTTTAAGACCGTTCAACGCAACTCCATTGAGATCATAGTAACGTTCACTCAACAACACATCACGTTCATTTACCACCCGTTGCACATCGGTATAAACCACCTTTCGCAAGGATATCTCTGAGATGATGGCATCCGCCCAACCGGCATCAGCCGTGTAATACTGCAATTCCACGGGAGTATCTGCAGCCAACTCAAACGACCATTCGATCAAACTACTTCCACTAAACGCATTTCCCGGATTGTTGCCAATGTTGCATCCGGGGGTGACGGTTTTTTCCACCAACACATTTCTCGTACTGCGATCCAACAAACGTCCGGTAATCGGACCAAACGAGGACATATTCCAATTGCATACCCGATACGACATGCGGTACTTTCCTGAAGTCAGAATCAAGTTGGTATCCGACTCAACCGAACCAAAAATCGCATAGCCTTCACTCGCTCTTCCATCAATGTTTCGTATGTATAAACCACTGTCAAAGTCACGCTCCTCAGCCGTAAAAGCAAGCACCCGGCTTCCTTGTCCCAGCCCGGTCATGGGACCAACCCGCTTAGTAGTGCCGTCAAAAGAAACCCAACCGGCAGGCAGTGCACCCACGTTTGAATTAAAACGATCGGAAAAGACCACAACCTCCGTTTCCAACGCATCAATCGCTGCCTTATGTGCCAACATCGCCTCAACCCCAGCTTCCAGTCGCAACGTAGCCTCCTCATACGCAGCAGCCGATTCTGAAGTCCAACCGGTATATTCACTCACCAGCACTCCCAAAGCATTGTACACCGCTCCGGCATATATGGGGTCAGCAGCCGACACAAACAGCGATTGTGCACGACCAAACTGGGTAGCATAGCCGGCTCTGGCGAGCGATAACGCATCCTGGCCCTGCTTGGTGATCGACATCGATCCCAAAATAAAATCCGACCATGCCCCGTCCTGAGTATATACAGCCACCGAAATGCGCACCGTATCTTTTACCTCAAACCACAAGGTATTTTCTTGAACACCCGAAAAAGCATTGGCCATCGAATTTCCAATGTTTACATTTGGAGTAAACGTCAATGAACTCAACACAGAATCCGATTCAACGTCAGATACCGCACACGTTACAGGACCAAAAGAGGCCATATTCCAGTTAGCACATTTCAAGGCCAGTGAATAAACGGCCGGATACAAAACGATTTGAGTAGCACTTTCAGCACCACTCAACACAGCCGATCCGGCTTTTGGCTCCCCCGTAACATTCCGCACATACAAACCATAATTAAAATCACGAGGACTACCCGTAAACTGCAACACACGACAGCCGGACGACAAGCCCGACTGTGCACCGATTCGCTTTTCCGATCCATCGTATACCGTCCAACCACTGGGCACAATTCCTCC
Organism: Bacteroidales bacterium; assembly: GCA_028709215.1. Taxonomy (GTDB): domain Bacteria; phylum Bacteroidota; class Bacteroidia; order Bacteroidales; family UBA1402; genus UBA8389. The sequence continues at coordinate 15,512 of JAQVXI010000038.1, forward strand.
CGATGTAAATGTAGACGAAAAGGAATGCGTCGTCTGAGGCATTTCTACCCGAACCTCCACCGAGGCCGTTCCGGTTTTATCTTCGTCGTCCGTAGCCACTGCACGCAGTGTATGTATACCAGCCGGTACGTTCACCCATTGAAAGGTGTACGGTGCCGTCGTTGTTTCGTGCAAAAGCTCCGTACCATTATAAAAAGAAACCTTTACAATGTTCCCGTTGGGATCCATGGCATTCACTTCAAAATCCAACTGATTCAAACCGGCTTCTGCATCCGCACCCATCAACACATGCTGTGTCGTCCCGAGGGGTTTGCTGAAGGAAACAATCGGCTCGCTCAAATCCAGCGCAAACTTTTTGCAGAAATTCCAGATCTCATTACTGGTCACAATACTGGCAGCATCCATCGAATGCCAATGCCCTTTGCCCGCAATGGTCATCAATACCACCTCAACCCCCATATCACCGGGGCCCCAGTATTTTTTTGTGGCTGCCGAATTGGGCTTGTTTGACGGATAAGGTTTTGTGACTACCGCCGTAGACGGACAATTATTCCGACTGATCCAGCCATTCAAATAACCTTGAAGATTGGTTATTTGTACCACATCATCGGCCTCCCCGTGTACATGAATAATGGGTACCGGTCGGGAACTCGTATAGCTCCCTCCTCCCAACGGGAAACCGCTCACCGGGCCAAAAGCGGCAATTTTATCTGCCATCCGCGTTGCAGCATGATACGTAAACATACCTCCCATCGAGAAACCGGACAAATACACTCGATTCCGGTCAATGTCGTAGCGATTGGCCATACTGTCAATGATGACGTTTACAAACTCGATGTCACGATTGCCCGAGATATCCCAACCATTGTTGATGCCATTCGGATAGACCACTACAAAATTGGCCGTATCCGCAACCAACTCCCACTGAGCTTGTCCTTTTTGATACGCAGCATCCTGATTCATTCCATGCATGGAAATCATTAATGGACGCTTGGGAGTCAGTCCCGCAGGCGCATACGCTATCATGGTCCGGGTAGTCGTCCCAACCGGAATGTTCTCAAGCCCCCACACAGAGGTTCCAAAAATAGTCACAAAAAAGAGAAGCAACAGTCCTCTACTCGATTTTTGTAAAATTGATGTCATAGATTAAAATTTAAGGTTATCATTCTATTGATTCACAAAACTACCAACAACATCATCAACACCTGTTCACATTTGAAACCAATAGTATCTATTTTGTAACACGGTTTAAAAACAAGGGCCGCTCAAACCAATTGAGCGGCCCTGTTCGCTTATTCTTTCATGATTCGTATATGCTCAACACGACCGGAAGAAGGAATCACCTCCAAAACATAGACTCCTCCCGACAATCCACTCAAATTCATTTGATTCTCTTTACCAGACAACACCTCACTCTTTACAAGCTGCCCCTTCGAATTATAGAGTTTTATCATCGTATTTTCTGAGTTCTCCTGCAACGAAAGGCTAAGCCAGTCACGTACCGGATTGGGGAACACCGATACGGAAGCAGTCTTGGATAGGACCTCAGCAATCGCCTCGCTATCCGAGTCCTTTGCAGACCTCAATTCCGATACAGAAATCAGTTCCCATTGCGCATTCTGATGAGATGTACTGGCATACTGACCGCAAATGGACCCATTGCTCGTTCTTCCCATTCCATCCAAGAAAAGGCCGGTCGCCCGGTTCTTAACCCGATAATAAAGCCCATCGTAAGGTTCAATCGTCCATTGTGAATTGTTATGGCTTGTATTATTCCACATTCCTACATTCGCACCATTTTCTGTTCGTCCCATGCCATCCAGG
>JAQVXI010000039.1 GCA_028709215.1 Bacteroidales bacterium
ACCCTGTCGCCACACAGCGCACGCACGGACACACCTTGTACGTAAAAACAGACACCACCAACCTCCGTGCGTGCGCGCATTGCGCCCGTCGTTGCTTCTTTCGCCGAAGGCGATACATTTGCGCGCTTTAGCGAGCAACACATTAAAAAACGTTCCGTTTTTTTACACATTCCTCCCATTAGCCAGCAGCAGCGAGACGTTCAACAAACTCCGCAAGAATGGAAAAGCACACAAAACAAAATCAACGTACATTTGCATCAAACAAACCGTTTAAGCCATGCCACAACGCATTTCAACCCTAGAAGAATACCAAAAACAAATGTATTTAATCATCGAATACATCAACAACCATCTGGACTCAACCATTGATCTTACAAAACTCGCAGCACTGAGCCACTTTTCAACGTTTCATTTTCACCGAATTACACGCGCCTTTTTGGGCGAACCCATTGGGGCCTATATCCTGCGCATTCGATTGGAAACAGCTGCCAAATTAATTCGATACAGCGATTTACCCATTAACATCATCGCAGAACGCATCGGTTACGATGCTGCATCCTCACTATCCAAAACGTTTAAACAGTTTTATGGAATATCTCCAACAGAATACCGTACCAATAAAAACCATTCAATTATGAAAACCAGTCAAACGGAAGTTACACTGAACATCAAAAAAGCAAAAATTTTGGAGTTACCGGTCAGAAAAGTCATTTACATCAAACTTATTGGTGAGTACAAGCAACTGGATTTTGCAGGCAGCTGGCAAAGCCTTTGGCAGTTTGTAAAAGATAATAAGCTTTATTCTGCCGGCATTGAGCATTTAGCCATTTATCACGATGATCCACACGTTACGGAAGCGGCAAAACTGCGTACGGATATCTGTCTGGTTGTTCAGAAGGAAGCAACGCCTCAGGGCAAGGTTGGTGTCAAGGAATTGAATGCCGGAAAGTTCGCCCTATTCTTATACCAAGGTAGTTACGAACATCTGGATAGGGTATACAATGAAATTTACTCCAAGTTATTGCCTGAAAGCGGCCTGAAACTGCGTGATGAACATTGCTTTGAAAAATACATCAACAATCCCAACCAGACAGCCCCAGAAAAACTAAAGACTGAAATCTACATTCCTATCGAATAAAGGGCACATTCACAAGCGACAGCGAGTGACTTTAAAAAAACGGAACGTTTTTTTTACACATTCGAGCGACAGCGAGACTTACTTCGTTTCACACGAAAGCGGACTGCTTCCAACCACCTCCAACGCCCCGGTCAAATCCGAAATGCGAGCCACTTTGTGACGCTCACAATAGGCTACAAGGCCATCCGCAATCGTTTCAATGATGCCGGGTTCGATGAAATTCATCGTTCCCACCTGTACAGCAGAAGCACCGGCCAGCAGAAATTCCACCGCATCCGTTGCCGAAGAAATGCCGCCCAGACCCACTATGGGGATACGAACCGCTTTTGACGTCTGCCAAACCATACGCAACGCGATGGGTTTGACACAAGGCCCTGAAAGGCCTCCGGTTATGGTTGAAAGATGAGGCTTGCGCTTTTCTGCATCAATGGACATGCCCAATAGGGTATTGATCAAGCTGACGGAATCGGCGCCGGCAGCTTCTGCGGCACGGGCTATTTCCGTTATATCCGTCACATTGGGTGACAATTTGACCATCAGATGCTTGTGATAGACCTTACGAACCGCTTTCACGACCGCTTCTGCACCTGCAGCGCTGGTTCCAAAAGCCATTCCGCCTTCCTTTACGTTTGGACAGGAAATATTAAGCTCGATGCCTGGGATGTGTTCCAGATCCTGAATACGACGTGCGGTTTCCGCATAATCTTCGACCGTTGAACCGGATACGTTGACCAGTAAAGCCGTCGGATACTGTTTGATGCGCGGATAAATGTGCTGAACAAAGTAATCTACCCCTTTATTTTGGAGTCCAACCGCATTCAACATGCCACTGGGAGTCTCTGCCATACGAGGATAGGGATTGCCCTGTCTAGGGAGAAGGGTGGTTCCTTTTACCACAATTCCACCAATTCGCTCAAAATTCAGATAATCCTGAAACTCTTCTCCAAAGCCAAAAGTTCCCGAAGCGGACATGACCGGGTTGGACAAACGGAGACCGCCTAGATTGACCTCTTGATTTACCATTTTAACCGTTTGGTATTAAAAACCGGACCTTCCGTACACGTACAAAGATGTCCTTCCGTAGTATCTTCCACACAACACAAACATGCTCCAATGCCACAAGCCATCAAGTTCTCCAGTGAAACCTCACAATCGATCTCTTTTTCGGCTGCATATCGAGCAACAGCCTGCATCATGGGTTTGGGACCACAGGTATACACCTGATCAAAGGATTGATTCTGCAGTATAGGATGCTGTGTTACGTATCCTTTGGTGCCATAGCTGCCATCTTCGGTCGTGCAATGTACGGTGCCGTATTTCTCAAATTCTTCCAGTAGAACAAGGTCGGATTTACTTCGGGCACCCAATAGGAAATGGATGGAGGATTTGTCATATAAACCCGTATCCATCAACTGTTTACCTAAAAACAGCATGGGAGCAACACCGACACCACCGCCTACCAGCAAGGGCCTTCGACGATCCATGGGAATACTGAAGGACTTGCCCAGAGGCAAAACCATGTTTACGATGGAACCGGCCTGAAGAGAGGCCAATTTTTTGGTTCCTTCGCCCACAACCTGTACCAAAAGCCAAATTTCGGTCGGTGAGGGAACAAAACAAATGGATATGGGACGTCTCAGGAAGGTATTTTCGGCGCCATCTATGCGCACCTGGGCGAATTGCCCGGGTAACATGCCTAAGATCCTGAAAGGGAGCGTAAAGAGCATCAAGACGTATCTTTCGCTCAGGTATTTTATTTGGTCGAGTCGACAATCGACTACATGACTATTCTTATGGTGCATAGTTGTATTTAAACAAACACCACAAATATATACATCAGACATCAAGAATCCAAACGATTTGTTACAAAAAATTAAAAATTATTCCTTTTGTAACGGAATGAACTCTTCATAGGTGTTGTCTGTGTAAAATACCGCTATTTTCTTCACTTTTGCTGCAGCCGCTATACTAATGCTATTCTGTTGATTTTCAATAACTTTACTCGTGTTTACAACGGTCTTAACCCCAGTTTCCTTAAAAGATTCGTGTTCACCTGCCCAGTTGTCCGCATTTTCGTCCTCCTCAGCAAACATAAGTGAACCCTGCGTGTCTGCTTCGTCATTTCGTGCATACATTTCACCTTCACCGGTGATCAACCAGCTCGCGTTGAGACGAGGGAACCGCTGGAGTATGCGCTGAAGGGCATCAAAGCCCGGTTTGTTGCGCCCAGAAAGGATATGAGACACGGCAGGACGATTCAAGCCGACTTCATCCGCAAACTTAGAAGGGCTTAAGTGCTCATTATCAATGAGTTGTTGCAATCTATCTTTCATATCAACCGGTATATGCTACAAATGTAACAAGTATTTACAACAAAAACAACGGATTGTCCAAAACATTTGGAATTACATTTACACACATTTGTAAGGATGTTAATTTACAAAAGAATCGAGCCGTTTTCATATGTTGACACATATCCACAAGACCGTTCAAAAAACTGTTTTTCAACATTTAACCTTCACTTTAATTAAATCCACTATATTACTAGTTATGTGCTATTTATGCGAAATACTTAAAGTAAAAAACGGATGTAAACTCAGTCAATTTACAAGAAAGGTTTACAAAAGCAAAGCAACGCATTAGAAAACCACATTAATACACTGGTTTATAGCGATAAACATGCATTTAAACGGGGTGTATACAAGTGGAAAACAGTACCTGTTTACGGATGCAGTAATGGGTGTTTACAAGACGAAATAGGTCGATTTTTACCGATGGAAACGGCAAAAAGTTTCAAAATGTAACGTGGGGCAAGTTCTGTTTGGAAACAGAAATTGCCTTATGTTTGCAAAACATATGTAAATTCGTGTTTTTTGAAATCAACAAGTTATCAACAGCTATCAACAGTTGTCAATAGTTATCAACAAAACTTGCAAATGTGCGAGAATCGCCTATTTCACGGCCAATTCCCGGCACGTTTGAAATATGCGATTCTCAGAGCACACGACACAGGGCGTCAAAAATCGATTTAATGAAGAATAAAGTAGATCAACTCTTTTAGAAGATCCCCTTCGGGTTGATTGTTGGTAGAATCCATGCCTTTGCTTTTCGCATCGTAAAATCGAAGCATTCGAATCACGTCCATTGTTTTGCGTGCGTTCAAAAATTGAGCGGCTTGGGCATACTCCTTGACACGCATGGGCGCCACTCCCAGTTCAGGAGCCGCTTTTGCTGGATTTTTATCCACCAGATAGTGGTAATACATAAGATTGGTAAAGAAATAAGCGAAGGCTGCCAGGGTCTTGATAAGCGGATAATTACGGGGATTGGCCGCAAAGTGCTTGGCAATGCGATTGGCTTTAAACACATCCCGATTGATGAGGGCATTGAGCAGTTCAAAATCGTTGTATTCCTTGCTGATGCCAATGTTTCGTTCGATGAGCTCCGGATGGATTTGATTGCTTCCGGCAGGCATGGTCAGACGCAGCTTTTCCAACTCACCGACAATACGGGATAGATCGTTGCCAATGAAATCGGTCAGCATTTGAGCCGATTTTACGTCGATTTTTAAGCCCATTCGCTGCACCTGACGCTGTATCCAGTCCGGGATTTCGTTGTCGTACAACTTGCGTGACTCCACAACAACGGCATATTTAAGCAAGTCCTGATAGGCCTTTTTACGCTTATCAACGGTTCCGTTTTTGTAATTGATGATCAAGACCGTTGTTTGGAGCGGTTGCTGCAAATACGCAGACAGTCCTTCGTCAAATTTACTGCATTGCTGCCCTTCTTTGAGCACCACGACTTTGCGTTGACTCATCATGGGATACTGCCTGGCCATCATGATGACATCCCCCATAGACACATCCTTGCCGTACATGAGCGACAAATCAAAATCTTGAGCGGACGAATCGATCAATTTATGGATCAACGCATCGGTAATGGCATCAATGTAATAAGCCTCTTCACCCATCAGTAAATAAACCGGTGCAATGGTCCCTTTCTCGATTTGCTCCATCACAGCCTGAGGACTGTTCGCCGTACTTTTTGCCATATTAAAAACGTAGGTGTTTGACCGAACGGCCGTTACGAATCAAGATATCCAATGCCGTAATGCCCACATCCAAATGGTTTTCAACAAACATTTTACTGACCTGTTTGTCGCTCTCATCCGTTTTAACACCCGATGAAATCATGGGTTGATCGGTCACCAGTAACAGCGCCCCGGTGGGAATGCTGTTGGCAAATCCAACGGTAAACAGCGTGGCTGTTTCCATATCTACCGCCATGGCGCGTATTTTTTTTAGGTAGGCCTTAAATTGATCGTCGTGCTCCCATACCCGTCGGTTGGTTGTATAAACCGTACCCGTATAATAGTCTTTTTGATAGTCACGAATGGTGGTCGAAACAGCACGCTGCAAGCTAAATGCCGGTAATGCAGGCACTTCCGGTGGGAAATAATCGTTGGAAGCGCCTTCTCCACGAATGGCTGCAATGGGTAAAACGTAATCACCCAGAGTCAGTTCCGACTTCAGGCCCCCGCATTTACCAAGGAACAAAACGGCTTTTGGATCAATGGCCGTCAACAAATCCATGATGGTTGCCGCATTGGCACTCCCCATACCGAAATTGATGATGCTGATGCCGTTGGCGGTAGCCGTAGGCATGTTACCTTCCGAACCACAAACGGGAACGTCAAACTTTTTGGCAAACATGCGTACGTATTGATTGAAATTGGTCAACAGGATGTGCTTTCCAAAGGATTCCAATGGACAGTTTGTGTATCTGGGCAACCAATTTTCGACGATCTCTTGTTTCGTTTTCATAGCATCCGTATCTTTGAGTGGATATAACAAATGTACAAAATGTTTGCATTAAATCTGCCCGAGTATCCGGCGAAAATCCGCTTGAAAGATGGAAAGCATCAAATTTTTGATGCCAATCGCCGTCGTTACGTTGCTTTAACGCCGGAGGAATGGGTGCGTCAGCATTTTGTACAGTATTTGATTCAACAAAAGCAGTATCCTTCCCAGCTTCTAGCCAACGAAGCATCCATTGAACTATACGGCCAGCAACGACGTTGCGACACACTCTTATATGATTTACAAGGACAACCTCAGGTCATCATCGAGTACAAAGCACCTACAGTGGCCATCAATCAGGCTGTTTTTGAGCAAATCATGGCATACAATTGGGTGCTGAGAGCCTCTTATCTGTTTGTGAGCAACGGCCTGCAACATTATGCCTGCAAGATGGATTATACCACACAGTCCAGTCAATTTCTTAATGAAATCCCATCGTATACCGAACTATAAAAAAAAAGCACCCGTACGGGTGCTCCATTGATTGCCTGTTTCGTGCAGACAATTAATCTTCTATAGACATTTCCGGGTCAATCATGATGCGACCACAATATTCACAAACGATGATTTTCTTGCCCATGCGTATGTCCATTTGACGTTGGGGCGGAATCTTATTGAAACATCCGCTGCAGGCGTCACGTTGAACCGAAACGACAGCCAAACCGTTGCGGGCACTCTTACGAATGCGTTTGAATGCCGTCAACAAACGGGGTTCGATGCGTGTTTCAATTTCTTTGGCACGTTCACGCAGATTTTCTTCGTCCGATTTTGTTTCGGAAACGATTTCTTCCAGCTCACTTTTCTTTGACTCCAAATCTTTGTTGCGCTCGTCAAGCAATTCGGCAGCCGTCTGCAATTCTTCGGTTTTTACTCGGATCGCCAATTGAGCTTCTTTGATTCTTTTCTCGGATAGCTCTATTTCCAAGCCTTGAAATTCCACTTCTTTGCTCAAAAAGTCAAACTCGCGGTTGTTACGTACGTTCTCCTGTTGTTCCTTGTATTTTTCAATAAGGGTCTTGGAGTTGTCCATTTCAACCTTGCGTTTTGCAATCTCCGCTTCGTTGTCTTTGATTTCTGCTTGAATGTTGTCAATACGGGTTTGCAAGCCGGCAATATCGTCCTCCAAATCCTGTACTTCCAAGGGCAATTCACCACGAAGTGTTTTGATCTTATCGATTTCAGAAACCACAGTCTGCAAATCGTACAAAGCTTTGAGCTTTTCCTTTACGGTAATTTCAGCACTCATATGTATGAAGTCTTGATTTTAAGTCGTTTAAAAATAATGGACCGGATTTGTTTCAGCGGTCGAAATATGGACTGCAAATGTAGGGAATTTTTTTGATAATAATTCCACAAAAAGTGCTTTTGTAAACTGTTCGGTTTCAAAATGACCGGCGTCCACCAATAATACAGGACTCCCCTGCGTAAAAAACGCATGAAACTTGACATCCGCCGTGATAAACACATCGGCTCCGGCACGCTTGGCATCGGTATAAAATTCACTACCGGAACCACCACACAGCGCTACAGTACGGATGACCGCGTGGGGCTCGTAACCCGAATGACGCAGCGTATGCACATTAAAAACACGTTTGACTTCCTGCAAAAACGATTCTACCGGCATGGGGGTATTCAATCGCCCCAACATGCCCAAACCGACATGGGTTTCACCCGGTTTGGAAGCCAGAATGCGGCAATCCTGCAAATGAAGCATCTCAGCCATGCGTCCGTTGACTCCGTCAAAGACCGAATCGGCATTGGTATGGCAAGCATACAAGGCAATGTTGTGTTGTATGGCCTTGATCAGGCAGCGCGTAATGCGATCGGGACCCGTAATGGCCTTTACCCCTTTAAAAATCAAGGGGTGATGCGAAACCACCATGTTGCAACCCTTAGCCACCGCCTCTTCCATGACCGACTCGGTTACATCCAGACACACCAACACAGCCCGCACCGGTGTATCGAGTTCACCGACCAATAAACCGGCATTATCGTAGGATTCCTGCAGGTTTAAAGGTGCAAAAGCTTCTAATGTCTGACAAATATCCTGTACAGTTATGCTCATTTGATGGGTTTCAACGTGATATTTAATTCGTCCAATTGAGCCGGATCGATGGTCGATGGTGCGTCACACATGACATCCCGCCCGGAATTATTCTTGGGAAAAGCAATGCAATCGCGAATGGAATCCAAACCGGCCAAAAGCGAAACAAACCGATCCAAACCAAATGCCAAGCCACCGTGAGGCGGTGCACCGTATTGGAAAGCAGACATCAAAAAGCCAAATTGCGCTTCGGCTTTTTCTGCCGTGAAACCCATTACCTCAAAGGCTTTGGCCTGCAGTTTGCGATCAAAAATACGGATGGATCCCCCACCCAACTCCACACCGTTGATAACCATATCGTAGGCATTGGCACGAACCTTGCCCGGATCGACATCCAACAAAGCGATGTCTTCCGGCTTGGGAGAAGTAAACGGATGGTGCATGGCAAAAAAGCGTTCGACGGTTTCATCCCATTCAAACATCGGGAAATCCACCACCCACAACGCAGCAAACTGATCTTTGGGGCGTAAGCCCAGGCGATGGCCCATTTCGAGACGCAACTCGCATAACGCCTTGCGTGTTTTATGCGTTTCACCGCTCAAAATCAACAACAAATCACCCGGTTTTGCCTGACAGACTTCCGCCCAGGAAGCCAGTTGCTGACCGGTATAAAATTTATCCACCGAAGACTTAAAGCTGCCGTCGGCTTCGCATTTGACATAGACCATGCCTTTGGCACCGATTTGCGGGCGTTTCACAAATTCGGTCAATTCATCCAACTGCTTGCGGGTATACGTTGCTGCAGCCGGTACACAAATCGCACCGATGTATTCGGAGGAATCAAACACCGTAAACAAACCTTCTTCCGTGCAGGATTTCAGCTCGTTCAATAGCATCCCAAAACGAATATCCGGCTTATCGCTTCCATACAAACGCATGGCCTCGGCCCAGGTCATACGAGGGAACGCTTCGGTCATATCCAACCCCTTGATGGTCTTAAAGACGTATTTGACCAAGCCTTCAAAAATTTCCAACACATCGTTTTGCTCTACGAAAGACATTTCGCAGTCGATCTGGGTAAACTCCGGTTGACGGTCGGCACGCAAATCCTCATCGCGAAAACACTTGGCAATCTGGAAATAACGGTCAAAACCGGCCACCATCAACAACTGCTTAAACAACTGCGGCGACTGGGGTAAGGCGTAAAATTCACCCGGATTCATTCGGGAAGGTACCACAAAATCGCGTGCACCTTCGGGGGTAGACCCAATCAGAATGGGCGTTTCCACCTCCAAAAATTGTTGTTGATCCAAATATTGGCGCACCAGCATCACCAAACGGTGACGCAATTCCATGTTTTTGCGCACGGCATTGCGACGCAAATCCAGGTAACGGTATTTCATGCGAAGCTCGTCCCCACCATCCGTTTCGTCTTCTATGGTAAACGGCGGTACTTCCGAAGCGTTGAGCACCGTCAAGGTCTCAACCAGCAACTCGATGGCTCCCGTAGGAATATTTTTATTGGGATTGGAGCGTTCAGCCACAACTCCTTCTACTTGAATGACCCACTCACGTCCCAAATGGTTGGCCCGTTCGCACAGGGCGGCATCGGTTTCCTGGTTAAACACCAGTTGGGTAATGCCATAGCGATCACGGATGTCCACGAAGGTCATCCCGCCCATTTTGCGGATTTTTTGTACCCATCCGGACAGGGTTGCCCGGCTACTTACGTCGGAAAGGCGGAGTGCGCCACAGGTATGCGTTCTATACATAGTGCTATCGGATCAATTTGAGGACAAATATCCAAAAAAAAATGCAATTCTCCACCATTTAGATTTGGATTCTCGGAAAAAAGGTCTACATTTGCACCCGTCTTTGAAACGGGGTGTAGCGCAGTCCGGTTAGCGCACCTGCTTTGGGAGCAGGGGGTCGTGGGTTCGAATCCCGCTACCCCGACGTTTAAGCAAGAAGCACGTACAGAAATGTATGTGCTTTTTGCTTTTTTATAACAATTATTTATATCAAAAACTTCTCTTTTGCAACGGTCAAAATCAATTCGGTCGTTTTCTCGATGCCCAATACGGAGGAATTGATGCACAAATCATACGAATGCGCCGAACCCCATTGCTTATTGCTGAAATAATTGTAAAACGAGGCCCTTTTCTTATCCACCTTTTCGATCAACGCACGGGCTTTGTCGGCTGACACAGCCCGATACTCCATCACCCGTCGGATCCGATCGTCCAAGTGTGCCGTGACAAACACATTCAGACACAGCGGATGCGTTCGCAGCACATAATCGGCACAACGACCCACAATTACAGCCGATTCCTGCTTGGCAATGTCCTGCATCACATCACTTTGCAATCGGAACAGCGTTTCACTGCTAAACGAAACATCCTGAAAGAAATTCTGAAACAAACCACCCGAAAGCATGGGATTGAAATCCTCGTCGGCCTGCTCAAAACAAGACCGGGCCAGACCCGTTTCTTTGGAAGCCCGTAAAATCAGTTCCTTGTCATAAAAGGATATTCCCAACTGCTTGGCCAACTGTTCGCCAATGATGCGGCCGCCGCTTCCTAGTGAGCGCCCGATGGTGACAACGTACTTATGATTCATTGTGTGCCCTCCTAAACTGTTTCAATTGATTGAATAATACGATTCCTGCGACGACGCTGGATGCCAAATCGGCAACCGGCAAACTATACCATACCCCATTTACACCCCAAATTTGCGGGAAAATGATTAAACAGGGTAATAAAAAGATCATTTGACGGGTCAACGACAAGAAAATCGCCTTGTGCGCTTTGCCGATGCTCTGAAAAAAGTTGGACGTGACCATCTGAAAACCGATGATGGGAAAAAAGATCATGACGATCCTCAAACCCCGCACGGCATGTTCGATCAGTTGCTCGTCCGTCGTAAAGACCGATGCGACCGCCGATGGAAAAAACTGCCCGATCAGAAAACCGACAAACATCACTCCCGTCGCATAAAATATCGTCATTTTCAGAACCTTATCCACACGATCATATTGCTGTGCTCCATAGTTGTAGCCGGCGATGGGCTGCATGCCCTGATTCAAACCCAGTACAATCATGGCAAACAGAAACACGACCCGATTCACAATACCATAGGCTCCAACGGCCATATCCCCACCGTATCGACTCAAACCCTGATTGATAAAAATCACAATGACCGATGCAGCGGCGTTCATAAAGAAAGGCGACAAGCCAATGGACAGCGAATCCAACACGATTTTTTTCTTCAGTTTAAAAACGCCTTTCTTCAAGTGAATGAAATGCTTTTTGTTGCTGAAAATGGAGATTTGCCAAACCAACATCAAGGCTTGCGACAAGACCGTTGCCCAGGCACTCCCCTGTATTCCCCAACCAAACTGATAAATAAAAAGCGGCGTTAGGATCAAATTGAGCACCACCGTACCGATGGTTGCATACATCGACTTTTTGGGATGTCCGGACGAACGCAGCAAGGCATTCAAGCCCATATACATATGCGTGATGACATTCCCATAAAGGATCACCTTCAAATAATCGTAGGCATATGGAAGCGTGGCATCACTAGCCCCAAAAAAGTATAAGGTTGGCTTTAGAAAAAACAGCATGATCAACGTAAACAATAGTCCCAATACGATATTGAGCACAAAGACGTTGCCCAACACCTTATTGGCCGTATCGTAATCTTTCTGCCCCAGACGCACCGACATCAACGCCGAAGCCCCTGCACCCACCAGCGAACCAAAAGCGGCGGCCAGATTCATCACCGGAAAGGTCAGCGCCAGTCCGGAAATGGCCAACGCCCCGACCCCGTGTCCGATAAAAACACTGTCGGTAATGTTGTACAACGAAGAAGCCGTCATAGCAATGATGGCCGGGATGGCATATTGTGCCAGTAATTTGCCGATGCGCTCAGTCCCGAGGCTCAGCGGAGAATACTTGGATTGCGTCATGTTTTGTATAGAAGAGCCTGCAAAGATCGCAAAAATCCAAACCGTTTACAAACTATTTTTAGACTTCACTACCCCAACGCCACATCCAGCAACATCATCACGGTAAAGCCCACCATGCCTCCGATCGTAGACAAATCCGTCTCGTTTCCGGTTTGGGATTCGGGTATCAATTCCTCAATGACCACATAAATCATGGCTCCTGCAGCAAACGACAACGCATAGGGTAAAATGGAAGACATCGATACGACCAATAACGCTCCAACCACGCCGGCAATGGGTTCAACAACCCCCGAAGCCTGACCATACAAAAAAGATTTCCAACGAGACAAGCCTTCCCGTCTCAAGGGTACCGATACCGCGGCACCTTCTGGAAAATTCTGCAACCCAATACCAAACGCCAAGACGATCGCACCACTCAACACGCCTATTTCAGGATTCATTGCCAAAGCACCAAAAGCGACCCCTACGGCCAATCCTTCCGGAATGTTGTGTAAGGTTATTGCCAAAACAAGCAACACGCTCCGACGCCAGGTTGTAGGAATACCTTCCGCTTTATCGCGCGCCAAACCTAGATGCAAGTGGGGAAGAATCTTGTCCAAGCCATACAGAAAAACTCCACCGCCGAGAAAACCGATGACTGCAGGGACCCAAGGGATCCCCCCGCTATCTTCGACCATTTTTATGGCCGGATCCAGCAAAGACCAGAAACTTGCTGCAATCATCACACCGGCTGCAAAACCCAGCATCAAATTCAATACTTTCTTGTTGATCGTTTTAAAGAAAAAAACCATCGATGCGCCCAAAGCAGTCACCGCATAGGTAAAAAGTGTCGCCATCAGTGCCAAAAGGACCGGGTTGATTTCTAATAGCCATTCCATCGTCTTTTTATTCAAAGATACAAAACAATTCTAGATCCAAACATCATCACACTTCATTCAAGTATGATTCTAAAAACCGACACATCCACATTGGGATTTTCTGCTGGAACCGATAGGATTAGACCATCCTCCGTCTGTTTGAAATCCAACGCCTCGGCATGCCCCAACAAGCTTACCTGTTGAACCGTTCTCAAACGATCCGAAGCAAACGACTTTATTACGACTTCATTGCCTGCCCATTTCATCAAGAAGGCATACAACGTATGCGTTCCTTTTTCTGTGAATCGGAAATCATAAGCCGAGGGATTTTCATTCACCCTTGGTCCTTCTCCAAAAAACGTCCAAGCATGCGTGCCATACACAGCCTCACCGTTTATTCGCATCCAGCGTCCAACCTCTTTTAATACCAATTGTTGATCTTCAGGAATGGTTCCATCCGCTTTGGGCGAGATATTGAGACACAGATTGCCATTTCTGGAAATATTATCGATCAGTTTGCGAATGACTTGTCCAGCGGTTTGCAACTTGAGCCCTTCGACATAGCCAAATTTATGGCCAATGGGTTCATCCACCTGCCAATAATAGGGTGTTTTCTCTTTTGGAGCACGACCTTGGCGCTCAAAATCCCGAATGGTTCCATACAAATACGCATCGTGCTTTGTACTGAGTGAAACATCCTTGCCCCACTCCTCCGCACGATTGTAGTAATACGCCGCAAGACGCAGCTTGATTGAATCCAATGCACGACTATTGATTCCATTGTCAAACCACAACATATCCGGTTGATACGTGTCAATAATCTCCTGACAACGGGCCAACCATTCTTCAAGAAAAGCCTGATTCTGTGGAGCTTCTTTGCCTTCCATCACTTCCTCTTCCGTTGGTCCCATGGCAGAAGACTTGGAAGGATCCGGCTTTTGGGGAGGACCATAGAAATCCGCATATTCCGGATCAAATAAATCGTGTTCGTTGGCCTGTGTGGGATACATAAAATCCCAATGCTCCATTCGGTGATTGGATACCCCAAATTTCATCCCGGCAGCTCGAACCGATTTCGAAAGCGCTCCAATCAGATCGCGTTTGGGTCCCATCTCTTTTGCGTCCCAACGGGTTAGTTTGCTATCGTATAGCGCAAAACCGTCGTGATGCTCAGCCGTCGGAATCACATACGTCGCTCCAGCTTCCTTAAATAGAGCAGCCCACTCATCGGGTCTAAAGTGCTCCGCCGTAAACATCGGAATAAAATCCTTGTAACCAAACACCTTCGGGCTTCCCCATTTCTCCGTATGATATTTCAGCATACCACCATACATATGACGTGGATACCACTCACTTCCGGCAGCCGGTACCGAATAAACACCCCAATGAATAAAGATTCCGAACTTTCCGTGAACAAACCACTGCGGAGTCGTGTAATTCGCACGAATGGATTCCCATGTAGCGGCATATGGACCCGCAGGAATACTGGCGGCACGCCCCTGTGGAAGTTCGATCGTAACCCTTGGAGGAGGATCCTGTTGTGCGATTGCCATTACACTGGCCAATGCCAAGGCGATTGTAACTCTTTTTTTCATTCCTTATTGTATTTAAAATAGTCCACATCCACAAATCCTTCCTCCCCTGAATGATGCGTAAAAATTCCAACCCGAGTTCCACGATAATGCCCCCAAGTAAATTGATACGGCGTGCCGATTGCGTAAAAATGTATGCCATCTGTGCTATACGTAAAACGGCTCAAACCATCCATACTCCAGGTTGATCGCAACCAAATGTCAGCAGTCGCATCGATCGGCCTGACCTCCGTTGTACCATGATTGTTGAACAAAATACGGTACCTACCCTCCTCGTACAAAACGCCCACGTATGCATACGATTGGGCATAATGACACAAGCCAGCCACTTGCCCCGTTGCCATCTTGCGCACATCCAATTTGATCGTAACTTCGTTGTGTGGAATACGATATACCCGTTGCGTCAAAATATTTGGAATTTTCTTAAAATCGTTGTCCTTCAAAGGTCGCACCGCATGCAGTCTGAGAAACCCTTTACGCGCTTGAAGCGACCATTTTGCGTGGTATGGATAATAATTCCATTCCCAGTTCGCATCAAGCCGAGGCCCATCAAAGTCATCAAAAAAATTGTGATTCTTTATTATGCCGGCCAAAGGCATTTTTGCCGACCACTGCATGCATCCCAAACCATCCGCCTGCAGTTTGCCCGGAATGGGCCATTCATCGATCCATGTGACAGGCAGCAAACTGGCCGCACGGCCCTCCCAATCACCTTTGCCGTGATGGGTAAAAAAACACCACTGCCCGTTGGGTCCTTCAACCATGCCACCCTGATTGGGCTGATTCGACGCAATATTGAGGGCTGTAATTTGCTTCTCCTCACTCCAAGGGCCACGCATATGCTTGGCTCGCCTCGCGACCATATAACGCGAACCGCCCCCCGTTCGACTGTAAATCAGATAATACCAAGCACCAACCTGTATGAGCTTACTTGCTTCACGACCACCACCGTGATGCAAAAGCAGTGCCTGTTCACGGTCGATCGCACTGCAATCTGACGTCATTTTAAACAGATAGGTCTCGTATCGTCTGTCCCGAAACAGCGTACCAACAAACCAAGCTTGCCCATCGGAATCCCAAATAGCAGAACAATCATCCCAACCGGCTTCGGAAAGGATGTTTGTTAATGGAGCCCATGGTCCTGACGGATGTTCTGCCCAAGTTGTAAAAAAACCTTCATCCGGAGTGCCAAAGAGAACATAAAAACGCCCTTCATGGTAACGGATGCTCCCGGCCCAGATGCCTCGACCGTAGCGATCCATCCGATCCCAATTCAACTCGGGGCCGATCTGACGAATATCTTCAACGGCATGGCCAATGATCGACCATTGAACCAAATCCGTCGAGTGCAACACGACCATCCCCGGTGCGTACTGAAAGGTTGACGAAATGGCATAATAATCCGACCCTACCCGTATGCAATCCAGATCACTGAAGTCGGCCGGTAAAATAGGATTGCAATAGCTCCCGTCTGATTGAGCCCCCCATTTATCCCAAGTGCCCCAAACAGACCTATCTTCCGTTGCAGGTTGCGCATTAAAGCTTACAACATATAAAAAAAACACGCAAAGCAATATGCTTGATTTCAAATACATTAACGCAAATATATGCAAATAATTCGTCTTGCACTTATACAATATCGACAACTACTTGCATATTAGCGATCACCTTTTGACGCGTTTATCCGCGGATTTTATCCAGCAATCGATTGAGCTCCGTAACCTCCTCCAGGCTGAGATTGGAAAGCATCGAGTCAATCCGACGTTCACATCCCAACATCTCCGACAAAAGCTGCAATCCTGCCTCCGTAATCGCAACCGCCTTCTGTCTTCGATCCGTAGGATTCTCCACCCGACTCACATACCCCTTTTCAAACAAGCGATCCACAAGGCGACTCACATCCGAATCTTTATCCAACATCCGCTCCTTAATAAAACCAATGGAAAGAGGGGCCTCTTTCCGAAAGCCCCTCAGTATGCGCAACACATTGTATTGCGGCTCCGTTAGTCCATGTTCTTTTAAGCATTGGAGAAAGGAATAATTCAGACTACGAGACGTATACACCAAATTAATTAAACCCCGGTGAAACGCGTTTCGAAAGTGTCCCTGAATTTCTTCATCAATCGTCATATCTACTCCCTTATGCGTTAAACAATCGTTGCAATGTCATCAAACGAGCGACGTGGTCTACGCGGGTACAACTCCTTTTCAGGGTTTTTATGCCCCAGCGCAAGCATCATCACGACCGTCTCGTTCTCTCCCAAACCAAACGCTTTGTGAATGCCTTCGAAATCGATGCCACTCATGGGATGCGAGTCCACCCCTTTCTCTTTTGCTGCGATCATTAAGGACATCGCCAGCAAACCGGTGTTGCTTTCGGCAAATTTCAGTTTTCGTTCCTCACTGGTTCCATACAAATAGGCTGCCGCCTGCTTGGCACCGGCGACCATTTCGGCATTGCCGCCTACACTGGCCAACATTTCTTCCCAAACAGGGTTCTCATCCGCAAACCCTTCCTTATTGCCAATCAAAACCAGTGTTACCGGTGCTTCTGTAACCTTATCCTGATTGTTTGCCAAAGCCTTTAGCTGCTCCTTCGCTTCCTCCGATTGAACGACCAGTATACGCCAGGGCTGCAAATTAAAGGCAGAAGGCGCCAATACGGCCATATTAACAATCTCCTTCAATAGCGACGCGTCGATGGATCGGTTTTTATCAAACGAATTGACCGAACGACGTTGATCAAATACTATGCTAGTTTCCATTTTTATGTTTGTTTTAGAATACACTGCAAATATACGTAGAAACATTATATGTTGCAACATATTTTTTCAACAAACTTCAAGAAAGATGTTTTTCCAACAACTGAA
>JAQVXI010000040.1 GCA_028709215.1 Bacteroidales bacterium
TTTCACCGGGAAGGACAAAGAGATCGCCTGGCCGGCATTCGGTTTTGCCGACGGGTACACAATGCCGATCCGGTTTTGCCCATTATTCTGAATTCTTCCGACGCGGACAACAAGCAGTATGCGGAAGAAATTGGAGCCGGTTTCATCGAAAAAGCCTCCAAAACGTTCCCACAGGAATTACGGCAACTGATGACCGACAATTTCGGGTTTGGCGATTTTATCTTTCGGGATCCGGAAACGGGCGAAGAACGCATTCGCGTACACAACCTCAAGGAACTACTTGAACAATTGTACAACATTCCGGACGCGTCCTTACGTTTCCATCTGGGGCGCAACCATGCTTCAAGATGGTTGTATTCAAGAGCCATGTTTCCGCTGGCCAAGTTTATTGAGCACGTGGATATTGACGATTATGAGGATACCATGGAGGCACGAAAAATCATCGCGGATGCCATTGTGATGTATCGGCGCACGAAGAACCAGGGAATTATTGCCGAGTTTAAAAAGGAACGATACGACCGCTTTTCAAATTTTGTGCGTTACGGAGACGGATCGTTGGGAGGCAAAGGAAGAGGCATCGCGTTTATTGATGCTTTGATTAAACGCAGCCCGTCACTTGCTGATTTTGAAGGAGTTGAAGTTTGTATCCCCAAGACACTGGTTTTGTGTACCGAAATCTTCGACCAGTTCATGGAACAAAACAACTTGTATCCGATCGCACTTTCGGAGGCAAGCGACGTGGAAATCCTTGAGGTTTTTCAAAATGCACACCTCCCGGACGGATTCAACAACAACATACGAGCCTTTCTGGAAGTTGTACGCAAGCCCATTGCCATCCGCTCATCTAGCCTTTTGGAAGACGCTCATTACCAACCGTTTGCCGGCATCTACTCGACCTACATGATCCCATTTGACGAGGACATCGAAAACACCTTACTCATGCTGAAGAAATCCATTAAGGCGGTTTATGCATCGGCTTTTTATCAAAGCAGCAAGGCGTACATGGTGGCAACATCCAACATCATCGATCAGGAAAAAATGGCCATCATTTTGGAAGAAGTCTGTGGAACCGCCTATGGCAACCGCTTTTACCCGACGTTTTCCGGTGTAGCCCGCTCGCTCAATTATTATCCGATCGGACACGAAACGACCGAGGACGGCATTGCCAACGTAGCACTGGGTCTGGGCAAATACATCGTCGACGGAGGTGTCACGTTGCGCTTTTCACCCAAACATCCCAACAGCATCCTACAAATGAGCACCTTGGATTTTGCACTTCGGGAGACGCAAACGCAGTTTTTGTGCTTGGATTTAAGCCGCAAACGCTTCGAAATGAGTACGGACGATGGTCAAAACCTGATGCGACTGCGCGTACAGGATGCCGAGTCGGACGGAACACTCAAGCATTTGGCCTCAACCTACGACCACATCGATCAGGTCTTGCGCGATGGCAGCTGGGGCGAAGGGCGCAAAGTCATCTCTTTTGCACACATCCTGCAAAACGAGACCTTCCCACTGGCCAAACTACTGGAACGCATTCTGGAACTCTGCCACAAAGAAATGGGCAGACCCGTTGAAATCGAATTTGCCGTCGAACTAACTCCTAATGAGGAACAAAAAAGTTGTTTCTATCTGCTGCAAATCCGACCCATTGTCGAAGCCAAGGAGATGCTTCAGGAAAACATCGAACAGATCGATCGAAACGAACTGATCTTAAGAACGGACAAGGCCCTGGGCCATGGCATCGAAAACGACATTTTCGATTTGGTCTACATCAAAGCCGAGGGATTCAGTGCCAATAAGAATCAATTGGCGGTATACGAGGTCGAAAAGATCAACCGCAAACTAACCGAAGAAGGACGAAATTATGTGCTCATCGGACCCGGAAGATGGGGATCAAGTGATGCTTGGTTGGGCATACCGGTCAAATGGCCGCACATTGCTTCCGCCAAGCTCATTGTCGAAGCCGGCAAAACACATTATCAGATCGACCCCAGTCAAGGGACACACTTCTTTCAGAACCTAACCTCCTTCGGGGTAAACTATTACACCATTTCGGAACAGGACGAGAACCATTTCTGTGATTTCGATTATTTGGATCAACAACCGGCCATTTTTGAAAACAGTTACCTGCGCCACATACGCTTTGAACATCCCATTGCAATCAAAACAGACGGAAAAAAAAGCATGGGTGTCCTGATGAAGCCTCAAGCATTAGAATAAGATCGCACCACAAATCTCGGTTGAGAGTTCTCCCACCACACCCATGTGCTGATACACACCGGTATAGACGCGAACAAAATGGGCTTCCTCCAAAGCAACCGCATGTCCATCTGCATCCACAGCCCAATCCAGATCCAGATGACTCGCCTCGCTAATGTTGGGTTTGTTGTCGGCGTATCCCCAATCCAGGGCATTTAAAATCCAGAAACCCGTGTTTTCTTTTCGGGTTGCCGTTGGAGCCAATAAGGTTCCGGTAAAGACAATCGAATCCCCTGCCCAATCCGGATAAACGGATGGCATCCGTTCAAAACGACCGTCCGAAAAGCGAACCTGAACCGAGTCACCCGACTGTGTCGGTTTTTGATAGGTAACACGGATACGTTTTTTGGTATCCGCTTGCGCGTAGGCTGAACCGGCCAACTCAAACCAAGGATCATCGGGCAAACCATTGCCGTTTGCATCCACAGATACCTCAACAATACCCGGTTCGGCCGACTGGCTAAAGGCGTTTCCCAAGATCGTAAAGTCCGACAACCCAGCACGATTGCGTATGGGTTCTGCAAAAGAAAAAACCAGGGACCCACCGTATGCGCCCAACGAGACCAGACCATCGGCTCGTCCAATTAACTGCTCGGATACTTTCTCGAGCATGAAAACGGCATCGTCTCCTGCCTCATAAGACGGATAACGTCCCACAAATTGCCCTGGAGCAGGTGCGTAGGACCAGACTCGGGCAATGTAATTGGCCTCCGCCGGCATCGTATCGTTCACAGATCCCGAAGCGACAAAATCCGAAACGTACACCACCGAATTGGGACTCACCCCAACCTGAGTCAAGCGATACTTGAGTCGTCCCTCGGGATCAAAACAACAGACATCGCCCGAAGTCACAAAATTACCGGCATCGGTAATAAACACATCTCCGTTGTCCGCACGTACATCAACACCGTACGGCGTTCGAACCACTGTTGCATCCGTAATAAAATTGGAACGTGCTTCCTCCTGATTCAACAAATCAAACAACTTAATCCAACTGTCCTGACGCTCGTAATCGTAATGGTACAAATAAGCATAACGATCGTATACATCAAAATTCAACACATCCAGATCGAACACCCGATGCACTTCGTCCGATTGTGCATCGATGCACACCCAAGTACCCGGCACATCGGAATAATTGCCCCGACAACTCACATAAACATAACCGTAGCGATCGGCACGAATGCGACCGGGATTGAGCCCTACATCCAAAGTCTTGATCAGCTGCATGCTTTCTGCATCCAAAATACTCACGGTACGTTCGTATCCCAAACCGGTCGCATAATCCAGCCCCCCGGAATTGGACACGTACAATTTACCATTACTATACGTGATGCCGTCCGGGTTGCGTCCCACTTTGACAACCCCATCCACTTGAAGCAAGGCTGTATCCACGCGTGCAACCGTTCCGTCAAACGAACAAACATAGACCTTATCCTCCCAGAAACACAAATCCCTGGGTTGGCGTGCCCGATCTGCGTCAAAAAATGGAATCTGTGCCAACGAGAGCCCCGTACGGGCATCCAACACCTCTAACTGACTGGAAACGTTCATCACAACATACAACTTCGAGCCATACAACAGCATTTCATTGCCGGTATCGCCCAGTTTTCGCCCATTGACCGCCTCAAAAAAACGCCGATGCATTGACCGTGTGCCGAAATCGTACACGGCAAGCGTGCTGTTATTGAGTGAATAATTACCATCACACAAAACATATAGGCCACCCCTGTCTTCCGTTACAACGATATCCGGATCCGGTTCAAGCACCGACTCCATATCATTACAGGCAAACAAGCCACCCAACATCAGCAAAAAAATCACGATCTTTTTCATACCTTACCATTGATACGTACACATCAAACGAAACGAACGCCCCGGCATGGGAAAATTGCGTACGATTTCATACGATGCATGGTTCATATTCAGTAATTCGCCCTTCAACCGTAACGTTGCCTTCTTCAGGTCAAACGCATGTTCCAGGCCCAAGCCCTGATCCACATAACCGGGCAATCGATTCTCCTCCAGGTTGTGTCCGGTTACATACCGATGGCCGGAATACAACAGCGTATAATCCAGACTCCACGATCCCAAATGCCAATCCATCCTTCCGGATCCATAAATGCGTGGTGCGTAGGCGATCTGATTATTGTACACCGCATCATCGGCCCGCGTCTGATCCAATGCCCGTTGATACGAATGCGTCCAGGTTAATCCAATGCGGTGTTTTCCAGGAGCCGCATCCACGTGTAGGGTCGCGTCCAATCCTTTGATATCGACCGAACCCAAGTTGACCATGCTCCAAACAAAAACATTCTTGGTAGGAATGGCCATAATTTTATCACGAATGCGGTTGTGGAAGACATCCACTTGCGCTGAAAACACGGATAAGACCCCCTTCAAAGGCTGTTCAACCGTCAAACCCACATTCCACTGTTTGCTGTCTTCCGGTTTTAAATTGCGGTTTCCGCTGTTGGTATAATACAAATCGTTGAAACTCGGCATACGAAACGAGGCTTTGTAAAAGGCTCTTAGGAACAGGTTTTGTTGTGGGAATAGTTGCCAGGAAGTGCTCAACGAAGGGCTCCAGCGGCTTAAATCCTGTGCTGCCTGCGCATAGGTTGCCGCTTCATCCACCTGCGTCAACAAAACACCGGCGGTGGCTAGAAACCGATCCTGCATCAGCTTGACCGCAGCATGCGTATATCCGGACCGGCGTTTGGGTTCCGCAAAACCCTGTAGGGTTGACTGCATGGTTTGATACACCTCGTCATGCGCCAGACTTACATGCAGCTTGGGATGCAAGCGATAACGTCCCACCAAAGAAGCATACACTTCTTGTTGTGCATATTGAACCTCTTCTTTGCCGGAGGCTCCCAAATACTGATTGTTTAAATACCGTTGATCGGCATCGTTATACTTGAGGCTGGTTTTGAAATCCATACGCCCCAACGCAGGAGACTGCAAATGCATTTGAACAAATTCCTGTTTGTCCCACAAATACTGTTCGCTCGAGGAATTATACAAGATCACCGCCCCGGGCAACTCCTTGCTGCTATCAAAATGATACCATTTGCTGTCCCATTTCCAACCCTGCCATTGAGACCACAAACCCAATTCAATCCGTTTGTTTTCAACCGCATTGTGCTTGCGTCGCACCTGAGTGGAGACCGAATCTTCTCCTTCTAACTCAAACGGGTAATTTCCTTCAGATTTTAAGTACTCGGTCGAAACCGTCGCCGACCAATTGGGGTGCAGGCGAACAGCCAGATTGAGATGGGGATGCATCAATCCAAACGAACCGACCTGCATGGAGGCATCTCCGTGCACCCGTTCCCCGTTCTGAAAGAACGGACGTTTGCTTTGCATGGACAGCATTCCAGAAGAAGCATACTGTCGAGCCGGTTGAAAAATATCGTTGCCGTCACCGATGGTCAATTGCAGTACCTCGATGGAATTGAGGGCAAATCGTCCCAGATCGATCTGTCCGGTTTGTGCATCCGACAAGGTCACACCATCGTACGAAACGGCGGTATGTTGTGCACCCATGCTGCGCACCGATAAGGTTTTCATACCTCCAATGCCACCGTAATCCTTTATAACGGCACCTGAAAAAAAACGGGTCGCATCCGAGACCAACAACGAATTAATGGAAGAAAGCATGGCTCCATCCAAACGCTGCAAAGGTGTTGCGGAACGCTTGCCGGATGGATCCAGTGATCCGGACACATACACCTCCTGAATCCGATATGTACGCAAACTATCCTGCTGAGCCAAAAGGTTCAGCAAGCAGAGGAAGGCAACAAAAAAGGCAATCACGCGTGGCATGAAGTCGTTTCATTATGCCAGCATGCAAGGCAGGATTCAAATGACCGGATGATACGCCACAGACCGGTTCCCTCGCTCTTTCCTCGAAAGCTGACGAACATTCGGCATGGCAGGTCTTCTGACTTATTCCGGTTTTGGAGGCCTTCCCATCCGTTGGCGTATCTGGACAGTGGCATCATCTCCGAACCCTTGACGGAATTCACAGCAGCGGGACTGTATCGGATTTGCACCGATTTCCCTTTTCATCACCGGTCTTTACAACCGGTGAACCATGCGTGTGCAAAGATACATTTTATTGTTGCGGATTCCAATCATCGGATCCGCTCAAAACAGAGGCCATCCGAAAGTTTTTGCGTTCACTCCGTTTGATGGTGCGTGCCCACGAAACCCGCTCGGGGTCCTTAGATCCAGGCCCTTTTGAACCCGATTCGGCATAAAACGAATGGGCTTCGGCTTCTTTGTTGTTCCAATTGTGCCAACCGGCCGGATGAATGTGTGCACCCATTTCGCAATCGATGAACACCGTTTTTGCATAGGGACGCCAGGGTCTGCCCAAAAATACCTTTTCGACACCTTCGTCTGCAGTCAAACGACATTCTGTAAAAACATAGCCAAAGGCATTTTGCTCGGGCGTTGAAGCCGCTGTCAAGTAACCGCCAGCACGTTTGGCTTTGATTTCACAACGCTCAAACACACAGGTGGAGGAACCAAAAATAAAGTCGACCGTCCCTTCAATGTAACAGTCCACATAATACTGGCGGCTTTGTTTGCCCCAGGTATACAGTGTATCCTGATTGCCCAGAAATCGGCAATTGCGGAAAACCACCCGGTCGCCAGCAACCATCACCGCGACGGCCTGACCGACGTTGCCGGCAGAATTTTCGAACGTCAGATTCTCTGCCGTAAAGTCCGAAGCATAAATAAACAGACTGGAAGAACCAAACGTTCCAAAATTTTCACCAAAGGCATTGGGCTTGGAGGCATAGTTATCAAAGGTCAAAATCGTTTCGGCAGCCGCTTCTCCAATCAAATGCAGGTTGCGCATGGCCTCCGAAATCAGGATGCGTTCTTTGTACGTACCCTTTCGAATGTAAATACGCGTCGTTTTGGATCGATTCAAGGGGACGGCATCGATGGCTTCCTGCACCGTCATAAAATCACCGCTGCCATCTTGAGCCACCACCAAATCGTGGTATTGAATGAAGGGTTTCAACGCCGGAATCTTCGCTTCGATTTCTTCCACCACCAAACGTGCCATGGCGCGCGCACCTTTTGCACGCAAATGGGTATCATCTTGCTTGCCTTTGGGATCGGCCGCATTGGTTCCCGGCTCGACCCACATAAACAACGCTTTGGACGCATCCGGTCCCATGCCTTCGACCAAAGCAGCGCTGCTTTGATTGTGATCGATCAAGGGTACATTCATTTCTTCTGCCACGTTGCGAACCGCTTGGATATAGTCTCCATGGGTATCGATCAGTTTACCCTGCTCGTCAAATTTTCTCCGTACGATGGACGTTAGTAAGACCGGGAAGCCTCCTTTTTCACGGGTTTCGCGAATGTACTGACGCAATTGATCATCGTAGGTACTCCCTGGTTTGGTATGACGATCGGCTTTGGTCTTCTGGTCGTTGTGACCAAACTGGATGAAAACATAGTCTCCAGGGCGGATGCGTTCGTACACTTTCTGCCAGTGTCCTTCGTTCCGGAAGCTCAAGCTACTGCGCCCGTTGAGTGCGTGGTTGTCAACAACCACCGACTTCGAATCAAAAAATCCGGACAAAGCCTGTCCCCAGCCCCGCTCAAGACGCTCGTTGTCCAGAGGTTTGTTTGCACAGGTACTGTCACCAATGGTGAATATGGTAATGCAGCGATTGGATTCTACAGCCGATGTTAGGCCCAACAACAGTGCCATCATTACACCCAAATAAACAAGTCTTTTTTTCATTTTTTACCTATTATTTTCATCGTATTTGTGGCAAAACTACGCAAAACCAACGGACACGAGCCGTCGTTTTGCGTTGTTTTATCGTAAAATTTAGTGCACACGCATCATTTTGATGCTTTGTTTTTGTTTGCCTTGATCAGAAACCCATTCCAGTGTAGCAACATACATCCCTGCAGGCAAATCGGCATCGGGAACCCAACGCAAGGTATGCGAACCCGGATCTTGTTGTCCATCAAAGAGAACAGCCACCCGCAGTCCCATGATGTTCTGAACGGTAATGCGTACATGACCGATGGAAGGTATCTCATACGACAGCAACGTTTCTGCATCGAACGGATTGGGCACGACGGACAACCCTCGACAACCAACCGCATCCACCGGATCAAGACCGACAACAGAGCCATCACGTACGTAATTGATACCGGCAACATCATCTGCTCCCGGTGAACCACCCACTTCGTGCGATCGCCGCCAATTGGAAGCCAATAACGGATCCGGATTCCGATTGGGATCGACCGGAACCAGCGAGTAACCTCCACCATCGGCCAGACGGGACCAGTCTCCCGCAACACCATAGATCACCTCCATCAAAAGCTCCTCGTTTTGACTGAGCAACACCAGCCGCTCTCCATCGTTACTGAGTTTACCGCCGTATATACCAAACGGTTCAAACGCATACCGATGCACAAAAGCATCTCGATTTTCAGCCAAAACCACAAACGCTCCGGCTTCTAGATACGTACCCTTGGGAAACGTGAAGTCGATGCCTTCCGAAAAGCGCATACCGCTCATATCCAGAGTTCCTTGACTGGCGTTTTTCAATTCCAAAAATTCAAAGGAATCTCCGTCCATCTCAACCAAGCCATGGGGATGGTAATGAATCTCGGTCAGCTGCAGCCCTTCACGATCTGCGGGGATGTAAAAATATTTATCGACCAACGGGCTCCATTCGCCATTTAAATAATTTCTAGCCATAATACGTGTGGAATGCTTCATCGGCATCGCTCCACTATAGGTCAGCACTTCACCACTGACAACGTCTTTGGGATCAACCCCCGTTGTCGTGTACAAAACCGGCCCCATCGCCGCAAGCATGGTTAGCGTACTACCCGCTTCCAATGTATCCGAATAAACATCCGATCCATTGATGCGCAAGCGAGGGCCCTCCAATGAAGGATAAAAACCCTTGCTTTTCAACTGTGAAACAAACACATCGGTGCGCGCCGGAAAGTAGGTTTGCAACATATTCTGCTGTTCGGGCAACCAGTGGTCTTCTACGGTATACAACGCATAAGGACCGCCTTGCCAACGATGCACATCTCGACGATAATCACCCCAACGAGCAGATTCGGCATAGACGGCCTGATTAATATCAGCACTTCGCTGGGACCAAATACCAGAAGCCATCGCAGGAGTCAACACACCACCGTTGAAACAATGCTTTTGAACACGATTGGCAAATAAGGCTTTAAAATCAGCATTCTTCATCAATTGCTGAAACAAATAACTGGGACTATTGGCATTGTTCTCACTCAGCACATTCCCATTCAAGTTGTTTGATTTAACCAAATGCTCGCCATCCCAGCAAAAAAACCGAAAGCCCTGGTCGTTGCGGTTGCGGTTGCGCATCGCAGCCCAATTGTGGTGATCCCAATCGGTATTGGCTCCGTAAAAATTAATCAGCATATAATCCGCCAAATTGACGACATCGACGTAGTTGGGCAAGTCAGGATTGATGCTGCCGTCGGGGTTACGTCCTTGAATGCGCTGATAGGCCTCGTTGGTTTCCAAGCCCTGCTTAGCCAGGGCCATCATGGCTTTCCAAGCATCAATGGTACCATCGGCTACTTCGGCATAGTCTTTGATGACATCGTATTCCTCGGCATCACCTCCCAAGTAAGCCTCGGCAAAATCCTTGTCCATGCGTTCGGAGGGAGCATACATGCCCCAATAGATCCCGTTTATGTACAAATGCATATGCTTGGACTGACTCGACGGATGCCCCATGGCCCGTTGCGTGTCCTTTCCCCAAATATCTCGCTGATAGGATCCCAACATACGCTCTGCCGCAGCTTGATGCAGCCAATTGTTGCCAAATCCGGCACGAAGCACCAACTTATTGTGCGATGTATTGCTGCCTTTGGGAAACAAATCCAGATCCAGCTTTTTGGGCCCATAGGGATCTTTAAAGAGCAACAGAAACGAATGCTTCGGATTTTTCTCATGACGACGACTGTGTCCACCCTGCAAACGGATACCCGCATCGATTTGAATGGATAGATCACTTTTTGCATCAAAAAATTCAACCGATACCGGCCGCTCCCAGCCCCGACCCGGCCCATAGGTTGTTGTACCGAGCGGGGCTCCCGTATACACATAAATTCCACCCGTTGAATCGTTCATTTCCAGCGAGAAAAAATGATCTTTATCCGTAACCAACGATAGGGTTGGTAAATCCAATAAGGCTTCCTTTGTCTTTTGTGCGATGATGGGATCTTGAAGCAAATCCGGATCCATTTCATAATCGGCCGTAACGACACCCGATAAAGCCGTGTAAGGCCCCCAATTATCCGGATAACCTTCAGGCCGGTTGCCTTGCTTCAGTACATCATCCAGAAACAGGTAGGTTTGTGTACGTACGCGACTATCTTCAAATCCATCCCACACGGCAACGGCACGCAACACGGTCGTCTTGGCTATTGGAATGGGGGCAGTATAGCGTGTCCCATGTTCCTTTGAAGGTACACTTCCATCGGTCGTATAATAGATCTCCGCCAACGCATTGGGGTTGCCGATGGTCAAAGCAAACGGCGCTTCATAAAACCCGTGTGGCAAATCAACATCCGGCATGGTCAATTGAACAACCGCTTCATCGCTATGGATACCCGGTGACGGTTGTGGCAGGAAGACATAATCACCGGAGGCGTACCCATAGGACACATCCGGAAATTGGGGCGGATACATCGGATCAAAGACCGTCATCAACTTGCCATCCGGATCAAAAAGAGCAAGGTACTCGCCCGATGCGCTCAGTTTGAAATTGGTATGCAAAAAACGTACATCCGTCAATCGGTTTTCGTCGGTCGCAAATACAACCAGACAGGAACGGGCAGGTATTTCAACGGAAGGAAATCTCCACTTGGTCGGATTATCTACATCATCGGTCAACGACCAATCCCTTAAATTTACGGGAAAATCGGAATCGTTGTATAACTCGATCCAATCCGAATAGGCTCCGTCCTCATCCATCAACGTGGACGAATTGGAGGCCATAAATTCATTGATGCGCACACTTGCCTGCAACTGAATGCTGACCGACAAGGTGATTATGAATAGAAATACGTTCACTGCCTTTTTCATGGAAACAACCACCTTGGTTAAGCGTAAGTGGGATTCAAAAGTACTACAATCCACCCGAGTATACACGTTATTGTACAAATATGGCAGTATTTCCGTTGATTTGTGACGCTAAAGAGTCAAATACCGACCGGTATGGCTTCGCTCGCAACGACAAAGATCTTCCGGCGTTCCGGCAAAAACCAGGTACCCTCCCGCTTCGCCTCCCTCCGGTCCCAAATCAATGATGTGATCGGCACATTTGATTACATCCGGATTGTGTTCGATGATCAGAAGGCTGTGCCCTTTTGCAATCAGCGCATCAAAGGCCTTCAACAAAATGGAAATGTCGTGAAAATGCAAACCCGTAGTCGGCTCGTCAAAAATATACAGGGTCGGCTCTACGTGATCGGCACTCAAAAAGTAAGCCAGCTTAACGCGTTGACTTTCGCCCCCGGATAAGGTAGAAGAAGCCTGTCCCAACTTAATGTAACCCAAACCAACCGCCTGCAATGGTTTCATTTTACGAACAATCCGCTTTTCTTGGTTTCCGTTGGTCTCCGAAAAAAACTCAATCGCCTGATCGACCGTCATATCCAACACGTCGGCAATGGAATAGCCCCGATAATGAACCTCCAAAATATCCGACTTAAACCGTTTGCCGTGGCAGGCTTCACATTCAAGAACCAGGTCGGCCATAAATTGCATTTCGACCGTAATGGTACCCTCTCCTTGGCATTCCTCACAACGACCACCGGCCACATTGAACGAAAAGTGCGAAGGCGTATACCCCATTTGTTTGGCCAACGGCTGATCGCACCACAGCTTCCGAATTTCATCGTATGCTTTCAGATAGGTCACCGGATTGGAACGCGAAGATTTTCCGATCGGGTTTTGATCGACCCGTTCGATGGCTTTTATGGCTGCCAAATCACCGGAGAGTTCCCCAAACATTCCAACACGCTCCGTTGTACCACCATAATGACGGTGCAAAGCGGTGTACAAAACATCGCGTACCAGTGTGGATTTTCCCGACCCGCTTACTCCGGTAACGACCGTCATCACATGCAACGGAAATTTGACGTCGATGCCTTTCAGGTTGTTTTGACTTGCCGATTTTAATTCGATGTACTGATTCCACGGGCGACGCGATGTCGGTACAGGGATCACGTCTCTCCCCGTTAGATAGCGGGCAGTGTAACTGCGATCGACCCAAGAAGAATCACTGCGGGTAGACAGGAGTTCCTGCAAACTGCCCTGAAAAACCAACTCTCCCCCCAAACGTCCTGCATCCGGGCCAATATCCAAAATATAATCGGCTGCACGAATGATGTCCTCGTCGTGTTCGACAACGACAACCGTATTGCCCAGTCCCTGCAACTGTTTCAACACGTACACCAAACGCTCCGTATCCCGGGAATGCAGACCAATACTGGGCTCATCCAGTATGTAAAGGGATCCAACCAGACTACTACCCAAAGAAGAAGCCAGATTGATGCGCTGACTTTCACCACCGGATAAGGTCGAAGAGAGTCGGTTTAAGGTCAAATATCCCAGACCCACATCGCGCAAAAAACCGAGACGTGTGCGAATTTCTGTCAACAGTCGGGTTGCAATGGCCATGTCTGTAGCATCCAATGACAGGTCGTTAAAAAAATCGGTCAAACGATCGATGGGCAATTCCACCAGTTCAGCGATGGCTCTGCCACCGACCTTTACATAACCGGCTTCTTTTTTCAAACGGGTTCCACCACAATCCGGACAGACCGTCTTGCCGCGATAACGAGCCAACATCACCCGATATTGGATTTTATACTGGTTCTCTTCCAGCATTTTAAAAAAGGCATTCAACCCCTCAAAATAATCATTTCCCGTCCAAACCAAACGTTTTTGTTCGTTGGTCAATTGATACCAGGGACGAAATATGGGAAAATCAAATTGGTTGGCGTGTTCAATGAGTTGTTGCTTCCACTCCCCCATCTTCTCTCCTCGCCAGCAATAAATGGCATCCTCGTAAATGGATAAGGACTTATTGGGGACCACCAAATCTTCGTCGATGCCAATGACTTTGCCAAAGCCCTCACAGGTCGGGCAGGCACCGATGGGGGAATTGAAACTAAACATCTGATCCGTGGGTTCCTGAAAAACCATACCATCGGCCTCAAACTGCTTGGAAAACACATGCAGCGGCTCGGGATCTTCCGTTAAGAATTTCAGAAAGCAGGTATTATTCCCTTCGTAAAAGGCGGTTTCAATGGAATCCGCCATTCGATTACGCGCTGCTTTGTCGTGCTGAACCTCCATTCGGTCGATCAAAAGAAGCATATCATCCGGCGCGTGCGTAGTATCGGGACTAAATGTCTCAAAAACATCCTCGATGCGCAATACCCGTCCCCCTTGTTCCAAACGATTGAAACCCTGTTTAAGCAGCATCCCCAGTTGATCACTCAAATTTCGACCTTCGGGAACCAGTAAAGGACATAAAATGTAAAACCGTGTTCCTTCCGGATGGGCCAACGCCGTTTCAATCACATCCTCAACCTGATGTTTTTTTACCAAGTCTCCGGATATGGGCGAATGGGTTTTTCCAACCCGCGCATACAACAACCGTAAGTAATCGTAAATTTCGGTCGAGGTTCCAACGGTAGATCGCGGATTGCGTGTATTTACCTTCTGCTCAATGGCAATGGCCGGAGGTATTCCTTTGATGGAGTCCACTTCGGGCTTATTCATTCTGCCCAGAAACTGACGTGCATACGAAGACAAACTTTCTACGTAACGACGTTGCCCTTCCGCATACAATGTTTCAAAAGCCAACGAAGACTTTCCGGATCCGGAAAGTCCTGTAATGACCACAAATTGATTGCGTGGGATGCGTACATCAATGTTTTTCAGATTGTTAACCCGTGCACCCTTTATATCGATTGATTGCTCCATTTTTATCTTTCGTAAACCTGCAAAAATACGAATCTTCCGGCAGTTATACCAACGTTTTTATTGGAAATTTATCAATGATCCAATAACTGCTTGAACGCCTCATCCAGATGCACGTATCGAAACTCAAAACGGCTCGCCTGCAAACGGGTAGGAAGTGCTTTTTGGCTGAAAAGAAACAAACTGGATAAATCGCCCAATAGCCTCTTCAATACGCATGCGGGTATGCGCCCGATCAAAGGCCGATGTAAGCCTCCAGCCAATAATTTTGAAAAATGGCGCATGGTAACCGGATTGGGTGCCGTTACGTTAAAGGCTCCGGAACGTGTTGGATCGTGCAAAAGGTGCAACATCGCTTCAATCAAATCATCGATGTGAATCCAGGAAACCCACTGCTTTCCATTGCCTAAAACGGCTCCGGCATAGGCACGATAGATTGGTATCAACCGTTTTAAAAGCCCTTCTTTGCCCAACACCAAGCCAAAGCGCAATCGAAGCACGCGAATATCCGGATTGCGGCAATCCAACGCAACCTGTTCCCAATCCCGACACACGGAAGCCAAAAAATCGGTTGCTTGCGGCTCCTGATCTTCTAACGTAGCGCATCCGTCTCCATAAATGCCCACCGCCGATGCGGTCATGTAACAATGGGTCTGCAAGACACCCGTTTGCATCCACTGAACAAGCAATCTACCGGTATCGACACGACTTGCACGAATCTTTTTCCGCACGGATCGGGTCCACAGACGTTTGGCGATGGGATATCCGGCCAAATGGATCACCGCTTCAAACGCTGGCAACTGAATCCGATGCAATTCGATGTCCTGCCAACCCACATAATGAACTCCGTTCGTTGGCTGCTCCTGTGTCTCCGAGCGAAGCAAACAATAAACCTGTCCACCCGCATTCAACCAACGTCGAATGAGGGATTGTGCGATAAATCCACGGCTGCCTGTCAGAAACAAGGCCTTCATTTCCAACGATTGCCAAGCAACTTCTCCATCAAATGCAACAGATCCGACCGATTGATGGGCTTGGCCAGGTATTCATTGCAACCGGCCTTAAATGCATTGTCCTTGTCGTCCGAAAAAGCATAAGCGGTTTGCGCAACAATAGGGACCTTTGGATTGAATAAACGAATTTGTTTGATAGCCTCCAGTCCATTCATCCCCGGCATCTTGATGTCCATCAGGATCAAATCCAACTCGGGATTGTCCTGAGCGAGTCGTACCGCTTCCAGTCCATCGGAGGCTTGAAGTAGGGTCACGTCCGGATATCGATCAAAAATGGCTTGAATGTACATGGAGCTGGCCTCATCGTCCTCAGCCAAGAGGATTTTTACCGGATCAAGGCCTTCCGATTTTCGTGTTTCTGTTGTCATATTATTCAGGTTTTGGTTTGTATTCGTTGGTTTAAACGGTAAATAAAACTGAAAAAGGCTCCCCTTACCGGGCATGGATTCAACAAAAATCGATCCCCCCATTGCATCCACATAGGCTTTTACAATGGACAAACCCAGCCCGGAGCCTTCATACGGACGGGTGATGTCCAAATCGACTTGAATGAAGCGATCAAAAATTCGATGGATTTTTTCTTCCGGTATGCCCACCCCAGTATCTTTTACAAAAAAGAATAAGAAATTCCCTTCGATTCGAACTCCAAATTCGATTTGGCCCTTTCGGGTAAACTTTATGGCATTGTTGATCAGATTACTTAAAACCGCCTCCAATTTGTAGCGATCGATGTGGACGGTTTCATCGGGACATTCCCGCAACTCAAGCCGAACCGCTTCCGAACGGATTTGCTTTGCAAAAAACGAATGCAGATAATGCATTAGATCGCACAACGGTAAAGCAGATTCGTGTATTTCCAACTGCCCCGACTCTATTTTTGAGACTTCGATGATGTCGTTGATGGTCACCAATAATCGTTGACCGCTTTTCTGCATCACCTTCAGGTATTGTTCCCGTTCTCCTTCTCCCGTTTCCGGATCGGCCAACAGTTCCATAAAACCAAGAATGCCGTTCATCGGCGTACGGATTTCGTGACTGATGTTGGCCAAAAAAGCCGTCTTCAAACGATCACTCTCTTCCGCCTTTTCCTTCGCTGCAACGAGGGCCTGAATAATTTTGGCTCGTTGCATGATGATGCTCAATTCATGCGCCAGCATTTCCAGCATACGCAAACTGGACGCATCATAGGCTTCGGCATTTCTTGCATGTTTCACCACCAATACACCACGCGCCTTCTCATCAATCAGAATGGGAGCCCCCATCCAACAGGCTGGGAAATCGGTATACGTCAAAATCGAATGCTCCTCGATAAACGAAAGATAGTCGGATCCCTTCAATAATAATGCGGTAGCGGTTTGTAGAACGTAACCGGCCAAACTGTCTTTGATCGGATAAACATCCTCACTGCATTGATCCTCGGTAAACAAAATACGTTTAAACTGCGTGCCGGCATCATTTGCAATGGCCACAAAAAACGTACGCGTATCCATAAGCATACCAAGCTCTGTTTTTAACTGCAGCAACAACTCATCCAATGTCTTGACCGTCATCGAACTGCGTGCAATCTTATAGAGCAAATGTTGGAAGGTTTCGTTTTGCTTACGTTGACTAATGTCTTCAATATATCCCTCCAGAAAGAGAATCTCTCCAGAGTCGTCAAACACACAAATGCCCCGTTCACTAATCCACTTCCATGTACCTTCCTTTGTAAGAATCCGATATTCACA
>JAQVXI010000041.1 GCA_028709215.1 Bacteroidales bacterium
ACAAAGGCCATACACAGGCATCAAGGCTTGGGAACAGGCGCATTGTACCACAACAACATTCAACTTCCGTTGCACGTCAAAGGGGATCAATTATGGTATCAGCAACGGGATTGAACACCATGGGACAACGATTGTACATCAACGGACAGCCCATCCAGGCAACGCATACGGACAGGGAATGGGAGCAACTTCCGAATGCCGAAAGCCCACACATGCAGGAGATTCGCCGCTTTCTTCAGGAGTGGTCCGCCCCCACGGATCGCATCTGTGTACAAACGTCGGGATCGACGGGCAAACCCAAGCAACTGAGCGTACTCAAACAACACATGCTGGAAAGTGCACGCATCAGTTGTGCGTATTTTGGATTGACGGAAAAAAAACGGGTCTTATTTGCCTTGCCTGTCGGGTATATTGCCGGAAAAATGATGTTGGTTCGTGCCTTGCATGCCGGACTGGATCTCTACCCCATCGCCCCTACGGGACACCCGTTTCAAGTAGAACCGCCCGCAAACATTCCTTACGATTTTGCACCGCTTGTCCCCTTGCAAATTTACAACAGCCTGCAGACCCCCAACGAAACCAAAGGCCTGTTGAACTGCCGCCAGTTGCTCATTGGTGGGAGCGCGCTGGATTCCGATCTAGAGGATCGACTCCGCGTGCTACCCAACGAAATCTATATGTCGTACGGCATGACCGAAACGCTGTCACACATCGCCTTGAGAAGGATCAACGGAACAGAAGCAAGCCCGTTTTATCAACCCTTGGCCGGTGTTCGTTTGCGTATCGATGACGAAGGGTGTCTCCTCATCGATGCAGCACACATTGGTGTACACGCACTCCATACCAACGACCGGGTCAACATGCGTCCGGATGGTACGTTCCGGGTGTTGGGGCGACGGGATCAAATCATCAACACCGGTGGCATCAAAATAGAAATCGAAGTACTCGAGCAGCAACTGAGTGAATGGATCAAGCAGGATTTTGCCCTTACATCCGTTCCCGATGCCAAATTTGGAGAGGCCCTTGTTCTGATCCATACCGGCAAGCCCATCGATGTAGGCCTCTTCCAAGCCAACGTACCCGCCCATTGTATACCCAAGCATCAACGCAGTGTTGACGCACTGCCCAGAACAGACAGCGGAAAGATTGATCGCAACCAACTCAAGCAACTTGCGTCGGAACACCCATCAAAGATCGCGTCGATCAAACCACCAACACGAAATACCGGTAAAGACCAATAAATACCCCCAGGCAGCAAGATCCATGGACAACAGTTGGCTTGAATCTCCTTCAATAAGGCGCATACTGGAAATCATCGTATAAGGAATCCATTTAAAACCGCTCCAATATGCGGAGAAGGGTGCCAGCAAAACCATTGACAACAAACCCAGCATTAAGACAGCCATACCCTTGCGTTGGAACAGTTCCAAACATAGGTGCAAACTGATCAGGCTACACAGATACAATCCAATCCGGGGCAATTGCATGTACTCCAATGCTTGCATCAGCGATGCATCAGACCATTGATCCGAAGGTTGTAAATAGCCCGAGACCACAAATCCCGACAAAACCTGCAAACCGGCATACGCAAACAACAGCACGAATGCCTGAGCAAACAAAAAGATCAATTTTCCCAAAGCGATATACAGCTTACGTATGGGCAAGACATACATCACCTTCCAACTATCGGCCTTGTTTTCCTGTTGAATGTCGGAAAAAACCAGCACAATACAGACGATCGGATACAAAAGTTGAGTGACCATGGTATGCAGAACACCGACGTGCATCATCCAGCCATCGGTGCTTAAATCGACTTTGACTGCGTCCCACTTGCTTAGATAGATTGCCCATTGTATCAGCACCGGAGCCAATACGGCCAAACCCAACAGCAGGCCATTTGTTTTGTATTTTTTCTTCCATTCTGCATGGATGACGTTTATAATATTCATATGCGTTTTTTTAAAAGGTTGAAATAGGCATCTTCCAATCGATCTCCGGTCGAGAATACCTCAAAGACCCGAACACCGTTTTCCTGTAGTAACGTCAACATGGCCGGAACCCGCTCTTTCGAATCCAGACAGACCAACACATCCTCCTTTTTGCGTTCGATCGGCTCGGTCGATACGGTCGATAAGAGGGCTACCGAACGATCCGGATCGGAACATTTGATTCGGTACCGCTGACTGGGATTGCTGGCCTTCAGTTCGTCGATCGTACCCTGAAACAGGCACTGCCCTTTGTTGATCACACAAATCGCATCGCACATCGAATCCATTTCACTCAAAATGTGGCTGGAAAAAAAGAGGGTTTTGCCTTCCTCCTGAAGTTCCGATAGAATGGAACGCATCTCGGCAATGCCTTGAGGATCCAGTCCGTTCATGGGCTCATCCAAGATCAACAGATCCGGATTGTGCATCAGACTCATTCCAAAAGCCAGTCGTTGCTTCATGCCCAGTGAATAGGATCCGGCAGGCACATCCGGATAGCGATCCAAGCCTACCTTTTTCAAACAGGACAGCAATTCTTTGCGTGAAAGACCGTAAAATGGGGCGTAGACGCTCATGTTTTCGTAGGCCGTCAGCGCGGCATAGATCGAGGGATTCTCAATCATGCTGCCCACCTGTCTCAG
This sequence comes from Bacteroidales bacterium, assembly GCA_028709215.1. Classification (GTDB taxonomy): domain Bacteria; phylum Bacteroidota; class Bacteroidia; order Bacteroidales; family UBA1402; genus UBA8389. The sequence continues at coordinate 2,630 of JAQVXI010000041.1, forward strand.
ATAGTTAAAATTGGAACGGCAGACGGTTGCACCCTGGATACGAATGGATCCCTGCGTTTGGCGAATCAGGCCCAGCAACAATCGGATCATGGTGGTTTTTCCGGCACCGTTCGCGCCGATAAATCCGTAGACAGAGCCCTTTTCCACCGAAAAAGAGATGTCATTTAATACGGTCTCCTTTCCATACGAAAAGCGTACATTATTCACTTGAATCATGGTAAAAATTAAGGTGTTTGGTATTGAACTTAAGGCTGATATGATTGTTTTAAAAAGTATAGTCCTACATTCGTCGCATCTATCGGAAACAAAAATAACCTGTTTATTACAATGAATAAAGAAAATCCATATAAATTATTCGACATTTGGTATAAAATAGTAATTAATAGCAATTCGACCGATGCCAACGCGATGGTGCTTGCAACGGCCGATGCTTCCGGCAAACCTTCGGCCCGCATGGTGCTGTTAAAATCCCACGATCGGAATGGCTTTGTCTTCTATACCAATGCGCTCAGCCGAAAAGGCAGCGAACTGCAGGAGAACCCCTACGCTGCGCTCCTCTTCTATTGGGAAAGATCCTATCAGCAAATACGCATTGAGGGCAGCATCGAACGCCTATCGGCCGAGGAGTCGGATGCCTACTTTTACTCCAGGCCCCTGGAAAACCAAATCAGCGCCTACCTGTCCCGGCAAAGCCAGGTTCTGACCGATCCGGACGCCTTCAACCGAGACTTTTTTCAAATGCTTGTGACCGGAACAAAACCCACAAGACCACCCGACTGGGGAGGTTACCGGCTTCGTCCGACGCGCTTTGAATTCTGGTCCGGCAAACAAAATCGAATGCACACACGGACTCAGTACGATTGGATCGGGGACGAATGGCTGGAATCCACCCTCTACCCGTAAACAGAAAGCCCCGATGCATTTGTACATCGGGGCTTTCTTGTAGATCACTTCGTGTGGGGATCATCCAAAATCATCAAACATCAACATTTCTTTGGGTACACCCAAGCTATCCAACATGCCTTTGACTGCATTGGCCATCGGGCCGGGACCACACATGTAGTATTCTATATCTTCCGGCGCATCGTGATCCTTCAGATAGTTATCCAGAATGACCTGATGAATGAAGCCGACGTAACCGGTCCAATTGTCTTCCGGACGGGGCTCACTCAAGGCAATATTGAAGGTAAAGTTGGGGAATTCCCGTTCGATGGCGCGGAAATCTTCTTCGTAGAAAATTTCGTTCTTGGAACGTGCACCATACCAGTAAGAGATTTTACGATCCGTCGTTTTCAACGTGTGGAACAAATGCAACAGATGTGAACGCAACGGAGCCATACCGGCACCACCCCCGACGTACAACATTTCACGCTGGGTATTCAAAATGTGGAAATCGCCAAAAGGACCCGAAATCATCACCTTATCGCCCGGTTTGCGAGAGAAAATATAGGACGAACAAATCCCCGGGTTCACATCGGCCCAACCGCCTTTGGCACGATCAAACGGAGGCGTGGCAATACGGATGTTCAACATCACAATGTTGCCTTCGGCCGGGTGATTGGCCATGGAGTAGGCACGATAAGTCGGTTCGGGATTGGACATACGCAAATCCCACAACTTGAACTTATCCCATTCACTTTTGAAGCGATCGTCTACATCCATGTCTTTAAAATCGACATCGATGGCAGGCACATCGATTTGGATGTAACTCCCCGATTTGAAGTTCAGCACTTCACCTTCGGGCAATTTCACAACAAACTCTTTGATAAACGAAGCCACGTTGTTGTTGGAAACCACTTCGCATTCCCATTTCTTGATGCCCAAAATTTCTTCGGGGATCTGAATCTTCACGTCTTCACGCAGTTTTACCTGACAGCCCAGACGCCAATTGTTTTGAATTTCCTGACGTGTAAAGAAGCCCGTTTCGGTGGGAAGAATGGTTCCTCCACCCTCTTCAACCTGGCACTTACACATTCCACAGCTACCCCCGCCACCACAGGCGGAAGGAAGGAATATTTTGTTTGCGGATAAGGCAGACAAGACGGTCGAACCCGGATCGGATTGAACTTCTTTTTCTCCGTTGATGGTAATTTTTATCTCTCCCGAGGGCGTCAATTTTTGTTTGATGTACAGCAGCAAGCTGACCAAAAGCAGCATCACCACCAAAAAGACGCCCACACTCAACGCTACAACGAACGGATTGATTGATACGATTGTCATTTCTGTAAACTTATAATTTAATACCCATGAATCCCATGAAAGCCATCCCCATCAATCCGGCGATGATGAACGTGATTCCCAGTCCTTTGAGCGGAGCCGGAACCTGCGAATATTTGAGATGCTCGCGAATGGCTGCCATCCCCAAAATGGCAAGCAACCAGCCGATGCCCGAACCCAGTCCATAGACCGAGGCCTGCCCCAATGAAGTGAAGTTGCGTTGTTGCATAAACAGCGATCCACCTAAGATGGCACAGTTTACAGCAATCAACGGCAAAAAGATCCCCAACTGAGCATACAAAGCGGGCGCAAACTTCTCGACCACCATTTCAACAATCTGTACCATCGAGGCAATGATGGCAATAAAAAGGATCAAACTTAAAAAGCTTAAATCGACGCCGGCCAATTCCGGAGAGACCCAAGACAAAGCTCCTTCTTTTAAGATGTAGGTATGCAGCAAATAGTTGACCGGTACAGTGATGAGCAATACAAACGTAACGGCGACACCCAGACCCATGGAGGTTTTGACCGTTTTGGACACAGCCAAATACGAACACATCCCCAGGAAGTAGGCAAACACCATGTTGTCGACAAAGATCGACTTGATAAATAAATTGATTAATTGTTCCATATCTCAGTACCCTCCTATTATTTTTCTTGCAAATCTTTGTTGATGGCACGGTGCACCCAGATGATGCAGGCGACCACGATCAAGGCCATTGGAGGCAGAATCATCAAACCATTGTTGGAATATCCCGCATCGTACAGGGCTTGAGGAATGACCTGATAGCCAAACAACGTACCCGAACCCAGCAGCTCACGGAAGAAGGCCACAATAAATAAGACGATGGCATAGCCCAAACCGTTGGCAATCCCGTCGATAAACGACTCAAAGGGTTTGTTGCCCAACGCAAATGCTTCCAAACGTCCCATCAAAATACAGTTGGTGATGATCAGACCAATAAAGACAGACAACTGTTTCCACATTTCGTACGCAAAGGCTTTTAAAACCTGCTCGACAATGATGACCAGCGCCGCCACGACAACCAGCTGGACAATGATGCGAATGCGGTTGGGTATGCTGTTGCGCAACAAAGAAACAATGACGTTGGCAAATGCTGTGACCACAACAACCGAAATGCCCATTACTAAGGCCGGCTTCACCTGAGCGGTAACCGCCAGTGCCGAACAAATCCCCAATACCAGCACCAGCACCGGGTTGCCCTTACTCAAGGGCTTCATAAATATTTCCTTATTGATTTTCATGTTGGTTGGATTCTGTTGAGTTTGACGTTAAAAACGTATTGTAGGCTCCAATGCTGTTGAGCAACATGGCTTCCAGTCCCTGACTGGTGATGGTTCCACCCGAAATGGCATCTACTGCGTCTTTCCCGTCCGCTTTGTGCCCGGACTTGACTACAGCGATGGACGTAAAGGCATTTTCACGAAACATGGATTTGCCTTCAAACTGTTGCTGAAAAGCGGGGGTGGCTATTTCAGCACCCAAACCCGGCGTCTCTCCCTGATGCGAGAACGAGGCGGCAAAAACCGTCTTTTTATCCTCATTCAAGGCGATGTAGCCCCAGATCGGCCCCCACAAACCGGCTCCGTAAACTGGAAGAATAAACTTACGCGCTCCGTCGACCTGTGCTTCGTACACCGGCAACTTGCGTTCCGATACGTCTTTGCCTACTTCCTTCGCAATATCCACGGCAAAAGCAGCTCGCGGATCGCTTTCCAAGATTGCTCCCGTGTGATCGATCAGGTATACGTTCTGGATGGTTTCGTTGTACAAACGCTCTGCATTCGATGCATTCGCCTCAATTTTGACTGAGCGCAGGATCTGGGACATCTTATCAATGTCTCCATTTTTTGTTTGTCTTTCCTTCAAGGCTCCGTTGGTAAATGCCAAGGCGGCAGCCACCAATATGACCATTACCGAAGAATAGATAAACGTATATAAATTGCTGTTCTTATTCATGACCTCCTTATTTTTGAGCGTTTTGCTTGACCAGCGCACGTTTGGCCCGTTTGCTGATGTTGGCGTTGACTACATAATAATCAATGAGTTTGGCAAAAATATTCATAAACAGAATGGCCAGCATCATCCCTTCCGGATAAGCCGGATTCAAGACACGCAGCACCATGGCCAACACACCGACCAAAATTCCGTAAATCCATTTGCCCGTTTCCGTTCTGGACGAAGTCACCGGATCGGTTGCCATAAAGACAGCACCAAAGGCAAAGCCACCCAAACAGATTTGCTCCCAGAACGGTACAGCCATGTATGCATTGACTGCAAAGGCATTCATCAACAGAACCGTCCCAATGCCTCCGGCAAACACCGAAACCATGATTTTCCAACTGGCAACTCCGGTCACAACCAAGAAGATCGCACCCAAGAGAATGGCCAGTGTTGAGGTTTCACCAATGGAACCCGGGATCAAGCCCAAAAACATGTTCCATAAGCTCAGGGGCTCACCCACGATGCTCGTCAATTGCACCTGTTCACCCGTAGCAATGGCCGCCTGACCCAGTGGTGTAGCTCCGGAGAATCCATCGACCGGACTCACGGCCGAACCAAATCCGAAGGTGTCGTTTAGTGTTACCCAAACGCTGTCTCCGGACATTTTCGAAGGATAAGCGAAGAATAAAAAGGCGCGTGTGATCAACGCCACATTAAAGATGTTGTATCCGGTACCGCCAAAGACTTCCTTGGCAAAGATCACCGCAAACGCCGTAGCCACGGCTACCATCCAAAGAGGTGTGCCAATGGGTACGATCATCGGAATCAGAATACCCGACACCAGGAAGCCTTCCTGGATTTCTTCGTGTTTGATCTGAGCCACCGTAAACTCGATGCCCAAACCCACTACATACGAAACAATCAAATACGGAAGTACCGCCAAGGCTCCCCAACCAAAAATTTGGAGGAAGTTTACGGTATCCAACAAACCGGCTGCCAGATAATGCTGATAGCCTGTATTGAACATACCAAAGAGCAAGGCAGGAACCAACGCCAAGATGACCCAAAACATGGTACGTTTGGTGTCGATGCTGTCGTGGATGTGTGTTCCTGATTTGGACGTATGGTTGGGAACAAACAAAAAGGTTTCAAAACCATCAAAAACCGAATGAAAGGCGGACAATTTGCCTCCTTCTAAAAAGGTCGGTTTGATTTTGTCCATCAAATTACGTAAAGCTTTCAAAGTAGGACTATTTAGAAGTTAATACGTTAATCACCGTTCTCACGTTTCAGGGCATCCAATGCTTCACGTACGTGGCGTTGCACTTCAATCTTGGAAGTACAAACGTATTCGCAAAGCGCATAATCTTCGGGTGCGACCTCATAAATACCCAACTGCTCCATTTTTTCGTAGTCCAGGGTAAGACAGGCACGAAGCAATTGTTCGGGAAGGATGTCCATGGGAAATACCTTATCGTATTCACCGGACATGATCAGTGCACGTTCACCACCCAGAATACGGGTATCCGGAGCAAACGTTTGTTTGGGAAACAGTTTTTGTGTCAGCCACGTATAATACGTGCGGCTTGCACTGAATATGGAGAAACGCGGCATGATCCAGCCCACAAATTCGTGCACATCCGTGCCTTCGTGCAAGACCGTCAGTTGATGTGCATAGGCACCCAAAAAACCGTCTGCGTCGACCCGTTGACCGGACAAGGCATCACCGTTTACATAGCGTAAAGGGATTTCCTTATGCACGTTGCCCCCCACCAATGCGGAAAGCGCGGTACCCGGTACACAACGTACGTATTGTGGCTTGATGACTTCCGGTCCGGCAACCGCAACCAGTCGAGTCAAGTCTACCTTCCCTTTCAGGAACAAACGTCCCATGGGTAGTAGATTGAGGGCATCGATGGTCCAGACCACCTCGCCTTTGTTTACGGGCTGAATGTGGTTGATTTGTACACCGACATTTCCGGCGGGATGCACTCCGTTGAAATAGCGGAATTCAACACCTTTCAGTGATTTCAATTCGTTGGCAGCATGTTCACCGGGCAAACTCAAAAACACCGAACCCGCTGTCAGTTTTGACAAGGCATCCACTGCAGCCTGCAATTCGGCCGCCTGTCCCTTGAGTGCAAACGCATAATCCGGAGCCAGGGGCGCCGTATTGAATCCATTGATGAATATTGCTTTGGGCTGTACGGCCGGATTGGCAATGACATCGTAGGGACGTTGCTTGATAAAGGGCCACATTCCTGCTTCAAGCAAGCGAGCCTGAATGGTTTCTGCAGAAAGGTCGGATGGATTTTCTTTTGGGAACGAAACAAATTCCGGTTGGGCATCCACTTGAACCAAGACGTTCAAGAGCTTGCGCTTTGCACCACGTTTGATTTCCAGTACGGTACCGCTCACTGCAGATACAAACTGAATTTCCGGATGGTTTTTATCGGCCAAAAGCGGAGTTCCGGCCAAAATCCGATCACCCGCCTTGACCAAAACACGGGCGACAAACCCATGATAATCCGTCGGGGTCAGGGACCAAACATCAGAGAGACCGGCCGAGACAACCTCCGGAACCGCCTTTCCCTGTAAATTGATGTCCAGCCCTTTTTTAATGTTGATCACATTTGCCATAAAATCGGTATGCTGTTAAATTTGCCGCGAAATTACACATAATATCTGGTATCGCCCTCAAATAAAGAAATTTTTCAGTATTAATTTTCTGTGCATGTTTCCGCAATGTCTTAAAAATTCATTAGGTTTGTATATTCCTAAACGAACAACATGAATCTGCGACAAATTTGGTATCCATTTCTTTTTGTTCTCCTGAGCACAGGCATTCAGGCACAAACTTACAGCCTAAGTCCGACCATTAAAAGTCTTCAGGCCCATCTCTGCGGTGACTGGCAGCAGGAGCCCGTCTTGGAATTGGGCAGTGCCAAACAGCTTTGCATCTCTTTTGATGAGCTCTCGCACAACTACAAACGGCTTGCTTATCGGATCCAACATTGCAATCGGGACGGGCAGCCCTCGGATCTGATGGAGCTCGAATACCTCGATGGATTTTCCGAAAACGATATTCTGGATTCGGAGCGCTCGTACGCGACCCACAGCCTGTATACCCACTACCGTTTGAACATACCCAACGAGCAGGTTCAGCTCAAATGCTCGGGCAATTATCGTCTGTGGATCTACGACCGGGATGCTCCGGAGACGACTTTGGCCGAGGTCTTTTTTCGTGTGTCCGAATCGGCTGTGTTCGTTTCCGGTACGGTCACGGCCAGCACCGACGTGGATTACAAGGAGCGTCACCAACAGCTCGAAGTCACCGTCAACAGCCAGGGGTTGGCATTGAGACAGATTGAAAACGAGCTCTTTGTACACATACAGCAGAACAGACGTCCCGACACCGAACGCATTCTGAGTCAGCCGGCACAGATGCAAGGACAAGACCTACTGTACAAACACCAGCGTGAACTGATTTTTGAGGCGGTCAACGAGTACCGTCGCTTTGACATCAGCACCTACAAGCATGCGGGCATCAACGTAGACTACATCCAATGGCATGCACCCTATTACAATGCGGCGCTCATCGAAGCCTTTCCCCGCAACCGGAACTACGTGTACGATCAGGATCAGAACGGACGTTTTTACATCCACAACATCGACCAATCCAATCCCGAGGTGGACTCCGAATATTTTTTGGTTCATTTCAACCTGCCTATGGATATGCCCTACCCGGACAAAGGCGTCTATATTTATGGCGATTTGGTCCACAACCAATTGGACGAACGCTCCAAAATGCAGTACAATTTCGAGCGAAAGGCGTACGAAAAAACGCTGTTGCTCAAACAGGGAGCCTACAACTACCTCTATGTGACCCGTCAAGGTGCACAAGGCAGTGGTGACCCCCAACTCCTCGAAGGATCCTTCTGGCAAACCGAAAACGAATATCAAGTCGCCGTCTACTACCGCCCCATCGGATCCCGTTACGACCGCCTGGTCGGATTCACCCGCCTTAGAACCGATTTTTAAACCCACAACCATGAAAAAACACATTGCACTGATTCTCTGTAGCCTTCTCTTCGCACAATGGAGCGTTTCAATGGAATACCAACGAATGATCACAAAAGAGAACAAATGGAATTATGTGCAAGAACACTATCCTTCGTGCATCGGCTGTGGGGGTGAAACCAAAACACATGCCTATTTTGTTTCGAACGATACCGTCATCGGCGCAAAAACATACCAAAAAATCATGCGTGCAGAAATCCGCTACAACGGCATCGATACAACCTTTTTTTGTGCCGCGCGGGAAGACAGTATGCTTCAGCAGGTTTATTGGAAACCCGACAACAGGGATGAACAGGTTTTGTACCGCTTTGACGTCGATTCAGGAGCCTTACTCGCTTCCGATACGTCCTTTCTTGGAGGAAAACCCAATCAAATCATGGAGAAAAAGGTGACATCGGTGGGGCGTTATGATTTCAACGGATTTACGGGCAAACGCATTTCGGTCGCCACCATACTGAAACACGCCAACGTCGATTTCGAACCCATGGCCCTGATGACAGAAGATTGGTACGAAGGGCTGGGACACCTCACCTATTTTCTGGGTATGGGAGACGAATTGGAGCTGCTTTGTTTCTGGAACGATGGACAGCAACGATATTTGAATCCTACGTACAATGCTTGTGTAGTAACGGCGTATCTTCCCAATGCCTTGGAACAAACCACCCAGGCCTCCGATTTCCGGTTTCTTCCCAATCCGGCAAACGAGGAACTACGGATTGAGTCTGAAATTGCGTTTGAACGGGCCGAGCTGTATACCCTATCCGGTACCAAATTGCTTGAAACGCGCGAACGTACCGTCAATCTTCGTGCGTTGGGTGCGGGTGTCTATCTCCTAAAAATTCACTTAGAATCCGGAGCGGTTGTGACCGGAAAAGTCCTCAAGTGGTAACGGGTAGAATTAAAGTATGTTATTTCAAACGAATGACTGTCTCCTTATTCAAGCAATTTGAACCGCAACCGGAGTCTGCCGTCGGCGTAATCGGAACTAATGATTTTGAACGTTCCGATTTCAGAAGTGTTGCGTACATGATCGCCGATGCAGGCACAAATATCGTAATCCCCAACGTACACCAGTCGCACGCGATCGTCCACATAATCCGGAAGCTTGCTCAAATCGACTTCGGCCGGGATTTCCGAACGTTCCACAAACGCGATGCGCACCTCGAGGTTGCGGGCAATCTGAGCATTCACTGCGGCCTCAACCGCTTCCAATTGCTCGGGAGTCGGCTCCGTAGACAGGTGATAATCGCACTTGCTTTTCTTCCGTTCAATGTGCGCATTAAACGAACGCCCGCAGGCAAAGAAGCGGTGCATCGTCTGATTCAGTACATGTTCGGCTGTATGCATGGGCGGATACTCTGCCTTGTTGTGTGAAATGATCAAATCGTTCATGACATCTTATTCGTTTACGCATCAGGCATCGACGCCCAACACCATTTTTAAAACATAGCCCAGACCAAAAGAAAAAATGGCCACCCCAAAACTGATGGCTGTCATTTCCCAGAAACGGGATTTAAAATCGAGATCTTTGGCCGTTGCGATGTAAAAATTAAACGCAAAGATGATCAACACCACAGCCGCAAGGGTTACACCCAAGGCGATGAATTTGTGTGGAATCAACAGAAAGGGCAAGATCAATAAAATCACGGTGAAAAAATAAGCCAGCCCCGTATACAGAGCCGAACGTTTTGCCCGTACATCCCCTTCGGCCTTCGAAGAAAGATAATCGGAAGCGGCCATCGAAAAGGCTGCTGAAATACCCGTAACCAAGCCCGCCATCGAGATCAACGCCGTGTCGCCCAAGGCCAGTGTGAAGCCGGCCAATGCGCCCGTCAGTTCCACCAACGCGTCGTTGAGTCCCAGCACAATGCTGCCCACATAGCGCAAACCCTCCTCATCCAACATCGCTAGCAAACGCTTCTCGTGTTCCCGTTCCTCTTCGGCAAACAAGGCCATCTCCGGATCGGACGATAGCATTTCGTCGTACAAACGCGAACCCGTACCCTCGCGCTTTTCCATGAGCTTCAGCACAAACGACAATCCCAGAATTCGTGCCATCCAGACCACCCGGAATACCCGCCAGCGATCCACCCCCACTTCTACCCCGGAAACCTTTTTCCAATACGCCGCATGATGCGCTTCCTGCGCACCGATTTCCCGCAGAATACCTGCGTTGTGCTTGTCTTTGGTCAATTCGGCCAAACGCATGTACACGACGTGTTCGGTCGCTTCCAGTCGTTGTATCTTCAAAATCATTGCACGTGTTTGTTTGTCCATCGCTTTGCGTTTTTATTGTTTCTTATGCCAATGCATCCAGGTTTGGTTTGTTTTCCGAATGCTTTCCATCGGGTGTATACAAAAACTCAATGCGTCTTGCATACAGCGATTCAATCTTGCCACGAACCAACTTCATGGTACTGTTCATCGTTTGATTCTGTTCCCCAAACGGTTCATCCAGCAAGGCAAAGGCAGCCGGCAACCAACGTTCCGGAAAAATGCCCGCATACTTACCACCCTGCTTGTACTCGTTCAGCGACTTCTCAATCAGGCGCACCCCCTTCAAACGACCTTCCATCGTATCCAAATCAGGCAAAGCGCGTCGCAACGCCTCTTTGTTGGGTACAATCAACGCCACCGTATAGGCTCTTTGATTGTTGAATAAGACCACCTGATCCACGTAGGGAATGAGTGAAGTCATGGACTCCTCGATGCCCTCCGGGCTGTATTTTTCACCATCGCTGCCGATCAGCAAGCTTTTGGAACGGCCAAAAACGTCCAGAAAACCCGCAGCATCCAGCACACCCAAATCGCCCGTATACAACCACCCGTCTTTGACCACAGCCGCGGTCGCTTCCGGGTTTTTCCAATAACCCGCCATCACGTTCTCCCCTCGGATGGAGATCTCCCCTTTTTCTCCGGTCGGTAACGCCTTTCCGGCCTCGTCCCGTATGCAGACCTCAATGCCTTGGGCCGGTTTGCCCGACGTTCCAAGCTTGTGACTGGCATAGGAATTGGACGAGATGACCGGCGTCGCCTCCGAAAGTCCGTAACCCTGAAACATCGGAATGCCGGTTGCATACCAGAACTTCTGCATATCCACATCCAGATAGGCTCCGCCGTCCACAAAAAACTGCAGTTCTCCCCCCAGAGAGGCACGCAGCTTGCGGAACATCAAGCGATCAAACAAGGCCACCAAGGGTTTCAATAGCATAGCGGAACCGGTTCCCCGATTGTAACCTTCCTTGTTGTAGGCCATCGCCAACTGAATGGCTGCTTCAAACAAATTTTCAAAAAAAGGACCCTTCTTCTGTATGGCCGCATATACATTCTTGCGAAAGGTTTTGGCCAATGCCGGTACGGTCATGATTACGTTGGGACGAAACTCCCGCATGCAGACGGGTATGTTTCGGATGTATTCAAACACCGATTTTCCGGCAGGCACCGTCGCGATTTCCCCACCGCGCTTGATGAACGTATAAAAACCCGTCACGTGCGCAAAGCAATGATCGAGCGGCAAAATCAACAGGGTTTTAAAAAATTCCGGCACGTATACCGCCGACAGCGAATGATCCACGTTGGCCGTAAAGTTGCGATGCGTCAACATCACCCCTTTGGGATCGGCCGTTGTACCGGAAGTATAGGTAATGTTGGCCAAGTCATTGTTTTCCAACGCATTCGCCATTTCCATCAATTGACCCGGATGCGCGGCATTCCACTGATTGCCCCGCTCCTTTAACTCCGCCAAACTCCACTCTCCTTCTTCCAGCGCCTCCGTATCGGCTGTGATGACCACAACCCGTTCCACCCGATCCAATTGCGAACGAATGGCACGAATCTTGGCGAGTTGATTGATCGAGACCAAGATAAAACGGCATTCCGAGTGCCGGATACGAAACAGCAAATCGCTGTCCTGATTGAGCTTAATGGACAAGGGCACGTTGACCGCTCCTGCATACAACATGGACAATTCTCCCAAAATCCATGCATTGCTTCCTTCAGCCAACAAGGCGATGCGATCACCCTTCTGTACACCCAGCGACATCCACCCTCCTGCCATTTGCAGCATTTCCTCACGACCTTGACGGTAACTGATGGATTGGTATTGCGTTACTTTTTCCCACAAAAAAGGCTTGTCTGCATACCGAGCAACGCTTTGCTCAAACAGATCAATCAATGTTTCTTTCATACAATTTCTTTCAGATTACCCACATTCGAAGTGTGATGTACGTTCTTGCCTTCGGCCGTCATCAACCACTCCAAACGATCGGCATACGCCTTCTCTATTTTTCCACGCACCAACTTCATGGTGCTGTTCATCATTAAATTCTGTTCGGTAAACGCTTCTGCCAACACAGCAAACGTGGCTGGCAACCAGCGTTCCGGAAACATTCCGGCATACGCACCGCCCCGTTTAAAGGCAGCAATGGACTCCTGGATCAGATCCAGCGCCTTTTTGCATTGCTCGTCCGTTTCCAGACCGCCCACACTGCGTTTCAGTTGCTCCTTATTGGGCACAATCAGCGCCACCGTATACGGACTTTGGTTGTTGTACAACAAAACCTGATCGATGTAGGGCGACAAGGTAACCATCGACTCCTCGATGCCTTCCGGACTGTATTTCTCCCCGTCACTGCCGATCAGCAAACTCTTGAAACGTCCGTACACGTACAAAAATCCATCCGCATCCATCGCACCCAAGTCACCGGTATACAACCAACCGTCCTTAATGGTTTCTGCCGTTGCCACGGGATTTTTCCAATAGCCGGCCATCACGTTTTCGCCTTTGATCACAATTTCACCTTTTTCTCCAACCGGAAGGCAATTGCCCTGCTCGTCGCGAATGCTCATCTCCATGGGCTGTACCAGATAACCGGACGATCCCAGTTTGTGGTGCTTCATGCCGTTGGACGAAATCACCGGTGTGGCTTCAGACAAACCGTAGCCCTGAAACATGGGAATGCCAATGGCATACCAAAACTTCTGCATATCGATGTCCAACAAGGCACCACCGCCAATGAAGAAATCGAGTTTTCCACCCATGGCGCCCCGCAACTTGGAAAAAACCAAGGCATCAAAAAAAGCGACCAGCGGTTTTAACAGCACACGCCAGCCCGTTCCCTTGTTGTAGCCTTCCCGATTGTAGGCAATGGCCACACGCAGCCCCCAGCGAAACAAACGTTCTACCACCGGACCCTTTTCGCGAACCCCTTTTTCGATGTTGCCCTTGAAACTCTTGGCCAAGGCCGGTACACTCAGCAACAGATTGGGTTGTATTTCCTTGATGGAAAGCGGAATGTTGCGCAAGGATTCGGTCGGTGTCTTACCTACCGGCACCGTAGCGATGCTGGCGCCGCAAGCCATAAAACTATAAAAGCCGGCCACATGCGCAAAGCAGTGATCCAGCGGCAAAATCAAGAGGGTACGATAGGTCTCCGGAATATCCATCAGGGTCAGCGCCTGCTCGACGTTGGCTGTATAGTTGCGGTGCGTCAGTAAAATGCCCTTGGGGTCGGCCGTCGTGCCCGACGTATAGGAAATATTGGCATAGTCGTTGGGCTGTACGGAGTGAGCGATCTCAAGCATTTTGCCCGGATGCTGACGGTTCCACGCTGCTCCCGCTTCATACAAGTCCTCCAGCAAACGTTCCCCTTCCTGCAAACCTGTGGCGTCCTTGGTTCCCAGCACCAAGACGGCTTCTACCTGTTCCAACTGGCTCCGAATGGCCCGTATTTTGGGCAATTGACTGATCGAAACGACGACGAAACGGGCATCCGAATGTTGAATGCGAAACACCAGGTCGGCCGGTTCGTTCAGCTTGATGGACAAGGGAACGTTGACCGCCCCCGCATGCAGGATGGCCAATTCACCGATGACCCACGCGTTGCAGCCCTCCGAAAGCAGAGCCACTTTATCATCCTTCTTCAAACCCAGCGACAAGAGTCCACCGGCCAATTGATGTACCCGTACCGATGTCTCTGCATAACTCGTTGACTGAAAATTTGTTACACGCTCCCACAAAAACGGATTCTGCGCATACTTTGCCACGCAGCTTTCAAACAATTGAACGATGGTCTTATTCATAGGATCTAACTTATAAGGATTTGGGCATCATGCGATCGGCCACTTCTTTAC
>JAQVXI010000074.1 GCA_028709215.1 Bacteroidales bacterium
TCGTATCTGACAACCGTCTATCCCGACATTGACTCCCTAAACGCAGCCTGGGGCACTCCTTTTTGGAGTCAGGTCTACCATTCCTTTGAAGAAATAACCCTCCCCAAGCTGGCCATGATGTTTATGAACCCCCATCACATACTGGATTATCGTCGATTTGCATCCCTGCAAACAGCCAATTTCCTGGATGAACAAAGCCGTTGCATCAAGCAGTATGCAAACAAAAACCAATTTGTCACCACCAACCTGATTCCTACATACGACGAAGGGCACATCGGCATATACAACGATCTGGACTTTCACAGCTACACCCGCTACATGGTTTTTGGGGACGACAAAGGCATCGGCCGTAAGGGTTATCGCTTGGGCAACCCCTGGCGCATCGCCTATGCCAACGACTTTTTCAGGCCCTTGGAAAACCAGTTCGGCGTCATGGAATTGCAACCCGGGCAGGTCAATTGGGGCAGCATCAACAGCCAACCCCTCCCCGGAGCCATACGACTGTGGTTGTGGCACGTCTTCGCAGGAGGCAGCGACTTCACCTGCGCATACCGCTTCCGACAACCGCTCTCCGGGATGGAACAATACCATTACGGCATTGTTGGGACCGATGGAATCAGTATTACACCTGGCGGAAACGAATACAAGCAATTCAACCAAGAAATTCATGCACTTCGTTCGAACGTTGCAGCCTTCGACACAAAACCGACACATTATACAAAACGAAAAGTGGGCATTCTATGGAATCATGAAAACGCATGGAACATGAGTCGCCAACCCCAAAACACACACTGGGATACACACGAGCACATACGGAAGTACTATAAAGCGCTCAAACGATTTGGCGCTCCGGTTGACGTCATTCGGGAGAACGATTCGTTTGAAAACTATCCGTTTATGTTGGTACCGGCCTACCAATTGGTGGACGATGCACTGATTGCGCGTTGGAAGACGTACGCCGAACAAGGAGGACACCTCATCCTGACTGCGCGAACCGGACACAAGGATCGCCACGGGCGCATCTTTGAAGGAAAATTCGGCTACAAACTCTTTGACTTAATTGGTGCTGAAATGAACTTCTTTGATTTGCTTCAAGCACATACCCCCGACCCCATCGTGATGGAGGGCAAGCAATACGACTGGTTTACCTGGGGAGAAAACTTTACTCCCTATGAGAACACAGAAGTCTGGGCTACGTATGCCGGAGATTACTACGATGGCGCCCCTGCCATCCTGCATCGCAGTCTTGGAAAGGGGACCGTCACCTATGTTGGCGTTGACAGCAAAGACGGTGAAATGGAAGAAGCCGTACTGCGTAAAGTCTACGATCGAGCGCAGGTCGCTGTTGAAAACCTTCCGGACGGATTGCTGATAGAATACCGCAATGGATTGGGAATAGCCGTCAATTATGCGGATCAGGACATTCGGGTAGACGTACCGGGAATGAAAAAAATTCGCATCGGGGTGAACCCTGTACCCACAGCCGGTGTTTTGGTTTGGGACGCACGTTAAAAAGACAACATGAATTTGATACAAATCATCGGGGTGGCAGCAGCGCTTGTTTCCACCCTGAACCAACTGCCTCAAGCATGGAAAACCATTCGGAGCAAAGACACACACAGCCTCTCTCTGGGCATGTACAGCATGGTCTGGGCGGCAACTGCCTTGTGGTTAACCTACGGCATCTTATTAAAAGATACGCCGTTGATTCTATCCAACAGCGTATCCATTATACCCATTACGTACATCTTATTCACGAAGATACGCAATACCTTAAACGGCAAAGACAAAGCAGTACATCAATTGCTTAAAAGCAAGGACCTCGCATCCTGACGCATCACGGATTGTCGATCAATCCGCGAACATCCTTCTGAATAAATCGCTGCACCTTCGGTTCAATCCGGCTTCGAACGGCATCCAGACGGATGTTTTCCACATCATCCAAATAAAACGTTGGACGGGCTTCATCCGTCATATAATCCAGTTCAACATCCCGCATGTGCAGGTTTTTCACGTGGCGAATAAAAAATCCGGATGCAGGAATCGTACCAAACATCCAGGGCTCCGGATACCCTCGAATGTTTTCCGGTGGTGTAAGACCCGCCATTTCGGAGGTACCGCCACCTTTATACAAAATACGTACCCCGCTGATATAAACATCCTCAATCGGATGTCCGGGCACACCACTTAAAATGCAACTGTAACGACCATCGGCATCGTAGCAATTGATGTTGCTGATGGTAATCCTCCGCATTTTACCCATCGGAGTACCTTCCGGACTGCGCATTCGACTCCCCAGTCGCAAGAAGATGGGCGAATTGACAATGTCACGCATGCTGATATTTGTAATGCAGATATCTTCCAAAAAACCCCCATCCACAGACTCCAAGGCGATGCCGCGACAGTTTTCAAAGACACAATTGGAGATGGTAATGTTTTTAAATCCACCACTCGACTCCGTGCCAAATTTGATTCTACCCGTATTAAAACCATGATCCGGTGCTTGCGGCTCATCTCGTTCGTAGGTACCGCTCAACATGGTTCCCTGATCAAAACCACTGACGAAACAATTGGTAATCGTCACGTTTTCGGTATCCTTAAAACGGCCCAGCGCATAACTGGCTTTCAACACCAACGCATCATCCCAGGGCGCATTGATGCTGCAATCCGATATGCGTACGTTTCGACAACAGTCGATGTCAAAACCATCCCGGTTGGTATCAACCCGCATGTTTCGCAACGTCATATTTTCGACACCCGTTGCCAACAACGCAAAATGTCCGCATTTCAACATATTGATGTCAGAAATGGTTACATTCACACACTCACTCAAGGCAATGGCTTTATTTGCAGCACCCGGAATGCGACTTTCTTCGCGCGACAGCCCCCTACCGTAAATCAAACCAAAACCCGAAATCTGGATATTTTCCAATTTTTCTCCCCAAATCAAACTGTTCTGAAAATGACTGTGACCAAAGTCTTGATATTTAGTAAATGCACTCGGTTCGGCCGGATCGTATCCTTCGGTGGCAGTAGGCTGTGCAGCCTCCAAAACCGCTCCCGACTCCAAATACAAATGAATGTTACTCTTCAATCGAATGGAATAACTCAAATACGTACCTGCAGGAAAATAGATCATGCCTCCTCCCTTTTCAGAGGCCGCTTCGATGGCTGCATTGATGGCCGGAGAATCGATGGTTTTGCCATCTCCCAGCGCACCAAAATCGGTCACATCGTATCGGTTTGCCAGGCTAGAAATGGAAATCAGGACCAAAGCTAGTATGAGAATCTGCTTCTTCATTTTTATCCGTTTTAATCGATTTTTTTTCTTGTTCAAAGACCTCCGGCAATTTATAATAATTATAGTCTGCAGATCGGTTCTGACGATAGATGCAATAATACGCCGGCGTATCGGCTGTAAGAAGATTCACTCCGGATAAAGCCGGAGCCGGTGTTTTCTTGCCAGAATGACGAAATGCCAGCGGCGATTGCATGCTCCTGGCATCCGACAATTGCAAATCGGTATCCAAGGGCATCACACCCATCATTACTCGCAAACGCATGCTTTCTCCGTAATAGACCGTGAAGGCATTGATTTCACGGCTAAACACGTTGTCTTTGCATTGTTCCGGCTGAAACCAGTTGTAACGCTCCGAGGCTTCATTGGATGCAGAACAGCCTCCAAACGCCCAAACGACGTGCAAACCCTCCGGTGTCTTCTTGCCAATCACTCGGGCAATCAGCCCGTTGGAAGAAGATAGTGGTAAGACTTCCATCGTAAGGGAGCCTTTGCCCAAGAGGGG
Organism: Bacteroidales bacterium; assembly: GCA_028709215.1. Lineage (GTDB taxonomy): Bacteria > Bacteroidota > Bacteroidia > Bacteroidales > UBA1402 > UBA8389. Next base: position 3,804 of record JAQVXI010000074.1, read on the forward strand.
ATCCTCCACCTCGACCAGCCATCCAACATTCTGCTTCTTCATCCTCACTTTTTTTGCCTCGTGCAACCAAACACTTTGATTGCCAACGGAAATGCCCGGTATCCAATATCCCGCCGTTTCCGGCATAAAAAAAGCAAAATCGGTACCATGACGGGTTAAAACCCCTACGCCTTCACCTCGATCCTGAAGCAAACGCACAGCCGGTCGCTCGGCCTCAACCCA
>JAQVXI010000042.1 GCA_028709215.1 Bacteroidales bacterium
TATAAAGGATTGGATCCGGAATTCAGTCAAAGCGAGAACCCGTTGTATTACGGCGTGGATGCGATGATCGCTCCACAACCAAAGGCGTTGTTTTTAGGGGTAAAAATAGGTTTGTAATCTTTCAATCGAATAATTATGAAGAGAATTCGAAATAGTATAATTGTATTGCTGGGCATGATTGGGGTCGGAATGACCTCCTGCGTTGAAACCGATGCGCTTGAGGTGTTGGAGGAAAAGCAACACTATCAGGACATCAGTAATGTTCAGCGTTCTGTGTTGGGCTTGTACTCAAAGGTCCTGGAGTTGGCAGAACCCATTGTGGTTTTGAACGAACTGCGGGGCGATCTGATGGATGTTACGGATCGAGCGGGAAAAGACCTGCAGGACATCAGTTATCTGACCGCAACCGAGGATAACCCCTATACCAATATGTCCACATTTTACAATGTGATTCAGAATTGCAACGATATTTTATCGCATTTGGAAACGATGTTGGACGAGAATCGCATCAAGCGTGATGAGTACAATGAGTTTGTATCGGATGTTACAACGGTTCGCAGCTGGGTTTATTTCAATATTGTAACCTTGTTTGGCGAGGTGCCTTATTTGACCGAACCTGTTACCTCGGTCTCGGATCTTACTTTGGATCCTTCCTCGATGAAATCGGTGGATGAATTGATTCCGATCTTGGTTGCAGAAATGGAAGCCTTACCCTCGCTGGAGCCTTATTCTGCTGTTTCCGGTCTTAGAAACTATACACTCAATGGAATTGCCTTGAACCATTTTTTTATCAACAAAAGACAATTCCTGTTGGAGTTGTATTTGTGGAATGAGGAATATTTAAAAGCAGCTCAAGTCTATCGTGATTTCTTTTTGAACGAAGGTTCCGAAAGTAGTCGCAAGCACATGACCTTGGGTTATGTCTATCAAGGTTCGTTCACCGGACATTTTATGGTAACCTACGTGCGGTATATGGGGAATGACAACAACTCCTTGGTCAACCTATGGAAGAAAATGTTTGAGTTGGATATGAACGAACAGCATGCGGATAATGAACATATTAACTGTATGACGTTTACGCAGAACTTCGCTCCTACGTATCCGTTTATTCGGCTTATGGGACGTGAAGGCGTGGGCGAGTATTTGTTGAAACCATCACAGAATGCCATCGAAAATTATTGGGGCAGTCAGGTGCAGTTTAACGGTTTTACGTTCGACGGACGGGGAGAAGGCGGATCGTATCGTCTTGATCCGGATGGTCAGCCGGTTATTACCAAGTACATCATGGATTACGATGTGGTGAAACCTTATGAACAGTTGGGAAAATGGTATATCTCCCGTGGTGGTCATTCTGCCTTGCTGTATGCGGAAACCTGTAACCGTGTTGCCGATGCAGATGATATTATTTTTAATGGTGTGGATACGGTTTTGCCAACCAGTGGAATACGCAGATTGACGAAGGCCTTTTTAAATTCGGGATTGGCATCGGAGTTTGCCCACAGACGTGCTGACGGCTCCAGTTTTCCCAATGATTCCGTTGCTTTGAGTGGCTGGGGGGGTGGTTATTATTTCCCCTATCCCTTTAACTTTGATGCTCGATATAGCTCTGTTCCATACGTTCGCGGTACTTGGCGTGATCATACCGGGATCCGAAGTCGTGCCAGTTTGCAGGCGGTTCAATACGACTCAACAACGACAACGTTGCCCGAAGTGCGTTTCTGGGAAAAAGCGGTTTTGAACGAATTGGCTTTGGAAACAGCCTTTGAAGGACATCGTTGGAGAGATATCATACGCATTGCCAAGCGATGGAATCGCGAAGAGGCTGGAGCGGGTACTGCTTTGTTGAACGAATTGATGGCTGCAAAATTTGCTAAAAATGGCAAGTCGTTTGTCCCTTTTACAAACGATGAATCCACTTGGTTCTTAAAAGGGCGCTTCGAATAGCGCCCTGTGTCATTTTCGAAAGTTTTTATGTCAAAAATTAAACGTAAAGTCTTTCTTCTTTCCTTTATTTTGTATCTGATCCATTGCACTTATTTTTAATCTAATACGTTTGAGTATGAAAAAATCTACTTTCTTTTCACGATTTAGTCTCCTGCTTCTTTTGGGTATGGTGACGTTCGGGTTGAAGGCTCAGGAATTGAAGCCTTATCCTGTGTATTTTCCGGTAACGGATTATGCCGAGTTTAATTATGGGGTAAACACCTCAGTGGCTCGCAATACGTTTACTGAAAGCATGAATATGTGGTGGCACAGTGCAGCCGGTTGGGATGCAACAGCCAACTGTGGTAGCATGGCTTATCAGGTTGTTCCCGGATCTAATTTTCTCGCAGCCCCCTATGGTAAAGGTGGACGATTGGCAACGGGTTACAATCGTGCTCAGTACATTCAGTTTCAAACTCCCTATTTGAATCCGGGTGAGTATCGTGTGTACCTTGGTGTCAGTTTGGCTTCCGGAACCAATCGTGCTACACATTTGTATGTCCCTAAGTTAAATGGTGATTCCCTGGCATGGCCGAAACCGGATACGACAAAAAGAACATTGAACGGTACGCCTGTTGGCTCAGCTCCTAACAAAGTCTCCGTTAAGTTTGGAGGAAGTGGAACCGTTCGCTATTACGATGTCATGTTGGGTTATGCCAAAGTCGATACAGCCGGTCGTCAAACTTTGTCCGTTGTTTTATCAAACAATGGTGGTACTGACTATGCATACAGTATGATTCAATTTATCCCTGTTACTGAAAACGACTTGGATTCCGATTACGAATATCCAAAATTTGATAACGCCGGGAACCTCTTCTTTGAAGCAGACAGCTTGAAGGAAATCAACGATACGCCGGTGACCGGGTATTACTTACCTTATCAGGTGGAAGATCCTTCGACGTATACGAAGTATTCCGTTACATTCAATGCCGGTTTGTATTTTGCAAACAAGCGTGTAGTTGTTAAACGTTCGGATGATAAATGGACACGAGTGGCTGAAGGTTTTGCCGATGCACAAGGAAAACTGCTTGCAGAAGTACCGGCAGGAACATACTATGTTGAAGTGAATGATGCCATTCATACCACCGAGGTGACCATCGAAGGTGCTACAACGGTCAATGTAGGTGTTGAAACCGGAACCGTAACGGTTAGTTACAGTCCTGAATTGTGGTATGTCGGTAAAACATTCCAAATCACCAATGCTGCAGCGACAACCGTATTGAATGAGTTTGTCATTCCCGCAACCGGCTTGATTCCTGCGTTTGCTTTACCGGTCAATACGGAAGAAAACTATCGTTATTACGTGTTGAACGACGACAACAGCATTTTTGAAGAGGGTGAAATCTCGGTACCGAATGCTTCCGATGTAACGATGGACTTGACCAAAGTGAAGTTTAACGTACAAGTCGAGTTGGGTTCAGATGCGTACGGAGCCAACCAAAACTTCTACATTTACAATGCCGATAACGACAATGCATTGTTTGTTTTTGCTGCCACATCGGCTGCAGGTAGTTATGCTACCCAGTTGCCCAATGGGAACTATCGCTTGGCCAGCGAAAACGGTTTGTTGAATACCACGTTTACGGTTGAAGATGCTGTCGTTTCTGTCGATTTGACTGCCCGTTATACCGTAAACTTCTGCTTCGGAAAAACGGTAGCCGGTGCAAAGGCTGAAGTGTTCCTATCTTCAACAGCGGCAAAAATCGGCGAATTGGTTTTGGATGCAGATGGTAAGGGATCGGTCAGTGGTTTGACCAGTGGTCGTTATTTCCATAATGTATTGAAAATTGCCGGAACCGACACAACGGTGATCAATCCGAAGTTTACCTTCATGATCGAAGGAGCCAACCTTGCCTTGGGTAATTGCGACAATGCAAATACTCCTTATTTCATGCCTTATCCGGTGTATTGGAATATCTGTGATCAACCGGAAATCACGTTCCACGAAGGCAAGTCGTTCCAACCTGGAGACTTGGAATTCATCAAGTTTGATCCGGTTGTAACCGATACGGTATACAAAACCGATACGGTTTGGGTGACAGAAGATACTTACGTCATCAATGTTGATTCCACAACGGTTCTTGAGTATACATATTGGGATTATGCTTGTAACTATTGGGGTGGTGGCATCAGTTTCGATAAATCGGACAATGCTTATGTTTGGAACGAACAATTTAAGATTCGCATTCCCAAAGAAGGTCAGGTTACGTTTGTAACACCCAACCTGAACCCCGGACGTTACAACGTGTACATCAGTAACCGTTGGGCCGGTGGTCGTGAATCCGGTATGGTTGAGACCTTTATGGATGGCAAACCGTTGTACATAACCGATGGTCGCGTTCGTACCTTCAATTCAGGTTCGGATTGGAAGGGAGGTCAGGGAGACTTAATGCGTAAGTTTAATGCACATGGTAAACAGGATGGTTTGTTTATGGGTGAAGCATTTGTTGAGACAACCGGTCGCCACGAACTTACCTTGTACTCTCCGGATGGAGCAACCAAATCGGGTGATTATGGTAGTGCCTGGTACAATATGATTTATTTTGTTCCTGTAGACGTAGACACCGAATTGCCAAACGGAACGTTCTGGCCAAAAATTGACATGACCGGTCGCTTGGTTTACAATGCGGATTCCTTGGGTAATACGACAACGTATACAACGATGGGTACGGACTATGTAGATAAAGCAAAAAACATCGGTCAGTTCCAAGATCCTACCGTATACAAATCGGAAGCGGTCAATTACGCGGCAAACCTGACCGTAAATGGTGGCGTGTTCAGCCGTGGTGACCAATTGTGGACCAAATCGCCTGTGGACAACTGGACCGTTAAGACGGTTACTGCTGATACCATTACCGGTGTGGCTACGGTTGATTTGTTGCCACAGACAAGCGGTGACTATCAGTGGGAAATGTTGACCGAAGGAATTGTAGGCAAGGTAAATATGGCTTCCAATCAAACCATTACCATTCCGGAAGAAATCCCGACCAAAGTAAATTCGTATTATGACTTTACTCCTGGAGTGGATGATCCTTCTTTTGGACAAATTAGCTTCAAAACGACGGTTTCTACGTTGAATGACCTTCCTTACTATTACCCGATTACCGGTGTAATCGTATACGAATTGGAAGGAACCATTTTGAATACGGAAGGTGATACCATCTACCGCGCCAAGAACGATTCGTTGAATGGCGTTGCTCCGGTCTATAGTTTTGATTTCTATGAAGGTGAGTTTGCTTTTGGTGTAACGTATACGGGTAATTTGACTCGTCTGCAATCTTCCACAACCACTTCCATGATCAATTCATTGAAAGCTCCGAAGTCTACACTTGATGTGGCTGTTTATCCGAATCCTGCAAGCGAATACGTTCACGTCAGCTTGAAGAAAGAAAACAGCGTGGCTGAGTATACCATTTACAACCAATTGGGACAACGCGTACTTTCCGGAAACTTTGAAGGACAAGATGCCAACATCCAGTTGAGAGGAATGAAGCAAGGTTTGTATATGATCCGTGTTAAAGCAGGTCAAGACGAATTTGCGCACAAGTTGATGGTTAAATAAAACCATTCCGATACTTCTTGAAATGGGGGCATCTCAAAGCAAGAGATGCCCCTTTTTTATAATAAACAAAAACGAAACGACGATGAAACGCTGCATGTATGTATTTTTCTGGATTGGAATGATGTTTTCCTGTGCCAATCAAACGGTTTTATTGGAGCAGGTAGCGGTAGACGCTCCCTTCGAGATGCCAAACATTGAAATCCCAAATTTCTCAAACGCTCCCAGGTATTCCATTGTTGATTTTGGAGCAGAACGGGACGATGTAGATGCAACGTCCCAAGCGATTGAAGCGGCCATTGCAAAGGCTCATGCCAACAAAGGCGGCGTGGTTGTTATTCCAACGGGTGAATGGCTCACCGGAAAAGTCCATTTAAAGAGTTATGTCAACTTGCACCTGGAAGAAGGCGCAGTGCTTCGCTTTTCAGGAGATCCTCAGCGCTATCTGCCTGCGGTACATACGAGTTGGGAGGGTTTGGAGTGCTACAATTACTCTCCCCTCATTTATGCCTATGAAGGCACACACATGGCCATTACGGGTAAAGGAGAATTAAAAGCCGATATGCAAGTATGGCGTAAGTGGTTTTCCCGTCCCAAAGGACATATGGAAAGCTTAAAGCAGTTGTATTATATGGCCGCCTACGATGTTCCGGTAGAAGATCGAAACATGGTTAATGATTCGGCCAATTTTAGACCGCAATTCATTCAATTTAATCGATGCCAGCATGTTTTGATGGAGGATGTAAAAATTACAAACAGTCCGTTCTGGACCATCCATCCCTATATGACAAAGCATATCGTCGTAAGAGGTGTTCGAATACATGCGCATGGACACAACAACGACGGGATTGATCCGGAGATGACGCAAAATATGTTGATCGAAGATTGTGTCTTTGATCAGGGTGACGACGCCATTGCCATCAAGGCCGGAAGAAATCAGGATGCCTGGCGTTTAAATAGGCCGACTCAAAACATTGTCATCCGAAATTCTCATGTCATCAACGGGCATCAACTGGTTGCTATTGGCAGCGAAATGTCCGGAGGAGTAGAGAATGTTTTTGTTGAAAACTGTTCGGTTCAACCCGGTGCAAAACTAAACCACTTACTGTTCATCAAAACCAACGAACGTCGGGGTGGATTTGTGCGCCATATTTATATGAAAAATGTAACTTCCGGACGCATTGATTTGGGCATTTTGGGTATTGAGACAGATGTCTTATACCAATGGCGCAACTTGGTTCCGACCATCGAACGTAGATTAACTACGATTCATGATATTTATCTTGAAGAAGTGCACGCAGAAAACGTTGAATTTGTTTCCCGAATACTGGGACAGGAGGAACTTCCTGTACAAAATGTACAACTGAAGGCAGTTGTTGCTGACACCATAAGAGGAGAGGCTTATCGTCATAAAAATGTGAATCAGTTTGAATTACAATAGATCTTTTACGAATGCGAAGATTAGATCATATTGTAAATAATAGGTCGAGAAAAAATGACAAAACTGTAATAAGTTTTGTCATTTTTGTAAGTGGTTATTACGCTCAGGATATGCATATTTGTTGAATCTTGAAAATACCTTAAACAGATGACTATGAGAAACAAAATCTACACTTTTCTTGGTTTGTTATTGCTGCTCTCAGCGGGAAACGTTTATGCTGTGGTTGACCCCGCCACTGCCTGGTTTGATCACGAGACTTTTGAGGGGTATACGGCCAGTTCGACGGATATGAAGCCCATTTTTGGGATATCCAGCTCCTTTCCCTGCGTCGTTACAACCCACACATCGACAACGGCCAATGTGTACAACAATATTTTGGGTTTTTCCCGATCAAATGCGGTACCCTTCAGTCCAAATGGAAACACAAGTACTTGGACAAAAACCTTTGTTACACCCTATTCGGGACGTTATTTTTACCTTGCTACCTCTTTCTTCCATTGTATTCGTGGTACGACTTATCAGTTGAAAAACACATCCGGAGAGGTAGTCTTCGAATTTGGAGGTGTGGATAATACAAGCAATCAGGCAGTATGGGCTACGGGTGCAGCAAGGACTGATGTGAGTATGGGAAATCGAGCACAGTGGTCTGAGATTGAAGTTTTGATTGATCTTGAAACGAAGAAGCTAGTAAAAGGGCATTTATCCAATGGAGCGAAGTCGTATACGTACGCTGATGTCGATCTTTCCTTTGGTGGAGATATTAAGACGTTGTATATTTTTACAGGTAATGGTTATGCCGGAGCCGGTTTTGATTTTATCACGTTGGGCGAAATGCGGGCCGATGGTCTTGCAAACATTGGAGTTTCACAGGCTTTGCATCAAACACTTGATGCTAGCGTTGTACAGACGACGGTGTCGTTGCAGACGTTTTCTGAAGCGTTTGATGACAGTCTGTTGTTGAGTCATGTGGATGAAGATGTTCAATGGTCTATTACCGATTGGGGTGGCTTATCTGCGGAAGATCAGTCTCTTATATCACTGGAACGCGGTGAGGATACACGAACGGCAGTGTTGACATCCAGTGATGCAATTTCCTCGGATGCGACGCTTCAAATTACAGCGACGTTGGGGGAATCATCGTTAACGACTTCGCTTGATTTGAAAGCGGTGTCGATAAGCGGATTAAAATCCAGCCTATCATCACAGATTTATACCTCTACGCTGTTGAAAGCAACGGCTTCTGATAACAATCCGTATTTGGATGCAATCAAATCCTCGATGCAAAACCGAATTCAGTCCGCTCAAAGCGTATATGATACGTCTGATGCTACCGTAGCACAGGTCTCTGAGCAAATTCTTTTGTTGCAGTTGGAGGATAGTGTTTTTACGCAGAAAGTGACACCTTACAACCTCTTTTTAGAAGATATTATAATCGTACAAGGTGTTTATGATGCAGAAGATCGAACGTATGCGTTTCATGTTGCTTGCAAAGATACATTGATGCAAGCCATTGATCAGGCACAACAGGCACGAATGAGCATTTCTGACTCATCCTCACTGGCGAATGCTCATGCACTTCTTTTGGCGGCCAGAACAGGCTTTGAGTCAGCTCTACCGATTTACGATGCGTTGAGCAGTACTATTGTTGAAACGCAAAACCGAATGGAATTCATACAACCACGTGTCGGAGATCAGGTTTTTCTACAGTATCCAACGCAGAGTTTTACTTCGTTGAGCCGTGCAAAATCTACAGCCGATTCAATCTTGTCTTTCGCAACCTCCACTTTTTCGATGGATGCTGAGCGCGCAGATTTGCAGCAGGCATTGGATGCATTTAATGCAGCCCAACGCAATCAGCCCGACGCTTTGGTCTATTACCACATTTATTCTTATGGAGCAGATGGAGGCGATGGAGGAGCAAATAAGTGGATCTTGTTTGCCGATACAGCGGGTACGCTTAGATATACGGCTGCAACCAACGAAGCGTTGAGCAGTACCAATACCAAATGGAAGATTACGGAGGTGAGTACGGGGCGTTATACGTTTGAGAATCGTGCAACAGGTACTTTTTTAAACGCTCATACGCTCAGTGACACACCCATGAACTATCAATTGACAGAAGCCCGCTCTCAATACGGGTTTCATACCGGTCCCAACGATTCGTATAATTTGTATTTTTTGGTGCACAGCAACAACCGAATTTCTGAAATTGATGGATACGATTCTAGCACAGGTATTGGAGATCTGACAACCTATACAGGGAGGGCCGATCGTTATCGTTTTGCCTTTCAGTTTGAGCCCGTTCGGATTTTTACCGGAAACGGAAATTGGAGCAATGAAGAGAACTGGTTGAATGGACGGATGCCTGTCGACACACTTGAAATCTGTGTGGAATCCGGAGAGATGTTGCTGGATGTAAATAAAACGGTTAGAAACCTGCAAGTAGGAGCGGTTGCTTCGATGCGCATACCCGTTGACAAGTCCATCTCTATTCAAGGGCAAATGTACGGAAAAGGGAATGTTCACGTGCAGGGAGCTCTTACCTTATCGGATAAAGCTCATTCCATGGGAGATGTTTATGTGCAGCCAAATGCAAACATCACTTTACCCACGAATGGTCGTTTGGATGCTTCTTTTATGGAACTCTCAAGCGAAATGAGTGGTGCTGCGACATTTGTAAATGCAGGTACTGCCACCATCAATCGTGTTTCCGTTCTGCAACCCGTTACGGGTGAACGATTTTGGTACATGACGCCCACTGTTCAAGGTGTACAAAGTGGAGTTATCACTTCGGTGGCCGGTAATCGTCTCTGGTCTTATGATGAAGCCGGTGGTGTGAGTGAAAATGAGGTGTATACAGAAATATCCAATGGAACAACGGATCTTATTCCTGGATTGGGTTATGTGGCCTTGGTTCAGAATGATGAGACATTAAGCCTATCCGGTAGTGTTATCAATGGAAGTGTACAGATACCGCTAAAATACACAAATGCGAGTCCAAAAGACGGATTCAACCTGATTGGTAATCCGTATCTTGCATTTTTGGATGTTCAATCACTGATAAACAACTCCGGATTGATTGAGCAGAGCGTTTGGTTCCGTTCACACAACTCAACAACCGCTGCAATGGTCTTTGATACCTATAATGCAAGTAATGGAGAGTCAGTATGCCCGAGTGGCAATGGCTCTTTGACGGGTAAAGTTGCACCTATGCAGGCATTCTGGTTACGAAGCACTGAGGTCGATACGCTTACGTTGCATCCTTCGTTGCAGTCTCATCAACCGTCTGGTCCATATTTACGTTCGGCATCAACGACCGAGCAACGCGCTAAAGTGCGGTTGGAGATAGATAGGGATGGTTGGAAAGACGAAACACTGATTGCGTTTATGTCTGAAGCCTCTTCGGGTTTCGAAAAATGCGATTCACGTAAACAGTTTAACTCGATCAAGGAGCTTCCGGAAATTTACACCTTAGCCAATGGAGTGAAGCTTGCTATAAATAGTAATCACTCGGTTGAAACCACTCGAGAGATGCCCTTGGGTGTACGTGTAGGAATGCCTGGTCGTTATGTGTTGCGTGTTAAGGAGCTTACAATACAATCGACTCCTGTTTTTCTGTTGGATAATCAGACAGGAGAAGTCTGCAATCTTTCTGCTGGTGAGACCTATGAGTTTGAAACAGACGCAGCATTGAATACGGAAAATCAGTTTGTACTGTATTTTGGAGATGTTCCAACTGGTCTTTTAAAAGAAGAAACACCGACTTTTTTCGTTACCTCGAAGGCGGATGGTCACTTGACTTTGCATAATTCTGCGCAAGACTTCTTGGCTACGTATCAAATTTTTTCAGCGGTGGGTCAGCTTCTGGAGCGGATTGAGAGCAATCAATCCGTTGTTCAGTCCAGTGCAGCATACCCCTCTGGGATGTATCTGGTAAAACGTCAAATGAACGGTCGTAGCGAGACAAGAAAAATAATAATAAGATAAAAATACAATTGAATATGAAATATCAAAAACCAACCATTGAACGAATCGTTTTGGATCGAGAGATCTCACTCATTTTACAATCGGAATACGATCCGTGGGGGGACCCCGTAACAAAGGTGGAAAAGGATTATAGGGAGAATACGGAAGATCCATTTAATGCTTAAGTCTTTGAACGAGAACAGTCAGATGGTGTGCGTTTTTGCGTACGCCATTTGATGTTAAAAATAACAATACATGAACACACTCAAACACATGGGCATTGCATGCCTGTTTTTCTTGTCAAGCCTGCTGGTAGGATGCAGCGAGGCCGGTTTTTCAAAAATTCAAAACGATGTCTTCTGGGATACCCGGGATGGGCATCCCATCTACAGTCAGGGTGGTGGCGTTTTTCGCTTTACCGATCCGGACACGGGCAACGAACGGTATTACTGGTATGGAGTACATTACAAAGAGGCCGAGAAGTATCGTGAAGATCGGTCTAAAACCTATGATCGTTGTACGTTTGAGGCCGTGAGTTGTTACAGCTCTGACGACTTGGTGCATTGGACAAAGGAGGCCGATGTTCTGACCAAAGAAGAAGCTTCTGTGGGAGCGTTTCCGGGTTGGATGGGGCGTATGGGTGTGGCCTATGTGAAGGAATCGGGTCTGTATGCCTTGTTTGTGCAGCGCAATGCCCATGTGTTCATCGCCGTGTCCGAAAGTCCCAAAGGGCCATTCACCTTTCATCAGCAAAGGGATATGACGGATTTGATCGGTTTCACCGGCACCGGAGACCAAACGGTATTTACGGATGAGACCAGCGGGAAGTCCTATTTGGTTTATTCCAAGCCACACGGCCGCAACCGTATTTACGTGTCCGAAATCGGAATGCTTGACGGCAAAGTCGACCTGTTGGATTGTACTCAGATTTATGCTGGAGATGGTCGAGAAGGCAATTGCATGTTTGAGCATAACGGGAAGTACTACATGTATGCCTCTCTATTATACGGATGGGATTCTTCGTTTGCCTATTATTTGGTTTCCGACGATGTCCGCGGACCGTATGAGCCGCTCAATAAAATGCGCATAACCGCTGGCTGTGAGGACGATTTTGCGCACATTACACAGACTGGTTTTTTCGTGAAGGTAAAGGGAAGCAAGCAGGAGACCATTCTGTATTGTGGGGATCGTTGGGCGGATTTTGCAGGAAATGGATTGGGGTATAATCAATGGGTGCCACTTTCTTTTGAAGGAGATCAACCTTATTTTAATTCATTGAATGCTTGGGAGCTTAATGCAAAAACGGGCGAGTGGCGTGTGTCCAAGGACAATAATTTCGTTAAGAATGCCAGTTTTGAGGCCGACCGAAATCGAATCCCCAGTGCATTTAAACCCGTTCAGGACCATTTGACAGGCTGGGTTACGGAAGTCGTTAAAGGTAGTCCGGTACAGGTCGGCGATTCGCTTTCTCCCGTGTTGAACCACTTCAACAGCAAGGAAGACCGCAGCCTTGTCGTCGGTGAAAAGAGTCTTTGCATCACGGATCGGGTTGATTTTGAGCGTAAGGTGTATCAGCAAATTAAATCAAGTCCTTATGTAACACTTGAAGATGGAACGTATACGCTTTCTGCCATGTTGCGTCAGGATACAGACTTTGATATTTTGCAATTGTTTGCCGTCAGTGGTTCCGAAATAAAGACGTTGGATGTAGATGTACGGGGACAGGGATGGACGCGAGTATGTCTGGATAAAGTAAAGGTTAAAGGAGGTTCCATTCAAATAGGCATTCATGCTGTCGGATCGGCGAATGCTTTTTGTTTGATGGATGATGTCGTATTGATCAAAAATAAGTAGAAGATTTATGAGAAAAATGTTGTTATTGTTATGCCTGATTCTGGTTGGTTGTGTACAAATGCATGCAAGAACGGTTGAACTGTTTAATTTCGGATGGACGTTTCAAAGTGGAAATGTAGAAAAGGCCTCACAGGTCGATTTTGACGATCGGGATTGGAAGTCGATTGATTTGCCGCATGATTATCAGATTGAGCAACCTTGGATTAAAAAGGGTAATTCTCAACGAGGTTTTAAAGCGTTGACGGATGGATGGTATCGAAAGACATTTTATGCGGATTCCTCCTGGATTGGCAAAAAAGTTTATTTGGATTTTGAAGGCGTGATGGTTTGGGGTGAGGTTTGGTTTAACGGAAAAAAACTGGCCGAAATGGATTATGGATACCTGGGTTGTGAAGTAGATCTGACGGATCGGCTCGTTTATGATAAAAAAAATGTAATTGCTGTTTATTCTTCTACCAAAGGAAACTCGCGTTGGTATACAGGTGGTGGCATCTTTCGTGACGTACACCTTATCACAAGAAATCCCATATCCATTGCCCGTCATGGTGTTTTTATTCATACACCCGTCGTTACAAAGGAAAAAGCAGATGTCGCCGTTCAGGTGGAAATCGATGGTTTTTCCGGAAAGCATCAGGATCTGGAAATATTGGCGGTGATTCGTACCCAGGACGGAAAGGTTGTCGCGAAGGAGAAATGTTTGGCGCCCAAAGGCATTCGATTAAAAACGATTGAAGTAAAAATGCCGAAAATTACAGTGGAACACCCGATGTTGTGGTCCTGTGATGCACCAAACCTATATACGGCGGAAGTCAGTTTAAGACAGGAAGGAGAGACTCTGGATTGTCTGACCGAAACGTTTGGAATTCGAACGATTGAATTTTCTCCCGATTTTGGCTTGAAACTCAATGGTGAAAAAATATTTTTGAAGGGCGTTGCCAACCATCACGATCTTGGGGCCATAGGGGCTGCTGTGTATGATTTTTCGATCGAACGTTTGTTTAAACGTCTTAAGGCATTTGGTTACAATCATATACGAACCTCACACAATCCTTATTCGTCTTCCTTTTTAAAATTGGCCGACCAATATGGGTTTTTGGTTGTAGACGAGCTTGCCGATAAGTGGAGTGAGAAAAGTTATTGGCCCGGTAGAAAACCTTTTTCTCAGTTGTGGTACAAGATGATTCCGGAGTGGATTAAAAGAGATCGGAATCATCCCTCCGTTATTTTGTGGAGTTTGGGGAACGAATTGCAAATGCGTGAGGATTTGGCCGGCTTTCAAACAGGGGACTGGGGTGTTACAACCTATAAAATACTGGACGTTATGACGAAACGGTACGACCCTACACGCAAAACAACCGTTGCGATGTATCCTTCCCGTGCCAATGCTCTGTCAAGGAAAAACTCCGGGTTTAACACAAACTTTAGTCCACCAGAGTTGTCCTTGGTTACTGAGGTTGCCAGTTACAACTATCAGTATGAGGTCTATAGTAAGTATCTGGAACACGATCCGAATTTAATCGTCTATCAAAGTGAAGCAACGACAAATGATTTGCTTTTGCCTTACTATGGAATGGATCACAACCGCATGGTCGGATTGGCCTACTGGGGAGGAATCGAATACTGGGGAGAATCAAACGGTTGGCCCAAAAAAGGATGGAACTTTTCTTTTTTCAATCATGCGTTGGAACCCAATCCGGAGGCATATCTGATAAAAAGTGCCTTTTGTGAAACACCTCTGGTACATATAACGGTGATTGAGAAAGGAACCGAGTTGCTCGAATGGAACGATAATGTGGTTGGACGTGTTCCTGTTACTTCACACTGGAATTGGGAGAAAAGGGCAAATCTAAATTTGTATACGTATACGAATGCCGATGAAGTTGAGTTATTTATTAATGGTAAGTCTTTGGGTATTCAAAAGAATGCGCGTGATACCATACACAAACGGAATAAGATTTTGTGGCAAAACGTTCCTTATGAACCGGGACGTATATGGGCTGTTGCACGCAGTGCAGGAAAGCAGGTGGCAATCCATACTTTAGAGACAAGCGGAAAAGCCGTTGGAATAAAACTGGTCCCAGAGAATGATACCTGGAGATCGGGAGGCATGGATTTGCAATACGTTCGGGTATATGCCGTTGATCGGAAAGGGCGGGTTGTGCATGATGCAGAAGGAGAAGTCTTTTTTGAGGTTTCGGGTGCAGCTCAGTTGTTGGCTGTTGATAATGGAGATCATTTTACCGACAGGGTTTTTTCGGAAGGAAATTCAACGAAATGGCATCGGGGATTTGCGATGGCTATTTTGCGTTCTTCCCAACAGCCAGGAAACGTGAAAATACGTGTTTCATCCAAGAATTTGTCTACGGAGATACTCAGGATGTCAACGTCTAACGCTAATAATTAGGACCTATGAAGTGTTACAAACGAATAAGTTTCCTGATCTTTTATCTGTTTTCTTTGTTGTTGACGGGACAGACTCCGTCCATTGATTTTTCGAATCCCATTCTGCCTGGATTCAATCCGGACCCGTCCATTTGCAGGGTCGGCAACGATTATTATATGGTGACATCCTCGTTTACTTGGTTTCCGGCAATGCCCGTGTATCACAGCACTGATTTGGTCAATTGGCAATTAATCGGGCATGGCATTGAACGCCCCGGACTTATTAATATGGATGCGCTGAACGACAACGATGGGATTTGGGCGGTTACCATTCGGTATCATCAGGGGGTGTTTTACATGATAACTACTGCGAATAAATGCGGAGGAAACTTCTACATTACGGCAATCGATCCGCGCGGTCCCTGGTCTGAGCCGGTGTGGCTAAAAGACGCTCCGGGCATTGATCCGTCGTTGTTCTGGGACGATGACGGACGGTGTTATTATACCGGTAATACGTGGGATTTTAAAAAGTCCTGGCCTTCTCAATGTGCTGTTTGGATGCAGGAAATCGATCTGACACAAGGTAAACTGGTGGGTGAACGAAAAACGCTCACCTATGGTCACGCCAACAACGCTACTTTTGCCGAGGGACCGCACCTGTACAAAATAAATGGAAAGTACCTGTTGCTGATGTCCGAGGGGGGTGCACAATATTATCATTCGATTACGGCACATCATAGCAATTCACTATGGGGCCCTTATGTTGCCGACAAAGTAAATCCTGTTTTAACGCACCGACATTTGGGTGCAAACCATCCCATACAAAACATTGGGCATGGCGATTTGGTACAAACCCAGAAAGGAAAGTGGCATGCCGTTGTACTGGGTGTTCGAAACATCGATGGGTACATCCCTTTGGCACGCGAAACGTTTTTGTGTGATGTTGATTTTGAAAATGGAGCACCCATTTTCAATCCAGGTAAAGGAATGGTCGTGTTGGAGCAGAAACGACCAGATTTGCCATGGGCACCTTTTGCGGACGAACCGGTCAGAGAAAGGTTTGATTCTCCTTTCTTGACATCCGGATGGTATTCTGTGCGGAATTCTCCAGCAAATGTTTGCTCCATCGATAACGGAAGGTTGGTTCTCGACCTTCAATCTGAGGTGATAGATAGTCTGGTGGGGTCAGCGATGTTGATACGAAAAATCAAACACCATCGTTTTACAGCCACCACCAAGATGAACTTTTTACCCCGTAACAACAACGAAGAAGCCGGTTTGGTGGTGTACCGCTCTGCCAATGGCTACTACACGTTAATGAAAACAAAAAAGTCTATTGTTTTGACAAGAAAACACATGGGCATTAAGTCTGTTATAGAGGTTCTACCTTATAACAATAGTGATGTCTATTTTGAAGTCTCAGCCAACGGCCTTGATGTGGCTTTTCGTTTCGGTGAAAGTCCGGAAACGATGCAGGCCATCGGTTCCGGTTTGAAATTGGATGTTATTTCCGATAACAAATTCAATAAGTTTAACGGACCGGGCATTGGCATGTATGCCACAAGCAACGGGATGAAAACCAAAGCAAAGGCCTTTTTTGATTGGTTTGAA
>JAQVXI010000009.1 GCA_028709215.1 Bacteroidales bacterium
GATCTCTACAAAGCCGGTTTCTTCTGTTTTACTGCTTTGCTGAATGACGTCGGAATAGGCAGAAGCCAGTGACGGCATTTCTTGTTCGTACCGTTTTATGGTTGCTTCAAAAAATGCATTGTTGAAGGTTACAATTTGTTTTGCGCTTCTCCAGTTCGTATCAAGGGTGCTTGACTGAATGGGAACGTGGCGTAAATTCTGTTCCAATTCATTTAGAATACGCCAATCGCCATTTCGCCAACGATAGATGGATTGCTTTACATCTCCCACGATGAGGCTATCTTTTCCGTTTGCCAGACCTTCCAATAGTAAGGGTCTGAATGTCTCCCATTGCAGATTTGACGTATCCTGAAACTCGTCAAACAAGATGTGATCGATTTCTGAACCGGTTTTTTCATAGACAAAACTGGTATCGGAATCAGAAATCATGGATTTCAACAGGGCGTTGGTGTCCGATAAAAGAAAACGGTTTTCGTCACGATTGATTTGATTGACCGAAGTGGCAATGTCCGAAAGTAAGCCGATTTTGTTGAGGTGCTTTAGACAGAGGTCACACGTGAGGATATACGGTGCTATGCGCTGTCGTCGTTCTTCTGTTTTGAGCAGGTGCGGGTGAAGTTGGGCCTGCACCAAGGCATCCAGTTCCGCTTTTCTAGGGTGGCTTTTTAACACCCATTTATCAGGCGCTTCCATCATACCTTGAATTCGTTTGCCAACGATATCCGCTCCGTACTGCCCTTCTTTGATTTTTATGAAATAGGAGCAGACTCCCTGCCTGTTGTAACTGAAATCATCGTATTGTACTTGTTCCGTCGATAGCAACTGATCAAAGGTGTTGGCACAACGTTCAAGTGTTTCCACGTATTCTGCCTTGAGGGCATTCAATTCTTTTTTGTATCCGGTAATAAAGGCTTTGTCCTCAATCTTTTCTTTCAGTACAGCCTGTTTTTCCTTAAAGAACTCTTTAAAGATGGTCATTCCGAATTCTTTCAATGCACGATCAATTTTCCAACTCTTTCCGTCCCGATAGCGCTCCTCCATGTAATCCGTGATCCATTTAAGGAGTTTGGGATTTTTGCTGCTTCGATCGATGACATCATCAACGGCTGCAGCGAGCACTTGTTGATTGTTTAGATCAATGGTCAGGCCGTTCCCCAAGCCCAGTTCTCTGGCTAGGTGACGCAATAGGGATTGAAAAAAACGGTCAATGGTTTCAATGCGAAAACGTCCGTAATCGTGCAGGATTAAATGAAGGGCCAATCCGGACTGCTGCTTCAACCGTTCGACGGGAAGATTCAATTCTTTTGATAAAAGTGCTGCAAGACCGGTTGGCGTTTCTGATGATGGGGTTTGCTGCAATTCAAAAAGGGCATTCAGGATACGTTCCTTCATTTCACTGGTCGCCTTGTTGGTAAAGGTGACCGCAAGAATGTGACGGAAGGCATCCGGCTGGATCATCAAGAACTTAAGGTACTCGGCAGTAAGACGAAAGGTCTTGCCGGAACCGGCCGAGGCTTTGTACACATTGAGTTGGGGCATGAAGTAGAATTTAGACGATATTTTCCGGTTCCGGCTGATCCGACTCCACGGGAACTTCGACCGATTCGAGCACTTTTTTATTGTTGTGTGCCTCAAATAGATAAATTAAAATGGAGCACAAAATGATGCTAATTAATACCGTCGCATAGGAGACGTTTTGAATCTTTTCACCCGCAGTAATCAGCTCCTGTGCCTTTTCAAGGATGAGCGGATCACCCGAAAGTTCAGCATCCATCAAATTGAATTGAGCATTCTGTAAGGGCAACGAAGCCAATACAGCAGCAACGAGTCCGCGCGGACCCAATGCAAATGTGAGTTTGCGATCCCGTTGATTGGTGTCTTTTTTGCCAATCAGCGGCGATGTAAGGAAACGGAAAAGAAAAACGAGTACAACAAAAATGCCACCAATAAATAAGTGCCATAAGTTGTCTAATTGTATGCTGACACCGATGTAGACAAAAAAATAGGTTTGCATGATAAAAACAATTTCCGAATAGAAGTTGCGTTCCTCCTGATTGAGAACGGACTCTTCGTTTTCGGTAAATAGTTTGCGCAAGAAACGGGCTCCACCAATATTGCCTACCGTGATGCCGTAGGCTAAGATGCAGATGCCACCGTTCATTTCCATCGTTTCAGCCAGTCCGTATAGGATAAAGGCTGAAGCAAAGGTTGTAAACATGGTGTTTTTCATGTCTCGCAACCACTTCTTTAGAACGACAACCCAAACGATGCCAAAAACCACCCCGATGAGAATGGCAAAAAACATGGAGAAGCCCATGTTGCTGAATATGCCGGAAACGCTCACTTCGCCTGTCTGTATGCCGCCGAGCAGGGCCAGCGAAACAATTAAGCACAGAATATCACTCAAAGCGGACTCAAGGAATAAGGTCGTTTGTGTTTTTGCTCCCGGGCGCAGTTGGTTGATCATGGGGATGACCACGGCAGAAGAAGTGCCCCCTAAGGCGGCTCCCATAAATAAACTGTGTAAAAGATCCAGTTGGAGCAGTAGGCTTCCTACCAACGCTCCGATGACAAACGAACCCACAAAGTTGACTGAAGTCAATAGGCTAGCTCCCAAGACCGATTTTTTCAGGTCTTCAAATTTTAAATTTGTTCCGCTTTCAAAAAGGATGGTAATCAAAGTCAGCGTTGTAAAAACCCGACCGAATCCACCTAGATATTCGGGGGTAATCCAGTGAAAAACGGGACCGGCCAGTAAGCCAATCAACATCAGTAAAAGTACGTTGGGTATGCGCGTTTTAGAGAACAGGGCGTTGAATATGTGTGAAAAGAAAATCAACAGCCCAAGTGCAATGAGTACAGTTGTGATATCCATATGACTCGTTTTAGGGTATACGACAAATATCGTGAATAGATTTGAATAAATGCGTCCGATGGTTGCGAAAAAAAAGTGTAATTTTGTTCTCCTAGATGAAGACTATGAAAGTATGTATCGCAGAAAAACCGAGTGTGGCACGTGATTTGGCTGCTGTATTGGGCGCAAATCAAAAACGCGAAGGTTATCTGGAAGGCAATGGATATCAAGTAACCTGGACCTTTGGACATTTGTGTACGCTCAAAGAACCGCATGAGTATGCGGATGCCTGGAAGCAGTGGCGTTTGGATCATTTGCCGTTGATTCCTCCTCGATTTGGTATCAAGCTCATTGAAAACGACGGGTACAAACGACAGTTCCGTGTCATCGAAAAATTGGTTACGCAAGCCGATGAAGTCATCAACTGTGGCGATGCAGGCCAGGAAGGGGAATTGATTCAGCGTTGGGTTTTACAAAAGGCGGGTTGCACGTGCCCCGTCAGACGTCTTTGGATTTCATCGTTGACCATCGAAGCCATTCAGGAAGGTTTCACCAAGTTGCGCCCCGAACAGGACTTTCAGTCTTTGTACGAAGCCGGTTTGCTTCGTGCCATTGGTGACTGGTTGTTGGGTATGAATGCAACGCGTTTGTATACGTTGAAATTTGGACGCGATCGGCAACTTCGATCCATCGGCAGAGTACAAACGCCTACCCTGGCATTGATTGTACAACGTCAATTGGATATCGAAGCATTTGTACCGCAAACTTATTGGGAACTCAAAACAACCTACCGTGATACGGTTTTCTCCGCGACAAAAGGTCGTTTTTATGACGCGACTGAGGCGGAATCCTTTTTGACAAAAATCGTCAATTCAGTCTTTGAAATTACGGGAATTCAAGCAAAAAAGGGTACGGAAGCTCCTCCAAGATTGTTTGATTTGACCTCGTTGCAGGTTGAGTGCAATAAGAAATTTGCCTTCTCTGCCGACGATACCTTAAAAACGATCCAATCCTTGTATGAAAAGAAATGGACGACTTATCCCCGTGTCGATACCACGTATTTGACAGAGGATTTGTACGAAAAAGCGCCCAATATTCTGCGAAATCTCAAAACACACGCTCAGTGGGCCGAGCCCTTACAAGCAAAGAAGTTGCCCAAAAGTAAAAAAGTCTTTGATAACAGCAAGGTTACCGATCACCACGCCATCATTCCTACCGGTGTTCAAAATGGTGTATTAACTGCGGCTGAGCAGAAAGTGTATGATCTGATTACCCGACGTTTTATTGCCTGTTTTTATCCGGATTGTCGTTTTTTGACCACTACGGTTCTGGGCGAGGCCGCTAAGGTTCCCTTTAAAACGACCGGAAAGCAGATCTCCGAACCGGGTTGGAAGACCGTTTTTGAAAAGGAAAGCAATTTGGAGGAATCGGACGAGGAGAAGCAGACCGATCCGGAAAAAACATTGCCCGTCTTTGTTGTCGGAGAGCGTGGAGCGCACCAACCCGGACTGGCTGAAAAACAAACGCAACCCCCGAAACCGTACACGGAAGCAACCTTGCTTCGCGCGATGGAAACGGCCGGAAAAGGAGTTGAAGACGAAGATTTGCGCGAAGCCTTAAAAGAGAACGGCATCGGTCGACCTTCAACCCGTGCAAACATCATTGAGACGTTGTTTAAACGACAATATGTACGCAAGGAACGTAAAAATTTGATTCCGACCGATTTGGGCCGGGAACTCATTGCAACCATTCAGGTCGATGTACTGAAATCGGTCGAGTTGACGGGCTTGTGGGAAAAAAAATTGCGTCAAATTGAACGCAAGGAGTACGATCCGGCACTCTTTTTGGAGGAAATGAAAGGTCTTGTTCGTAAGGTGATCCATGAGGTACAACAAAAATAGGGTGTATTTGCTAAGTCCAGTTTGCAAAATCAAGATTAGTGTTTATCTTTGTCACCCCAGCCACATCAATTCATGGAGAGTTTTTACAGAACACACAGATACTTGGTTGAACATGTCAACACCCGTGTTCACAGGCAGTTGATGCGTGAAATCAACTGGGATGACCGCTTGATTGGTATCAAGGGGAGTCGTGGAGTTGGCAAAACAACGTTTTTATTGGAATATGCCAAGCAAAAGTTTGGAACCGATCGTCGTTGTTTGTACATCAACCTAAACCATTTTTATTTTACGGAGAATCGATTGGTCGATTTTGCCACCCGATTTTATCGACAGGGTGGTCGTACGTTGTTGATCGACCAGGTGTTTAAAGATCCCGATTGGTCCAAGGACCTAAGAAGCATCTACGATACGTTGCCTGAGCTTCAGGTCGTTTTTACGGGATCGTCTGTAATGCGATTGAAGGAAGAAAATCCGGATTTATCCGGCATTGTTCAGTCGTACAACTTACGTGGTTTTTCTTTTCGTGAATATCTTAACCTGATGACCGGTTCCGATTTTCCGGAATACTCGCTGGATGAGGTCTTGACCGATCATGCATCGATTGCAGCGGGTATCCTACAAAAGATCAATCCGTTTGATTATTTTAAGGATTATCTTCATCATGGTTTTTATCCGTTTTTTCTGGAAAATCGTAATTTTTCGGAAAATTTGTTGAAGACGATGAATATGATGATAGAAGTTGATATCTTGCTCATCAAACAAATTGATTTGGCTTATTTGACCAAAATTCGAAAACTGTTGTATATTTTGGGGCAAAATGCACCGTGTGTCCCCAATATCAGTCAGTTGAGTAACGATGTGTCTATCTCCAGAGCAACGGTGATGAATTACATCAAGTATTTGAAAGATGCCCGATTGATCGATTTGTTGTATCCGGTTGGTGAGCAATTTCCGAAAAAACCTTCCAAGGTTTATTTGCACAATACAAATCTGATGTATGTCCTGCAAGAAACGGTGGATCATCAAACCAATTGCGAGACCTTTTTTTACAATACGGTGCATAAGGATAATAAAGTGAATAGAGGACCCAAAGCGGCACAATTTATATTAAACGGCAATCAAACATTCCAAATCTCTGCCGGTCAAACGCGCTTGCGCAGCAACCCCGTTCAATGGCAAGTGGTTGATAATTTGGAAGTTGGAAAAGATAAGGTGATTCCGTTGTGGCTGTTTGGATTTTTATATTAAGCTAGGATAAATGGATATGAATTCTAATTTTTAGATGTATGACAAAACAAAAAAAATTCTTGACTTGTGATGGCAATCAAGCGGCTGCTCACATCGCTTACCTGTTTAGCGAAGTAGCCGCCATATACCCCATCACGCCCTCCTCCACCATGGCGGAGTATGTAGACGAATGGGCTGCTGCCGGCAGAAAAAACATGTTCGGCGAAAAAATTGTAGTAGAAGAGCTGCAATCCGAAGCCGGTGCTGCCGGTGCCATGCATGGTGCATTGCAAGCGGGTGCATTGGCCACGACTTTTACGGCTTCTCAAGGTCTTTTGTTGATGCTCCCAAACATGTACAAGGTATCGGGTGAGTTGCTGCCTGGTGTGTACCATGTTTCAGCGCGTGCATTGTCGGCTCAGGCTTTGTCAATTTTTGGTGACCATCAAGATGTTATGGCTGCACGTATGACCGGTTGTGCCATGTTGGCTACCGGTTCGGTACAGGAAGTAATGGATCTCGCAGGGATTGCTCACTTGGCTGCTATTAAGAGTCGTGTGCCGTTCCTTCATTTCTTTGATGGTTTCCGTACATCGCATGAGATCCAAAAAATTGAAGAAATTGATACGGAAGCATTGGTTGGTCTGTTGGATCAGGAATCGTTGCAAGCCTTCCGTGATCGTGCCTTGGATCCCGAAAAACCGGTAGCCCGCGGTATGGCTCAGAATCCGGACATTTACTTCCAGTCACGTGAAGCGGCCAATCCATTCTACGACAAAACCGTAGATATTGTGGATGAATACATGGGCGCCATCAGTAAAATAACGGGTCGTAAATACGGTTTGTTCGATTATTACGGCGCACCCGATGCAGACCGTGTGGTTATTGCCATGGGATCCGGTACCGAGGCACTTCGTGAAGGCATTGATTATTTGAATGCACAGGGCGAAAAAGTCGGTATGGTTGCCGTGCATTTGTACCGTCCATTCTCTGCAAAACACTTCTTGGCAGCTGTTCCCGAAACGGCAAAACGCATTTGTGTGTTGGATCGTACCAAAGAACCCGGTGCTACCGGTGAACCTTTGTATTTGGATGTTAAGGATTGCTATTACGGCAAAGAAAATGCG
This sequence comes from Bacteroidales bacterium, assembly GCA_028709215.1. Classification (GTDB taxonomy): domain Bacteria; phylum Bacteroidota; class Bacteroidia; order Bacteroidales; family UBA1402; genus UBA8389. The sequence goes on from JAQVXI010000009.1 coordinate 7,110, forward strand.
CCCATGATTGTGGGAGGTCGCTACGGTTTGTCATCCAAAGACTTTACTCCTGCGCAAGTGATTGCCGTGTACGACAACCTAAAAATGAACTTGCCGAAGAATCACTTTACCGTTGGTATTGTTGACGATGTTACGTTTACTTCTTTGCCACTTAAAGAAGAACTCTCCTTGGGAGGAAAAGGTACATTCGAGGCTAAGTTTTATGGTCTTGGAGCTGATGGAACCGTTGGTGCAAACAAAAACTCCATCAAAATTATTGGCGACAACACGGACAAAAAGGTTCAGGCTTATTTTGCATACGATAGCAAGAAGTCCGGTGGCTTTACCTGCTCACACCTTCGCTTTGGTGATGCTGAAATCCGTTCGACCTATCTGGTTACAACGCCTGATTTTGTAGCGTGCCACGTTCAGGCCTATTTGAATCTCTACGATGTAACCAAAGGTTTGAAAAAGAACGGTACGTTCTTATTGAATACCGTTTGGAATGCCGAAGAAGTCAAAAAGAATCTTCCAAATAAGGTGAAGAAGTACTTTGCCGAAAACAACATCACCCTGTATATCATTAACGCAACGGATATTGCGATGGAGATTGGTCTGGGCAACCGTACCAATACCATTCTGCAGTCTGCATTTTTCAAGATTACCAACGTCATTCCTTACGACTTGGCCGTTGAAAAAATGAAATATGCCATCAATAAATCGTATGGTAAGAAAGGTGAAAACATTGTTAAGATGAATTATGCTGCGGTCGATCGTGGTGGAGAGTATGTTCGCGTGGAAATTCCTTCGGAATGGGCAACGATCTCTTTGAACGATGCCATTGTTGAGGATGATTCACCTGCTTTTATCCGCGACGTCGTTAAGGTAATCAATGCTCAAGCCGGCGATGACCTACCCGTATCGGTATTCAAAGGTCGTGAAGATGGTACGTGGGATCAGGGAACTGCACAATACGAAAAACGCGGTGTGGCAGCCATGGTTCCTGTTTGGAACTCAGAAAACTGTATCCAGTGTAATCAGTGTGCGTATGTTTGTCCTCATGCCACCATTCGTCCCTTTGTCTTGGATGAAAGTGAACAAGCCATTCAACCGGCTGACTTTGCCAGTCTGAAAGCAAACGGTAAGCAATTTGCCGGTATGTCTTTCCGCATTCAAGTGGATGTACTTGACTGTTTGGGTTGTGGTAACTGTGCCGATGTTTGTCCGGGTAAGAAGGGCGAAAAAGCGTTGGAGATGGTTGCCATTGAAACTCAATACCACGAACAACCCAACTGGGATTTCTGTGTAAGTGAAGTCAAGTCAAAACAACATCTGGTCGATCTACAGGCCAATGTGAAGAATTCACAGTTTGCAACTCCTTTGTTTGAGTTTTCGGGTGCTTGTGCCGGTTGTGGTGAAACGCCTTACGTAAAGTTGATTTCTCAGCTCTTTGGTGATCGCCAAATGGTCGCAAACGCGACGGGTTGTACATCAATCTATTCCGGTTCGGCTCCTTCTACTCCTTATACAACAAACGATAAGGGCAGAGGTCCTGCTTGGGCAAGTTCTTTGTTTGAAGACAATGCCGAGTATGGTTTGGGTATGACCTTTGCAACCGATGTCTTGCGCAACCGATTGACCGAATTGGTCAAAGCCGGCGTCAATTGCAGCGACTGCAGCGATGAACTCAAAGCGTTGTTTGCGGAATGGCTGGAAAACAAAGAAGTTCCTTCCAAGACGTTGGAACTGGAAGAAAAAATCAAACCGTTGGTGAACGCATGTGATTGCGATATTTGCAAACAAATTCGTCCATTAACCAAACACTTGGTGAAAAAGTCTCAGTGGATCATTGGTGGTGACGGTTGGGCTTATGACATCGGTTACGGTGGTTTGGATCATGTACTTGCTTCCGGAAAGAATGTGAACATTCTGGTTGTCGATACAGAGGTCTATTCCAATACCGGTGGACAATCTTCAAAATCAACACCTGTGGGTGCAGTGGCTAAGTTTGCTGCTTCCGGTAAGCGTGTTCGTAAAAAGGATCTCGGTTTGATGGCCACCACCTATGGTTATGTCTACGTTGCTCAAATCGCAATGGGTGCAAACCAATCGCAAACCCTGAAAGCCATTCGTGAGGCGGAAGCCTACGACGGACCTTCTTTGATCATCGCGTATTCTCCTTGTATCAGTCATGGTCTGAAAGCAGGAATGGGCAAGGCTCAAACCGAAGAAGAACGTGCTGTTGAATGTGGATACTGGCATCTATATCGCTACAATCCGCTGTTGGAAGAAGAAGGAAAGAATCCGTTCACGCTGGATAGCAAAGAGCCGGACTGGAGTAAATTCCAAGATTTCCTTAAGGGAGAAGTGCGATACAACTCGCTGATGAAAGTTTTCCCCAAGGAAGCGGAAGAACTCTTTGTAGCCGCTCAGGCCAACGCCAAATGGCGTTACGATGGCTACAAGCGTCTATCGGAACGTCCTATGTAATTTTTATATAAGGGATGCCACACCTTGCCGGGTGTGGTGTCCCTTTTTTTAACCCGCAAATCCTATGAAAAATACCCTTTTGACCCTGCTCATTGCAATCCTTTCTGCCGGCGCTTCCGCAACGTCTATTTCTGACGTGTGGGTTTCCGATTTAGGAAATGGCCAATTTAAAAACCCCGTGATTTATGCAGATTATTCCGATCCCGATGTCTGTAAAGTAGGCGATGCTTATATTATGACCGCCTCCAGTTTTAATTGTGTGCCGGGATTGCCCTTGTTGAGATCCTACGACTTGGTTAACTGGGAATTGATTGGATATGCGTTGAATAAATTACAACCCGAGGATCATTTTGCATTGCCTCAGCATGGGGGGGGTGTTTGGGCACCGTCCATACGGTACAACAACAAAAAGCTGTATATCTATTGGGGTGATCCTGATTTTGGTATTTATATGATTTCCGCCTCTCAAGTCGAAGGCCCATGGTCTGAACCCATATTGGTCAAAGCGGGAAAAGGCCTAATTGACCCAAGTCCGCTGTGGGATTCAAACGGGAAAGCGTATTTATCGTTTGCTCTAGCCGGTAGCCGAGCCGGATTAAAATCGGTTTTATTGGTTGCTGAAATGCATCCGGAGGGTACGCATCTGTTGAGTGATGCCCGCATTGTCTTCGATGGTCACAAAGAACACGAAACCATTGAAGGAACGAAATTTTACAAACGAAACGGATATTATTACATACTTGCCCCGGCCGGCGGTGTGGCCACCGGATGGCAGGTTGCTTTACGCGCAAAAAATCCGTTTGGTCCGTTTGAAATAAAAACGGTAATGCATCAGGGAAGCACCCATATCAATGGCCCGCACCAAGGGGGCTGGGTGCATACCGACGCGGGGGAAGATTGGTTTTTGCATTTTCAGGATGTGGGTGTGGTCGGTCGAATCGTCCACCTCAACCCGGTAAAATGGATAGAAGATTGGCCGGTTATGGGCAATGCGCCCAAAGATAGTTTTACAGGAGTTCCCCTTCGAACGGCCGATAAACCCAAGGTGGTGCGTACAGTGGATGTCGTTACGCCCCCGGAGAACGACGAATTTACTGCAGCACAAATGGGCGTGCAATGGCAATGGCATGCCAACCCGTCGCACACCTATGCCTACTACAATCCTTTGGATGGAGGGTGGTTGCGTTTGTATTCCGTCCCCAAGCCCGATGCGTATGTGAGTTTGTGGAGCATCCCCAATTTGTATTTGCAGAAATTGCCCGCACCTGTATTTACAGCAACGACCAAACTCCGTTTTGAACCCAATACAGGCATTCAAGGAGAGCGGGCCGGTTTTGTACTTATGGGTAGAAGTTATGCCATGATTAGCATTGAACAGACGTCAGCCGGTCTGGTTGTGTCTCAGATCGCCTGTGAACGGGCCGATCGGGGAGGCAAAGAAACCGTTCATGCATCCGAACCGTTAAACCAGAACGATCTGTACATTCGAATGCGTTTTACGAACGGAGAAAAAGCGCAATTCAGTTACAGTTTGGATGGAACGGAATTTGTGGATTTTGGACCTGATTTCCAGGCGCTTGAAGGTCAGTGGATCGGTGCTAAGATGGGTTTTTTCTGTTCTCGTGAAGAAAAGACCAACGACGCGGGTTGGTTGGATGTAGATTGGATTCGAATAACACCATAAAGCGTATGCGTTATCCGGCGATACTTTTGATTTTTTTGTTTGTTTTGCTGTTCCCGAGCCAGAGCGCTGCCATGGAACATCAAATGATGTGGACGCATTTGACCGCAGATGATGGTTTGTCCCAGAATACCGTTGTATCCGTACATAAAGATCGCAAAGGCTTTATGTGGTTTGGCACTTGGGATGGATTGAATAAATACGACGGGTATCGTTTTACCATGTATAAGTCCAATGCGAATCCAGGTGATGAAAACAATCCGTTAAATAATCGGGTAGACTTAATCCGGGAGGATGCTTTGGGTTTTTTGTGGGTAAAAACGTACGATGATCTGTTGTATCGATTTGATCCGTCTAAAGAACACTATCAACGTGTGTCCGTTTTATCAAAAAATGCACCCGAAAAATCGTACGATCGTGTAGAGAATGTTTGGGTTCTGTCGAATGGTTCGGTTTGGTGCTCGTTGCATGCCGGAGGAGCCTATCGGATTGAAACGGGAGCTGATGGTGAAACGTTGCATTTGACTCGTCCGTTCACGTCTGCGATATTCAGAGATATGGGGCGCATTCATCATGTTTTTTTGGATGGAAATGCCTGTACTTGGATTTTAGCCGAAAAATCCTTGTCAAAAATGCCCAAAGGTGCGAGTGAACCCATACGTGTGTTGGGGGATAGTGAGTCCATACAAGGTTTTGGCTTTGAGAGTTTTTACGAATCGGATGATCGAATCTTTTTTGGATCATCCAGCGGTGATTTATGGATATACGACAAGACACATCAAACGTTTCGTCAATTACAAACACCTTTTCAATCGTCCATTCGATACATTTTGCCGCTTCCCGATCAACGCCTGGCCGTCGCGTCCCGTTACGACGGATTTGTGCTGTATGATCCGACAACCAGTCAAATGGAACATTTTTCCCAAACGGAGGGTTTGATGGCCAACAGCGGCATGATTGACGGGATGCATGTAGATATGAATGCGGATATATGGCTCTCCTTTGATGCCAAGCCCGGTGTTGTTTTGTACCGATCGAAAACCAAGGATTTCACCCATCTATGGCTCGCTACATCCAATGACAATCGTTCGGCCAGTCAGCGAACTACTTTTTTTGTTTTTGAGGATATTCATGGCGTGACTTGGGTGCATACAAAAGAAGGAACGTTATTTCCGTACGATCGGGAAAACAATCGTCTGATGTGGTTCCACAATCGGCCCGGCACTCCGGAAACGTTGTTTCGAACCAATGTGCAAGTTGCCTGGTCCGATCCGGAAGGTGTCCTGTGGGTCTGTAGTGGGAATCAGGGCATTTATAAATTTGTGTATAGAAGTCGGGACTTCCGGTTTTATTCCATGGAGCATTATATATCCAGTGGCACGCCCGATATTCGAGCCTTGTTCCAAGATCAGGCCGGGCAATATTGGGTGTCTTCAAAAGCCGGAGAGTTGCGCATTCTTGATAAGGACATGAAGTCACTGGGTTTGTTGTGTCGAGATGGGCGGTTACGGGATCGAAGTGACCTAAGACTGCATGTCTATCGAATTTTGCAAGATCGAAAAGGACGTATCTGGTTGGCAACAAAGGGACAAGGGCTCATTCTGGCGAATCCCGTCGATCAATCGTATCAGACATTCTCCATGCGGTATTTTCGTCACGATCCGGCTAATTTGTATAGTGTTTCAAACGACAATATTTACGATCTCTACGAGGATGAAAGCGGTCGCATTTGGTTGGCCTCTTTTGATGGTGGATTGATGATGATGGATGAGACGACATCCTCGATTCGATTTTTGCATCATCGGAACGAATTGTCTCAGTATCCAATGGACTTTGCTTCCAAGGTAAGAAGTATTGATGGGGATGGGAAGGGAACCATCTGGCTTGGGACGGCCAATGGATTTCTAACGTTTTCCAGTCAAAAATCACACGTGTCTGAGATTGAGTTTTTTTATTACGGACGCAATTACAACGATCGTTCTACTTTGTATAGCAGCGACGTGTACCAAGTGCGTTTTGATTCAAGCGGTCGTGTATGGATGGGGACTTTTGGCAATGGCTTGTTGATGTGTGACGATTTTACCTTGGGAGAACGCCCTGAATTGAAGGTGTATAATCAACGCAATGGCTTTCTCACCGATATTGTGCTGTCCTTAGAGGAAGATGCTCAAGGTAATATTTGGTTGGCTTCAGAGAATAACTTGATTCGTTTGCACCCCGAAACCGGCAATACGGATCGATACAACGTATCCAATGGTTTGGAATCCGGTGATTTTTTGGAGGCATCTGTGTATCGCACCTCCAGCGGTTATTTGTTGTTTGGGAATGCAAGTGGTTTTTATCGCATAAGCCCCGATCGGGTAAAACGCAATGAATTTAAACCGAATATTGTTTTTACGCGGTTGCAATTGTATGGTAGGGATGTTGAAATGGGAGACCCGGATGGTCCGTTGAATCGACATATTGATGATTGCGATGAGATCGTGTTGACCCACAAGCAAAAAACGTTCAACATAGAGTTTGCGGCGCTTGATTTTCAGACACCACAAAATGTACAGTACTTGTATCGTTTGGTCGGATACGAGAATACATGGAACAACGCATCCAAAAGGCGCATTGCTACGTATACCGGTCTACCCAAAGGGAGTTATGTATTGGAAGTCCGTTCCAGCAACAGCGACGGGGTTTGGTCGGATACAACCCGTAAGCTTAAGATCAAAGTGTTACCCTCCTTCTGGGAGACGACTTGGGCGTATCTTTTTTATGTATTTATGGGGCTTTTCATTCTTGGCGGCGGTGTTTATCTGTTGTTTTTTTACTTGCGTTTAAAGAATGAGGTGGTTTTGGAGCAACGTATGAGCGAGATGAAACTGCGATTTTTTACCGATATATCCCATGAATTGCGCACGCCTCTTACGCTGATTACTGCTCCTGTTGAGCATATTCTTCGAAACGCAGAAGTTTCGGATGAAGTGTTGTCGCAATTGCAGATTGTTCAACGAAATACCGATCGAATGATGCGTTTGGTCAATCAGATTCTGGATTTTCGAAAGGTTCAAAATAAAAAACTGAAGTTAAAAGTACAGGAAATAGCCTTTGTAGAAGCCGTTAAAAAGACGACGGTCAACTTTGAAGATGTTGCTAAGGAGCAGGGGATTCCCTTTGAGATAGACGATCAGACAGCCAATGCGCTTGTTTGGTTGGATATGGGTTCGTTTGATACCATCCTTTTCAATCTTTTGTCCAATGCGTTTAAATTTACACCCGCCGGTCAACGCATTCTTGTACAATTGGAAGCGACCGATACGGAAGCCATTCTACGGGTCTGTGACGAAGGCGTTGGTATTGACCCATCCATGCATTTAGCCATCTTTGATCGATTTAATTCCTTTGGCGATTCCAAGGGAAGAAAGAGTACCGGAATTGGTTTGTCTTTGGTGAAGGAACTGGTTGAATTGCATGGAGCGCAGATTTCTCTAGAGAGCAGTTTGGGTCATGGCGCTCGTTTCGAGGTGCGTTTTCAACTGGGTGTTGCGCATTTTTCAAAGGATGTCGATTTCTTATTGGATGACCGTATTTCGGTTCCGACGATATCGGAAGGCGTTGTTGAGGGTGTCGATTTTGAAGCCGATGCTGAAAACAAAGAGGATACGCAAACCATATTGATTGTAGAGGATAACGAGGAGTTGCGACCGTTTTTGAAATCGGTTCTGAGTCGAAAGTATCGGGTTGCCGATGCGGCGGATGGTCAAATTGCTTGGGAAATGGTCCAAAGCTTGATGCCCGACTTTATTATTACCGATCTGATGATGCCGGGAATATCGGGTAAAGATTTTATAAAATTGGTACGCAACGACAATCGTACCTGTCACATACCGATTGTTGTGCTTACTGCAAAAGTCAATATGGACACTCGATTGGAATGTTTGGAGATGGGGGCAGACGATTACATTACCAAACCGTTTAGCGCCACGTTTTTGGAAGCGCGCGTAGCCAACATCATCGAGCAACGCGTTCGTTTGCAGTCTTTGCAACGCGGTCGCCTGCTTGAATCCGATAAGCTTGAGGTGGAAGTGCCCATGCCTCAAGCGCACAGTCGGGATGAAGAGTTTATGGAGCGTTTGATGGAAGTGATGGAAAAGAACATCTCCAATGGCAACTTTTCTGTAGAACAGTTGTGTTCCTTGGCCGGATACGGGCGCACCGTCTTTTTCAATAAACTCAAGAGTTTGACCGGTCTTTCTCCGAATGAGTACATTCGAGAGGTGCGCATAAAGCGGGCGGCTCAATTGCTGGAGGTTGCGGAGTATACGGTTTCTCAGATTACGTTTATGGTGGGTATGAACGATTCGAGATACTTCAGTAAGTGTTTTAAACAACGATACAACATGACACCTACAGAATATCGAGATAAATTCAAGCAAAACCCGCCAACGTCAACCCCATCAGCGTGAGTCCGATGGATGGAAGCGTAGGACAACCCGCTGCGATTGATACATTCATACCCAAGTTTACACGGTTTCGTGTTTTCTTGGGTATGTTTGTTTAGAATGTGGGTGATAGTAGAAAAAGGATAGTAAAAATGGGTAAATGCTTTCCAAAAGGGATAAAAAGACGAGTAAAAACATAAAAAAGATTGCAAAATCTTGGTATTGGTAAAATAATGCGTATATTTGCCACTGAAAACAATCAAAAGGCAATCAAAAGGTATGAAATTCACCAAAATGCACGGAATAGGCAACGACTATGTATATGTCAATGCGATGCAGGAGCGGGTAGCGGATCCGGGATCCCTGGCTGTTCGCATCAGTGATCGGCATTTTGGGGTTGGATCGGATGGCTTGGTGTTGATTGATCGTTCGGGTGTTGCGGATTTTCGAATGCGGATGTTTAATGCGGACGGTACGGAAGCGGAAATGTGTGGAAACGCTGCGCGTTGTGTGGGGAAGTATGTTTACGATAAAGGCTTGACCAACTTGTCCTGTTTTCAATTGGAGACCGGAGCAGGGATAAAAACCATACATGTGTATCCGGGACTCTCTGGAGTAGAGCAGGTGCGTGTGGATATGGGTCTTCCGGTACTCGAACAAGAAGGACTGGAGCAATCGCTTCACATTGGGAATGACGCCTATGCGTATACTTCTGTTTCGATGGGCAATCCGCATGCAGTACTATTTGCAACCGAGATTGATTCATTGGATTTACCTCTTTTAGGACCGAAATTTGAACATCATTCCGCTTTTCCAAATCGTACCAATACCGAGTTTGTAGAAATACGTTCTGAATCTGAGGCTTACATGCGGGTCTGGGAGCGAGGCGCCGGTGAAACGCTTGCTTGTGGTACCGGTGCATGTGCGGTGGTGGTTGCCGGGGTGTTGCGTGGATATTTGCAACGAAGTGTACGCGTACAACTGCGTGGAGGTGCACTGGACATCGAATGGGTTGCTGAAACAGGACATGTTTGGATGACTGGGCCGGCGCAAACGGTTTTTGAAGGAGAATGGGTTTTAAGATAGGTTATGGCATATATAAACGATACATATTTAGATTTACAAGGTAGTTATCTCTTTGCTGAGGTACAAAGAAGGGTCTCTGCATTCAAGACGCAGTGTCCGGAGGCGTCCCTGATTCGTATGGGGATTGGTGATGTAACCAAGCCTTTGGTGCCGGTCGTGATAGAGGCCATGCATCGTGCCGTGGATGAGATGGCCGATTCCAATACGTTCCGGGGTTACGGTCCGGAGCAGGGTTATGATTTTTTGGTACAACAGATTTTGCGTAGTGAGTACCAGTCCAAGGGGATTTCTTTGGAACCCAGTGAGATCTTTGTCAGCGATGGTTGCAAATCCGATATGGGCAATATCGGTGATATTTTGTCTGATAAGAATATCGTTGCTGTGACTGATCCGGTGTATCCTGTTTACGTTGATACCAATGTGATGGCGGGTAGAGCCGGTAGCATTCAAGCGAATGGTTTTTGGAGTAAACTGGTTTATTTGCCTTGTAATGCGGAAAATGGGTTCGTTCCTGAATTGCCTAAGGAACACGTGGATGTGATGTATTTGTGTTTTCCGAACAACCCGACGGGCACAACGTTGACCAGGGGTCAACTGAAGGTCTTCGTCGATTATGCGTTGAAAAACAACGTGCTTATTTTGTTTGATGCTGCTTATGAGGCCTTTATTTCAGAGTCGGATGTGCCAAGAAGCATTTATGAGATCGAAGGAGCACAGGAATGTGCCATTGAATTTCGTAGTTTTTCTAAATCGGCAGGTTTTACCGGTATTCGTTGTGGGTATACGGTTGTGCCGAAAAAAGTGTGTGCATACAGCCGATCCGGAAAAAAAGAGCCATTACAGGCTTTGTGGAATCGTAGGCAAACGACCAAGTTTAACGGGGTTTCTTACGTAACACAACGGGCTGCTGAGGCTGCTTTGTCGGATGAGGGAAAAAGACAAACGTCTGAACAAGTAGCCTATTACATGGAACATGCCAAGCTGATTCGCAGTACATTGGAAGGTTTGGGCTGGCAGGTTTTTGGGGGCGTGAATGCTCCGTATGTGTGGTTTAAAGCACCGGAAGGGTTGCGTTCCTGGGATTTCTTTGATCGAATGTTGCGTGAAATACATGTGATTGCAACCCCGGGCGTAGGATTTGGTCCCAGTGGCGAAGGCTATCTCCGTTTGACCGCTTTTGCGGATACCAAATCAACACAAGAAGCGATGGCTAGAGTTGCTCAATGGAAACGATAATTGGTTATCTTTGCAGATTAAATTATTTCGTATCATACAATAGATTATAATAAACCTCAAATAATAGAAAATATGTCAACTTTAAGATTCCAATTGGTCAAGGAGGCTTTTTCACATACACCTGTGTGTGTAGCCCCGATGGATAAACGCGTTTCGGATTATTATGGCATGAACGTATTCAATCGTGAAACCATGAATAAGTATCTCTCTAAGGAGACGTTCAAGATTGTGACCGACGCCATTGACAACGGTCAGCCCTTGGGACGCGATATTGCGAGCCATGTCTCTGCCGGAATGAAAATGTGGGCATTGGAGATGGGTGCAACCCATTATACCCACTGGTTTCATCCGTTGACCGATGGTACGGCCGAAAAGCACGATGCTTTTGTGGAACACGATGGCAAAGGTGGATTGATTGAAGAATTTGAGGGTAAGCTGTTGGCGCAGCAAGAACCCGATGCTTCCAGTTTCCCCAGTGGTGGTATTCGAAATACTTTTGAAGCGCGCGGATATACCGCTTGGGATCCTTCTTCGCCTGCTTTTATTGTGGATGATACACTTTGTATCCCAACCATTTTTGTATCGTATACCGGAGAGGCGCTTGATTATAAGACACCTTTGTTGAAGGCCATCGCTGCCATTGATCGTGCCGCCTCGGAAACCTGTCGTTTCTTTGATCCTACGGTACGTAAGGTTCAGGCCAATTTGGGTTGGGAGCAGGAATACTTTTTGGTCGATGAAGCATTATTCAGTGCCCGTCCGGATCTAATGTTAACCGGTCGTACGCTCATGGGACATGAATCTTCAAAGAATCAACAACTGGAGGATCATTATTTTGGTTCCATTCCACCACGAGTTGCTGCATTTATGAAAGAGTTGGAGATTGAGGGTTACAAACTGGGCATGCCGTTGAAAACACGTCACAACGAAGTTGCACCCAATCAGTTCGAACTGGCGCCCATCTATGAAGAAGCCAATCTCGCAGTCGATCACAATTTATTGGTCATGGATTTGATGAATAAAGTGGCTAAAAAGCATAATTTCCGTGTACTATTGCACGAGAAGCCTTTTGCCGGTGTGAATGGTTCGGGCAAACACAACAACTGGTCGTTGACCACCGATACCGGTGTGAATTTGTTTAATCCGGGTAAAACAGGAGAGGAGAACCTTTTGTTTGTAACCATTTTGGTGAATACATTGATGGCGGTTTATAAGAACAATGCGTTGTTGAAAGCTTCCATCGCTTCTGCCACCAACGAGCATCGTTTGGGTGCCAACGAAGCACCTCCTGCCATCATTTCTGCATTCTTAGGAAAGCAAATTTCAGAAGTTCTGGATAAATTGGAAGCAAGTACGACCGATGAAGCCATTGTTTTTGACGCCAAAGGTGTCATGAAGCTGGGTGTAGGACAGATTCCTGAACTGCTGATTGATAACACCGATCGCAACCGTACTTCACCGTTCGCTTTTACCGGTAACCGCTTTGAGTTTCGTGCTGTGGGCTCTTCTGCCAACTGTGCTTCTGCTATGACAGCCTTAAATGCCGCTGTAGCCGCTCAGCTGTGTAAGTTCAATCAGGATGTTCGCAAACGGATGGATGCTGGTGAATCAAAGGAGAAAGCCATTTTTGCATTAATACGTGAATACATTAAAACGTCCAAACCCATTCGTTTTGATGGCAACGGCTACAGCGATGAATGGAAGAAAGAAGCTGAAGCCAGAGGTTTGGATTGTGAGATTAGCGTACCGGTACAATACGATGCATATCTGGCTCCCGATGTGGTTGAGATGTTTGTCAAGACCGGTGTCATGAGTGAGAAAGAGTTGCATGCTCGCAACGAGGTGAAGTGGGAGACCTATACCAAGAAGATACAAATTGAGGCACGTGTGCTGGGTGATATGGCAATGAATCACATCATTCCGGTCGCAACCCGCTATCAATCGTTGCTGTTGGATAATGCCTATAAATTGAAAGAGTTGTTTGAACCGGCCAAGTTCCAGAAATTGGCTGCGGAAAAACTGAGTTTGATTGAACAAATGGAGTCGCATATCGATGCGGTTCAAACGATGGTTGAATTGATGATTGAAGCCCGAAAGGTTGCCAATCGTATTGAGTGTGAACGTGAGAAGGCCATTGCGTATCACGATACGGTATTGCCGTATTTCTCAAAGATTCGATACAGTATTGATAAGTTGGAGCTCATCGTAGACAACGAAATGTGGACACTACCCAAGTATCGCGAGTTGTTGTTTATTCGATAAAAATCTTCCTTCATAGTTTTTTGAGGTCAATTGCCATTCGGCAAGAATTATGAGGAATAAACCACTCTCCCAAGCGAGGGAGAGTGGTTTAGTAGGACCCTTATACCCTTTTCTAAAGGAATTAATATATACTAAAATGTTAAAGTATCCCATTCAGCAAGGATTGTATCATCCCGAAAATGAGCATGATGCATGTGGTGTAGGCTTCGTGGTTCGTATCACGGGTGAGAGAACGCACGACATTGTAGAGCGTGGTCTTCAGGTGTTGGAAAATATGGATCACCGTGGTGCCGCAGGAGCCGATCGCAAGACGGGTGACGGTGCCGGTATTCTTGTGCAAATTCCGCACGAATTTATTTTATTGCAAGGCATACCGGTTCCTGAGCGCGGACATTATGGTACTGGCCTGGTATTTTTTCCGAAAGCAGTCTCTGAAGCACGTTTGTGTATGGAGTTGCTCGAATCCGCTTTGGCTGCCGAAGATCTCAAGCTGTTGGCTGTACGGGATGTGCCGGTAGACAGCAGTATATTGGGCGAAATTTCAAGATCGAACGAGCCCGTCATTCGTCAATTGTTTGTAACCGGATCGCATAAACCGGAGGTGCTTGAACGCAAACTTTATCGTGCACGCAAGCAAGTAGAACATGCTGCAGCTCAGTCTACACTTTCTGAAAAGCGAAATTTCTATATTGTGAGTTTGTCTACACAGCGCATGATCTACAAGGGCATGTTGGGGAGTATGCAACTTCGACCTTATTTTCCGGATTTGTCGCATCCCAATTTTACTTCTTCCATAGCCTTAGCACATGCCCGTTTCAGTACCAATACGTTCCCGACATGGGATTTGGCCCAACCGTTCCGTTTGCTTGGACACAATGGGGAAATCAACACCATTAAGGGCAATCGCTTTTGGATGCAGGCACGTGAAGCCGGTCTTCAATCGGAGGTGCTGGGGAGTCTTGAGGAACTCTTCCCGATTTTGCAACCGGGCATGAGTGATTCCGGTTCGTTGGACAATATGTTGGAATTTCTTGTCCTATCCGGTATGCCACTTCCGCAGGCATTATCCATTTTGGTGCCCGATGCCTGGAACGATAAAAACCCGATTCCGGATGAGTTAAAGGCCTTTTACGAGTATTACAGCATCATGATGGAGCCTTGGGATGGACCCGCCACCCTGCTTTTTTCTGATGGACGTTATGTTGGAGGTACCTTGGATCGCAACGGTTTGCGTCCGGCACGCTACGTCATTACCACGGATGAGGTGATGATTGTCGCCTCTGAAGTCGGTGTACAAAATATACCTGCAGAACAGATTCGCGAAAAAGGGCGTCTGAAACCCGGAAAGATGTTGCTGGTTGACACCCAGGAGCACCGTGTGCAGTACGATGCAGAATTGAAGCACGAAATGGCCGTTGCCAAACCCTATCGTCAGTGGTTGAATAAGAACCGTGTTCGTCTGGAGGATTTGTCGTCTGGACGTGAAGTAAAGCATACCATTCCCAATTTGTCTCAATGGATGAAAGTATTTGGGTATGGAAAAGAAGACGTCGAACGCATCATAGCTCCCATGGCATTGGAAGGAAAGGAACCCATCTCTTCCATGGGCAACGATACACCCCTTGCTGTCTTCTCCGATCAACCACAACGACTGTATGCTTATTTTAGACAGTTGTTTGCCCAAGTAACCAATCCGCCCATTGATCCGATTCGAGAGGAATTGGTCATGTCACTGACCGGATTTATCGGTTCGTATCAATCCAATCTACTCAAACCCAGCCCGGATCACTGTAAGGTGGTCAAACTTAAAAACCCGGTTGTAAATAATCGTGCGTTTGATCTGTTGAAGAATCTTCGATACAAAGGCTTTTCTTCTGTAGAGTTGCCCATGTTGTTTCCGGTCAAAGGCGGTGAAAAAGCACTCGAAAAAGCGGTTAATGCCTTGTGTGTCAAAGCGGAGGAGGCGGTTGAAAATGGACACAACTATTTGGTGCTGACCGATCGGGGCATGAATGCGGACATGGTGCCCATACCTGCCTTGTTGGCCGTTTCAGCGGTACATCATCACCTGATTGAATGTCGCAAACGGATGCAGATTGACATTGTCGTAGAAAGTGCCGAACCAAGAGAGGTCATGCATTTTGCGCTTTTGTTTGGTTATGGTGCCAATGTAATCAATCCGTACGGCGTCTTTGCTGTCATCGATGATCTGGTTGCACGCAAAGAAATCCAGTCGGATTACGCAACAGCCGAAAAGCACTACATCAAGTCGGTCGAAAAAGGTTTGCTGAAGGTCCTCTCAAAAATGGGTATATCAACCCTTCGAAGTTATCGGGGTGCACAAATATTTGAGGCGGTAGGCATCTCTTCGGCTGTATTGGAGCGTTATTTCTCCGGAACTCAGTCCAAGATTGAAGGCATCGATTTGGAAGACTTGGCACGTGACGCCATGTATATGCATCATCAGGCATTCGATCCGGATGCTTCCTTGGATCTGGAACATGCCGGATTGTACGCTTGGCGGAAGGATGGTGAGTTTCATGCCTGGAATCCCGAGAGCATATCCCGTCTTCAAATTGCGACCAAGACCGGTTCGTATGAGAAATTTAAAGAGTATGTTGCCTGTGTCGATGACAAGTCTCATCCCATTTTTTTGCGGGACTTTTTAAGCATCAAACAAGGAAAATCCATTGATATTTCTGAGGTCGAGCCGGCATCGGAGATTATGAAACGCTTTGTTACGGGGGCAATGTCTTACGGTTCCATCAGTAAAGAAGCCCACGAAGCAATGGCCATCGCCATGAACATCATTGGCGGCAAGAGCAATACGGGTGAGGGTGGTGAAGATCCGGAACGTTTTGTACCACGCGCCGATGGAACCAGTGCCCGAAGTGCGATCAAGCAGGTCGCTTCCGGACGTTTTGGTGTGACAACCGAATACCTTGTACATGCCGATGAAATTCAAATAAAGGTCGCTCAAGGAGCGAAGCCCGGTGAGGGAGGTCAGTTGCCTGGTTATAAAGTGGATGAGGTGATCGCGAAAACCCGTCATTCCATTCCGGGTATTTCCTTGATTTCACCCCCTCCGCATCACGATATCTATTCCATTGAAGATTTGGCTCAACTTATTTTTGACCTAAAGAACGTCAATCCGTTGGCGCGCATTAGTGTCAAGCTGGTTTCTGAAAGTGGTGTTGGAACCGTTGCAGCCGGTGTTGCCAAAGCCAAAGCAGATATGATTCTGATCAGTGGTTGCGAGGGGGGTACCGGTGCCAGTCCGTCCAGTTCCATTCGTCATGCTGGATTGCCGGTAGAAATCGGTTTGGCTGAGACGCAGCAAACATTGCTGATGAACGGCCTCAGAGGGCAAGTGCGTTTGCAAACCGACGGCCAGCTTAAAACCGGTCGGGACATCATTTTATCCGCCTTGTTGGGTGCAGAAGAATTTGGATTTGCTACCAGTGCGCTGATCGTATTGGGTTGTGTGATGATGCGTAAATGTCACATGAATACCTGTCCTGTGGGGGTTGCGACACAAAATGAAGCATTGCGCAAGCGATTTATTGGAAGATACAGTTACTTAGTCAACTTTTTCAACTTCTTGGCTGAAGATGTGCGAAGCCACCTAGCCGCAATGGGTTACCGCAAATTGGATGATATTGTTGGCAAAGTCAATTTGATACAGTACAGCCCCAAAGCAAACAACGTGAAAATGGAAAAAATCAATTTGTCAAAATTGATTCATGTTCCTGAATCCGTTTCAAAAACAACCCTGCGTCAAAGCAAGCTGCAATCGCACGATTTGGAACATGTACTGGATCAAACATTGATCAAATGGTCCATGCCTGCTTTGGAAATGCAAAGCCCCGTTCAGTTTTCAACAGATGTCTGCAATACCGATCGCTCCGTAGGAGCGATGCTTTCAGGAAATGTTGCCAAACGTTACGGAAATGCGGGTTTGCCCTCCGATACCATCCGAGCAACCTTTAGGGGTTCTGCAGGGCAGAGTTTTGCCGCTTTTCTTTCGAAGGGAGTAACCTTCCGTTTGGAAGGAGATGCCAACGACTATTTGGGCAAAGGTCTATCCGGTGGTAAAGTCATCGTTGTTCCGCCCAAAGGCTCACATTATACTCCCCATGATAACTGCATTGCTGGAAACACGCTTCTCTATGGTGCCACCAGCGGTGAAGTGTATATCAATGGTCAGGTTGGAGAGCGCTTTTGTGTGCGTAATTCCGGAGCCATTGCAGTCGTTGAAGGAGTGGGTGATCATTGTTGTGAATACATGACCGGTGGAAGAACCGTTGTGTTGGGTAAAACCGGCAGGAACTTTGCAGCGGGTATGTCCGGAGGTATTGCATACGTATTGGATGAAGCGGGCGATTTTGACTATTTCTGTAATATGCAAATGGTGGAACTGTCGTTGATTGAGGATATGGCAGATAATCGGGAGTTAAAGAACCTGATCGAAGCACACCACCGTTATACTCAAAGTCCGAAAGCCGCACATATTTTGGCGAATTGGGCCAGCTATGTGGATCGGTTTATCCGAGTAATCCCCATTGAATATAAGAAGGTCTTACACGATGAAAAGTTGGAGGCTGTTAAGAAAAAAATTGCACAAGTAGAATACGACTATTAATATGGGAAATCCAAAAGCATTTTATACCATCGATCGCAAAGAAGCCGGGTATCGCCCCGTGCATGAGCGGATCTCCGATTTTGGAGAAGTCGAACAAACCCTCAACCATGGGGACAGAATGTTGCAAGCTTCTCGTTGTATGGATTGTGGGGTGCCCTTCTGTCATTGGGCTTGTCCCTTGGGTAACGCCATGCCTGATTATCAGGATCTGCTATCGAAAGGGAAGTGGAAGGAAGCCTATGAAATCCTTTCTAGAACCGATGATTTTCCGGAATTTACCGGACGTGTATGTCCGGCACCTTGTGAAAAGTCCTGTGTGGTTAACATCCAGCATGTACCGGTAACGATTCGTGAGAACGAGGCTTCTGTAACCGAACGTGCGTTTATGGAGGGTTGGATCACGGCTCAACCGCCTATAAAGCGAAGTGGGAAACGCGTAGCAGTCATCGGAAGCGGGCCTGCTGGTTTGGTAGCCGCCTTTCGCTTGAATCGAAAGGGGCATTCGGTCACGGTCTTTGAAAAAGACGAGCAGGCTGGTGGCTTGCTTCGTTTTGGCATCCCTAATTTTAAACTAAACAAAGCCGTCATTGATCGACGATTGACATTACTCGAAATGGAAGGCATCGTTTTTAAAACGGGCGTGCTTGTTGGAGCGGATGTTACATATAAAGCGTTGACGGATCAGTTCGATGCCATCTGTTTGGCCATCGGTGCCGGTAAACCCAGAGATTTACCCGTAGAGGGGCGTGACTTGAAAGGGGTTTATTTTGCGCTTGATTACTTGATTGATCAAAACAAACAATTGGCTGGAATCGCTGCCGGTAAACCGGAGTTGAACGCCAAGGGAAAACATGTGTTGGTCATTGGAGGGGGGGATACCGGTTCCGATTGTGTCGGGACAGCCAATCGTCAGGGTGCCGCATCTGTAACGCAAATTGAGATTATGCCCAAACCTCCCATTGGAGAGAATCCGGAGACACCTTGGCCGAATTACCCCACCATTCTAAAAGTTTCTTCCTCACATGAAGAAGGTTGTACGCGTCGATGGGCCTTGGCTACCAAACGTTTTGTTGGAGAAAACGGAACATTGACGGGGGTTGAGATTGTTGAAGTAGAATGGGTGAAGGATCCGAATTCCGGTCGAATGCTGATGAAGGAAACGGATAAAGTGGAGGTTTTGACCGTTGATTTGGCCTTTTTGGCGATGGGATTTGTTTCTCCTGTTCATGAAGGATTGCTGGATCAAATGGAGGTTGCTTACGATGTACGTTCCAATGTCGCCGTGAATGCACAACTTCAGACATCCATCGAAAAGGTTTTTGCTGCCGGGGATGTGGCTACTGGTGCCAGCTTGGTTGTTCGTGCCATGGCTTCCGGTCGTACAATGGCCACGTGTGTACATGCTTTTTTGACGAAAAAGTAGCTTTTTTGTCCAATCGCATTCGAATTCCCTACCGGAACCGGTAGGGAATTTTTTTTTGTTGCTTTTTTTTTCGACCTTGCAAGATAAATTTTCAGAGATTATGCAGAAACAAATCTACTTCTTTTTTCTTTTGTTGTTGGGCAGTCTGACTGCTGTCGCCCAACCAACCTACGATTGTGTTGTTTCCTTGGATGGAACGGGTGATTATACCAGTATTCAGGCGGCCATTACTGCCGTTCGGGACTTTCGGCCGGAGGGTCGTTACGTGATATTGATCAAAAAGGGACAGTACAAAGAGAAGATTGAAATCCCCACACATAAAACACAAATCACATTATTGGGTGAACACGTTGATTCGACCATCATTACGTGGGATGATCATGCCAATATCAACAAAATGGGAACGTTTAAAACGTATACACTCTTGATTCGTGGCAATGACATCGTCTTGCAAAACCTCACCGTCGAAAACAACGCAGCACAATTGGGGCAAGCGGTAGCCTTACACGTCGAAGGGGATCGCGTTTCGTTTGTAAACTGTCGTTTTCTTGGCAATCAGGATACCATCTATTTGGGACGGGAAGGCAGTCGGGCTTGGTTTAACAATTGTTACATTGAAGGCACCACCGATTTTATATTTGGCCCGTCCACAGCCTGGTTTGAAGCTTGTCACATTCACGGCAAACGCAATTCATACATTACTGCGGCTTCTACTCCCTCCAATATAGAATACGGCTTTATTTTTAATAATTGTACGATTACGACCGGTCCGGACGTGACTTCTTTGTATTTGGGTCGACCTTGGCGTGCCTTTGCGATGACCCTTTTTATGAATTGCACGTTGCCTGCAACCATTCATCCGGCCGGATGGGATAATTGGAGAAACCCGGATAACGAGCGTACGGCCCGTTATGGAGAGTACAATAATTCAGGTCCTGGGGCGGAAGCATCCAAACGTGTGAATTGGACAACTTTGTGGAGTAGACGGGAAGCGACAGCGCTTCACCCGGTTCGAGTCTTTGATCCTTGGAATCCAATGTGCAATTGTGATTGAAAATCCACATTTTAGATAAAAAAGTCCACCCAAACGTGCGATTTTTTTTCGATTTTTGTTCTGAAAGAATCCTTAATCTATACGCATGAATCGACTCGGCTTTTTTTTCGTTCTTTTTTTACTAAGTCTGCGTCTATTGGGGGTAGAAAATGTAAAATTTACCCATTACTCTTCGGATGACGGGCTTTCTCAAAATCACGTTTTGGACATCATTCAAGACAGCAAGGGTTTTATGTGGTTTGCGACTTGGGATGGACTCAATAAGTTTGACGGCAAAAGTTTTCGTGTTTTTAAAGGCCGTCCCGGAGATCCCAATGGGTTTACCAATAATCGCTTGAACAGCATACAGGAAGACGCGTTTGGCCATATTTGGATTCTTTCAAACGATCATCAGGTGTATCGTTTCAATATTGAGACCGAACAGTTCACCCGATTGTCACAACGAAAGCATGCTTCCTGGCCAGTCATCGATCAGCCCATCAACGACATTCTTCTGTTGTCTGAAAAGGAGACCTATTTGTTGGCTTCCAACGGGTGTTATCGAATCATTTTAAACGATGATGGAAGTATGCAAGCCCCTGTGTGGATGAGCCGAGAAAATGGACTTTTGGCCGGAGACCAAATCCGTTCGATCCACTTGGATGCACAATCCGGTATTTGGTTTTTGAGCAATAACGGATTAACGTATTGCAAACCGGGTTCAAATCGTCATCAACATTATTTTTATCAGGAAGAAAATTCAACGGCCTTTTCCGTATCCTTACAGATTGGCGACCGGATCGCTTTCGGTACGGATCAGGGCGTACTGTGGATTTGGGTTCCCGAAACCGAGAGTTTTCAAACGGCGACGTTTCAGAGCAACGCCGCAATTACCGGATTGAACCGATTGTCGGATAGTCGGGTGTTGATGAGTACGCTGGGTGATGGCTTATACGTATTGAACAATCAATTACAACGGGTGGAGCATCATCGGGTGGAACATCAGCCGATGTTGGTCAACAACCGTATTTTATCCATGCAAGTCGATCAATTCGAACATGTATGGCTTGAGGTTGAAGCACACGGTGTGGTGTGGTACGATCCTGAAAACTCGGTGTTTAAGCATTTTCAACCAAAAAGTGACGAACAATTTAGTTTGGCTTCGGTTCAGCCCAATTTTTTTGTGGTAGATGATCGCCTGTCTGGGCGCGTTTGGGTACACCCCAGATTGGGCGGTTTTTCGGAATTTGATGTTGCAACAGAAACCTTGCGGCCCTTTTATAACGATCCGGATGATCCCAATCGTCTGTTCTATAATACAATGCATGACGCTGTGGTTGATTCGGACGGTAATCTTTGGTTGAGTACGCGTTCGTCCGGCATTGAGAAATGTACGTTTATTCAGAATGATTTTGATTTTCAATTGGTAAAGTCCCTGGTACGACAGTCCGGAGGAGCAGAGGTACGAACGCTCTATGAGGATCGATTTCGTCGATTGTGGATTACGACCAAGGAAGGAATGATCGAATTGAGGGATTCAAGCAATCAGGTGCTCGGATATTTGGACAGCGAGGGTGTACTTGTACCCAATCCGTTGCTTACTCAATTGTCGGTATATGATATGTTGGAAGACTCAAAAGGACGATTTTGGTTGGCCTGTAAAGGAGCCGGCATTGTGGTTCTTGAATACGAAGAAGATGATTTAAGTCAATGTCGTATCACGCGTTTAAGTGAATTGAAGGATTTGACCCAACGTCCCAATTCGAATAATTTCTATGCGCTGCTTGAAGATACCAAGGGGCGTATTTGGGCAGGTAGTTATGGTGGAGGTTTGCATTTGATTGAAGAGCAGAATGGATCGTTTGAGGTGAGCCATCCCGGAAAAGGTTTGGAGCAGTATCCGTACGACAACTGTCGGCACATTCGATACTTGGCACAGGACAAACAAGGTCTCATCTGGGCATGTACAACAAACGGTTTGGTTGCCTTTGATGGAACGATGAGCAAAGCCGCATCCCTCTCGTTTTATGAGTATCGAAAGGATGGTTCGGATCCGAAGAGTTTGCGTACCAATGATGTGCATGTGTTGCTTCCCGATGAACAGGGTCATCGATGGATCGGGACGTTTGGTGGGGGCTTAAACCGATTGGATGCTTCGTTCCGTCTTGGACAGAAGGCCGAGTTTACGGCCTATACCCAACGGGAAGGTATGCCGAGTGATATTGTCCTTGACATGGCCTTTGATCACGAGAATGGCATGTGGATGCTTTCTGAAAGCAGCTTAACACGCTTCGATCGAAACGAAGGAAACATTGAAGTTTTTAATCGGAATTTCGGCCTGGGTCCTGTCACCTTTGCAGAGTCTGCCTTGTGTGTATTGAGCAATCAGCGGCTCTGTGCCGGTACAACCAACGGGTTTTATCGTTTTGACCCACTGGGGATGAAGCCTGTAAGTAAGAAGACGGTATTGAAGTTTACGAATCTGTATCTATTCAACGAGATTGTAGAAGTGGGCTCGGAACATTCGCCATTGACGCAGTCTTTGGAGAATACCGAAGCGTTGATTTTTTCGCACAATCAATCTGTTTTTACCCTTGAGTTTGCGGCTTTGGATTACCGTGCACCGGAAAATATTCAGTATGCGTATCGACTGGATCCGGTGGATCAGAATTGGATCAATGCGCACAAGCGAAACAGTGTAACGTATACCAATCTTGCACCCGGTACGTATGTGTTTCGGGTTCGTTCAACCAACAGCGAGGGGGTATGGATGGACAACGAACGCAGCATACACATCGAGGTGAAGCCTGGGTTCTGGAATACCGGATGGGCGTTATTTTTATACTTATTTGTAGGACTTGTCATTTTTGGCGCTGCTCTATACTTTTTTACGACCATTTACAAATTACGGACAGAGGTTGTGGTTGAGCAAAAAGTGTCGGATTTAAAAATGCGTTTCTTTACGGATATGTCTCACGAATTGCGAACCCCTTTGACGTTGATTGGCGGACCAGTGGAGCATGTTTTGAAAGATCCACGGCTCGATGATGAGATAAGAGAGGAGTTGAATATTGTACAACGCAACATCGATCGCATGATGCGCATCATCAATCAATTGTTGGATTTCCGCAAGGTGCAGGATCAAAAAATGCAATTGGCAGTCGAGGAGATGGATATTGGTGTGCTTACGGAAAAAATCGCCTGCAATTTTAAAGCAAATGCGGTCGAACGCGGGATTGACTTTGCGGTGCACAACCAAGGCAATGGCGTTTGTGTCTTTTTGGACAAGGAAAAATACGACACCATCGTCTACAACCTGTTATCCAACGCTTTTAAGTTTACACCCGGCGGGAAAAAAGTCGACGTCTTTATTCAGGCAGAGGCGGACGGGGTGGTTCTGCGTATTTCCGATGAAGGGACCGGGATATCCAAAGAGAAGTTGAGCCGTATTTTTGAACGATTTTTTACCGGTTCTGAAGGTCACGTTGGATCGGGTACCGGAATCGGTTTGAATCTGGTGAAAGAATTGGTGGACATGCATGGAGCA
Organism: Bacteroidales bacterium; assembly: GCA_028709215.1. Classification (GTDB taxonomy): domain Bacteria; phylum Bacteroidota; class Bacteroidia; order Bacteroidales; family UBA1402; genus UBA8389. Next base: position 30,919 of record JAQVXI010000009.1, read on the forward strand.
ACCATTCAGGTACAAAGTCAGGAAGGGAAAGGGACGCAGTTTGAATTGCGTTTTCAGTTGGGTTCCCAGCATTTCGAGGGACGCAGCGACGTGATCATGCTTTCTGAGCCCAATATGACCAATCTCGTCAGTGATGAACGCTTGGCGGCTCCCACTGAGTCCGCTTTTGAGTTGAATATGGAACACCAGCCCTTGCTGTTGGTGGTCGAGGATCACGCTGAATTGCGACAGTTTTTATCTACGGTTTTATCCAAGCGCTATCGTGTTGCTGAGGCAAGCGATGGACAAATGGCCTGGAACATGATGCGAAGCCTGATGCCGGATTTTGTGATTTCGGATTATATGATGCCGGGATTGGATGGATTGGAGTTGACTAAACGCATCAAAATGGATGAGCAGACGTGTCACATCCCTGTAATCATGCTTACTGCAAAGACGGATTTGGAATCCAAAATGCTGAGTGTCCAGAGTGGTGTGGATGATTTTATCACGAAGCCATTCAGCTCGGCCTATCTGGAAGCCCGGATTGAAAATATTTTTATGCAACGCGGCATTCTACAGGAAAAATTCCGTCAGGATTTGTTTTCCATAAAAAACCCCGGAAGCAATGCGTCCAATCTTCAATCGCAAGATGCTGCCTTTTTAAAGAAGTTGATGGATTTTATGGAAGAAAACATTTCAAACAGCGATCTAACCGTTGAGATGTTGGTTTCCATGGCAGGAATGGGACGAACGGTCTTCTTCAATAAGATTAAAGGTTTGTTGGGCATTTCTCCCATCGAATTCATCAAAGAATCCCGCATCAAACGTGCCGCTCAGTTACTCGAAACGGGACAGTACAACGTTTCTGAAGTCAGTTTTCAAATTGGCATGAATGATGCGCGTTACTTTAGTAAGTGTTTCAAACAGAAGTACGGTATGACGCCGACCGAATTTAAGAATAAATCCATAAAATAAAACCAACAATATGAAACAAGTGGCTCTGGCTCTGATTACGTTGCTTATTGCATCGTGTGCTAAAACCCTAACCTCAGAAGAACAAGCCTGGAAACAGGCGGAAGAAGTATTAAAACACATTCAAGAACCTGTTTTTCCAGAACTACGCATTTCTGTTCTGGAGTATGGCGTGGTTGAGGGCATAGAAGATTATTCCAATCAAGGGATTAATCAGGCCATTTTAGCCTGTTCGGAACAAGGTGGAGGTACGGTGGTGATTCCAACCGGTGTGTTCTATACGGGGCCAATCACCATGCAAAGCAACGTCTGCCTGCACTTGGAAGACAGTGCGATCTTGCGGTTTTCTACCCATCCTTCTGATTACGAACCTTTTGTTTTGAGTCGCTGGGAAGGTTGGGATTGCATCAATTTTAAACCACTTATTTATGGTTACAAATTGGAGAACGTAGCCATTACGGGCAACGGAATTTTGGATGGTCAGGCATCCGATGAGAATTGGTGGCCTTGGAAAAGCCGACCGGAGTATGGTTGGAAACCAGGCATGATCTCGCAGGAATGGAATGGTGAGAACGTAGCCGGTCGCAACCGTTTGGCTCAAATGGAGGCCGATGAATGGCCCATTGAGGAACGTATCATGACACAGGAAGACCGCTTAAGACCGCCCTTTATCCAGTTTTATTCCTGCAAAAACGTCCTTATATCGGATGTGACCATCGAGCGTGCTCCGTTTTGGCTCATTCATCCCTTGTTGAGTGAAAACATCATTGTGCGTGGTGTTACCATGGAGAGTCACGGTCCCAACAACGACGGTTGTGATCCCGAATCGTGTAAAAATGTGTTGATAGAGGATTGTTTCTTCAATACCGGAGACGATTGCATTGCCATTAAGTCAGGAAGAAACAACGATGGACGTCGTTGGAACATCCCCAGTGAAAACATCATTGTGCGCAATTGTACGATGAAAAATGGTCACGGTGGTGTGGTTATTGGGAGTGAAATAACGGGTGGATGTCGCAATGTTTGGGCAGAAAACTGCACGATGGATAGTCCTGAACTGGATCGTGTGCTGCGCATTAAGTCCAATGCCATTCGTGGTGGCATCATCGAAAACGTATATATGCGAAATATAGAAGTTGGGGAATGCAAGGAAGCGATTTTCCGTGTGGAAATGAAGTATGAGAAAGTGATGGAAGGTCCTCATATGCCGGAAATTCGCAACGTCTATTTGACCAACGTTCGTTCGAACAAAAGTCGTTATGGCGTATGGATCGACGGATTTGAGGAAGTCATCAGTGTATGGAACGTTCAAGTTAGGGATTGCGCGTTTAACAACGTGGACAAAGGCAACCTCATTGTCGGTGCAGAAGCGGTGTCTTTTGAGCAAGTTTATATCAATGGTTCAATGATCGAATAAAAAAATACAATGGAAGATAAAAATCCAATCGGCTTGCCCGAAAATGCATATCGGGAACTGAAACCCGGAGAAACGTATGAACCGATTCTCTCATCAACCTCCAATCCTCCTGAAGCAACTCCGTATTCGGTTACTTGGGGTTTGTTGATGGCCGTCCTATTTTCTGCCGCAGCTGCTTATTTGGGGCTGAAGGTCGGTCAGGTCTTTGAAGCCGCCATTCCCATTGCCATTTTGGCTGTTGGAATGTCGACTGCAGGAAAACGAAAGAATGCACTGGGCGAGAATGTAATGATTCAATCAATCGGTGCCAGTTCGGGGGTGATTGTGGCCGGCGCCATATTTACGTTGCCGGCCTTGTACATATTGCAGGAAAAGTATCCGGAAATGACGGTCAACTTTGTGCAGGTCTTTATGAGCTCTCTGTTGGGTGGTATTTTGGGTATTTTGTTTTTAATCCCCTTTAGAAAGTATTTTGTAAAGGAAATGCATGGCAAGTATCCCTTCCCGGAAGCAACGGCCACCACGCAGGTCTTGGTTTCCGGAGCAAAAGGCGGCAGTCAGGCAAAGCCTTTGTTAATCGCCGGACTTGTGGGTGGTTTGTATGATTTTGTTGTTGCCACATTCGGGCTTTGGAGTGAGAACTTTACCTCACGCATTCTACCCTTGGGTGAAATGATTGCGGATAAATTTAAGGTCGTTTTTAAGATCAATACCGGCGCTGCCGTTTTGGGGCTTGGTTACATCGTGGGGCTGAAATATGCGGCCATTATTTGTGCGGGCTCCGTCCTGGTTTGGTGGTTGTTTGTTCCGATACTGGGTTTGCTTTCGGATACTACGCTTCAGTTTCTTAATCCTGCCATTGTGGATTCTGCGCAAGGAATGGCTCCGGAGCATCTGTTTAGTAATTATGCACGTCATATAGGAATCGGTGGCATTGCCATGGCCGGAATTATCGGCATCATTCGCTCTTGGAGCATCATCAAAGCGGCCGTGGGTTTGGCCTCGAAGGAACTTAAAGGTGGCGTGCCCGGAGAGAAGCGGGTAGACGAACGCACACAACGTGACATACCCATGAAGATCATCGCCGTTGGTGTGATTTTAAGTTTGATTGTGGTCTTTGCCTTTTTCTATTTTGGTGTCATGCATTTTAACTTGCTGCATGCCGTCGTTGGCATACTGGTGGTTGGTATCATCGCGTTTTTGTTTACGACGGTTGCCGCCAATGCCATTGCCATTGTGGGAACCAATCCGGTATCCGGTATGACCCTAATGACATTGATTCTAGCTTCGGTCATCATGGTGGCCGTTGGGTTGAAAGGTTCCGGAGGGATCGTTTCTGCTTTGGTGATGGGGGGTGTGGTTTGTACGGCACTTTCTATGGCCGGTGGTTTCATTACGGATTTGAAAATCGGGTATTGGCTGGGAAGTACGCCGGCTGTCCAGGAAAAATGGAAATTTTTGGGCACGTTGGTTTCGGCTGCGACGGTGGGTGGCGTCTTGATTATTCTGAATAAAACGTATGGATTTGTCGGAGAGAATGCCTTGGTGGCTCCTCAAGCCAATGCGATGGCAGCCGTCATTGATCCCTTGATGTCGGGCACTTCTGCACCCTGGTGGTTGTATGCGTTTGGGGCTGTGCTGGCCATTGTGCTTACGTTTTTTAAGATACCTGCGTTGGCTTTTGCACTGGGAATGTTTATTCCCCTGGAGTTAAACTTGCCCTTGTTGGTGGGTGGCTTGATCCAATGGTATGTGACCACGCGTTCGGCGGATTCCAATGTAAACGAACGCCGAGGAGAATTTGGAACCCTGTTGGCCTCCGGCTTTATCGCGGGAGGAGCATTGATGGGAGTGGTGAGTGCGGCCATTCGTTTTGCCGGTGTCAATTGGACCCAACATGCCTGGATGGAAAGCAACGGAGGTCAATGGGCCTCTTTGGCCGCCTATTTATTGCTCATCGGTTTTCTTGTTCGATACGTATTGAAACAGGAACGGAAAAGCTAGTGGCTGAATCTCCTTACGGATTGAGTGTTGGTGTACAGGTTTGTTCATTCTTTCGCCATTGTGTTGGACTGTAGGTTGTTGCTTGGATAAATGCCCTACTGAAGACCGATGGCGAGCTGAAACCGGATAATTCCGCAATGTGCGCAATGCTCAATTCGGGGCGGGATATCAATAGTCGCTTACTTTCTTCGATGCGATGCCGCATCACATACTGATAGAACGTTTCACCAAAACCCTCGTTGAATACGCGCGAAAGATAGCTTCGATTGAGTGGTACGATATCCATCACATCGGTTAGCTTGAGATCCTTTCGCAAATAAGGTTTGTCGATTTGCATCCATTTTTCCACCTTGACCTTGTATTCGGGGAGTTTATGAGCCAGTAACGTAGACGGATAAGATTCCTGAACCGTAGGGTTTGTTTCGATCGATTCCAATGCAACATCCATTCCTGCCTTAAAATAGCCTTCCGGATAGGGATTTTTCTGAAATAATACACGATAGAAGCCATAGATAAAAAAGAGTAGGAAAATGATGTTGTGCATGAGAACACTTCGAACATCGTTGCTAAAAACCACAACCAGGCTGGAGAGTGTAAAGACAAAATTGCTGAAAATATAGTCGTCCAGCCATCTGACATCGATTTCCTCCATGGATGCGTAGTTGTTTTCGCACCAACTTTTGTACTGACTCCTGTATCGGAGCATGATTATTAGTCCGAAGATGGGATACATAAGAATAAGCAACGAGACCCACACACCCATACTCCAAAATTGACGGCCAAAGGCGGTTCGATTTTCTATAATAGGAATGGATGCATCCTGAATGTAAACCACAAGCAGATACATGCCGGGAATCAAAAAGGTTGGAAGAAACAAACGCATGGCACGTCCAAACGTAAGCCAACCGGGACGATACGCTTCAATGGGGTACAGAAGAAACATAAAAGCGGACATGCTTCCGTAAACCAACATGGGTAGGGATAAGAATTTGTATTCTACAACACCGGCATAGCCTTCGGTCAGTCCTCTAAACAGGGAAATAAAATTGGTTATACCGACCATGAGCATGATGCTGGCAAATAAGATACGAGCGCGTCCTCCGTTGCTGCGCTTGAATAAAACAAGCGAACCTCCCAGGCAGAGGAAACAAAGTATAGAAATCACGGACCATCGAATGGATCGAAAGACATCCAGTGAAAGCCGCATGGATAAGAAGTTTCCGAGAACGACAAGAATCAGTACAAAACTGTAGAGCAGCAATCGTTTATTAGGCATCGTTGATGGGCATTTATTAGCGCACAAAGATATGGATTATTTGTTTTTACCGAGTGCAAAGAACCATTTACGGGATGCAAAGTTTCGACTTGGAATCGGTTTTGGAAATCCTGTACCTTTGCCTTGTGTTTATGAGCGCTGTTGCAATTCCCTTTGAAACGTTGGGTGCTCAGTAAACATAAATAAATCAAAAACGTACTCGATTTTAAAAACAGTAAAAATGAAAAACGCGTCTTTTGTTGTGTTGGCGGTTGTGCTCACGTTGGGCGTATTTGCCAGTTGTAGTAAGGAGGATGAAAACGGTGGAAAATCGGTCCCGGAATGGGCCATTGGTGAATGGTATGCACCCAAATATCCGACCAATCCGGAATTGGGATTGTGGACAACCCCCACCGCTGTAATTACAGCCAGTCAAATCGATTACTCGGGCACAAAGCTCCCCTGTACACGGGTGGGAGACGAAGAGGTGGTTTTTGGAACAGATACAAATATAAAGATTCTAAAAAGCCAGAACGAGGGAGAAATTATTTTGGAGTCGTACGGTGACAGAGGCAAACTCTATGCTAAGGAGGCACATTGATTCATCTGTTGCTTGTACGGGAAAGGAAGAAAACCATGCGGTTTTCTTCCTTTTTGGTGTGTGGCCGTTTTATTCCCACTCAATGGTCGCAGGGGGTTTGGAAGAGATGTCGTACGTGACACGGTTTACTCCTTTTACCTTGTTGATGATTTCGTTGGAGACCTTGGCCAAGAACTCATAGGGGAGATGTGCCCAATCTGCAGTCATGGCATCGGTGGATGTCACCGCACGCAGAGCGACTGCATTTTCGTACGTACGTTCGTCACCCATTACACCCACGGATTGGATGGGGAGTAAGATAACACCGGCCTGCCATACTTCATCGTAGAGATTGGCTTCGCGCAAATGGTCAATAAAAATGGCATCGGCTTCCTGTGCGATGCGTACCTTTTCGGGGGTGATGTCGCCCAAAATGCGGACGGCCAGGCCTGGGCCGGGGAAGGGCTGACGTTTGATTAGGTGTGGCATCATCCCCAGCTCGGTGCCCACCTTGCGCACTTCGTCTTTAAACAACAAACGCAGCGGTTCGCAGAGTTTTAATTTCATTTTTTCGGGCAACCCACCGACGTTGTGGTGGGATTTGATGACGGTTCCGGTGATCGAGAGTGATTCAATGCAGTCCGGATAAATGGTGCCTTGAGCCAGCCATTTTACGTCTTCAATTTTGTGGGCTTCGGCATCAAAGACTTCGATAAATCCTTTTCCGATGATTTTGCGCTTCTGTTCCGGATCGGTTACGCCGGCAAGTTCCTGATAAAAGCGTTCTTTGGCATCAACACCAATGACGTTGAGTCCCAAATGCTCGTAATCACGCAACACGTTTTCGAATTCGTTTTTACGCAACAGGCCGTGGTCTACAAAGATGCAAGTCAGGTTCTTGCCAATCGCACGATTGAGAAGAACTGCCGCTACCGATGAATCGACACCTCCCGAAAGCCCCAAAACAACCTTGTCGTTGCCCAATTGTTGGCGTAGTTGATCAATGGTCGTTTCAATAAATGAGGCCGGAGACCAGTTTCTAGAGCATCCGCAGATATCTAAGAAATTGCCCAATAAGCGGAGTCCATCGGTGGTATGGAATACTTCCGGGTGAAACTGAACCCCCCAAGTGGGTTCAGACTCGATGCGATAGGCGGCATATTTTACATCCGCAGAAGAGGCTATGCACGTTCCGTTGGTCGGTAATTGGGTAATGGAGTCTCCATGCGACATCCATACCTGAGCGTTGACCGATAGGTGTTTAAACAACGGATCTTCGGCATCAATAAACTCTAATTTGGCTCTTCCGTACTCGCGGGAACCGGCCGGCTCTACCTTGCCGCCACAGCTGTGTGAAATAAACTGTGCACCGTAGCAGATGCCTAAAACGGGAAATTTTTGTTTGAACGATTCGAGGTTTACCTTAAAAGCCTTTTCGTCGTAAACCGAAAAGGGACTTCCGGAAAGAATGACTCCTTTGATACCGGTCGTATCTTCCGGGAACTTGTTGTAGGGCAAGATTTCCGAGTAGGTGTTCAGTTCACGCACACGTCGTGCGATCAATTGAGTGGTTTGAGAACCAAAGTCGAGAATGATGATTTTTTCTTGCATGGATGTATCCTTGAATTTGAGTTGCAAAAGTATCACTTTTTTTTGAGATGAAGATCTGTCTGCGACCCAAGCCATGCGATTCTGTACAAAAACATCGCGTGCAGACTCTATCTTCTTGTATGTGAACGTTCGAGATTGTACTTATCGTTGCGTTGGACGATTGAAAAAAATGGCGAAAAACTATTTTTTTTGACACATTATGTGTATTTTTGTGGTCGATTTCAATTACACACTTAAATAGTACAAAAAAATGATTAAGGTAGGTATTAACGGTTTTGGCCGTATTGGCCGCTTGGTATTCCGTGCCGCTCAGGAAAGAAACGATGTTCAAATCGTTGCAGTAAATGACCCATTCCTGGATTTGGATTACCTGATTTACATGTTGAACTACGATACCGTACACGGTAGATTTCAGGGAACAGCTGAAAACAAAGGCGGTAAATTGTTTATTAACGGTAAGGAAGTTGCTTTCTACGCTGAAAAAGATCCCGCTGCAATTGCTTGGGGTGCTGCCGGTGCAGACTATGTTGTTGAATCTACCGGTGTTTTCACTACCACTGAAAAAGCGTCTGCTCACTTGAAAGGTGGAGCAAAGAAAGTTGTCATTTCAGCACCTTCTGCGGATGCTCCTATGTTTGTATGTGGTGTTAACTTGGATGCGTACAAAAAAGATATGGACATCGTTTCCAACGCTTCTTGTACAACCAACTGTTTGGCTCCTTTGGCTAAAGTAATCAATGATAAATTCGGCATCGTAGAAGGTTTGATGACAACCGTTCACGCTGCTACCAATACTCAAAAAACGGTTGACGCTCCTTCCAATAAGGATTGGAGAGGTGGTCGTTCTATTTTGGGCAACATTATCCCTTCTTCTACCGGTGCTGCGAAGGCTGTAGGTAAAGTGATTCCTACCTTGAACGGTAAATTGACCGGTATGGCTTTCCGCGTTCCTACTGCAGACGTTTCTGTTGTTGACTTGACGGTTCGTTTGGAAAAATCTGCTTCGTATGACGAAATCAAAGCAGCCATCAAATCAGCTTCTGAAAACGAAATGAACGGCATCTTGGGTTATACCGAAGACAGTGTTGTTTCCACAGATTTCATCCACGATGCTCGTACATCCATCTTTGATGCCGGTGCGGGTATTGCATTGAATGGCAACTTTGTTAAGCTGGTTAGCTGGTATGACAACGAGTGGGGTTATTCAAACAAAGTGCTTGATTTGATTGCACACATGGATTCTGTAAAATAAGCGATAAGCTTTAACTATACGGAAAGGGATTGCGTACGCAATCCCTTTTTTTTGTTCACGAAATAAATTGTTGGAGCACCCCGTCAAACAAACCTTTGTCACTGATTTTTAGTTGTGGAATGCAGGTGAGTGATAGGAAGGCTAAGGTCATAAACGGGGCATCCAAGGTGCTGCCCATCTCTTTGGCCAGTCGATCCGCCTGTTGATAGATTCGGGCTACCTCTTCACCGGGCAGGGTGGACATCAGTCCCGCAATGGGCAGGGGTAGAAAGGCCTCCTTTGTGGCGTCTAAGGCTACAATTCCTCCTTTGGATTGAATGATGCGATTGATCGCTCGAACAATGTCCTCGTCGCTTACCCCTACTGCGATTAGATTGTGGCTATCGTGTGCAATGGATGAGGCCAATGCGCCCCGCTTCAATCCGAAATTGTGTACGTAGGCAACAGCCGGTTTTGATGGGGTGTATCGATTGTATACGACAATTTTTAAAACATCCTCGTCGTGTATGTTTTTTTGCAAGGCGTGGGTGTATAATTGGTCGGTCTCAACACCGATGACCGGTATGGGATGGTCGGTGGAGGGCCGTTGTATGTCTTTGATGTGGATGGGTGCTGCATTAAATTGGTTGATGCAGTGAATATTTTCGACGGGTTGTGTCGTTGGTGTTTCGTGATCAAAGGCAATTTTGCCATCAATCCAGGTTTCCAGTACTTTAAAATCTTTCAAATCACGTACGACAATAAAGTCGGCCGGGTCTCCTTCCTGCAGCATACCGACGGGTATACGATAGTGTCGAATCGGATTTAGGCTAGCCGCTCGGAGGGTATCAAACAGGTCATAGCCTGCTGCAATGGCCCGTTTGACCAGTTGATTGATGTGTCCGTTTTGTAATAGGTCGTTGGGGTGCTTGTCGTCCGAGCAGAATAAGCAGTATTCCGGATGGGTTGAGAGTAAGGGCAGTAGGGCTTCAAAATTTTTAGCGGCACTGCCTTCACGGATTTGTATAAGCATGCCCAGCTTTAATTTTTCGTATGCTTCGTCCAAGTGCATGCATTCGTGGTCGGTTTGAATGCCCGCACGTACATACGTCTTTAAGTCGTCTCCGCTCAGGCCGGGGGCATGTCCGTCGATGGGTTTTTGGATGCGTTTGGCCGCTTCCAGCTTGGCCCAGACTTCTGCGTTGTGCTGAAGGACTCCGGTTGCGTCCATCATTTCTGCTAAGAAATAGAGATCGTGTCGTTGCAGCAATTGTTCTACGGTGGCTGCATTCAGTTCGGCCCCGGATGTCTCAAACGGTGACGAGGGGACACAGGAAGGTACACCAAAAAAACACTTGAGGCTCGATTGAGCCGATTGTTCCAGCATGTAATCGATGCCCTTTACGCCACAAACATTGGCGATCTCATGCGGGTCACAAATGCAAGCAATTGAGCCGTGTGGGAGAACGTGGCGCGAAAATTCTTGAGGATGCATCATGCTGCTTTCCAAATGGATGTGTGCATCCACAAAGCCGGGGAGGATATAGGGAGCATCGGCTAGGTTTTGCGAAGGCAGTTCTTCTACACGTGCAATGCGTCCCTTATGCAGGTAAATCATGCCCGGATAGATTCTTCTCTGGTGAATATCGACGATTTGGCCTTGTATGGTTTTCATTGGATTGCAATTTTGGTCAAGGTAAATATTTTTGTGTACTTTTACAATGTAATGCAAAATAAACAACAATGAAACGCGACTTATTACCGGTAATCTTGGGGCCGACCGCCTCTGGTAAAACGTCTGTAGCTGTTGCACTGGCACATCGTATGGGGGCTGAAATCATCAGTGCAGACTCCCGTCAGGTGTATCGGGGCATGGATATCGGTACGGGTAAGGATTTATCCAGCTATGCATACAATGGAATCCGAATACCGTATCATTTGATCGATGTTGCACCGGCCGGAAGTAAGTATAATGTGTTTGAGTATCAACGCGATTTTAAAAACGTCTGGGATGATTGCAGGCAAAGAGGTGTTCAACCCATTCTGTGTGGAGGTTCAGGCTTGTATTTGGAGTCCATTGTGCGTGGGTACCGTTTGCTGCCTGTTCCGCAAGATGCGGCCTTGCGTTCGCGTTTGGAACGGCTTGATTTACCTTCTTTAAAGAGGCGTTTGGAGACATTTAAGGACTTGCATAACGGTACCGATGTCGATACGGTGAAGCGTGCCGCCCGTGCGTTGGAGATTGAGATTTATTATATGACGCACGAAGCGGAAGCAGCCGATTTTCCGTGTTTTCAGAGCCGCGTCTTTGGCTTGGATCCCGGCCGTGCGTTGAGGCGAATGCGCATCAGTCAACGCTTGGATGCGCGCTTAAAGGAGGGGATGATTGAGGAAGTGCAAGCGTTATTGGACAGTGGTATCGCGTCGGAAGATTTGATTTATTATGGTCTGGAATACAAATTTGTAAGCCAGTACATTCTTGGTTTATTGAATTATGCCGAGATGCGAGATCAACTGGAAATCGCCATTCATCAATTTGCAAAGCGGCAAATGACCTGGTTTCGTGGCATGGAGCGCAGAGGGGTTCCGATCACCTGGTTGCCTGCTACGGAACCGGCTGAGGTATTGGCAGAAAAAATTCAAACGCTTTTAGCCGAGTCGGCTGATTTTTCGTAATTTTTCTTCGTCGATGATTTTGATGCGTCGCCCGTCCATGGCGATGACTTTTTCGGAGACAAACATGGAGAGTGTTCGAATGGCGTTGGATGTGGTCATGTTGGATAGGTTGGCCAAATCTTCCCGCGATAGGTATACGTTGATGGTAACCCCATCTTCTTCCAAGCCGTAATTGTCCCGCATGAAAATCAGTGATTCTGCCAAGCGTCCTCGTATGTGCTTTTGGGTTAGGTTGACTTGTCTGGAGTCGGATACGCCCAAGTCTATGGAGAGTGAGCGAATAAAAAAGTAGGCGAGGTCGTTGTTTTGATGGATGAGTTTGAGCAATACCTCTTTGGGTATTTGTACAACGGTAGCCAGCTCGACGGCACAGGCGGTGGTGTTGTAGTTGCCTTCTGCAAAAACGGCTCGATAGGCAAAGTAGCTGATAGGCTGCATGATGCGTACGATTTGATTGCGTCCGCCTACGCCTTCTTTGTAGATTTTTACCCTGCCGTCCACCAAACCCATGATGTGTGTGGGTGTGTCTCCCTCGTAGTGGATGATTTCATTCTTTTTGTACTGATGTACCACAAAGTGAGCACTCAGGTAGTCTTGCTCGTCCGGAGTGAGCGCGCCCCAAAGATCCTCCAGCTTTTCGAGCTCTTTTCTGTCAGTTGAAACTTGCTTCTTCACATTTTCTGTTGTAAAACATTGTTGTAAAACGCAAAAATAAGTTTTTTTATCCAAATTTTCAATTAAAAGCCCCTGATTTTTTTAATGTTGCGAGTGTTTGCCCATGCGGGTAGAATTTGTTATTTTTGTTGCCTAAAACAGTAAATTGATTTATGACAAGCCTGAAACATCCCGAAACAACTGCCATTTTGTTAATTCATTGCCCTGATCAGAAAGGAATTTTAGCAGCTGTAACGGAGTTTATCAACATAAATAAAGGGAATATCCTCTATTTGGATCAACACGTTGACCGCAAGGCCAATGTGTTTTTTATGCGTGTTGAATGGTCGTTGGAGCAATTCACGATACCCAGGGAGAAGGTTGAAGAGTATTTTGACACGCTCTTTGCTCAGAAGTACCACATGTCCTTCCGATTGTACTTTGGGGACCAAAAACCCAAAATGGCGATCTTTGTATCCAAGATGGGGCACTGCCTTTTCGATTTGCTCGCACATTATTCTGCCGGGGACTGGAATGTCGATATCCCCTGTGTTATCAGTAATCACGCAGATCTGGAGCCCATTGTAGAACGTTTTGGCATCCCTTTTCACCATATTCCCATCACAAAAGACAACAAAGAGGCTCAGGAAGTGCGTCAGGTCGAGTTGCTTGAATCGTATGGAGTGAACTTCATCGTGTTGGCACGCTACATGCAAATTATCTCGGATGATTTTGTTGCGCGTTTTCCCAATCGCATCATCAACATCCATCATTCTACGCTGCCTGCCTTTATTGGTGCAAAGCCATACCATGCGGCGTACGAGCGCGGTGTTAAGATAATTGGGGCGACCAGTCATTATGTGACCGCCGATTTGGATGCCGGTCCCATCATTGAACAGGATGTGGCACGGATTACGCATAAGGATACCGTTGAAATGATGGTTCACAGAGGACAGGATGTAGAAAAGATGGTACTGTCCCGTGCGGTGGAAAAACACATCGAACGCAAAATTCTTGTCTATCAAAACCGAACGGTCGTATTTAGTTAATTCAGACAAAAACAATGTCCATAGCAGTCATAAAATACAACGCTGGAAATATTCATTCCGTGGTGCACGGATTAAGACGCATCGGTGTGGAGCCGATTGTGACCGACGATTTTCGAGTTCTGCGAGCAGCGGATAAAGTGATTTTCCCCGGAGTAGGAGAGGCTTCATCAACCATGGCCTACCTACGTGCGCATCAATTGGATCAGTTGATTCGAAGTTTGACACAACCGGTTCTGGGCATATGCATTGGGTTGCAGTTGATGTGTCGTCACTCCGAGGAAGGCGATGTCGATTGTCTGGGAATATTTGATGCGGATGTGAAGCGATTTGTTTCGGAACGAATACAGGATAAGGTGCCACATATGGGTTGGAATACCCTTCAACAAACGCAGACAGATTTGCTGAAAGACATGGAGGCTGCCTACGTATACTATGTACACAGTTATTATGCCAGTCTTTCTTCTCAGACCATAGCCGTTACGGATTATTTGAATCCTTTTAGTGCGGCATTGCATCGGGATAATTTTTATGCTACCCAATTTCACCCGGAAAAAAGTGGAATGGCCGGAGCGCAGGTATTAAAAAACTTTTTACTTTTATAGCATGGATATCATACCCGCCATCGATTTAATTGACGGAAAATGTGTACGGCTTTCGCAAGGAAAGTACGACAGTAAAAAAGTGTATGCCGACGATCCCCTTGAGATGGCAAAAGCCTTTGAGGATCATGGAATAAAGCGCTTGCATTTGGTTGATTTGGATGGAGCTAAAGCACAGCATATTGTCAATCACAAGGTCTTGGAACGCTTGGCGCTGAAGACATCCCTGCAGATTGATTTTGGGGGAGGTCTCAAATCGGATGACGACTTGCGCATTGCTTTCGAGTGTGGTGCAGCCATGATTACCGGAGGCAGTATCGCCGTCAAGTCTCCGGAGACATTTGTCTCCTGGTTGAAACGCTATGGTGCCGATCGGATCATCCTAGGTGCGGATGTAAAAGAGGAAAAGGTGGCTGTTACCGGTTGGACCGAAGAAACGCAGTTGGAGTTAAAACCTTTTTTAGCAGAATACATTCAAAAGGGTGTGCAGAAAGTGATTTGTACCGATATCGGTAGAGATGGCATGTTGCAAGGCCCAGCGTTTGAATTGTATCGTTCCATCTTGGATCTGCATCCCGATTTGTACTTGGTCGCCAGTGGTGGGGTGAGTTCGATGAACGATTTAGAACGGTTGAAGGAAGCCGGATTGCCGGCAGCCATTGTTGGCAAAGCCTATTATGAGGGAAAGGTCGGTTTGAAGGATCTGGCCACTTTTTGTATTCACGATTAAACACGATTCAGATGTTGGCAAAACGCATCATTCCTTGTTTGGATGTAAAAGACGGACAAACGGTCAAAGGGGTCAATTTTGTAAATTTCAGGGCCGCCGGAGATCCGGTAGAACTCGGTGCTGCATACAGTCGCCAAGGAGCGGATGAGTTGGTTTTTCTGGACATCACTGCTTCACACGAAGGTCGAAAGACCTTTACCGATATGGTTCAAAAAGTAGCGGCCCGGATCGATATTCCGTTTACGGTTGGTGGAGGCATCAACGAGCTGAGTGACGTGGATGTATTGCTCAAAGCCGGGGCAGATAAAGTCTCCATCAATTCTGCAGCGATACGAAATCCCAATTTAATCGACTCCATTGCTAAAAGTTATGGCAATCAGGTTTGTGTGGTCGCCATCGATGCCAAGCTTGAACAAAATGGGGAGTGGGTCTGTTATTTGAACGGAGGACGCATACCGACCGATCGCACGTTGTTTGAATGGGCATTGGAAGCGCAGAGCCGTGGAGCCGGTGAGATACTCTTTACCAGTATGTCCCACGATGGCGTGAAACAAGGATACCCCAACGATGCACTGCGCCGTTTGACGGATTGTCTTTCCATTCCGGTGATTGCATCCGGAGGAGCCGGCTCAAAGGAGCATTTTAAAGATGCATTTGTCGAAGGACATGCCGATGCAGCATTGGCAGCGAGTGTATTCCATTTTGGAGAGATTCTTATTCCTGAATTAAAAGCGTATTTGCGTGCCGAGGGTGTTGTTGTACGATGATCCTGGGGGCGATAAACAAGATAAAATGAAAGTAGATTTTAGCAAATTAAACGGATTGGTTCCGGCCATTATCCAGGATGCCACAACTCAAAAAGTATTGATGTTGGGTTTTATGAACGAGGAATCGTTGGCAAAAACACAAGAAACCGGATTGGTGTGTTTTTTTAGCCGAAGCAAGAACCGATTGTGGACCAAAGGTGAGGAAAGTGGACATTTTTTAAACGTCGTTTCCATTAAGGAAGACTGCGATCAGGATACCTTATTGATTCAGGTTCATCCCGTAGGACCGGTGTGTCACATGGGCTGGGATACCTGTTTCAACGACGAGAATCCGGGTGGAGGCATGGCCTTCCTGAGTTATTTGCAGGCCTTTATCGATACGCGTTTCAAAGAAATGCCGGAGGGATCTTATACAACGAAGTTGTTCCAAAGCGGTGTCAACCGCATGGCACAAAAAGTAGGCGAGGAGGCGGTTGAAACAGTTATTGAAGCAACCAATGGTACGGATGAAGGGTTTTTATACGAAGCATCCGATATGATTTATCACTTGATTGTATTGCTCACATCCAAAGGCTATAGCCTGGATGATCTGGGAAAAGAATTGAAGAAACGACATAAATAACTCAACATGGAAGACGATGTGTTGATCCGACTTGAACAGGTCGATATCTGTCGGGATGCCTTGGTAGTCTTGCAAGAGGTACAAATGGAAATCCGCAAAGGTGAGTTTGTATATCTGATCGGAAAAGTAGGAACAGGCAAAAGCAGTTTGTTGAAAACATTGTATGCTGAAGTTCCCATTCTGAACGGAACAGCCCATGTCTTCGAATACGATTTATGTCGCATGAAGCGCAAGCATATACCTCATCTGAGACGTAGATTGGGTATTGTCTTTCAGGATTTTCAATTGCTGATCGATCGGAATGTTACCTCCAATTTGGAGTTTGTATTGAAGGCTACCGGTTGGAAAAACAAAGCAGACATTGAAACGCGCATTCAAGAAGTATTGGAAGAAGTGGGCATGGAAAACAAAGGTTACAAGATGCCCCATGAACTATCCGGTGGTGAACAACAGCGCATTGTTATGGCAAGGGCTTTGCTCAATAAACCCGACATCATTCTAGCCGATGAACCCACCGGCAATCTGGACCCTGAAACGGGTACAGAGATTGTACGACTCTTACATCGCATCCGTGAATCCGGAACAACCGTCCTGATGAGCACGCACAACATGAATCTGGTTCAAAGTTTCCCCGGGCGTATATTGAAGTGCGAGAACAACCGTCTTATTGAGTAATAAAAGAAGAATAATAATCATTCATAACAAGCACAGAAATGAAAGTTTTAAAATTTGGTGGAACCTCTGTTGGCTCAGCCCAGCGTATGAAGGAAGTTGCAAACCTCATTGTTGACGGTCAAAAAAAGATTGTCGTTTTGTCGGCGATGTCCGGAACAACCAATACCTTGGTTGAAATTTCAGACTATCTCTATAAACGGAATCCCGAGGCTGCCAATGAGACCATCAACAAACTTGCTGAGAAGTATGATGGCGTCGTTGAAGCATTGTATGAAACCGCCGAAAGCAAGGCCGAAGTGCGGGCATTCTTACAGGAACGTTTTGATTTCCTGAGAACGTTTACGGGCAATCTGTTTACGTTGTTTGAAGAAAAAATTGTACTGGCACAAGGAGAATTGCTTTCGACCAACATGTTTACCTTCATGTTGAAAGAGCGCAAGGTACAGGTTGCTTTGTTGCCGGCATTGGAATTTATGCGTGTTGATAAAAACGGAGAACCCAATCAGGAATACATCCGTGAGAATCTCGGCAAACTTCTGGCGCAGCATTCCGATACGGAATTGTTTATAACGCAAGGATTTATCTGCCTAAATGCATACGGTGAGGTGGATAACCTGAAACGTGGAGGCAGTGACTACACCGCCTCATTGATTGGCGCAGCTGTAAAAGCTTCAGAAATTCAAATCTGGACAGACATTGATGGCATGCACAACAACGATCCGCGTGTCGTAGACAAAACCAGCCCCGTGTCACACCTGCATTTTGAAGAAGCCGCTGAGTTGGCCTACTTTGGAGCGAAAATTCTGCATCCAACTTGCATTTTACCTGCAAAATTGGGCAACATACCGGTGCGTTTGTTGAATACCATGCAGCCCGATGCTTTTGGTACGATGATCTCCAACAAAACCGAAAAAGGAAAATTGAAAGCTGTGGCTGCCAAGGAGAATATTACAGCCATTAAAATCCAATCCGGTCGAATGCTGTTGGCATACGGATTCCTGCGCAAGGTTTTTGAAATCTTCGAAACCTATCAGACCCCCATCGATATGATTGCCACGTCTGAAGTCGGTGTTTCGCTGACCATCGACAACAACAAGCATCTTCAGGAAATCATCGACGAGCTGAAAAAGTTTGGCACCGTTTCGGTCGATACCGATATGGTCATTGTCTGTGTGGTCGGTGATTTGGACAGTGAAAATGTAGGTTTTGAAGCGCAAGTCTTGAATGCATTGAATGGTATTCCCATTCGCATGATTTCGTACGGGGGCAGCAACTATAACATCTCACTGCTTGTAAAAGATGCGGACAAAAAACGCAGCATGCAAGCCTTGAGTGACCACTTATTCAATGCATAAACACAAACGAATTTATGACTGTAAAAGGAACATTTCCGACCGACGTTTTTCAATCGATTGAAACTCCGTTTTACTATTACGATACAAACGTACTTCGGGCAACCTTGGATTTATTAAAGAAGGAAGCCGACCGGTACCGGTTTAAGGTGCACTATGCACTAAAGGCCAATGCTGAACAACGCATTCTGTCCATTATTCACGGGTACGGACTGGGAGCGGATTGTGTCAGCGGTGGTGAAATCAAGGCGGCCATACAGGCCGGTTTTCCTGCATCAAAAATTGTCTTTGCCGGTGTCGGAAAGGCCGATTGGGAAATCAACTTGGCTTTGGACTATTCCATCTTCTGTTTTAACGTTGAAAGCATTCCCGAACTACTTGTAATCAACGAACTGGCTGCTGCCAAAGGCAAGGTTGCACACGTGGCCATACGCGTCAATCCCAATGTTAAAGCCGATACCCATCATTACATAACCACGGGTACGGCTGAGAATAAATTTGGCATCGCTCTGTCCGATTTGGATAAGGTCATCGATGTGGCTCAATCAGCCTCCAACATCAAACTCATTGGCCTGCATTTTCATATCGGTTCGCAAATCATGGAAATGAACAATTTTGCCGGTTTGTGCAGCCGTTTAAATGAGTTGCAGGATCAGTTGGAAGCACGTGGCGTGTTTTTGGAGCACATCAATGTGGGCGGCGGTTTGGGCATTGATTACCATAACCCCGATCGTCAATCCATTCCTGATTTTGCCAATTATTTTGCGACATTCAAACGCATGCTAAAACTGCGGGAAGGTCAAACGCTGCATTTCGAACCGGGTCGAAGCATTGTTGGACAGTGTGGAAGCCTCATTTCCAAAGTTCTATACGTTAAAGAGGGTGTAAACCGACAATTTGCGATTGTAGATGGTGGGATGACTGAGTTGATTCGCCCTGCTTTGTATCAGGCATACCATCAAATTGAGAACATCAGCTCGGAGGAGTCCATACAAAAGTACGATGTGGTGGGTCCCATCTGTGAATCATCGGATACGTTTGGCAAAGAAGTGGAACTCAATCAAACCAAGCGGGGGGACTTTATTGCCATTCGTTCAGCGGGAGCCTATGGTCAGATTATGGCTTCTCAATACAACCTGAGACGCCTTCCCAATGCTGTTTTTTCGGAGGATTTGATTTAAGTAAGGATACATGTTGTGGATTGTTTGGGCTGTTGTCCTACTGGCATTCAGCTTGCAGTTATTCAATCTTTTGGGCATTAAAGCCGGGGTATTGCGTACGCTTTCTAACAAAGCAGACGCAAGCCCGGCATCGTCCATACAGCCTCCGGTCAGTGTTCTGGTCTATACCCGGGATCAGGCGGGATTGTTGGAAACCATGCTGCCGGCTTTACTGACTCAGGCGTATCCAAACTATCAGGTAATCGTCGTAAACGATGCTTCTGAGGACGAAACCGAAGATGTTTTGAAACGTTTGGCTGTAGACTATCCCCAACTTTATCACACCTTCGTTCCCAAAGGAATCCAACAGGTTTCCTCGCAATTGATGGCGTTGACGCTGGCCATCAAAGCGGCCTCGTTTGAACAATTGTTGTTT
This sequence comes from Bacteroidales bacterium, assembly GCA_028709215.1. Classification (GTDB taxonomy): domain Bacteria; phylum Bacteroidota; class Bacteroidia; order Bacteroidales; family UBA1402; genus UBA8389. The sequence continues at coordinate 50,691 of JAQVXI010000009.1, forward strand.
ACCCGCCCGGATGCATTGCCCGTCAGTCCTTATTGGATTGCTGAAATGATGGCAGAACACAGTGAAGCATCCGGTTTGGTACTGGGTTATGCCAATGTTCCGAATGGCTTAAGCCTACGTGATTCGACGTTGTTGTATGATGGACTGATCGAGGCCGTTAAGGTCTTGGGCTGGGCTAAAAGAGGGGCTCCCTACCGAGCTTTTCCGGCAAACGTCGGTTTTTCAAAATCCTTGTTTTTTAACAACAAAGGCTACGCTTCCTTATTGAACGGATCGGGGGGAGTAGACGATGTTTACATACAAATGCTTTCCAAGCAAACCCATACACGAATCGTAGCACAGGCGAATGCACGAATCGTGTGGCAAGGTGATTCCCTTTGGCAGTTGTGGCGAACAAAAAAGGGACAACAATGGAATGCGCTCAGTCGTTATCCGTTCCGTAACCGCCTAAAATTATTGCTGGATCCCATCAGTCAATTATTTTTGTACGCGGCCTTATTGCTTGTTTTTCTGCTGAACAGAACAAGTCTAATGAGTGGTCAAGTAGCCGTAGCATTGCTTGTCGTGTTGTCGCATCAAATGCTTTTACTCATTATCCCTTATTTGACGGCCAAACGCATGAATCTTCCCTTATCTCTTTTGAGGCTGTGTGTGGGTAGAATGTTTCGTCCCTTCCTTTTGCTTCGAGCACGGTTCGGTTGCTGGTTCTCAAAAGCGACTTCCTTGACGGACTAATTGTTTGTACTGTTTGAGAATCACAAACAGTGTGACCAAGCTGGCGCAAAAATCCCCAAAGGGTATGGCGATCCATACACCGGTTAAACCCCACATTCGAGGGAAAAGGATCAATCCTGGAATGAGGAAAATCAGTTGCCTGGAAAGACTCAAGAAAATGGAAAGTCTGACTTTTCCGATCGATTGAAAGAAATTGGTGGTCACCATCTGAAAGCCTACAATCGGAAATACAATCATGGCGATGCGCATGGCTGAGGCCGATAAATCCCGGAGTGGGGCGTGGTCGGTAAACAGTCCGACGATGCTGGTTGGAAACAACATGGCCAACAGAAAGCCCACGATTGTGACGATGCTGGCTGCAATCATAGTCAGTTTATAGACATGTACAACCCGATCCATTTTTTGGGCACCAAAATTATATCCGGCAATGGGTTGCATACCCATATTCAGTCCCATGACAATCATCAGAAAAAGTAGGATGATGCTGTTGATGATGCCATACGCACCAATGGCTAAATCTCCGTCTGTACCCCCGTAATAACCTAGACTCACATTGATGACGACGGCAACCAAGCTTGCTGTCGTGTGTATGAGAAAGGGTGAAAGTCCAATGGAAATGATGTCCTTGACGATGCGTTTTTTTAAGTGAAAGGTCCCCTTCTGAAAGTGCAAGAAACTGGACGGATTCATAAAATGAAACATCACCCATACGAATCCGACCAACTGCGCCAAAGCCGTGGCCAGCGCAGCGCCACGAATCCCCCATCCAAAAGCAAAGATAAAAACAGGTGCTAGGCCGATGTTGACCAGCACCGTAAGGATGGATGACCACATGGCCTTTTTGGGGTAACCCGAGGCGCGCATCACGTTGTTTAACCCGATAAAATTGTGGTTAAACAAATTGGCCAAAAGGATAATTTGCATAAAATCTTTGGCGAACGGAAGGGTCGCCGGACTGGCTCCAAACAGGATTAGGATGGGTTCAAGAAACACGAGTCCGAAGAACGTGATGCCCAAACCGATGATAAAGTTGAGTACCAGTGTGTTACCAAGTGTGTGAACGGCGTCTTGATGCCGTTGCTGACCCAGTCGAATGGATACGGTCGTCGATGCACCGGCGCCAATCATCGCTCCAAACGCAGCCGTCAGATTCATGATGGGCATGGTCAAAGCAAGTCCTGCTATGGCTAAAGGGCCTACTCCGTTGCCAATAAATATCCGATCCACTACATTGTATAACGAAGTCGCTGTCATGCCAACAATAGCGGGCAGCGAATAATGTACAAGAAGGCGAGCGATGCTGTCCGCTCCGAGACGATTGGGAGTATTGCTTGAATGCGCTACGGCTTCGGGCATAGAAAAACGAGTGAGACGATTGTATAATCCCACAAAGGTACTTCAAATATCAAGGCATTACAAGTCCCTTTTCCATCGGGCAAAACCCATCAGACAGACCAGACTGAAGAAACTCCCAATCAGATAGCTTATCGGTTTACTCAAAGCAAATCCTTCCGGAGCAACGGCAATGTAGCTGCTGATGACCATACTCATAAACAAGGCGGGAAACAGTGTAATCCAGAAATTCTTGTTCGATTTAGCCAGAAAGACCGTGATGATCCAAAGCGTCGCCGTAGCGAGCGTTTGATTCATCCACGCAAAGTACCTCCATATGATGTCAAAGTCGATGTTCAACAAGGCAATTCCGGCAAGAAACAATGGGATGGCTACCAAGAGTCGATTTTTAATCGGTTTTTGAGCAAAATGAAAGTAGTCGGATACAATGAGACGTGCCGATCGGAAGGCGGTATCTCCCGAAGTAATCGGTGCCGCAATGACTCCAAGTATGGCAAGAAAACCTCCGGCCTTACCCAACCAACTGTGGGTTATTTCTTCGACGACTACCGCAGCGTTGTTACCATGTGCAGTCAAAAAGGTTTGCAAGCCGTCGGTATTCCCAAAAAAACTCATGGCCGCCGCCGCCCATATCAGCGCAACCAAACCCTCAACAATCATCGCACCATAAAATACCCGTCGACCCATTCCTTCGTGCTTGAGGCAGCGGGCCATCATCGGAGATTGAGTGGCATGAAACCCGGAAATGGCACCGCAGGCGATGCTGATAAACATCATCGGAAAGATGGGATAGGCTTCCGGATTGTTTTTTTCGTTGTGTAGGTTAAAAAGGTCTAGTTCCGGAATCGGCGCTGCATTCCAAAAAAGGGCGATGAGTATACCCACGGCCATAAACAGCAGCGCCAAGCCAAACAAGGGGTAAATCCTTCCGATGAGTCGATCGATGGGGAGCAGTGTAGCCAGTACGTAATAGGCAAAAACAACGATGATCCAAAAGCGAAAGTCAAGAGAGCCGGGCGTTAAATTGCTGAGCAATTGAGCCGGTCCGGCAACAAAAACGGCCCCGACCAAAACCATTAAAAGGACCGTAAACAAGCTCATGCCCTGTTTGAACGCCTTACCCATATACTGTTCCCCGATTCCATGCAAACTCATTCCATCGTGACGGATGGAAAGCATGCCCGAAAAATAGTCGTGAACAGCTCCTCCAAAAATACTCCCAAACACAATCCACAAAAACGCAGCCGGACCAAACGTCGCCCCCATAATGGCTCCAAAAATGGGTCCGAGTCCGGCTATGTTCAGAAACTGGATAAGAAAGATTTTCCCCCAGGAAAGGGGCACGTAATCAACGCCATCTGCGCAACGATAGGCCGGTGTCGGTTGATCGGACTGGATGCCAAAAACACGTTCGATGTATTTGCTATAGAATGCATATCCGGCAATCAACAGCACGATGGAGGTGATAAACGTGATCATACGAAAGGCGTTGGGATTAGAGGGTGGGTTTGTAGGTAAACCAATGGTTGATTTCCGACCAACTCCATTCCGGGTTGGCATTCATGACACGCTGCATGTTGCGCATGCCACCGCCACCACCTCCCATAGGTCCTCCCATCATCATCATACCCATAGGAGGAAATCCCATGCCGTCCGAATCGGTCATTGCCGGTTCTTTGATGGTCAATCCGATGCGAAACTTGAGCTTTTTGTCGGCCTCCGTCAATTTTTCCTTATAGAAGGTATTGAATGGAATCTGTAGCTCGTAAATCATCTGCTTGTCGTCGTTCAAGTGTGAAGCGATGCGTACCTCCGAATCCTTCATGCTGCGATTTCCGTTGTGCAACAGAAAACCGATCAGCTTGAGTGAATCCTGTGGCATATCCACGATATCGGCCGTTTTGGAGGGACGTGGATAAAGAACGCCCATCGTTTTGTCTTTCTTGTTGTCCTTGTTGACCCACACCTCAAAGCCATTGCGAATGATTTGTTTTTGAATGGCTGTATCCGTTACCTGAACGATCAGGTAAAGATTTCGGACATCGTTGGTCATTTGGTACGATAGACCGATTTTGTCTTTTTCTTTTGCCAGAGGATTTCCCCATTCCGTATTGAATCCGTCAATGTTGATTGGATTCGTGTTTTGAGCGAAGATATTCGAGCTCATTAGAATCGTTGTAATAATTGCAATAATGAAACGCATGCGTAGAGGATTATAATGTTAATTTATTTACGGCCGAAAGATACGTTTTTCCAATGTGAAGTTCGACACTTGGGAGTTGAACTTTTTGTTGATAGATCCGCTTTATTTTATGGGTCGCTACAATGTAGGATCGATGAATTCGAACGAACTCTTTTGAAGGAAGCTTTTCAAGTATGGACTTTAGACTCATCAAGGTGGTAATGGTTTTTCCATCATCCAGATGGATGCGAATGTAGTCGTCGTAGCCTTCTATATAAAGAATCTCGTGTAAGGATATCCGAATGTTGCGATAATCACTTTTTACATAAATCCCTTTGTCTTCTTCTTTCAGATGCTTGCTTTGTTGAAGCATTTTGTAGGTGTTCGCTTTGCGAATCGAGTCATTAAACCGATCAAATGTAAACGGCTTTAAAAGGTAATCGACCGCTTCCAGGTCAAAACCATCCACGGCAAACTTTCCATAAGCGGTCGTAAAGACAATCATGGGTTTATGCTTGCTAAGTGAGCGAGCGAGCTGCAAACCACTGATGTCCGGCATTTGAATGTCCAAGAAGACAAGATCCACCGGATTCTGACTCAAATAACTCCAAGCAGAAATGGCATCGGTAAAGGTTTGTTTCAGCACCAATCCGGGTATTTGTTGTTCGTACGCTTCGATGATTTCAATGGCAAGCGGTTCATCGTCGACGGCAATACAGGTTATCATATCAAATTGAGTTGTAGATTTACTACATAAGACTCGTTTTTTGTCTCAATGTTTAATCGGTAATTATTTTTATACAATAAATCGAGACGTCTTCGATTGTTTTCCAAGCCGGTTCCGGCAGACCTTGCCGACAAATCACTGGGGATGCGAAAGATATGGTTTTGACAAAGCAGATGCAATTGATCGTGTTCGATCTCAAGAAGCAGAACAATGTTGCTCGCCTTGTGTCCGCTCACTCCATATTTGAAGGCATTTTCAATATAGGGCATCAGGATTCTGGGCGCAATGCTGTAGGCTTCCATATTTCCGCTTACTTCAAATTGAACGGTCGTTTTACCGGTTAAACGCATTTTCTGAAGCTCGACGTAATCCATCAAAAACGAAACTTCTTCGGTCAGGGCTATTTTTTCCTGATTGGATTCTGCCGTCAACCGCCGCATTAGATTGGAAAGTTGCAAAAGGGCTTGTGGTGCTTTGTCGGATTTTTTCAGACTAAGTAAATAGATGTTGTTGAGTGTGTTATAAATGAAGTGAGGGTGAATTTGTGCCTTCAGATAGAAAAGTTCTGACTGCAACGCCGTTGCCCGGATTTCCTGAGATTCTTTTTTGGAGCGCTGCAGCTGCTGCAATAGGTAATACACCATAGACAACGACCAAATCATGGCAAAGGTGTACAGGAATGAAAACTGACGAAATTCAAATCGTCCTTCCGGTGGACGCCCAAGACCCATTTCGCCCAAGCCAACCGTATCAAAAAATATGGATTCAAGTGCCCTTGTTAATGGATGGATCCAGTAACTAAACAGCAAGAATACGAGCGTGATGGCTGCGTACAAAAACCAACGATCCTTCTTAAAAAAGTGGGGCATAGCCCATAGCAGATTGGCATAAAAGGCCAGAAGTAAAAAAAGGTTGTTGAAAAACATGGGAAATGGAATTCCAAGCCATTCCGGAAGATTGTTGTTGTGGTTGGGATTCGGCTCAGGACGAAACAGCAATGGGAGTGTAAAAAAGAAAAGCCAGCACAGTACATGGATGATCCAGACAGTGATTGTAGAACGTGGATTGTGCTGTAGTTTCATGTCCATCCGGTTTGCTTCAAAGATACACTCAAATTTGTATATTTGTTTTCCAAAACAGGAGGATGATCGATGAAGGTGCATATTTTATCGGAGTTGGCACATGTAGCCCCCAACTATCAAACACGGATTCTTACCGGTTCTGTATTGAATCAACCCACCAGTGATGCCTTGTGGGCAGAAATAAACATTCAAATCCAAATACTTCGCAAGTATTGGGATGTTGATTCCATAAAGAAATGGGATCCTGTCTTTGCCATGCGTCAATTGTACAAGCGTCTGGGCAAAGATCCCAACCGATACCGCCCATCCTCAGAAGCATTGATGCGTCGTATCTTGCTGGGAAAAGATTTGTATCGCATCAACACGTTGGTTGATTTGGTCAATCTACTTTCCGTTCAAACCGGTTTTTGCATCGGAGCCTTTGATTTAGATCGCATTGTTGGTACCCAAATCGATCTGGGTGTGGGACGTTCGGGAGAGCCCTTTGAAGCCATTGGGCGAGGCTCGTTGAATGTCGAAGGTTTGCCGGTTTATCGGGATGCATTTGCTGCCATTGGCTCACCCACAAGCGACGTGGTTCGTACAAGTATTCAACTCGAGACGAGGCGTTTGTTGTTGGTGTTGCATTCGGCTGAGGGTGACCAGGGGTTGGATGAAGCCTTAGAAGAAGCGAGGCGATTGCTGTGTACGTATGCTGGGTTTCGTGCGATGGAATAGATGAAAGTCACTCGCTTCGCTCGTGAATTGGAAGAATGTGTAACTCGCTTACGTTCGTTCATGTGTCGCCTGCGGCGAATGAAAGAAGCAACGACGGGCGCAATGCGCGCACGCACGGAGGTCGGTGATGTGTGTTTAGCAGATACTGTGCGTTCGTGCGTGCGCTGTGTGGCGACAAAGTCGCCGCACGCTGGCCTTGCCAGCTGCATTGCGCCCGTCGTTGGAGTCGTTGCGCCCCCAAACCGGCTGTATTATTAACTCGCCCGGTAGGGAAGGGAGCAACACATTCTTATGATTTTATTCGCGTCAGTGAGACGGTTGTATGTGGTTACAACACGTCAATTTTTCTGGCCGGTTTCTCTTTTGCGGATTCTTTTTTGGGAATAACCACATGGAGTACACCTTTGTCGTATTTGGCGGAAATACCTTCGCTATCTACGGTATTGGGTAAGTGGAACGAGCGACAGAAGGATTGGTAACTGAATTCACGACGGGTGAATTGTTGTCCTTCTTTTGTTTCATTTTCTACATTCTTCTCAGAACAGATGGTCAGTGTTTCGTTGTCGAGTTCCAACTTGAAGTCCTCCTTCTCAAAACCGGGAGCAGCCAGTTCGACTTCAAACGTGTCGCTGCCTTCTTTAATGTTGACCGATGGCAACGTTGTGTGCGTGTCCGAGTAGTGTTTATTGGCCCAATCAAAAAGATCATAGTCAAATAAACGGTCAAACAAACTCGGGAAATTGTTTTGATACTTCATGAGTGCCATAGTTAAATCCTCCATTTTTTAGTTTGACATATGGTTTAAATACAATATGCTAACTGCAAAAAATGTGCCATATTTTTGTCGTGACAAATTGACAGATTTGAGGGAAAGGCAAAAAAAAAGGCTAGGAGATAAATCTCTAAGCCTTTATTTTGGTGATCCGCCTGGGGTTCGAACCCAGGACCCCAACATTAAAAGTGTTGTGCTCTACCAGCTGAGCTAGCGAATCGAACCTTGTTTGCTTCTGAAAAGCGAGTGCAAAGATAGTATCTCTGTTGTA
>JAQVXI010000004.1:0-6071 GCA_028709215.1 Bacteroidales bacterium
GAGCAATCAGCAAGGCTCGTTGCAACAACATAATATACAACAATGGGATAAGAATCATGCCAAACCAGCCCATTTCTTCGATGATGATGGCATAAATAAAATCGGAATAAGCCTGAGGCAAAAAGTCGCGCTGACTGCTGTTTCCGGGGATCTTTCCAAGAAAAAGACCTTCTGCAATGGCCATACTGGCATGCGAAGATTGATAATTTGCATCCGTTATGCTGAACGCTTCATCGGTCACTTTGAGCTCCGGCCCAAAAATTCGATTCTGCCAGGTATCCCATCGGGGTAAACCCGGAATGGTATCGATGGTTTTTAAAGACAAAAATAAAATGGCGACCAACAGCACAACGCCTCCCCCCAGGAACAACAGGTTTTTGGCATTCACACGCCCCAAAAACATCATAAGAAACACGACGGTACACAACAGTACTGCCGTCGAAAGATTTTCGAAAAAGATCAAACCGGCAAACACCAACGTAACCGTCAAAATAATCCAAAACGCCTTTCGCCGACTATCATCCGAGCGCTGGGTTTTGCTTAGAACGAAAGCCGTAAAAATAATGATGGCCAGTTTTGCAAACTCAGAGGGTTGAAATTGAATTCCAAAAAAACTGATCCAACGGGCAGCATTGTTGACTCGAACGCCAATAACCGGCGTTAGAACCAACAGAGCAAACGATAAGACAAATAAAAAGGCACCAATAAGCGTCACGTACTTATAGTGAAACGAGTGCGTGACCAAAATTACAATTGTTCCCAACAACAGAAAGCCGGCATGACGCACGATGGGCCCGTAGGCATTGCCTGACGAATAAGCAAGCGTACTCGAAGCACTGTATACCTCGATCAGCGAGATGATACCCAACAGTAAAAAGATGATCCAGATGGCGCCATCCCCACGAAACAATTGCCGAATTAAACTCATGCTATCCCTATTTTATTGATTACAACGCCAAAACACATTGCTTAAATTGACGACCCCGATCCTCATAATTCAAAAACAAATCAAAACTGGCACAACAAGGAGACAACAAGACCGTATCGCCTTTTTCTGCCAATTCGTAGGCTGCATCCACCGCTTCCTGCATCGAACCAGCCTCTCGAATGACGGGACCCATCCCGTCAAAAAAAGCATGCAATTTCTGATTGTCCAAACCCATAAATATCAAGGCTTTTACTTTGTCCCTGACAAGACTCTCGATTTCGGAGTAATCATTTCCTTTATCCGTTCCACCCAAAATCAGCACAATGGGTGTTTTGACCGATTCCAACGCATACCAACACGAATTGACATTGGTCGCTTTGGAATCATTGACGTAGGCGACTCCACGTACCGATGCCACCGATTCTAAACGGTGCTCAACCCCCTTAAAGCTACCCAAGGCTTCTCGGATATTCTCCTTACGTATTTTGTACAAATTGGCGGAGATGGCTGCAGCCAATGAATTGAACAGGTTGTGTCTTCCCATCAGGGATAATTCTGCTTGTTCAATCTGCATCTGAGACTCCGGTGTTTCAATCACCAAAAGCTGATTTTCAATAAAAGCCTTGATGCCGGTGCCTTTGGACATGGAAAACGGAAACTTCTGTGCTACAATCGTTCGTTTTTCAATCTCAGCCTGAATCAAGGGATCATCGTTCCAGTAGATAAAAGCATCCTCAGGCGTTTGGTTTTGAATGATTCGAAATTTTGCATCCACATACTCCTGCATATTGTAGTGGTAGCGATCCAAGTGATCCGGTGTTATGTTTAGCAACACGGCAACGTGCGCTCGAAACGTGTATGTATCATCCAGTTGAAAACTGCTCAATTCCAAGACGTAGTAATCAAAGGATTGCGTTGCAACCTGACGGGCAAAACTATTTCCGACGTTGCCGGCCAAACCGACGTTTAGTCCCGCACTTTTTAAAATATGATACGTGAGCAAGGTGGTCGTTGTCTTGCCGTTGCTCCCCGTAATGGCGATTATTTTTGCATCGGTATACCGAGCAGCAAATTCGATTTCCGAAATGATGGGAACGTTGCAACGTCGAAGTGCCTGAATGATGGTGGCCTTTTCGGGAATACCCGGACTTTTGATGACTTCATCCGCATTGAGTATGCATGCCTCACTGTGTTGACCTTGCTCCCATTGGATGTGGTGCATGGATAATTCATTCCGATATGCTTCGGCAATCGGTCCTGCATCCGAGACAAAAACGTCAAAACCCCTGCTCTGAGCGAGCATGGCAGAACCGGTTCCACTTTCGCCTGCTCCCAATATAACGACTCGTTTCATACTTAACGCATCTTTAAGGTTGCAATGGCTATGGCAGCCAGCAACAAACTGATAATCCAAAAACGTATCACAATTTTCGACTCGGGTATGGCCTGTATCGGCCATTGAATCAACGCATCGATGCCCGATTTTCCGGGCTTTTGAAAGTGATGATGCAACGGAGCCATTTTAAAGATTCGTTTGCCCACGCCACGGCTGCGTTTGGTCCATTTAAAAAACACACGTTGCAGGATGACCGACAAGTTTTCCAACAAGAACACCCCACACAAGATTGGTATCAACAACTCTTTGCGAATAATGATGGCAAACACGGCAATGATTCCGCCGATCATCAAACTCCCCGTATCTCCCATAAACACCTGTGCCGGATAAGAGTTGTACCACAAAAAACCGACGGTTGCACCGATAAATGCGGCCATAAACACAACCATTTCTTCCGATCCGGGGATGTACATAATATTCAAATACGAGGCAAAATTGACGTTACTCGACACATAGGCCAAAATCAGCAGTGCCACCCCCACGATGGCCGACGTTCCGGTAGCCAAGCCATCCAACCCGTCCGTCAGATTGGCACCGTTCGAAACCGCCGTTACCACAAAGATGGTCATAAAAATAAACAGAATCCAGCCGGCCAGTTGACGATGCGCGCCCAAATGATCAAAAAAAGCGGCATAATCCAGATTGTTGTTCTTAAAAAACGGGATGGTCGACTTGGTCGACTTGACTTCATCCTTACTGAAATGAACAGACTCCACTTGGTCGTTTTTTAAGACTTCCGTATTTTCTCGAATGACCACATCCGGACTCAAATACAATACGAGCCCCACAATCAAACCGATGCCCACTTGTCCAACAATCTTGACTTTGCTTTTCAAGCCCTGTTTGTCTTTTTTGAACACTTTGATGTAATCATCCGCAAAACCCAAACCCGCTAGCCAAACGGTTGCGATCAACATCAGAAGGATGTAAATGTTATTCAATTTGGCAAACAACAGCGTTGGGATCACAATGGATAAGAAGATGATGACACCACCCATCGTTGGTGTCCCCTTCTTACTGATCTGACCTTCCAGGTCTAAGTCACGAATGATCTCTCCTACCTGCTTCCATTGCAAATAGTGAATGATTCGTTTGCCGATACTCGTTCCAATAAACATCGAAAGAATAAACGCAACAACAGCCCGATACGTAATAAACTGGAACATCCCTGCTCCGGGAACGTCCAATTTGTCCAAATATTCAAATAAGTATACTAACATGTCGTAGGATTTAATGCTGAATAGATTTCTGCAATGACCTTCTTGTCATCAAACGGATACTTTACTCCTTTTATTTCCTGATAATCCTCGTGCCCTTTGCCCGCAACCAACACCACATCTCCGGTTTGAGCAAGCATACAGGCCGTACGAATGGCCTCCCGTCGATCGGCGATGACCAACACATGCGGACGATTACCTACAGGAACGCCGGCCAGCATATCATTCAAAATATCTTGTGGCTCCTCAAAACGAGGATTGTCCGAAGTGAGTACAACACGATAACTCCCGTTCAACGCCTCTTGTGCCATGAGCGGACGTTTGCCCTTATCTCGATTGCCGCCGGCTCCAACAACCGTAATCACTCGGCCTTTGCCTTCCACCAGATCATTCAACGTTTCCAGTACGTTGCGCAGTGCATCCGGCGTATGGGCATAATCGACAATCGAGATAAAACCGGTAGGAGATTGCATAAATTCCAGGCGGCCGGATACCGGTTTTAACATACTCATCGTCAACAATACAGCATCCGGGTCTTGCCCCAACAAGCAGGCCGCTGCGTAAATGGCCAACAGATTGGACACGTTAAATCGGCCGATAAACTGAACCGAAACCTCCTTCTTATTGATTTCCAACATCATACCCTCCAAATGATTTTCAAGCACTTTTGCCCTAAAATCGGCCATCCGTTGAGTCGAATAATCGTACCGGCTTGCTTTGGTATTCTGCAAAACAATCTTTCCGTTTCGATCGTCTGCATTGGTTATGGCAAATGCATTTTTTGGCAGGTCGTCAAAAAAACGTTTCTTGGCAGCCAAATACCGTTCAAACGTTCCGTGGTAATCCAAATGATCGCGGGTAATGTTGGTAAAAATACCCCCGTCAAAAGACAAGCCGGCAATGCGCCGCTGCTCCGCAGCATGCGAACTTACCTCCATAAAAACATGACTGCAACCCGCTTGCAACATCTTTGCCAGCAAAGCATTCAACGAAAGCGCATCGGGTGTCGTATGCGTACTCGGAAAGACTTGACCATCCACATAATTACAAACCGTAGACAGCAGACCTACCCGATGTCCCAACGCACGAAACAGATCATACAACAAGGTTGCAATGGTTGTTTTGCCATTGGTTCCCGTTACACCGACCAAGGTTAACTTGTCAGAAGGTCGACCGTACCAATTGCTGCTGATCCACCCCAATGCCTCATGGGTATCCTCCACACAGACAAAACAAACCGATTCCGGCAACACAGAAGGCAATTGAGAACAAACGACCACAGAAGCCCCACGTTGGATGACATCCGGAATAAAGTTGTGTGCATCTGACTGACTCCCGATTAATGCCACAAACACACTGCCCGCTGCAACGTTGCGCGAATCAATACACACATCCATGCATTGAATGTCTTGTGGCCCTGTTATGGAACGTGTTTTTACGCCCAGTAGTAGATCTTTTAGTTTCATAGCAATCATTTTTAGTCCAGTGTCAAGAGAATGCTTTGTCCGGCATTGTAAAAACTGCCCGGTGTGATGGATTGACGCACCACCTTACCCCTACCGACAATCTGCACCTGCAAACCCATATTACCCAAAAGGTAGACCGCATCGCGTGCGCCCATCGATCGGACATCGGGTACCAACTTAGCAGAAACATCCAGCGGATGCATCAATACGTGTTCGGTTGAAGAAGCGGATTTGACCCATTGCGCATCGTTCACTTCCTGAGAAACTCCCTTAATATCAAACTCGTCCAGTAGACGCTTCGTTGTTTTATACGGACCCGATTTTACCGGAGGAACGAGCAAACGAGTCGTATCATCTACATCCTTCGGGTTTTGATACAAACTTCTCGAATAAATCCGCTCAGCAATTTCTCTAAAAATACCCCCAGCCTGCTTGCCTCCCGAAGGTTGCTCCGTTCGAGGCTCGCGCACGACGACAATGGCACTGTATTCGGGTTCATCCGCCGGAAAATACCCGCAAAAGGAGACTTGATGCGATTTTCCTCCATCACGATATCCTTGACTCCCTTTAGACAGCTGGGCCGTTCCGGTCTTTCCCGCAACCGCAACCACAGGGGTTTTCGCACCGCCTCCGGTGCCATGTCCAACAACGCTGTCCAACATCAATCGGATCTCTTTGAGGGTATTGGATGAACAAATGCGTGCATTCAGCGTTTTCGGCTTAAACGACTTTACAACAGCTCCATTGTGTGTCAATCGATGCACGAAATACGGTTTCATCAATTCTCCATCGTTTGCAATGGCGTTGTAAAAAGCCAAGGTATAGATGGGCGGTATTTGCGTAACATAGCCGATCGACATCCAGGGCAAATCGGTTTTTGCCCAATAGCGTGAATCGTTCGGATGCGGTATGTATGGATTTGCTGCACCCGGTATCTCTAGATTCATGGGTTTGTTCAGACCAATCTTGTACAGTCCATCCACAAACTTTGCCGGATCGGCTGCGTAAAATTTGTCAATAAAATAGGAGATGCCCACATTGGATGAATACCAAATAGACTTTGC
>JAQVXI010000004.1:6171-145486 GCA_028709215.1 Bacteroidales bacterium
TTTTTAAACAAGGCGAATTTTTGGATTTCTCTCAGATCCGTATGAGACACCCGAGTACGTGTAATCAAATACTCTCTGGACCGTGCCTGATACCCTTTCATCAAGTGATGGCGATAACCCTCCGGGCTTCGATCACCCAATTTCTCGGAAAGTTGACGACACAAGGCGGGTAAATGGTATAAAAACGTATCCGCTTTAGGCGCCTGAAAATCCATATATAAGGCATATACAGGCACCGTGCTTGCCATCAGTGAGCCGTCACGCGCAAAGATATTGCCTCGGCTGGGAGGCACTTCCACATCCTCGCGAACCTGTTTTTTTGCCAGCGCCCTCCAATAGGGACCCTCGACAAACTGTGTTCGAAAAATGGTAAAGAAAATCAGCAGTACGGGGATCCCAAACGAAAAAACCAACAGCGTAAAACTACGTCGTATTTTCTTTCGAATCTCCTCGCTATTAACTGTTGAACGATTATCCTCCATTATCCAGATTATTCCTTGATGTCTATTTTATACGGTGGAGTGAGTGCATCCTCCAATCCCAAACCCTGCTCCTGCACCCGTAAGCGTATGCGAGACTGACGGCTTTCGTGCATCAGTTCAGAGGAACGAGTCAGTGCTTCGTACTTCACGTCGTAGAGTTGCGTTTTGAGTTTGTCAATTTGATTGAGACTCATAATGACCGAATAATGATTGCCGATGTATACCAAGATACAAACAACCAAAATCAACAACATACCCGCATTGCGTTGGAGGAATCCTTTGGTTAAAACACTTCCATCAAATATCTCCTTCAACGTCGTCTTGTAGCCGGACTCCTTTCTCATTTTATTTCTTTTCAGCAATTCTCAATTTCGCACTTCTGGATCGAGGATTTTCTGCTTGCTCTTCGGCAGAAGCAACCATCACCTTGGTATTGATCAGCTTAAAAGGTGTCAAGAAATTTCCGTAAAAATCCTGCTCAACCACGCCATCGATGCGACCGGAACGCATAAAGTTTTTTACCAGCCGGTCTTCCAACGAATGATACGTCAAAACGACCAGACGCCCACCGGGCTTAAGCAAATCCAACGATTGTTGTAGCAGTTCCTCAAGCACCTGAATTTCCTGATTGACTTCCATACGAATGGCTTGAAAGACCTTTGCCATTTCTTTCTTTTCTCTCGCTTTGGGCACATGCGGTCGCAAGACTTCCAATAGTGTCGAAATGTGTTCAAGCGGCTGGGTTTCTCTTGCCTTTACGATGGCTTGCGCCATTCGACGGGCTTGCCTCAGCTCCCCGTATTGAAACAAGACATCTGCCAACGCAGATTCCGTATAGGTATTCAACACCCAACCGGCCGTACGTTCAGACGCACGGTTCATACGCATGTCCAGCGAAACATCTTCGTAGCGAAACGAAAAACCACGTTCGGCCGCATCAAAATGATGCGAGGAAACACCCAGATCGGCTAGAATGCCGTCCACTTGCTCCACCCGATGGTATTTCATAAAATTTTTAAGGTACCTGAAATTGCTTCGTACAAACACAAAGCGGGGGTCATCCGGTGCATTTGCCATGGCATCCAAATCTTGATCAAACCCATACAGTGTACCCGTTTTCATCCGTTCGAGGATGCCTCGGCTATGCCCACCCCCTCCGAAGGTTACATCCACATAGACTCCCCCATCGGAGGCAATGTTTAAGCCATCCAGCGAAGCCTCATACAAGACCGGTACGTGATATTCACTCATTCTATTGTTGTTTGTCTGCGCCCATCAGTTGTTGCATGCGATTACAAAACACATCTGCCGACATTCTAGGCTGTTCTAAGTTTGATTTCTGCCATAATTCCAACGTATCGTCCACTCCCAGAAAACGTACATCCGATTCGATTCCGACGCGTTGTAGCATCGCTTTTGATATGAGAATTCGTCCGCTCGCATCCATTTCGACCGCTTCGGCTTCAAGCATAAATTGACGATACAAATCCTGTTCCTCGGGAATCCATTTGTTTAAACGTGCGCGCAACTCCGTCAAAACCGTTTCCCAAACTTGTTCCGGATAGATCACTACACAGGCCTGGTACAAATCCTTGCGCAAAAACAACATCTGTTGCCCTTCTGCTTGAAGAATGCGTCGAAACGGAGCAGGTATCGTCACCCGGCACTTCGCATCCATTTTGGCTTCAATGTTTCCTAAAAAACGCATAGTTAGACTTTTAGACTGTGAGATTTGTACAAAAATACACATATCGCTCCACTTTGCAACACTTTCTCCCACTTTTTTACCATCAAAAGATACGCACCTGTTATAAACAAGTTACAAACACTTCACAAGCCTAATATACTGCATTTTACAATAGTTATCAACCCTTGTTGATAAACCCCATGTTGGCAAGTATGCGAGCACGTAAAAGACAAACGAAGGGTAAAAGGTCGGACTTTTTGTAGTTTCTCAAAAAAACCATACTTTTGCGGGTCTTAGAAAAATTAAAAAGAGAAAATGATGCCACAAACGGAACGTTTGCCGGTTAGTGTGCGGGACATACTGAAAAGCAAAGCGCCCAATACCCGTGTACCGAACTTTCTTATACGGTATCTGGAGCACATCATCCACCAGGATGAGGTGAATGCCATCATACAGCAGAATGCCGATCTATTCGGTATTGACTTTGTTGTGGGCGGATTAAAAGCCCTGGATGTTGACGTACAGGTACAAGGTCTGGACACCCTTCCTCCGGGCAGGTATACCTTTGCAGGCAATCATCCACTTGGGGGCATTGACGGCATGGCAACAGGCTACGCTGTCTATCAACAGTTTCCCGAAAACAGCATTTATTTTTTATCGAACGATATCCTTAGTCATTTGACCAATCTGGGCCCCCTTTTCATCCCCATCAACAAGACAGGAACAAAGGCTCAAAAACGAAGCCTGCCACAACGCATTACTGAGGCCTACGAGTCGGACCGTCAAATGGTTATCTTCCCGGCAGGAGCCTGCTCAAGACGCATCAAGGGCAAAATAACAGAGCTCACTTGGAGCAAATCGTTTGTTCAAAAATCCGTCGAAACAAAACGGGATATTGTACCGGTATACTTTGAAGGAAAAAATTCAAACTTCTTTTACACACTTGCAAACATACGTTCTTTTTTGGGCATCAAAATCAATTTTGAAATGTTGTATCTTGCCGATGAAATGTTCAAACAACGCGGCAAAACATTTCGAATTGTGTTTGGGAAGCCAATTCCCTATCAGCATTTTGATGGGAGTAAGACGTATCAAGAATGGGCTAACTGGTTGAGTCAATGCTCTTCCGATTTGGCAAAACAACTAATTTAATCAGGATGGAAACTATCATTGATCCCGTATCCAAAGAATTATTGCGCGCGGAATTGACCGAAGATAAATTTTTGCGCAAAACAAACAAAGCCAACAACGAGCTTTACATCATCACACACCACGACTCTCCCAACATCATGTTGGAAATTGGTCGTCTGCGCGAAGAGGCTTACCGTTTTTCCGGCGCAGGCACGGGCAAAAGCATGGACATCGATTCATACGATACCATGGACAACTGTTACAAACAGCTCATTGTCTGGAATCCGGAAAAGGAAGAAATCATGGGCGGGTATCGATACATCCATGGCAAGGAAGTTCAAATCCTGGAAGATGGAACCCCCTTTATCTCCTCCTCACACTTGTTCAATTATTCCGATTTCTTTTTGGAAGAATTTCTGCCGCATACCATTGAATTGGGACGATCGTTTGTAACGGTTGGCTATCAGTCTTCTGTAGCCGGATCAAAAGCGCTTTTCGCCATGGATAATCTGTGGGATGGACTTGGCGCGCTGATTGTGTTACACCCGGACATCAAGTATTTTTTTGGCAAAGTGACCATGTATCCGGATTTCGGCGAGCAAGGACGCAACATGATTCTGTATTTCCTAAACAAACATTTCCCGGATCCGGACCGCCTGGTATATCCCAAACATCCACTAAGGAGCAAAATGGATTTACCCTCCTTGAGCAAGTTGTTTGTAGGTGGCAATTTTAAAGAAAATTACAAAATACTGAACGGCCACGTACGGGAATTGAGCCGAAACATCCCTCCATTGGTCAACGCTTACATGAATTTATCTCCAACGATGCGCGTATTTGGTACCTGCGTCAACGATGAATTGAGCAATGTGGAGGAGACCGGCATCATGATCAATGTCGGCGAAATTTTTGAAGAAAAACGAGACCGACACATCGCCACATACATCGACCAGTTAAAAGTCAAAGGTGTTCGATTTGATTAAATAAACAGCCGCTTTTTTGTACCTTTGCACGCAAAATATACCCCCATGACTCAGCCATTCAAACGCACTACAGTAACCACAGCATTGCCTTATGCCAACGGCCCGGTTCACATCGGACATCTGGCTGGTGTCTATGTCCCAGCCGACATCTACGTACGCTACCTGCGGCTTAAAAAGCAGGATGTGCTATTCATCGGCGGATCGGACGAACACGGCGTGCCCATTACGTTAAAAGCAAAAAAAGAAGGTGTTAGTCCTCAAGACATTGTGGATCGCTATCACAACATCATCAAACAGTCGTTTGAAGAATTTGGCATTACGTTTGACATCTATTCAAGAACCACTTCGTCCACCCATCGTCGCATTGCTTCGGATTTTTTCAAGAAGCTGTACGACAAAGGTGAATTTATTGAAAAAACGTCGGAGCAATATTACGACGAAACGGCAAAACAGTTCCTGGCCGATCGGTACATCATGGGAACTTGCCCCCATTGCAAAAACGACAAAGCCTACGGAGACCAATGCGAATCGTGTGGTACATCCTTGAATGCCACGGATCTGATTGAGCCGTATTCGGTTATCAGTGGCAGCAAACCTGTCATGAAAGAGACCAAGCATTGGTATCTGCCTTTGGATCGATACGAGCCCTTTCTCAAACAGTGGATCTTGGAAGAACACAAAGAATGGAAACCCAATGTCTACGGTCAATGCAAAAGCTGGATTGACATGGGTCTGCAACCCAGAGCCGTTTCCAGAGATTTGGATTGGGGCATACCCGTTCCGGTAGACGGTGCAGAAGGCAAAGTGCTGTATGTGTGGTTTGATGCGCCCATCGGTTACATCTCCAACACGGCAGAACTACTCCCGGACAGTTGGGAAACGTGGTGGAAAGATCCCGAAACCCGTTTGGTTCACTTTATTGGCAAAGACAACATTGTTTTCCATTGCATCGTCTTTCCGACCATGCTTAAAGCCGAAGGTTCCTTCATTCTACCGGACAACGTCCCCGCAAACGAATTTCTGAATCTCGAAGGCGATAAAATTTCAACCTCGCGCAATTGGGCCGTCTGGTTGCACGAATATTTGCAGGACTTCCCCAACCAGCAGGATGTATTGCGTTACGTGCTGACTGCCAATGCGCCAGAAACCAAAGACAACGATTTTACCTGGAAGGATTTTCAAGCGCGCAACAACAACGAATTGGTTGCCGTTTTCGGAAACTTCATAAACCGGGCGATGGTATTGACCCACAAGTACTTTGAAGGAAAAGTACCGGAACGTAGCGCTTGGACCGAATACGATTTGGCTACCTTGGAAGAATTTGTCTCGGTCAAAAAAGATGTTGAGGCCTTGTTGGATATTTTTAAATTCCGCGACGCTCAAAAAGAAGCCATGAACTTGGCCCGCATCGGAAACAAGTACCTGGCCGATACCGAACCATGGAAATTGGCAAAAACCGACATGCCTCGTGTTGCAACCATTTTAAATCTAAGTCTCCAGATTGCAGCCAATTTGGCCATTGCCTTTGAACCGTTTCTGCCCTTCACCTCTGAGAAATTACGTCGTATGCTCCAAATGTCAAGCTGCGAATGGAATTTATTGGGCAGCGTGGATCTGCTGGCTACGGGCAACCATTTACGCAAACCGGAGCTGCTGTTTGAAAAAATTGACGATGCCGTTATGGAACAACAAGTTCAGAAACTCCTGAATACCAAAGCCCAAAATGCATCGGCAGAACAAAAATCAGCCCCGGCAAAAGAGAACATTGATTTTGACAGCTTCGCCAAAATGGACATTCGGGTTGGACGCATTCTTGAAGCCGAGCGCGTACCCAAAACAAGCAAATTGATGCAGTTGAAGGTAGATACCGGCATAGATCAACGCACGGTCATTTCCGGAATCGCAGAGCAATACAAACCGGAAGACATTATTGGCAAACAGGTTTGCATTCTGGTCAATCTGGAACCGAGAAAACTAAAAGGCATTGAGTCTCAAGGGATGATCCTCATGTCAGAAGATTCAGCCGGCAAGCTCAGTTTTGTGCAACCGGCCGTCGATACAGAAAACGGATCCTGCGTTCGATAAATTAAAACTTCAGTCCGACTTCGAACGTAATTCCAATATCGTACCAATAGAGTTTGGATGTCATCAGACGCTGATACAAACCCACACCCAAGATTAAACCCGTTTTGTTGGGTGACATATAAAAGATACGCTCCTCTGCATTGATTCCGGTCATCAGATGGAGCCTTCTTTTGCGATCAATCGGATCGGTATCCAAGCGGTAACGCTCCCAACCAAGCGGCAAATGGCCACCCAGAGATAGGTAAAAATCATCCTTTAAATTGCGAAATCCGGACAAACCCAAATACGTCAAATGCTGCGACCAATCCGTATAACCGGATTTAAGTCGCGCATCGTCGTAGTTTCTAGAGCTGGACAAACGTAGACTCAGTGGAAACGTCCACGTCTTCCGACTCACAAAATAACCATAATAAGACAGATTGTAGCTACTCTCCATCATTCCGATACTTTGTCTGTAGGTCAGCATATTGCCCCACTTCAATCGAAAACGAATGTCGTTCGCTTTGATGCGTGCATCTTCCCGCTGCACCTGCAACAAGCTATCCTGCCTGCGCTGTGCAGCTTCTGCTTCACGTTTTTGAACATCATACGCCTTGGTATCCAAACTGAATTGCGCCTGTATGTTAAAAGCGAGCAATAAGCTCAAACCGAAGAAGATGCACTTTTTCATATCTGATTAATTATTATCTGTCAAATACCGATCCATCGCCGCAGCAGCCTTGCGACCGTCACCCATCGCAAGAATGACCGTCGCACCACCACGAACGATATCCCCGCCGGCAAAAACAACGGGAATGGCAGATTGCATATTTTCATTGACAATCACCGTACCCCACTTGCTCACTTCTAACCCTGGAATGGAACTCGGAATCAGCGGATTGGGAGAAACTCCCACACTGACCACGACCATATCGACATCAATGGTTTCCGTTGCTCCCGGAATGGCAACCGGTTTCCGTCTGCCTGAAGCATCGGGTTCACCCAGCTCCATCTTCTGCAAAACCATTTGCTTCACCCGACCACGTTCGTCACCGATATACTCAATCGGATTGTGCAAGGTCAAAAACTCGACACCTTCCTCTTTGGCATGCTTAACCTCTTCCAGACGTGCAGGCATTTCTTCTTCAGAACGACGATAAACAATCATTGCACGATCGGCGCCCAATCGACGGGCGGTACGTACAGAGTCCATGGCCGTATTTCCACCGCCAATGATGGCCACATTTTTGCCAAAAGGTACCGGAGTATCCGATTCCGGATTGGCTGCATCCATCAAATTGACACGGGTCAAATATTCATTGGACGACATTACATTGATTAAATTTTCACCCGGAATGTTCATAAAATTGGGCAAACCGGCACCACTACCTACAAAAAAGCCTTCATAGCCTTCTTCTTTGAGCTCGTCAATGGTTACGGTTTTCCCGATTACAATGTCCGTTAAAAATTCTACCCCCATTTTTGACAAGATATCAATTTCTACGTCAACAATCTCATTGGGCAATCGAAATTCTGGAATTCCATATTTTAACACACCGCCAATTTCGTGCAGTGCCTCAAATACCGTAACGGTATATCCTTTTTTGGCCATATCGCCGGCAAACGATAAACCGGCAGGACCGGAACCGATGACCGCAACCTTCCGACCGTTGGAAGGCGCCAATTCCGGAATCGACATATTACCGCTTTCACGCTCATAGTCTGCAGCAAAACGTTCCAAATTACCGATTCCAACCGGTGTTTTTCCCAGCTTTAAGGTATAAAAACATTGAGCCTCGCATTGCTTTTCCTGTGGACATACACGTCCGCATACGGCCGGCAACGCCGAAGTCTCCTTCAAAACACGGGCTGCTTCCAAAAAATCACCCCGTTCTATATTTTTAATAAACCCGGGTATGTTGATTTCGACCGGGCATCCATTCATGCACGTAGGATTGGCACAATCCAAACAGCGTTGGGCCTCTTCAATGGCTTGTTGAGCCGTCAAGCCCAAATTTACTTCTTCCCGATTGTGGCTCCGTTCCGTCGGATCCTGTTCGTTCATATGCACACGCGGCTTATCGGTTCTCTCCTTCGCCTTCATGGACTTGCGCAACGCCTCTCTCCAATCCTGGCTGCGTTGCGACGCTATAAATTCTTCCCTTGTCATGTATCTTTCTTCTTCTATTATTCTACATCCCGATAGGCACCCAAACGCTTGATCATCTCATCAAAATCCACTTGATGTGCATCAAACTCCGGTCCGTCCACGCAAACAAACTTTGTCTTCCCACCGACCGTAACACGACAGGCACCACACATACCCGTACCGTCAACCATGATGGTATTGAGCGAAGCAACCGTGGGAACCTCGTATTTTTTCGTCAACATGGAAACAAACTTCATCATGATCGCCGGCCCGATGGTGACACATAGATCCACCTTTTCACGCAGAATCACTTCTTCAATTCCATTGGTGACCAATCCTTTCTTTCCGGAGGAGCCGTCGTCTGTCATCAAAATCACTTCGTCCGAACTGGCACGCATTTCCGCTTCCAAGATGATGAGGTCTTTATTTCGTGCAGCCAAAACGGTAATCACCCGATTACCGGCTTGCTTCATCGCTTGAACGATGGGCAACAGTGGGGCTACCCCCACACCTCCACCGGCGCAGATGACCGTTCCAAAGTTTTCAATGTGGGTTGCTTTCCCAAGCGGTCCGACTACATCCTGAATGTAATCACCTTCCTTCAAGTCACATAATTTTTTGGATGAACCACCTACGCGCTGTACGACCAACGTGATGATCCCCTTCTCAGGATCTGCCTCAGCGATGGTCAATGGAATTCTCTCTCCTTTATCAGCCACACGGACCATAACAAAGTGTCCGGCTTTGCGCGCCTTGGCAATGCGGGGAGCTTCAATGTCCAGACGGACTACAAGCTCAGAAAAATCAGTTTTTCGTACAATCTTATTCATTTTGAGGTCTCTAATGTAAAACGCTGCAAAAATACATGAAAAATGACAGTCAAACAAATGAAATAGTTTTACTTTGTAATTGAATATCACGTACAACTGTAAATATGACACCGACAAAAACGTCCACACAAGCCGTCTTATTTGACCTGGACGGCACCTTAGCCGATACACTGGCCGACATTGCCCACTCCATGAATCTTGTTCTAAAAACGCATGGATACCCCGAACATCCCCTCGAAGCCTACCGTTTATTTGTAGGTAGAGGACTCAAGGATCTTAGCCTACGCGTATTGCCGGAATCACACCGCAATGCGGAAAATCAGGACCACATCCACCAAGCCCTCATTCAGGAATACAAAGCACATTTAGTGGATCGAACCCGATTATACCCCGGCATCCCGGATTTACTAAACAAACTCACAGAAGCCCGCATCCCGATGGGCATCCTTTCAAACAAGGCCGACGCGCTGACCCAACAAATCGTACGCACACTGATGCAGGATTGGACCTTTGCCATTGTTGTGGGTGCAGGCGGGAACATTCCGCGCAAACCGGATCCGGCAGGAGCCCTTCATTGCGCAAAAAAGATGGGCATAGCACCCGAAAACATCTGGTATGTGGGTGACTCCGGCACCGATATGCAAACAGCCGTCGCTGCCGGAATGCATCCGGTAGGTGTGCAGTGGGGTTTTCGGGATCGGGAAGAAATGGAGGCAAACGGCGCCCGTTATTTTCTGGAAAAACCGACCGATCTGCTCGCACGGATACGCTAAAAAAAAATGAGGCTGTCCCGTGGGCAGCCTCATGTACAATCGTATACGCTCTATTTAGAACAAATAAGCCAGCGAAACGCTCAAATTGCGCGTCTTCATATCATAAAAAGGATTGACCTGAGCGCCCAAAAGCAGTTGCTCATCACCCATGGGAACAAGACCGAAATCGTATTTGGCAGCAAGCTGGAAGCCCATGTATTCAAAACCGGCTCCAACACCCACACCCACGTCAATCGTATTGACCGCATTGGCCTCTTTCCAACTGTCGTATACATCGGCATCTCCATCAATAAAACCGCCCGTCACAAAAGAAACATACGGACCAGCCTGCAAATACGCACGCGCAATGCCCATATCCAAACCATATTGCAGATTTAACGGGATTTCGATGTTCTGCGTTTCATACGCCACCGATCCGGTGCCCAGATACAAGACCGCTGCAGCGGAATTATCAAACTCAGCACCCTTTACACTGTACAAGACTTCCGGTTGAAAGGCAAAACCACTGGCCTTATATTGAAACAAAAAGCCAAACTGATAGCCGGTAACCCCTTTGACGTTATCGGCCAAAGACGATTCGGTCAGCGTACTGAAATTGGCACCACCTTTTACACCATAACGCAATTGTGCACTGGCCGTTCCGGCAATGAAGATCACGACTGCTAAAAGCGAAAAGAACTTTTTCATTGTTGTATTCATTAAGTTAAACATTAAAGCCATAGATGACTTAGATACGATAGTAAGACGCATCCCATTGCGAAAGGCTACAAAGAATGTACTATTTTTAAAAAAAAGTGCCAAAAGCATTGCAGATTTCAAAAAAAGCTCTACTTTTGCACCCGCTGACGCCCAGATGGCGGAATTGGTAGACGCGCTGGTCTCAAACACCAGTGGATTCACTTCCATGCCGGTTCGATCCCGGCTCTGGGTACCAAGAAAAAGGCTAACAGTTGAGAACATCAACTTGTTAGCCTTTTTTTACCTCCCCACTAAGTATACCCAAAGCCAATGAAGGGATCAACTGCAAAACCGGATTTTAATTGATAGTGAGCACCTGCTTTAACCAGAGCTTCATCACCGGATCCGCCAAAAGCACCTGATTATTTTCTGTTTCTATCAGTTCTTTTTTTATCAGAGCACGTTTAATGATACTAACATTGGCTGAAGAGCCTAACTGATATTTCTGCAAAATCTCGGCAGAAGTAAATTCGCGATGCACCCCATCGACCAACGCACGGAGGAAATTCATTTGATAAGCAGAGAGATTCTCGGTCTGTTTCTCAAATAGCGGCGAGTTTTGGTCTATTAAATCTTGGTACGCCTCCACAAAATCTTGCTCGGTAGCGAATTGCTCCGTGTGAATCCAAAGCAGCCACGCCAATTGCTGAACGTAAGAGGAGTGATTATCAACGGCCGTACACACCTTTTCTGCCAATTCTTTAGATACAGATTTACCTGTACTATCAAACCGCTCGCAGATATAGGAAACCCAATCGGCAGTAGATATCTTCGGAAGATAGACCGCATCTCCAAATTTATACAACGGAAAACTCTTCTTCTCAAACAGTTCATTCATAAGGTGCATCTTACTGCCGAACAGACAGTATGAGACAGATTACTGAAGCTGCCACACAGTACGCAACCGTTTTTGGAATATTTTAGAGTCCTTAAACTCTGCTATCTGCTGAAACTCGTCGATGCAGATCACAATGCGAATACCTTTTTTTTGGGCTATCCGTTCGGGTAGTTGCAGTATTTCGTCAATATCATTACCCTTCGTGTTCAACTCCAGTGAAATAGAAAAATCAGACATCGGATCGGATCCAATCGTAAATTTTGGGCGGATACGAGAGAGAAATAATTTAGCATTGTCCATTAGCTCATCAAATTTTGACGAGGTCTGTTTCAAAACAGCCGAAGCAAATACATCGTAAAACTCCTTATCTGTACGGCAAGAGAAGATGTCCAGATAGACGATCTTTCGTTTGTCGGACTGTGCAAGTCGGCAAACCTTTTTTACCAATGAAGTTTTACCCCACCTACGAGGAGATATAATAATCGTATTTACTCTGTGCGTAAAGTTGGAGAGCAGCCGTTCAGTCTCCTTCTCCCTATCGGTGAAGTTGTCGCCCGACTTCGCAACTATGTTTTTTGTAATAATATTATTAGTAATAATGTTATTACAAGCCCAATACGTACGCATGCACAATCAAGGCATAAAAAGCGAGTTTGAATGAAAAATCAACGATCGTATCTGCTCAAATCACATTCGAGTACATAAACCGGCTGTGGTTCCAAATCCACCGTTTTTTCGCCATCACCCTGCGCCGTACGCTGCACAAACAGGTGCAATTGCTTCTCTCTACGCCACAACTCCGTATCCAGCGAAGGTTCCCAAGCCTCAACCGAAAAATCTGTCGCATCAAAAATACGCCACGCTCCGGAAGAAAGGTTTGTACTAAGCGCAATCGATACCCGATCTCCGCGCTCGATGTCACGAAAAATATAATACAGCCGCTGCGCGTCCATCACCAATTGGGGACGGGATATTGGAATGCGCTTGGTTCCGCCACCACTCAAACTAAACGCTTCGTTGCGATGGCCGACCGGTTGCTGATTCCACCGATTTCCATCGTGCCATACCAATCGATATTGGGGCACATCCGACACCGTATCCCTCCAGTACGTTGCGATGTACGGGTTTCCGTCGGCATCTGCATACATACTGGTTTGATTAATCAACTCATGCCCCGGATCAATGCGCCAGGCATATTCCGCTTCCCCAGCCCGTATGGGGAGCACATACGCAGACCCATCCGAACGTTTCCAGGTCTTACCCAGATCCGCCGAACGCGCATAACACAGGTCGTGATTGGTTTCCACCTTCCACGTTTCACGCCAAACCCAGGAGACATGAATAACCCCTTGATCGTCCACACAAAGCTGTGCATAAGCATTTCGCTTGCCTTCACCATCCAACAAAACATCCTGTACACGCAGCCATCGAGCCTCAGCCACATCGTAACGATTCAACACCAGATTGCCTCTACCGGAGGCCCCGGATCGATAGGAGAACAAAAGATCCCCATTGGGTAGCGCATAAAACTGTGGATACGTCACATCCTGCTCATCCGAACCAATCATCGATTGCAAGGATCCAAGCTGGAGCGAACCCGGAGCCAGCCCCTTTGCATAGCGCAGTGCATGCCCGTGATGATCAAACGATACATGCAAATACCCGGCACCATCCACCATCAAACTGATTCCATTGTGCGCATCCTGAACATTCCCTCGATACGGCGTCTTTGACAACGTCCATTGCGTTGAGCCAAGCGTTCGCTTTCCTACAACAACAGAACCATCCGCATCGTAAAACCCGATATACTGAAAATCGCCCCGGGTCACCAACGAATTCGTTCGGAAAATCGTGGTATTCACGGACGTACTGCTGTAGGCAGGAGCCACTTCCACCAAACGATGTTTGGAGGACAAAAAGAGACAGTTGCTGACGAGAAAAGTAACGATAAGTAGGATTTGTTTCATCGCGATTGTATCAAACACAAAGATAAAGAAGTTTGCACAGTTGTCAAACTACGTGTATATTTAACCCCAAAACCTCAACCATGCTGGAAATTTTTGAATCTTACCCTTATCTTTTACCCTTAGTTATTTTCTTCGGACGCATCCTTGACGTCTCTCTTGGAACGTTGCGCATCATCTTCGTTTCAAAAGGTCAAAAGCACCTGGCACCCATCATTGGTTTCTTTGAAGTTTTTATTTGGATTGTTGTCATTTCTCAAATCCTCGCCCAAACGCAGGGTATGCTCGCTTATGTTAGCTACGCAGCCGGTTATGCGGCCGGAAACTACGTGGGCATCATCCTAGAGGGAAAAATCGCCTTTGGCATTGTTGTTTGTCGAATCTACACAAACAAAGATCCCCAACCCCTGGTACGTTTGCTCAGCGAACACGGATATGGGGTCACACGCATGGAAGGGATGGGAGCTAAAATGAAGGTCTCTATCATTGAAGCGGTTGTTGAACGCAAGGCTCTAAAAAGCATCAACCGCTTCATTATGGATTTTGATAAAGACACCTTCTATACCGCCGAGGATGTACGGGTCCGACAAAGAGGCGTATTCCCAAAAAGTCTGATGTTCAAACGCTGGCGCCCCGGAAAATAAGCACTAAACGTTGAGAAATCGCTCAATATCGTGCGTTTTCCCATACAACACCAACACATCGCCTTCTTCCAGAACGGTCTGGGCAGAAGCCAGATCCTGGGTCACCTTCTGATCCACCTTGATACCAATTGCATTCTTTACGGGCTTCAATTTCAACGTCGTGAGCACCAACAAATTGTATTCGCTACGAATGCGTGTCTCTTCCAACGTAAGCCCAACAAAGCGTTTCGGAACGGACACTTCAACAATGTTGCAATCACCCGATGTCTCATGTACATCCAGCGCATTGCGCATATTCAACTTTTTCGCCCAGCGATGCGCCGTTTCTTCTTCTAAGTAGACGATATCATCCACATGCATGGCCTCCAACACCGTGCGATGCAAGGGTGAAATGGCTCGTACCACCAGTCGCCTTGCCTTCAATTGTTTCATGGTTGCCGTGGCAAGCAAATTTACCCCTTCGTTCAAACCAATGCACACAACAACCGTATCTGCATCCTTGATGGGTAAACCTGCAGCAGCCCTTGGATCGGTGGGATTCAGACAAACCGCATGCGTAAGAAAGCCCTTGTTTGCATCCACCTTTTCCATATCGGCATCCACACCGATGACCTCATGCCCCATATTGGTCAAACGTTGACCCAGTGACGAACCAAAATGACCCAAACCAATAATTATATACTTCATAGCCTGTTAATTGATCAGAATATCTTCCTGAGGATAACGATACTTCAAATACGTAACTTGTTTGAAAAAGGCAACCATAAAGGTCAACATACTCAAACGTCCCACAAACATGGTAACAATCAACACCCACTTGCCCCCAATCGACAAAAAAGGTGTCAAACCCGTGCTCAGTCCAACCGTACTGAACGCCGATACCGTCTCAAAAAACAACGCTCTAAAACGTTGCTCGGGTTCAAAAAGACTCAGAGCCCAGGTTGCAGCAACAATGACCAGAACGGATAAAAACACTTGAGAGTAGGCACGGCGAACGGTGATGGGTGAAACCTCCCGACCAAAGCAATCAATGCGATCCTTACCTTTTGCGATGCTAATGGAATTGAGCAATGCAATGGCAAACGTACTCGTCTTGATCCCCCCTCCGGTCGATCCCGGTGATGCTCCCACCCACATCAGGAACACAACCAACAACAGTGTGGGCAACTGAATGGCCGCCGTATCAACCACATTAAAACCTGCCGTTCTGGGCGTTGCCGCCGTAAAAAAGGCTACGACCCATTTTCCAACGCCCGAATGTTCGGCCAAAACGCCCTCCCACTCGAGCAGAAAGACTCCCAAGGTTCCCAAAACAAGCAAACTCACCGATGTAATCAACACCACACGCGTATGCAAATTAATCACCCAAGGCATGGAGACCCCCCGTTTATTCAACAACTTGTGCGTAAGCAGATGTTTCAAATAACGCACCAAATTAAATAGAATGGGGAAGCCAAGTCCACCGACGATAAACAAGCTGGCCACCACGAGTTGAAGACCGTAATTCATACGATAACCCACTTCATAGAGACTGTTGCTCAAGGTTGAAAAACCGGCATTACAAAACGCAGAGATGGAATGAAAAAAGGTAAACAGCAAACGACCCTGTTCCGGAAACAGACCCGAGGTTTGTAAAAAATGATAGATCAGCAACCCTCCCACCAACTCAATGCCCAAGGTCAACAACAGAATGCGCCTTAGAACCAGAAACACTTCACTGATCTTATCCGCATTGGTCATTTCCTGCAGGGCCAATTGATTTTCATACGACGTACCCCCCTTAAAAAAATAACTAAAGTAGCTTGTAAACGTCATCATACCCAGTCCACCCAGCTGCATCAGCAACATCAGAACAATCAAGCCAAAGGTTGTAAACGTAGCACCTGTATCGACCACAGCCAAACCGGTAACACAAACGGCACTGGTCGACGTAAACAGAGCGTCCAACAAGGAAATTCCTTCAAACGTAGCGTGAGGCATGTACAAAAGCATCGCCCCCATCACAATAAGCAGCAAGAAACTAAACAGAAACATTTGAGCCGGATTGAGCAAAGACCGACGAATTTTCAAATGCACAATGGAAGCTTCACGGACAAAAATCAACAAAATGAGCAAACCTTGCCAATACGGATTGCTGAGCGCCGGCAACCACACATGACCAAACAGCACGGGGATGTAGCCCAACAAAACCAAGCACATCAAAACATCGACAAAAACCACTGCTACTCGCCTTTGCACCGGACGAATCAACCGCAAAAGCAACGCGAGCACTTCTACAATAAATCCAACAAGATAGACCAAATGCAGAATCCGACGCATAAACGCGGTTTGATCAAAGCCCACATCAAAAATGGCAGCAACAACCAACAACAACGAAGCAAAAAAGGGAATGTATAAAAAAGTCTGTACACGTGCATCTTTTTTACGATGTACGATAGAAAAAAAACGATGAAAAAGACTCCGATGACGGATCATACAATACGAATCAAATCGCAGCAAAGGTAAACAAACAGACCATAAAAAAGCCCCCTTAAAACATGTTTTTTAGGGGGCCATTCTGACAATCTCACTACGCAGATTTATTTCTTAAGTAAATCACGAATTTCAGTCAATAAGACTTCTTCCTTACTGGGAGCAGGGGGCGCAGGGGCGGGAGCTGGAGCAGCCGCTTCTTTTCGCTTCATTTTCATCATTGCCCGGATGGCAAGAAACACAACCCAAGCAATAATCAGAAAATCGATGACCACCTGAATAAAATTCCCATAATTGATTGATACAGCAGGTTGATCGCCAACGGCTTCCACCATAACCCAAGATAATTCTTTAAAATTGACATCACCCAGTAATACACCAATCGGTGGCATGATGACATCATTCACCAACGAAGTGACGATTTTGCCGAAAGCTCCCCCGATGATTACACCGACTGCCATATCCACGACATTTCCTTTTAAAGCGAACGCCTTAAAATCATCCATCAATTTTACTTTTCCCATAGAATGTATGTATTTAATTAAAACTTGGCCGTAATCCCAGCTCCGAAAATTTCCTTAAACTGAAGTTTAGAAACCTTTCGCGTACCGCCACCTGCGTTTGCAACCTCAAACTTCACATCATCGTCGTAGATCAAATGCGTATTAAAATTGACCGAGATGTATTTGTTTACCTTCATCGAAATGATGTTTTCCCAGTTAACATCCACATTCTTGGCATTTTTCAGATAGTTTGAAAAGAAGTCGGCTTTTGTGGTCAACGAAACATTTTTTAGCCACTCAGCAGAAAAATCGCTTTTCGAATAAATCATACGCACATATCCCCCAAATTCCTGTTTGGATTTTTCTCCGGCTGTCACTCCGAACGCTCCGTTTGCCGATAAGACATCATCCATCACCAAAGTCACTTTTCCGGTCACCGGAGCAAGAAATGCACTCAAATAGGCATTGGGTTTGTAATCCATCCCGATTGCACCCACGATATAGGCCGGTGCCAACCAATTGGATATTCGAACCGAATCGTTCGGGTAGTTATAACCGGAAGTCATTTGTGATTTAAAATTCAACAACCCTGCATAATAAAAATTTTTAAAGGCTTCCCGTCCGATCTTTGACAAAAAGTCAATTTTATCATCGGTTTTCATATAGCCATCGTATGTTTCCTGGCGCAACAGTCCATAGCCCAAATTGAGCGAGTTATCCCACGCCAACTTATTGCCTTTGTAATTGGCAAAGACATTCATAAAACCATTGACTGCAACCGAATTTTGTCCTCCTGCGGCCCAGTTGACCAACGACGTTTGAGACAGGTTCAAACCGGCACTTGCGCCCTTCATCCATCCTTCCTGGCTGGCATCCGTCTTTGCTTTCAGTGTTTTTTCCGCTTCCAAAACCTGGGCATGCACACCAAATGCAATCATAAAAAGAAACAGACTCACGTAGATTTTAAATCCATTCATAGACCTTACTTATTTGAATTTGCCACCCAATATACAACTAAAAACTAAAAATGTTCAAAAATTAGTATATTTTTGTGAATCGAATCGAAAACCATGTACAAACAAAGACTTCGATATACCCTGCGTGCCAGACACCGTAACGGACACGGTATACACTCTCCTTTTCTATACAAACTCATCACCCAACTCCAGGAAAAGCGTCATCGATACTACGTATTGGACGAATTAAAACAGTATCCGGACTTGAAAAAAACCGATATAGAAAACGGAGAACGCCTGTTTCGACTGATGCAACATCTACCGAAACGACACAATTCAGTAAGCTGGTCAACAAATGAAGGGCTCAACCGATACCTACAGGCAGCTTCCGGGCGGCCTAGCTCAGCGGCAAGCAACTTGGATGATTGGGATGTCGTTCTCATGGATGCCTCCTCCCAACCCGATCTTTTGACCAAACAATTTGAAGAAAGCCTGAACAAAATACACGAACATTCTGTTTTTGTGCTAAACCAACCCTATAAGAATGCAACGGCTCTAAGCAGTTGGAAAAAATGGAAACAACACAGCAAATGCACAGCCAGTCTGGATTTTTACACCATGGGCATCCTTCTTTTTAGAACGGATCTGGAAAAAAGAAATTACCTCATTCGAAAATAATACAACTATGAACATTTACACAAAAACGGGAGACAATGGCACCAGTGGCCTCATCGGCGGATCACGCGTTTCAAAAGACGATGTACGTCTGGAAGCCTACGGAAGTGTAGACGAATTGAATTCATTTTTGGGAATGCTGGCGGTAGAGCATCTGGACATACACGATGTGGAATACCTTAAGACTCTGCAACACCATCTTTTTAAAATCGGATCCTATCTTGCAACCGACCAAAAAGTAACAAGCCCCACCTTTCCGGAGCCAATCAGCAAAGACGCATTAAAAATTATTGAAAACGAAATTGACACCATCGTAAGCAGTCTTCCGGAATTGCATCAATTTGTACTTCCAGGAGGCAATCGATCCGCATCCCTCTGCCACATCTGCCGCTCCATCAGCCGAAGAGCAGAGCGCAATGTGGTACGTTTATCCAAACAATACAACGTTGATTCGGGAATTCTTATCTATCTCAATCGCATGTCAGATTACTTTTTTGTCTTGGCACGTAAGTGTTGCTTGGTTGATAGTCAAGAAATCTTTTGGGATCAATCAAAATAAAGCATAACAACTCTTGCTTTATCGATATAATCGTTTATTTTTGCGACAAATTAGAACA
Organism: Bacteroidales bacterium; assembly: GCA_028709215.1. Lineage (GTDB taxonomy): Bacteria > Bacteroidota > Bacteroidia > Bacteroidales > UBA1402 > UBA8389. The sequence continues at coordinate 25,678 of JAQVXI010000004.1, forward strand.
GGCCAAAGGGTCGTCGGCCCAAAGGCGTTGTTCTAAGGATAAAACGCTTATAACCACTAAATTGATAGATAATGTATTGGACATTGGAATTGGCATCAAAACTGGAAGATGCGCCTTGGCCCGCAACAAAAGATGAGTTAATCGATTATGCCATGCGTTCCGGTTCTCCGTTGGAGGTCATAGAAAATCTGCAAGAGATTGAGGACGAAGGTGAGATTTATGATAGCATCGAAGACATTTGGCCGGACTACCCCAGTCAGGAAGACTTTTTCTTCAACGAGGAAGAGTATTGAACACACTCGAAACGCGCGATGACCTCGAGGTCATCGCTTTTTTTTTCAAAAAACGGCAGAAAACACAATTTATCGACTGATTTTCTGTTTCATAAGCATGAAGAGGTTTCTCCTGTTTATTCCATTCATAACCTTTCTGACAATCGTACGACTGTCGGCTCAATTTGATGCACAATACAGCCAACACATGCTGGCTCCTGCTACCTACAATCCGGCAATGGTGGGGATTGATGACGCGTTGATGATCAACCTATTCAACCGCCAACAATGGGTGAGCATACCCAACGCGCCGACAAGTTTTCTACTTCAGGCAGGCATACCCAAGCAATGGGGCAAATACGTGCATGGATTCGGGCTCCTTATCTCAAACGAAAACATTGGTTTGTTTCAGAACCAGCAATTGCAACTGCAATATGCCTGGCATCAATCCCTATGGGGTGGCCACTTGAGCACCGGCCTCCAGGCGGGCGTACTGCAACAAAATTTTGATGCTTCCGGCATTTATATTCCGAACAGCGATTACCACAACCCGAGCGATCAATCCATCCCAAGCGGAAGCCTGGAAGGAATCATTCCGGATTTTCAACTGGGAGTCCAGTATTTGTACGACAATCTACAACTGGGTCTTGCCGCCACACATCTCCTGGAAAGCAGCATCAAACTCAAGCCTTCTGCAGAAGCAACAGACGAAGAAAGCTATCGAACCTTTGCAAGCCGAACCTATTATTTGAATGGATCATACAATATTAAACTAAGAAATCCGTTCTACACTTTGCAGCCGACGATCCTTTTAAAATCAGATTTCACGGCATTGCAAACCGATCTTTCAACCGTCTTACGCTACAAAGAAAGCTTTTGGGGTATTGCCGGATGGAGACCCGGAGACGCACTGATTTTTGGGGTTGGAATGCAATTGAAGCAAGGCTTGCGGGTGGGATATGCCTATGATGTTCCGATTGGAGTCATGGGGCTGTCTACCGGAGGCAGTCACGAAATATTCTTGGGCTTTCGGCGAAAAATATCGACAAGCACGACCAGTAAAAAACAAAAAAGTGTACGAATACTTTGAACTTATGAGAAAATACCTAGCCTTCGGCTTATTGATGCTTACACTCACTTCCTGCGGTTCGTACGACAATGGGGAATTGGTGGGAGTTGAAGCAAAAGCGTGGAACGAACCCAAGCCTTACGGAATGGTTCTGATCAAACAAAACAGCTTTGACCTGGGAGCCGATCAACCCGACAGCCTGTTTGGGCTAAACACGCCTTCAAAACCCGTTTCAGTCAGTTCATTCTGGATGGACGAAACAGAAATCACCAACGGTCAATACAAACAATTTATTCAATGGGTGTGCGATTCCATTTACCGGGAGAAACTGGCCGATCCTGCCTTTGGCGGAAACGAAGAATATAAAATTTTCGAGGACGAAAACGGTGAACCGGTCAAACCATACTTAAACTGGCGCATTCCCATTCCGGCACGCAAACATGCAACCGAAGAAGAATTGACCGCACTGAACTATTTTCTGGAGGCAGATCCGGTTTTAGGCGGCTTCCGTACCAAAACAGATCGCATCTTGTATCAATACGAGTGGTTCGATCATGAATCCGCTGCAAAACGTGCCCATCAATTGGACGCACGCAAGCGCAATCGCAATACGGACCTTGCTGCAAATCCCGAACCCCCCGTTATGATCAGCAAAGACACCGCATACATTACCGAGAGTGGCCAGGTCGTGAACACGACCCTTACGCGTGAACTCTCCTCCCGATTTGACTTCTTACACACTCGTATTGTCGCCATATATCCCGACACGACCTGCTGGGTGAATGACTTCCAAAACAGTTACAACAATCCCTACCTACAAAATTATTTTTCTCACGAAGCATACAATGCACATCCGGTGGTCGGAGTATCCTGGGAACAGGCGGTCGCCTTTTGCCACTGGCGCACACAGTATTTAAATGCAGCCCTCAGTATCCGAGGACAAAAAGTGCTCGAATACCGCTTGCCTACCGAGGCCGAGTGGGAAATGGCAGCAAGAGGGGACGACAAAGATGCCCGCTTCCCTTGGAAAGGGTTGCAGACCAGTGACAAAAAAGGATGCTACTTTGCAAACTACAAACCCGAAAAAGGCGGATACACCCGGGATGGTCACGAATATACCGCACAGGTTGCCTCCTATCCAGCCAACGCATACGGATTATTTGATATGGCCGGAAATGTGGCCGAATGGACCTCAACCACATGGAGTCCTTCGGGCTATGAAGAAATGGAAGAAATCAATCCAAGCATCCATCAAGCCATACCAAACAACGCAGCATACATAAACAAACGAAAAGTCGTGCGCGGTGGTTCCTGGAAAGATGCCGCACGCTTCATTGAAGTCAGTGCACGCAGCAACGAATATCAAAATGAAAGTAGATCCTACATCGGATTCCGCTGCGTTCGCAGTCAAATAGGCAATTGATTACACGAAAAATAGCACGCACATGAACAAGCAATCTATGAATAAAAAAGGGTTTCGGCACCGTATCGCTGACTTTTTGGGCAGTTACCGCGGCAAAACCATCTTCAACTTCTTTTATGGTTTCGGCGCCTCCTTGGCCATTCTCGGAACCATGTTCAAATTACTCCACTTGGACGGAGCCAATATCATGCTGGCCGTAGGGCTCAGTACAGAGGTCTTAATTTTTGCACTTTCCGCATTCGAACCGCCTTTCCGAACCTATCGTTGGGACGAAGTCTTTCCTGTCTTGCGTACACGTAACCCGGAAGACAGACCCAATTTTTCGGGAGCCGGCCCCGTATATTCAGGCAACCCCCAGCCCGCACCGTCAACACCGGGCAATTGGTCGCAGGTTACACCCGGGCAAGCCGTTCAAAGCTATGGCATACCCCCACAAATCCAATTGAGCGACGACGACGCACAAACCTTGTCCGAAAGCATCAAACGAATGGGCGAAGCCGTTCATCAGCTCAACAATATGACCGAAATCACCCGTGTGACGGAAAAATATCTTGCTCAGCTGTCGGATATGGCCGACAATCTCAACCGCTTTGGTTCGGCCACAGCGTCGCTGACCGAAGTGTCCAACGTGCTACTTGATTCGTACAAGAGCATAACCGACAACTCCAGCGACATCTCATCCAACTCCAGAGGCTATGTAGAACAAATGGGCACACTCAACAAAAACCTATCCGGCTTGAATACCATCTACGAAATACAACTCAAAAGCATTAGTTCTCAAATCGACACCATCGATCGGGTAAACAACGGCTTACTGCACATTCGCAACATGTACGAAGGTTCGATGGAAGACAGCGTACGTTTCAAAAAAGAGACCGAAGCCATGGCCGAAAACCTGGCAAACCTCAATCGTGTATACACACGTATGTTGGAAGCAATGACACCGGGAAATGGCATGAACGGAGGATTCCCGACCGGACGTTAACACAGTATCCATAAAAAAACAGCAAACATATGCCCGCAAGCAATGCACCCGAAACCCCGAGACAACGACTCATCGGTCTCATGTACATCCTTCTCTTGTGCATGTTGGCGCTAAATGTGTCCTCGGACGTATTATATGGGTTTGACTTGGTCGAGGACAGCCTATCCAGAAGTACGGAAAATTCGCACGCACAAAACCGCTCCCTATACAACGAGTTTGAAGCCTATTATGCATCCAATCCGGAGAAGACAGAAGCATGGTACCAATTGGCTCAAGAGTTACAACAACGATCGGATGCCATTTATCAATTGATCGACAGCTTAAAATGGGCAGTTGTCCGTGAGGCGGATGGCAAGAAAGCAGACATCAACAACGTCAAACGCACCGACAACTTAGACGCGGCAGCAAACATCATGCTTCCGCCATCCGGAAAAAAAGGCAAAGCACTCAAACAAGCCATTGAGGAATATCGTAATCACATCATGGAGATGGTCAACGACCCCCTCAAACGAAAAGTCATACAAGATAATTTCAGCACAACACCACCGGAAAAAGCCCGCAAACAGGGACAAGACTGGGAAACCGCCATGTTTGAAAACATGCCGGTTGGAGCCGTCCTTACCATGTTTACCAAACTACAAAACGACATACGTTATGCCGAAGGTGAAGTCTTGCACATTCTGACCAACAACATTGACGTTGGTGACTTTCGTGTCAATCAAATCAAAGCATACGTAATACCCAATGCAGAGAACATCGTTCGAGGAGGGGTCTACCGCGCCAACATCATCCTTTCTGCCGAAGACTCCACGCAACGCCCTGAAATCATGGTCAACGGCTCAACACTCGCTGCGGATAAAAACGGGGTTTACGAGGTGACCACATCTCGTTCCGGTGTATTTCCTGTTGAAGGTTTCATCGAGATGAAACGTGGAGACGGAAGTACCCAACGGTTGCCTTTTGCGCAACAATACACCGTTGTAGAGCCCATGGCTACCGTATCCAATACGATGATGAACGTATTGTATGCAGGCATCGACAACAAAATCAGTATTTCTGTACCCGGCATCACCAACCAACAAATATCGGCAACCAGCAACAACGGAAGCCTGAGTCCTTCCGGCCAGCATTGGATTGCAAAACCAACCAATATTGGTAAAGAATGCATTATAACGGTCACGGCCAACGTTGATGGACGTAGACAAGTGGTGTCCAACACGCCGTTTCGCGTGCGGCCACTACCCGAGCCCAGAGCCTTCATTGAGTATAAAGACAACAATGGAATTACACGTCGATACAAAGGTGGCTCCGGTTTTTCGAAAGCCCTCTTACTGGATGCTCCCGGCATTACGGCCGCATTGGATGACGACTTGCTCGATGTCTCCTTTAACGTATTATCCTTTCAAACGTTGATCTACGACTCCATGGGAAATACACTGATGGAAGTATCGCAAGGTGGTCGCTTCTCGGATCGACAAATCCTTCAAATTCGCGGATTAAGCCGTGGAAAACGATTATGGATCTCCAACATACGTGCAGTCGGACCGGATCGTGTAGAACAATCACTCGCTCCTATGGAGATCATCATCAATTAATTGATTCATTATGAAACACTGGATTCTCAACCTGATAGGACTGACACTTTGTGCTCAAAGCATGCATTCAACAGAAAATGTGTCGCTCAAAAACCAACAACAACCCTCCGCCCGACCCGTTCAAGCCGAAGATGTTGTATGGAAACGCGACGTGTACCGTATGGTCGATTTAAGCAAAATGGCAAACGCGGCACTGTATGTCCCCGTCGACCCGAGCGCAGAACAAAAGAACCTATTCTCTACGCTCTTTGAAGCCATTGCACTGAACAAACTCAATGCGTATGAGTACTTGGACGGGCGGGAAGTCTTCACACCCACCTATGCCGTTCAATTCAAGGATCTATTAAAACGATTCAACATTCCATACAGAGAAAAATCCGACCCCAAAAAACCGGGTATACCCATTTTTGACATCGATGCCATCGATATACCCACATCAGAGGTCACACTCTACTATGTAAAAGAAACCTATTTTTTAGATCAACGAACATCCGGCATTCAGACGCACGTCTCTGCACTCTGTCCCGTACTCATTCGTACGGACGAAATGGGGGAACTCAGACGCCATCCCATGTTCTGGCTTCCCCTGGATCAGGCAAAGCCCTTCCTTTCTCAACAAGCCGTTGCTGCCGATACGTTAAACAGCGCGCAAACCATCAGTCTGTATGACTTTTTCCGCCAACGTCGCTACGAGGGTGAAATTTACAAAGTGTCAAACGTCAGGAATCAGACCATCTGGGACTATTGTACGACACCCGAGGCCATTGAATCAGAACAAAAACGCTTGGAAAACATGCTCCAATCGCTGGATGAAGCACTATGGGAACCCAATGTACGGGATGAAAAAATAAAAGAAGATGAAAAATAATTACTGTGTCATTATGAGCGGAGGCATTGGTAGTCGGTTTTGGCCGGCCAGCCGCACAGCCTATCCAAAACAATTTCTCGATTTTTTCGGAACGGGTCGAAGTCTTTTGCAACAAACCTACGACCGTTTCACAAAGCTACTACCCAAGGAGAATATCTACATTGTGACCAACGTCAAATACAAAGAACTGACGATGGAACAACTGCCGGACCTCCGTGAGGATCAGATTCTACTTGAACCGCAACGCCGCAACACGGCACCCTGTATTGCCTTTGCAGCCAACCGGATTCGGGCCATCAACCCCAATGCCAATATGATCGTCGCTCCTTCAGATCACCTAATCCTTAAAGAGTCCGATTTTTTGGATTGCATACGGGAGGGGCTGGATTTTGTACAAAAAAAGGATGCGCTGCTCACATTGGGCATCAAACCCAATCGTCCGGAAACCGGATACGGATACATACAGGTAGGCAATCTTGTTGAGGGTAATGTCAATAAAATCAAAACATTTACGGAAAAGCCCAATGCAGAACTCGCCAAAGTATTTTTGGAAAGTGGTGAGTTTTTATGGAACGCAGGTATCTTCCTCTGGAGTGTTCGTAGCATACTCGCAGCCTTTGATGAATTCCAACCGGAAATAGCAGGACGTTTTAACACAGGATTGCATCTTTTTAATACAGACAAAGAAGCGGCCTTCATCGATGAGATCTTCCCTGCCTGTCCCAATATTTCCATCGATTACGGCATTCTGGAAAAAGCATCCAACGTCTTTGTTCAGGCTGCCGAATTTGGATGGTCCGATTTGGGCACCTGGGGTTCACTCCACGACTTATCCAACAAGGACGACCAACAGAATGCAGTGTTAAAAGGCGAAACGTTACTCTATGAGAGCAAAGGCAACTTGGTCTCCATACCGGAAGGCAAATTGGCCGTTCTCCATAAAATGGAAGGATACATTGTCGCAGAATCCGACAACGTGCTGATGATATGTAAGATGGAAGACGAACAGGTGATTCGTCAATTTGTGTTGGATGCTCAGTTAAAAAAGGGAGATGCGTTTGCTTAAACCTGCTTGAGGTGCGGTTTGCGTTTCAACTCAAAACTGACTCCCAAATACTTACGACGCACAATTTCGTTCGAAGCCAATTCTTCAGGCGTGCCTTGAAATTGAATTTTACCTTCAAACAACATATAAGCCCTATCTGTAATGGATAGGGTTTCTTGTACGTTGTGATCGGTGATCAAAATACCGATATTCTTTGTAACCAAATTGGAGACAATCTGTTGAATATCGTCAACAGCAATCGGGTCCACACCGGCAAAAGGCTCATCCAACATAATAAACTTGGGATTAATGGCCAGACAACGCGCAATTTCCGTCCGACGACGCTCACCTCCCGACAGACGGTCACCGATATTTTTGCGTACTTTCTCCAAACGAAACTCTCCAATCAAGCTCTCCAATTTATCCTTTTGCTCCTCACGGCTCATCCGAGTCATCTCCAGCACCGAACGAATGTTGTCTTCGACCGTCATCTTGCGAAACACGGAGGCCTCCTGCGCCAAATAGCCAATCCCGTTTTGAGCGCGCTTATAAACAGGAAATTCCGTAATATCCTGATCGCCCAAATAGATATGACCTTCGTTGGGTATAACCAGACCGGTCGTCATGTAAAACGTCGTTGTCTTACCGGCGCCATTGGGTCCCAACAAACCGACAATCTCTCCTTGCCTCAGCTCGATAGACACATGGTCAACTACCGTACGTTTGCTGTATCGTTTCACCAAATTTTCCGTACGCAATACGAGATCTTGCTCCGCCATAGTTTTTGGGTATCAATTACAGGTGCAAACATACGAAATCCCGCTCGATTTTCGCTCAAATGAGCAGATTAAACTATATTTGTACACACGTCAAAAGCGACGTCGTACAAATCATGACACTACTCGAACACATCGGCCTGTACAGCCTTTTAATGTACAAAACCTTTTCCGTACCCCAACGATGGAAAATGTTCTTCAAGCAATTGTGGCTTGAAATAGAAAAATTGGGCGCCAACTCTCTTTCCATCACCTTGATTATTTCCGTTTTTATGGGTGCAGTCATGACGATGCAAACCCAAATGAACACCGAAAATCCATTGCTACCAAGCTATACCACCGGCCTGGTCACACGAGATACGCTGCTGCTTGAGTTTTGCTCCAGCATCTTATCCCTTATCCTGGCGGGCAAAGTCGGTTCAAACATCGCCTCGGAGATCGGCACGATGCGCATTTCAGAACAAATAGACGCCATGGAAATCATGGGTGTAAACAGCGCAAACTTCCTGATTCTACCCAAGATTGTCGCCTTTATGATTTTCATCCCGTTTCTTGTCATCTACAGTATGTTTTTTGGCCTTCTGGGTGGTTATTTTATCAGCTTGTTTACAGACCTCATCACGCCCTCTACATACATCTATGGCATACAGTATTGGTTTATCTCCTGGTATATCTATTATTCCCTGATCAAATCGGTTATTTTCGCATTCATCATTGCATCCGTTGCCTCCTACTATGGATACCACGCCTATGGGGGAGCACTGGATGTTGGAAAAGCCAGCACCCATGCAGTCGTAAACAGCAGTGTGCTGATTTTGATGTTTAATGTCGTTTTAACAAAACTGCTACTGGCATGATTCAAATAGAAAATATCCAAAAAACGTTTGGCTCAAACAGGGTGTTAAAAGGAATCACCAGCACCTTTGAAACCGGCAAGACCAACCTGATTATCGGCCAAAGCGGATCGGGAAAAACCGTGCTGCTCAAATGCATCATCGGCTTATTAAATCCGGATGAGGGAGACATTTTATACGATCAACGCCCCTTATCCGAAATGGACAAAAACACCCGTACTCAATTGCGTACAGAAATGGGTGTTCTCTTTCAGGGATCGGCGCTTTTCGATTCGATGTCGGTCATTGACAACGTCCTTTTTCCACTGCGCATGTTTTCGCCACTCAACGAGAAAGCACAACGAGACCGGGCACTGTACTGTCTGGATCGTGTCGGACTTCAAGGGAAAGAGACGCTATTCCCCTCCGAAATTAGTGGCGGAATGCAAAAGAGGGCAGCCATTGCACGCGCCATTGCACTCAATCCAAAATACCTGTTTTGCGACGAACCCAATTCCGGACTGGATCCGTTGACCTCGATCAAAATCGATGAACTGATCACCGATATCACCCGTGAATTTCAAATGACAACCATCATCAATACCCACGACATGAATTCGGTTCGTACCATGGGGGAAAACATCGTGTTTATTCACCAAGGCGAAAAAGACTGGGAAGGCCATATGGACGAAATCGACCGTTCACCTCAGTCCAAACTACACGAATTTATTTACGCAGGCTATGCCCAATCAAAACGATGAAACGATGAAAATTATATCTTACAACCTAAATGGGGTTCGATCCGCCTTAAACAAGGGGTTGACCGACTTTTTACACGAAACCAATGCGGACGTCGTCTGCTTTCAGGAAACCAAGGCCCAACCCGAGCAAATCGATCGGGAAGCTTTTGCTGCCATCGGGTACACACATTGTCATTGCCATTCGGCGGAAAAAAAAGGCTACAGTGGCGTGGCGATCCTATCCAAAACGGCGCCCGATCGCGTCGTTGTGGGCATGAACAATCCCCTCTACGATCGTGAAGGGCGCGTGATCCGGGCAGATTTTGGAGACTTGAGCATTATGTCCGTATATGTGCCTTCCGGGAGTATGGGTAGTGCCCGACAAGACTTTAAAATGGACTTCCTAGAGGCCTTTTTACCCTTTCTAAACGAACTGCGAAAAGAACGCCCCAAATTATTGGTCTGTGGCGATTTCAATATTTGCCACAAACCCATTGACATACACCACCCGGAGAAACACACCAACGTATCGGGTTTTTTACCCGAAGAACGCGCATGGTTCGATCGCATCATCGATTCCGGATTTGTAGATACATTCCGTGAATTTGATGTACGACCCGACCAGTATTCTTGGTGGAATTATCGTACCTATGCCCGCAGTAAAAATTTGGGTTGGCGCATAGACTATCATTTGGTCACCGAGGAATTAAGGCCTCAATTGATTCATGCGGAAATCCGATCGGATGCCGTGCATTCCGATCATTGTCCGGTATCCGCTGAGCTGAGCGTATGAGCATCAAAAACGACACGACTTCAAAAGCAAGGCTGCTCTTTTTTATTGTAGCAGCAGTCCTTACCGTAGCTTCGACCCTTTTTTCCAATCGGCTTGCCAAAGATCTGGCCACCGAAGAAAAAAAGAAAATTGAACTGTGGGCAGAAGCCGTTCGTTTGTTTGTTGCCGAAAATGACGAAACGGTCACCATGGATTATACCCTTATACTAAGCGTCATCGAGGGCAACACCAACATTCCTGTTATTCTAATGGATGAACAGAACAATGTTCTGGAGCACAATAATCTCGACATTGACACCGGTGACAGCATTGCGTTCAACAAACGAGTCCAGAAAATCATCAACAAACAACAACTGATTGAAATAAGGATCACGGACGAGATCACTCAATACGTATATTACGATGACTCCGGTCTCCTTCGAAAGTTAACGTACTTCCCGTTTATTCAGTTGTCGGTCATGTTTATCTTTCTGCTCGTAACCGTCTATGCCCTGAACACATCCAAACGTGCCGAACAAGACAAAGTCTGGGTAGGACTTTCCAAAGAAACTGCCCACCAGCTGGGCACCCCGATATCTTCACTCATGGCCTGGGTTGATTTGCTCAAATTAAAAGACGTTGATCCGGATTTGCTGAAAGAGATCGCCAAAGATACCGAACGACTAAGCACCATTGCCGAGCGATTCTCCAAGATCGGATCCAAATCCAGCCTCGCTGCCGAACCACTTGAGCCGGCATTAAACAACGCAGTACGTTACATCCAAAATCGGAGTTCCAAGCGCATTCGTTTCCAAACAGACATTCAAGAGGCGATGCCAACGGTTCATCTAAACATTCCCTTGTTTGAATGGGTCATCGAAAATCTATGCAAAAATGCCATCGATGCGATGGATGCGGACGGACTCATATCCATTTCAGCCCAATTGGAAGGCAAACACGCAATCATCGATGTACGCGATACCGGAAAAGGGATCCCCAAAAAACAGTTTAAAACGGTTTTTAAGCCCGGCTATACCACCAAGGCCCGCGGGTGGGGCCTTGGCTTATCGTTGGTCAAACGCATCATTGAGTCCAACCACAACGGGAAAATTTACGTAAAAAATTCCGAGTTGGGTAAAGGAACGACCTTTCGCATTCTATTACCGGTCGATCAATCGAAGTAAACAACGTATTCCTTTCCGTTTTGACAAGACACACGAACAGTACGTTGATCCGCTGAGATTGAAATCGATTGAATCGGATTCTTTTTTTGGATGCGTTTCCATCGGTTCTGCATTTGCCAGAGCTGTACCGTGACCAATATGCGGCTTCCCTCGATACGCTCTTCCAGATTCAAAACGACCGCTTCGGGGCGAACAGGATGCAAATCCCGAGTCGAAACAGCTTCAACAGATCCGGACCATCCCGAAGACGGGAGCAAAGCCAATTCATGTGTACCATTCCGTATGGAGGCTGCCTGCAATCCATTACACTCAAAGCGACGCATGCGCATCGGAATATGTTCCATGATCGGCAGTGCATAGTGTCCATAGCGAATGGTCACCGGTTCCGGACTGTGCACCTTATCCACGCGTATAACGCCATCCTCAAACGGAATATCGGCGAGTTCAAATCGAATGTTTGGATTGGTTTCCAACACAGCATCGCGTCGATACACGCCGTTCTCAAACGAACGAAACGTATACAAACGAAGCACTTCCCAGTCTTCTTTTGAGTTTCTAACGGCATAATTCATAGAAACCGCTCCGTTTTTGTCATCAGCCAGCCAGGGAAACTCCGTGTGATAGGCCAGTTTGTTGTAGTTTTCACTACTTCGGAACTTTTGCCAATCCCTGGCAACCGATTCGTGGCACCAGGACCGGATCTCTGAACCACCCACATTCGGATAATTCGTAATCATCAGGTTGGTCTCCGGCTCAAATCGATTGTATACCTTATTTTTCTCCATTTCGTGATCCCACGCTCCGTTGTTTTCTACAGAAGTCCAAAAGGGATGCGATTCGGGCAAAAGCAACGTAAAGAAGACTTTCCCCATCCAATACACACTTCCTCTACAGCTGTAAATCTGCACAGCCGGTTCGAAAGGTCCATAAAATCCAAGCGAGGGCACCCGATCCTGTAGAAAATCAGGATGCTGTAAAAACTGGAGCAAAGTAGCGGAGGATATGCGACGATACCAACCAAAATTGAGATCCTGTCGATCGGAGAATCCGAGCATAGGAAATGGGGCGACGGAGGCAAAACGATACGATATGCTGCGTCCCCACATATTCATTTGCCCCTTTTTATTGTACAGATAGGGGTATGAATCCAACATCTCAAGCAAATTGGAACGAAAGGCATCTGCAGCGACCGGATCAATCTCATCACCATACCATTCCGCCCAAAGAGGGCCATACAGCTGAAACGCCCACATACTGTAATAATCATAGGCCGGCGCATCATTGTACCAACCTCCTCCTCTATAAAAAGCCAATGCCTTGTCGATGTTCTCCTTCAAAACACGTTCATCCACGGCATCGTATCCTTTGTCCCGAAAGAAACTCAATACGAAGATATTGAAGAAGCGCCAGTTGGAGTTTACGGTAGGACCGTTCCCATAACTGATCATGGTTGCAGCCAATGCATCCTTTTGTTCCTGTGTCATCGGATCCCACAACAAATCCGGTATCATGGACAAAGAGATGGCCAACGCTCCAAACTCAACCAACGTTTGAGAAGCGCCGCGATTGCCTCTAAGGGGAATAAACAAAGGACTCCCGGGCTGTATCAATTGGAGCAACTGATGCTGATAGTAATCCAATACGCGCATCCCGTTCATTTCCAGATCCGGATTTTCACGTAATAAAGGTGCTGCGATAAAAAGGGTTCTGCTCAAACCCTCCAATCGTTCCACTGGACGTTGGTCGTCACGCGTTGGGTACGTTTTGTCAAATTGCTTGGGAAACTGCATGGGATCGTCCAGCTTAGTGACATAGCTAAAAGCCCCCTCCAACAAATATTGAGCGGCATCCACCCAATGCTGTCGCGTCATTCCTGAATAGGGACTGGTTTTAAAATCCGGATTCTTAATCGTAAACACGTTTTCGTCAGTCGAATCCTTACCAAAAGCAGTTAAAACGGAACAAAAAAAGAACAGTAAAAGGACTTGATTATTTTTCATGAGATTTTTGGTATGATACGGGCAAAAATACAAAAAAAGAGAAGGCCTGACAAACGCCAGGCCCTCCCTCTATTGAGTTTTCAAGAACTTTCTTTATGCCAATTCATCGTAGGTTTCTTCAAAATCGGCTACGGTCTTCCGTCCGGAGTTTATTCGATCGAAATCATCCTTTGAACCAACAATCAATTTATCAAATTCACGTTGTCCGGTTCCTGCAGGAATTAAATGCCCACAAATGACATTTTCCTTGAGACCTTCCAAGCGATCCACCTTGCCTTGAATGGCTGCTTCATTCAGCACTTTTGTCGTTTCCTGGAAGGAAGCGGCTGACATGAAGCTATTGATTTGCAAGGCAGCTCGGGTAATCCCCTGAAGAATCTGATTGGAAGTCGCAGGAATTGCATCCCGAACTTCAACCAACTTCAGGTCACGACGTTTGAGTGACGAATTTTCATCTCTCAACTTACGTGCTGTAACAATCATACCCGGTTTCAGGTTGTTTGAATCACCCGAATCCAACACGACCTTTTTGTCCCAAATACGATCGTTCTCTTCGGCAAATTCATTCTTATCAACGACCTGTTGCTCCAGAAAACGCGTATCTCCTGCATCAACGATTTCAACTTTACGCATCATTTGACGTACAATGACTTCAAAATGCTTGTCGTTAATTTTTACCCCCTGCAAGCGATAAACATCCTGAACCTCGTTCACGATATACTCCTGAACAGCAGTAGGTCCCTTGATCGCAAGAATATCGGAAGGAGTGATCACACCATCCGAAAGTGGTGTACCCGCTTTGACAAAATCATTCACCTGAACCAAGACTTGCTTGGAAAGCGGAACAAGATACTTCTTTACCTCTCCCGTTTTGGAATGAATGACAATTTCACGGTTTCCACGCTTCACGCGACCCAATTCCATGACCTCGCCGTCAATTTCAGAGACAACCGCCGGATTGGATGGGTTTCTTGCTTCAAACATTTCTGTGACACGAGGCAAACCACCGGTGATGTCACCTGCTTTGGCTACAGCACGCGGTATCTTGACCAAAATTTGACCCGCCTCGATGCGCTCTCCGTCTTCTTTCAACAAGTGCGCGCCTGCAGGCAAGTTATACGTACGCAAACGTTCGCCATCGTTGCTGATTACGTGGATGGCAGGAACTTTTGTACGATCCTTCGGTTCAATGATAATCTTCTCTTTCAATTTGGTGGTATCGTCTGTATAGGACTGATACGTTACACCTTCTTCGATAAATTCAAACTCGAGCTTACCGGATTGTTCAGAGATGATGGCAGCATTGTATGCATCCCAATCACAGACTTTGTCTCCCTTGGCGACCTTATCACCCGGGTTGAAATATAATTTTGATCCGTACGGTATGTTCTGAGTCGTCAAAACAACCTTGGTTACCGGTTCAATCATTCTTAATTCACCATAACGCCCCACAACAATCTGAGTCATCCTACCCGAATCGTCTTTGACCGCTACGGTACGAAGTTCATCAATCTCAAGAATGGCATCGTGTTGCGCAACAATGGACGAACTTGCCTTAACGTTACCGGCAACCCCCCCTACGTGGAACGTACGCAGCGTTAACTGAGTACCCGGTTCACCAATCGACTGAGCAGCAATGACACCAACGGCTTCGCCTTTGTTGACAATCTTGCCCGTTGAAAGGTTACGTCCGTAACACTTGGAACAAACCCCCTTCTTGGATTCACACGTTAATACAGACCGGATTTCTACACGTTCGATGGGTGAAGCCTGAATCTTTTCAGCAACAGATTCCGTAATCTCCTGACCCGATTCAACCAGCAATTCGTTGGTTATCGGATGGTAGATATCATGCACAGAAACACGACCCAAAATGCGTTCGTAGAGTGTTGCCACTTTTTTAATTTCCGTTGCAACCAATCCGCGCAAGGTTCCACAGTCTTCTTCCGTAATGATGACATCGTGAGAAACATCGACCAGACGACGGGTCAAATACCCTGCATCCGCCGTTTTCAACGCCGTATCAGCAAGCCCCTTACGAGCACCGTGCGTAGAAATAAAGTACTCCAACACCGACAAACCTTCCTTGAAGTTGGACAAAATCGGATTTTCAATAACCTGACCGCCTTCGGCACCGGATTTCTGAGGCTTGGCCATCAAACCACGCATACCCGACAACTGACGAATCTGTTCTTTTGAACCACGGGCTCCGGAATCCAACATCATATAAACCGAGTTGAATCCTTGATCGTCCGTCTCAAGTTGTTTCATCAAAATATTGGACAACTTGGTATTGACCGTTCCCCAAACATCAATGATTTTATTGTAACGTTCGTTGTTGGTGATGGCACCCATATTGTATTCCATCAAAATGGTATCGACTTCCTCGTACCCTTCTTTTACCAAAGACACTTTTTCTTCTGGAATAATCACATCTTCAAGGTTGAAAGACAATCCTCCCTTAAAGGCCATAAAATATCCCAAATCCTTGATGTCATCAAGGAACTGAGCCGTACGTGCAACGCCACATTTTGCAATGATCTTACCAATGATGTCACGCAAGGACTTCTTGGTCAGAATTTCGTTGATGTATCCGACTTCTTCCGGCACAAATTCATTGACCATCACGCGACCCACCGATGTTTCGATCAGTCGGATTACGGATTGGCCGTTTTCATCCAAATCCTTAACACGTACCTTAACCTTAGCGTGCAAGGTTACGTGTCCTTCGTTGTATGCAATGTTTGCTTCTTCAGCAGAATAGAAGGTAAGTCCTTCACCTTTTGCTCCAGACCGGAATTTGGATATATAATACAAGCCAAGAACCATGTCCTGTGAAGGAACGGTAATCGGAGCTCCATTTGCCGGATTCAAGATATTATGAGAAGCCAACATCAACATTTGAGCTTCCAAAACAGCCTCGTTGCCCAGTGGTAAATGTACAGCCATCTGGTCACCGTCAAAATCCGCATTAAATGCAGTACAAGACAATGGATGCAACTGTATGGCTTTACCTTCGATCATTTTGGGCTGGAATGCTTGAATACCCAAACGGTGAAGTGTCGGTGCACGGTTTAACAAGACCGGATGACCCTTCATTACGTACTCAAGAATATCCCAGACAACCGGATCTTTGCGATCTACGATTTTTTTGGCGGACTTGACTGTTTTTACAATGCCCCGCTCGATCAATTTTCGAATGACAAAGGGTTTGTACAATTCAGCAGCCATATCTTTTGGAAGACCGCACTCGTGCATTTTCAGTTCGGGTCCTACGACGATTACCGAACGCGCAGAGTAGTCTACACGTTTACCCAACAAGTTTTGACGGAAACGTCCTTGTTTTCCTTTGAGCGAATCAGACAAGGATTTCAACGGACGGTTTGCATCTGTTTTGACTGCACTGGATTTGCGTGAGTTGTCAAACAATGAATCCACAGATTCTTGTAACATACGTTTCTCGTTCCGCAAGATTACCTCGGGCGCCTTGATTTCTATCAATCGTTTCAAACGATTGTTGCGAATAATCACACGACGATACAAATCATTCAAGTCAGAGGTGGCAAATCGTCCCCCATCCAATGGAACAAGCGGACGCAATTCGGGCGGAATGACCGGAACGATCTTAATGATCATCCACTCCGGTTTGTTCCGATTCTTTGCTTGACGGAAAGATTCAACTACCTGCAAGCGTTTCAATGCTTCATTTTTACGCTGCATGGACGTATCGGTACTGGCCCGATGTCTTAAATCAAAGGATAATTCATCCAGATTGATGCGTTGCAACAGATCATGAATGGCTTCAGCCCCCATCTTCGCAATAAACTTATTGGGGTCTGCATCGTCCAACAACTGATTGTCACGAGGCAGCGTATCCAACAAATCCAGATACTCTTCTTCGGTCAACAAATCATCTTTTTTGACCCCGTCTTCTTCCTTAACACCCGGTTGAATGACAACATAGCGTTCGTAGTAGATGACAGAATCCAATTTTTTTGTAGACAGTCCCAGTAAGTAACCAATTTTATTGGGCAACGAACGGAAATACCAAATATGTGCAACCGGTACAACCAATTGAATGTGTCCTGTACGCTCGCGACGAACTTTCTTCTCCGTAACTTCGACTCCGCATCGATCGCAAACGATGCCCTTGTAACGAATACGCTTGTATTTTCCGCAATGACATTCGTAGTCTTTGACCGGACCAAAAATACGTTCACAAAACAGACCGTCACGTTCCGGTTTGTAGGTACGATAATTGATTGTTTCCGGCTTCAATACTTCGCCACTCGACATTTCGAGGATTTCCTCCGGAGAGGATAATCCAATCGAAATCTTCGAAAAATTGCTTTTTGCTTTTGTTTCTTTTCTAAAAGCCATATGGTGTATGAGATAAATGCGTTAGTACTTAATCCAGCTGAATGCTTAAGCCCAGACCTCTTAACTCGTGCAACAGCACGTTTAACGATTCAGGTATGCCGGCTTGTGGCATCGGATCTCCTTTCACAATGGCTTCGAAGGCCTTGCTTCGGCCGATAACGTCATCCGATTTGATGGTTAGGATTTCTTGCAAGATGTGCGCAGCTCCAAAAGCTTCAAGCGCCCAAACTTCCATTTCTCCAAAACGTTGACCACCAAACTGAGCCTTACCTCCTAAGGGTTGTTGCGTAATCAACGAATACGGACCAATGGAACGAGCGTGCATCTTATCCTCAACCATGTGACCCAGTTTCAACATATACACAACACCAACGGTTGCGGTTTGGTCAAAACGTTCTCCCGTGCCTCCATCATATAGATGGCACTTGCCGTAACGAGGCACACCGGCTTTGTCGCACCAGGTATCCAGATCTTCCAGATTGGCTCCATCAAAAATCGGCGTAGCAAACTTGACATCCAATACACTTCCGGCCCAGCCAAGAACCGTTTCGAAGATCTGCCCCAAGTTCATACGTGAAGGCACACCCAACGGGTTGAGAACAATGTCAACGGGCGTACCGTCCGCAAGGAAAGGCATGTCTTCCTGACGCACAATACGGGAAACAATCCCCTTATTACCGTGACGTCCGGCCATCTTATCACCGACACGAATCTTGCGTTTTTTGGCAACATAAACTTTAGCCATTTGTATGATACCGGCAGGAAGTTCATCGCCAATGGTGATGTTAAACTTCTTCCGTTTCATCGCTGCATCAAGTTCCTTGTATTTGTGCAAATAGTTTTGGATCAAGTCACGAATCATATCGTTCTTTGCAGCATCGCTGGTCCATTTACTAATCTGGATGGAAGAATAGTTAATCTCCATCAGATTTTTTGTTGTAAATTTTCCGCCTTTTGCAATGACCTCCATGCCCAAATTATCTTTGATGCCTTGAGAAGTCTTTCCGTTGGTCAAAACCAACAATTTGTCAACCAGCGTTGCCTTCAAATTGGCTGCTTCTTCCTCAAACTCTTCGTCAATTTTTGGCAGCAGCGCTTTGTCTGTCAAGCGTGACTTGCGGTTTTTGACCGATTTAGAAAAGAGTCGCTTGTCAATGATCACACCACGCAGTGAAGGAGAAGCTTTCAACGAAGCATCCTTTACATCACCGGCTTTGTCACCAAAGATCGCGCGCAACAATTTTTCTTCGGGTGAAGGATCGGATTCTCCTTTGGGAGTAATCTTACCGATCAAGATGTCACCCGGTACAATGTGTGCACCAATGCGTACAATTCCGTTTTCGTCCAAATCCTTCGTAGCCTCTTCGCTTACGTTGGGAATGTCTGAAGTCAATTCTTCCATACCCCGTTTGGTTTCACGTACCTCCAAGGTATACTCATCCACATGAACAGAAGTAAAGACATCTTCACGAACCAAACGTTCGTTCAAGACAATTGCATCCTCAAAGTTGTAGCCTTTCCAAGGCATAAAGGCAACCTTCAGGTTTTTACCCAAGGCCAATTCGCCGTTCTGGGTGGAATACCCTTCGGTCAACAATTGACCGGCGACCACACGTTCTCCTTTGGATACGATTGGACGCAAGTCGATGGTCGTACTTTGGTTGGTTTTACGGAACTTAGGAAGCATGTATGTTTTTACGGAGTCGTCAAAACTAATGAATGCAGCCTCTTCGCTACGGTCGTAACGAACTTTAATCATGGTTGCATCGACAAATTCTACGACACCCGCTCCTTCGGCAGAAACCTGGGTACGTGAATCACGAATCAATTGGCCTTCAATACCGGTTCCAACAATCGGAGATTCACAACGAATCAAAGGTACAGCCTGGCGCATCATGTTCGATCCCATCAACGCACGGTTGGCATCATCGTGCTCAAGGAAAGGAATCAACGAAGCGGCGATCGAAGCGATCTGCGTGGGAGAGACATCCATCAAATTG
Source organism: Bacteroidales bacterium (assembly GCA_028709215.1). Classification (GTDB taxonomy): domain Bacteria; phylum Bacteroidota; class Bacteroidia; order Bacteroidales; family UBA1402; genus UBA8389. The sequence continues at coordinate 45,620 of JAQVXI010000004.1, forward strand.
ACCTCATCGGGGCCAACGACAGGAAAGTCAGCATCCAAACGCGACTTAACACGATTGCGGATAAACGAACCGTCTGCATTCAACGGTGCATTTCCCTGAGCGATGATTTTACCTTCTTCTTCTTCAGCAGTCAAATAAATGACTTCTTCCAGCGCAACTTTTGAGTTCTCGACTTTTCGATAAGGCGTTTCGATGAAACCCAGTTCGTTGATTTTTGCAAAAACACACAGCGAGGAGATCAAACCAATGTTTGGACCTTCCGGCGTTTCAATCGGACACAAACGACCGTAGTGGGTGTAGTGTACGTCACGAACCTCAAAACCGGCACGTTCACGAGAAAGTCCGCCCGGTCCAAGGGCTGACATACGACGTTTGTGCGTCATTTCAGCCAATGGATTGGTTTGATCCATAAACTGAGACAAGGCATTCGTGCCAAAGAATGAATTAATGACCGAAGAAATGGTTTTGGCGTTGATCAATTCGACCGGAGCAAACACCTCGTTGTCACGTACATTCATTCGTTCACGAATGGTACGAGCCATACGAGCCAGTCCAACTCCGAATTGGTTATTCAACTGCTCTCCTACCGTACGCACACGACGATTGCTTAAGTGGTCAATGTCGTCCACATCTGCATTGGAGTTGACCAATTCAATCAGATATTTGATAATTTCGATGATGTCTTCTTTGGTCAGGACTTTAACGTCCATTTCTGTAGACAACTTCAATTTTTTATTGATGCGGTAACGCCCGACTTCACCCAAATCATAACGTTTATCGGAGAAAAATAAGTTTTGTATTACCTCCCGTGCACTCGCGTCGTCTGCAGGTTCTGCATTACGCAACTGACGGTAGATATACAAAACCGCTTCTTTTTCCGAGTTACTCGGGTCTTTCTGAAGGGTATTGTATATAATAGCATAATCGGACATTCCAGCCTCTTCTTTGTGGAGAAGAATGGTGGAAGCGCCCGAATCTAATATCGAATCCATGTGATCGGCTTCCAAGACAGTTTCCCGGTCAATGATCACTTCGTTGCGTTCAATGGATACCACCTCACCGGTATCCTCATCTACAAAGTCTTCAACCCAGCTTTTCAATACACGTGCTGCAAGTTTGCGGCCGATAAGACGTTTTAAACCGGTCTTGGTTACTTTAACTTCTTCGGCAAGGTTGAAAATTTCTAATATATCCTTATCTGTTTCAAAGCCAATGGCTCTCAACAGGGTCGTAACGGGTAATTTCTTTTTGCGGTCGATGTATGCATACATGACACTATTAATGTCTGTTGCAAATTCGATCCAGGATCCTTTAAAGGGAATGATGCGTGCAGAGTAGAGCTTGGTACCGTTCGCGTGTACACTTTGACCAAAGAATACACCGGGACTACGATGTAACTGTGAAACGATAACACGTTCAGCACCATTGATGACAAAAGTCCCTTTTTCCGTCATATAAGGAATCGGTCCCAAATAGACATCCTGAATTTTTGTTTCAAAGTCTTCGTGTTCCGGATCGGTACAGTAGAGTTTCAATCGGGCCTTCAAGGGAACGCTGTAGGTCAAGCCTCTTTCAAGACATTCTTCGATGGTATAACGGGGCGGGTCGATGTAATAGTCCAGAAATTCGAGTACAAAGTTGTTGCGCGTATCCGCAATGGGGAAATTTTCGGCAAATACTTTATATAAACCCTCGTTTTTACGTTTTTCGGGAGGCGTATCCAGCTGTAGGAAGTCCTGGAACGATTTCAGTTGCACTTCCAAAAAATCCGGATACTGGATCGGACTCTCAATGGACGCAAAATTGACTCTTTTATTTACAGTTGTTGAGGACATTTAGCGGTAGATTAATTGAACTTGTATGTAATATAGACACGAAAAGGTCTAGAATCTCCGTCACCGGAGATTCTAAACCATATCACCTGATTATCAGGCGTTAGGACTATTTAAGTTCAACTTCAGCGCCTGCTTCTTCCAACGTTTTCTTCAAACTTTCAGCTTCGTCCTTAGCAACACCTTCTTTAAGTACAGAAGGAGCAGCGTCTACCAAATCTTTGGCTTCTTTCAAACCAAGACCACAAGATTCTTTAACGGCTTTAACGACAGCCAATTTAGCAGCACCAGCTGACTTCAGGACTACATCAAAAGAAGTCTTTTCAGCAGCAGCAGCACCTTCAGCAGCAGGACCTGCAGCAACAGCAACAGCAGCAGCAGCGGGTTCGATGCCATATTCATCTTTCAGAATGGTAGCCAATTCATTTACTTCTTTTACGGTCAAATTTACCAATTGTTCAGCAAAAGCTTTCAAATCTGCCATTTTTTTATGTATTTAATTGTTGTAATTCGATTTGTTATTTAATTCTCTCTTTCTCCAAGTGTTTTCAACACACCATGCAGAATGTTTCCTCCACTTTGGAGGGCAGATACCACGTTTTTGGCCGGTGATTGCAACAAAGCAATAACGTCTCCAATGAGTTCGTTTTTGCTCTTGATGTGGATCAAGGCTTCCAACTGGTCAGGGCCAATGTAGAAACTTTCTTCTACGAAAGCAGCTTTCAAGGCAGGGATTTCTTTGTCTTTTCTGAAACCCTTGATCAATTTAGCCGGTGCGTTTCCAACATTTGAAAACATCAACGCCGAATTGCCTTTCAACACGCTGTACATAGGCTGAAAGTCTCCTTCCAGGCTTTCAAGTGCCTTTTTAAGCAGAGTATTTTTGACCACCATCAACTTGATACCTTCTTTGTAACAAGCTTTTCTAAGATTGGTTGTTTGTTCTGCGTTCAGTGCCGTTAGGTCTGTTACATAAAAACAACTGTAATCCGAGATAGTGGCTGCAATCTGCTCTATGACGATGCTTTTATCTTCCTTCTTCATAATTCAGTTTGATTAATTTTCCTCTGCTGTTTTAGGATCAACCTTCACGCCGGGGCTCATTGTACTGGAAAGATAAATGCTCTTAATGTAGGTACCTTTGGCAGCAGCCGGTTTCAATTTAAGCAACATGGAAATAAATTCTTTTGCGTTGCCAAAAATTTGGTCTTCCGTAAAAGATACTTTACCAACAGAAGAATGGATGATACCAGTCTTGTCGACTTTAAAGTCAATCTTACCTTGTTTTACTTCCTTGACAGCTTTACCAATTTCCATGGTCACTGTTCCGCTTTTTGGGTTCGGCATCAAGCCTCTAGGTCCCAAAACACGTCCCAATGCACCAATCTTACCCATAATGGCAGGCATTGTGATGATTACATCAATGTCTGTCCAGCCACCTTTGATTTTTTCAATATATTCATCCAGACCAACAAAGTCAGCACCCGCTTCTTTTGCTTCCGCTTCCTTGTCAGGAGTACACAATACCAAAACTCTCACTTGTTTACCGGTTCCGTGAGGCAGTGAAACTACACCACGTACCATTTGGTTGGCTTTACGAGGGTCAACACCCAGTCGAACATCCACGTCGACAGAAGCATCAAAATTGCTCGTGGTAATTTCTTTTACCAAAGCACAAGCTTCTTTCAACGAATAGCTCTTACCTACCTCAATTTTTGCAAAAGCCAACTTCTGTTTTTTTGTCAGTTTACTCATCTTGATTGAAGTTTAAAGGTTTGAGGGGAATTCGCCTGAAACGGTGATACCCATACTCCGTGCCGTACCGGCAATCAGTCTCATGGCCGATTCTACGGTAAAACAGTTTAAATCAGTCATTTTATCTTCGGCAATTGCTTTAACCTGTTCCCAGGTTACAGAAGCCACTTTCTTGCGATTGGGTTCTGCAGATCCGCTTTTTACCTTGGCTGCCTCCAACAACTGTACGGCTGCGGGAGGAGTTTTAATGATAAAATCAAACGATTTATCGGAATAATACGTAATAACCACAGGCAATACTTTACCTGCTTTTTCTTGAGTTCTGGCGTTGAATTGCTTGCAAAACTCCATGATGTTGACACCTTTCGAACCCAAAGCGGGTCCTACAGGAGGAGAGGGGTTTGCTGCACCTCCCTTGATCTGTAATTTGATTTGTCCAGCAATTTCTTTAGCCATTTCTTTAAAAATTAAAAAAATTTGTGGAAAATGAAAAGACAACAGACATCGCGTAACCTACGTCCGTTATTCTTTTTCGACTTGCATAAAACCCAATTCCAAAGGCGTCTTCCGTCCAAAGATTTTAACCATGACCTTTAGTTTCTTTTTCTCGTTGTTGACTTCTTCAATCACAGCGCTAAAACCACTAAAGGGACCATCATTTACTTTGACGGATTCACCAACATAATAGGGGATTATCGAATCCTCGCCACTTTCCTGCAATTCATCGACTTTGCCCAAGATGCGATTCACCTCTGATTCTCGTAAACTTTCAGGATGCTCCTTTCCGCCGAGAAAACCAATAACATTGGGAATGTTTCTCAATGTATGTACCATCTCTCCTACAAGTGTAGCCTCTATCAGAACGTATCCGGGCAGATAAGGGCGCTCCTTCATGACACGCTTACCGTTTCTAACCTGATACACTTTTTCCGTTGGGATCAGAACTTGCGACACGTACTCACCCAGAGACGAATTCTTGATTTCTGACTCAAGATACTCGCGCACTTTGTTTTCTTTACCGCTTACGGCACGTATAACATACCATTTCTTTTCGTGATCGGACATTTTTCGCCTGATTGATTTAGAGGACCTTGTCGTACAAGAAGGTCATCACATTTTCAAAACTGATATCGATGAGAAAAACAATCAACGCGATAACTAGGGAAGCTAGTAAAACTACGATCGCACTGTTGCTCAACTCAGAAGCAGAAGGCCAACTGACCTTATGAACGAGTTCATTGTAGGACTCTTGAAAATAAGAGCTCACCTTAGCAAAGAATTTCTTCATCTTTTCTGGGTTTTATTGCACGGGTCGAGAGACTCGAACTCCCGACACTCGGTTTTGGAGACCGATGCTCTACCAACTGAGCTAGACCCGTGTGAGAAAAAAAGCTTCCCCCTTGCAGTGGAAGCTTTTTTAGGGTTTTATATCGAATTAAGCGACGATTTCAGTAATCTGGCCTGAACCTACCGTACGGCCACCTTCACGGATTGCAAAACGCAAACCTACAGAACAAGCTACCGGATAGATCAATTCTACATTGATTTCCAAGTTGTCACCAGGCATAACCATCTCAACGCCATCGGGCAAAGTGATTTCACCGGTTACGTCCAACGTACGGATATAGAACTGAGGACGGTATTTGTTGTGGAACGGTGTGTGACGACCGCCTTCTTCTTTCTTCAAGATATAAACAGAAGCTTTGATCTTGGTGTGAGGAGTCACTTTACCCGGGTGGGTAATAACCATACCACGTTTGATTTGATCTTTATCGATACCACGTAGCAACAAACCAACGTTGTCACCCGCTTGACCTTCGTCCAAAATCTTACGGAACATTTCAACACCGGTTACGACTGATTTCTTACCTTCAGCACCCAAACCAATGATTTGAACTTCTTCACCTGTTTTGATGATACCTGTTTCAATACGACCGGTAGCGACTGTACCACGACCCGTGATTGAGAACACGTCTTCAACCGGCATCAAGAAAGGTTTGTCAATATCGCGAGCAGGTAGATCGATCCATGTGTCAACTGCATTCATCAGTTCCATGATCTTATCTTCCCATTCAGCAACTCCGTTCAAACCACCCAAGGCAGAACCACGGATGAAAGGAGTATTGTCTCCGTCAAAATCGTAGAATGAAAGCAAATCACGCATTTCCATTTCTACCAATTCCAACATTTCTTCGTCGTCAACCGAGTCACATTTGTTCATGAAAACAACCAACTTCGGAACGTTTACCTGACGAGCCAACAAGATGTGCTCACGAGTTTGAGGCATAGGACCATCTGTAGCAGCTACAACGATGATAGCGCCGTCCATCTGAGCAGCACCTGTTACCATGTTCTTAACATAGTCAGCGTGACCCGGACAGTCTACGTGTGCATAGTGACGATTTTCGGTCTGATATTCAACGTGTGAAGTATTAATGGTAATACCACGTTCTTTTTCTTCCGGTGCGTTGTCAATCTGATCAAAAGATTTAAGTTCAGAAAGACCTTTTTTTGCCAAAACCGTAGTGATGGCAGCGGTCAAAGTCGTTTTACCGTGGTCAACGTGGCCAATAGTCCCAATGTTGACGTGGGGTTTACTCCTGTTAAAATGTTCTTTAGCCATAACTCAATGATTATAAAATTGAATGAAATAATAAATTAAGAGCCGTTGCCGGGACTTGAACCCGGGACCTCTTCCTTACCAAGGAAGTGCTCTACCGCTGAGCTACAATGGCAAAAAAAGAGCGGGAAACGGGACTCAAACCCGCGACCCTCAGCTTGGAAGGCTAATGCTCTATCAACTGAGCTATTCCCGCATCTTTAAACTCCTGCAACGAACGGTCTGCCATTGGGGACTGTCGGTTGCATTCGTCCGAAAGCATCCCTAATTAAGAATCAGGGATGCAATCGAAGTGGGCAGTGATGGATTCGAACCACCGTAAGCTTACGCTAGCAGATTTACAGTCTGCCCCATTTGGCCACTCTGGTAACTGCCCGACAAATTGTTTCAAAACTACTCCCGCATAGAGCAGCCGCTCTCACTGTAGAGGTTTATGAGAAACGGCTGCAAATGTAGGGGATTAATTTGAAATCACAAAGCATATTTGAAAAAAAATCACTTAATCCGGCTTTTTTCTTTGATTTTGATCAGTTGCTTTTGAAGCGCCTCAACCGCCGAATCAACGGACTCCTCAAACGTATCGCTCACTTTGGACGCAAAAAGCTCAGAGCCCGAGACCTTTACTTTTACTAAGGCCTCTTTATTCATTGCTGTTTCCGGTTTGATCACCTTGAGCGTTACATCGGCATCGAGAATCTCTCCGTGAAACTGTTCCAACTTTGACACCTTCTTTTGAATAAAACTTTCCAATGCAGCGGTTGCATCAAAATGAATGGATTGAATTCTAATTCCCATAATTGTATCTCCTTTTTTTTATGCTCTCGGATGAGCTTGTTTGTACACTTTTTTCATTTCTTCAAATGTCGTATGCGTATAGACCTCCGTAGCCGACAAGCTGGCATGCCCCAACAAATCTTTTACAGCATTCAACTCTGCCCCCTCATTCAACAAAAGCGTTGCAAACGTATGTCGCAACACGTGCGGGCTTCTCTTTGTCATCGTACTGACTTGCGAAAGACGATTTCGAACCATGCGATAAACCCAAGTTGCGTATAACGGCTTCCCGCTATCCAGAACCAACAAATACGCCTGCTGAGAAGCTACCTGCAGTTGCCTCATCCCAATATACGACTCCAACTGATCATGCAAAGCCCTCCCAAACGGCAACAATCGTTGCTTATTTCGTTTTCCGGTGACCTTCACCGTTGACGAATAGAGATCCACATCCGCCATTCTTAAAGCGAGCAATTCGGACAAGCGCAAACCCAATTGATAAAAAAGCTCGATAATTAACCGATCACGAACAACCGAAAAGGTCTCCTCTTCCTCCTGTTGAGCGATTGTCTGCAATCGATCCATTTCCTCTTTCTTAAGAAACACCGGGAGCGGCTTGTTTGTTTTGGGTGCATGTATGCTTTGAAGCGGATTTTTCTGAACAAGCTGTTTTCTCAACAGGTACCGCCAAAAAGATTTCAAGGTAGAGAGCTTTCGCTGAACACTTCGTTTGGACACATTCTCTTCGAACAAGGAATACACCCAAAAGCGAATGTGATCCGCTTCGACCCTCTCCGGCTGATCAATACGATAGACATCCAGGACATAGGCAGAAAACTGATTTAAATCACCTGCATACGCAACAACGGTATGAGCAGAATAATTCTTCTCATACCGTAAATATTGCAAGTAAGCATCAACCCATCTCATTTCACTGCCTTTTATAGCAACGAATGTACTCAATAATGAGTAAACAAACAAGACGGCTGCGTAATTCTAAAATAATTTAACAGTAAACCGCCAAACGGGATCAATCCTCGTTTTGTTGGAGCTTCTGGATGTAAATAGCCTTGGCTACTTCCTTTCTTTTGCTGACAGAAGGCTTCGTAAATGCTTGTCTGCTTCTGAGTTCTTTGACAATGCCAGTTTTTTCGAATTTGCGTTTGAATTTCTTCAATGCCTTCTCGATGTTTTCGCCTTCTTTTACAGGAACTACGATCATATTGAATTGAGCTTTAAAGTTTTGTTTAAATCGGACTGCAAAATTAGATAAAGCCTTTGATTTACCAAACAAAAACGATAATTATTTTGTTTTTTTTATCGCATCAAGCATATATGCTACATTTGTTGCTCAATAAACAGCCAAACGATGGAGAAATCAAATACAAACGAACGCCTGCACCGCTTGCGGGCGTATATGAACCGTATGGGAATCGACGTATGCATCATCCCTTCGACGGACCCGCACCAAAGCGAATACCCGGCTTCACAATGGGGACTAAGAGCCTATCTATCTGGCTTTACCGGGAGCGCCGGTACCCTTGCCGTCTCAAACTCAGAAGCCCATCTCTGGACAGACTCCCGGTATTTCTTGCAAGCAGAAACACAATTATCCGGTAGCAGCATCCAACTTCAGAGGATGGGGAACCACGGCGTTCCCGATCTCCTGGATTGGTTAAAAAGCCAAAAACCTTCTGTTGTCGGTCTGGACGGACGACTTTTTAACTACGATTACGTTCAAAAACTGGAGACCCTGCTTCCTGGTTGCAGATTCCTATTGCAAGCCCCAGCATACGAAACGCTATGGCCGGAGCGCCCCAAGGCTCCAAGTGCATCGATTCAAGCGTTTCCACTGGAACACAATGGGCGTTCGAGCTTGGACAAACTGACGGACCTGCGACTTGCCTTGCACCACTTGGGAGCACAGGATCAAATCATCGCTTCCCTAGATGAAATTGCTTGGCTGCTCAACCTGAGAGGACGGGATATTCGATACAATCCGGTTTTTGAAAGCTATGTATGGCTGAATGAAACCGACTGCATACTTTTTGTTCAAACCGAAAAATTGGACGCAACGGCACAACAATCACTCAGAGAAGCCGGCGTGAAAACCGCCCCATACAACTCCTTTTACGATTTTCTGAAGACCATTCGATCAAAAGGCCTGTTAACCGACTTCAATACGCTGAATGCATCAGTCATTGCCCTATTGAAAGAAAATTGTACGCTGATCAATCAGGCCAGCCCCATCGCGTTGATGAAAGCATGCAAAAATCCGGTAGAACTCAACGGGTTTCGAAACGCAATGCGCGCTGAAGGCATTGCACTGACACGATGGCTGCATTGGTTGGAGCAAAAAAGTTTGGGCTCAAACGAATACGAGTGCAGCAAACAGTTGGAAACGTTTCGAACGTTGTGTCCGGATTACATCGAGGAAAGCTTCTCTTCCATTGTTGGATTTAAAGCAAACGGAGCCATCGTGCACTATGAGGCTACAGCAGAACAGGCCGAACCCATCCACGGCGAAGGAGCGCTATTGGTGGATGTCGGTGGACACTATAAATATGGTACAACCGACTGTACACGCAGCATTTATTTACATGGCAAACCCAGCAGCGACTACAAACGGGATTATACCGATCTATTAAAAGGATTGATTGCCCTAAGCACAGCCCGCTTTCCCCAAGGCACACGAGGCAGCCAATTGGATGTTCTGGCCCGACAATTCCTTTGGCAACGCCAAGAAAATTATCTGCACGGAACCGGTCATGGCGTCGGTCACTGCCTCAACGTACACGAAGGGCCTCAAAGCATTCGCATGAATGAAAACCCGACCCCGCTTCGCTGCGGCATGGTTGTATCCAACGAGCCCGGGCTGTATCGTACGGGGCAATACGGAATCCGTTTGGAAAATCTACTTTGTGTTCAGGAGTACGGATCGTTCCTACAATTTGAAACGCTGACGCTTTGTCCGTTTGAAACGACCTGCATAGACACAAAACAACTTCATGCACACGAAATCCAATGGATCAACCACTACCATCAGCACGTATACCATACGTTATCGGAAGCGCTCGACGAGGAAGTACGATCTTGGCTTTACAAAAAAACAAAACCCATTCAACAACAATAATAATATGGCACTAATCAAATCCGTTCGTGGATTTACTCCACACTATGGAAAAAAATGTTTCTTTGCAGACAACGCAACCATCATCGGTGATGTCGTCATGGGAGATGGATGCAGCATCTGGTTTAACACGGTGCTGCGAGGTGATGTAAACAGCATCCGTATCGGAGACAACGTCAACATCCAGGACGGCTCAGTTCTTCATACCCTCTACCAACGGTCGACCATAGAAATTGGGGACAATGTCTCCATTGGGCACAACGTCACGGTACATGGCGCCACCATCGAGAACGATGCCTTAATCGGCATGGGCTCTGTGATTTTGGACAATGCTGTCATCGGTGAAGGAGCCATCATCGCAGCAGGCTCCGTCGTCTTAAGCAATACAAAGGTGGAACCTTTCAGCATTTATGCTGGGGTACCCGCAAAGTTTGTAAAAATGTCGGACCCGGAACAGACTCAAAACATCAACAAACGCATTTCGTCAAACTATCAATTTTATGCGGGATGGTACGACGAGTCACCGGAAAATCGATCCGTTCTGGACCCGGACTAAGACGTTAAACGGACTGATTTTTGTTTTTTAACGTACATTGTCCTTTGAATTTTATAATTTTGCCGCCTGATTTCATTAAATCGGTTTGAAAATAGATACCCAATGCAAGATAATTTAATCATCGTTGAATCCCCGGCAAAAGCCAAAACCATAGAAAAGTTCCTTGGTAAAGACTACAAAGTACTCTCCAGTTTCGGTCACATTCGTGACCTGAGCAAAAAAGACTTTGGCGTGGATCTCAACAACGGGTTTAAACCCATTTACGAAATCTCAGCAGACAAACAGAAACTGGTAGGCGAACTCAAGTCGAATGCAAAAAAAGCGAAGACCATCTGGTTGGCTTCTGATGAGGACCGTGAGGGAGAAGCCATCGCATGGCATCTGGCCGAAGTGCTGAATTTGGATCACAAAACAACCAAACGCATCGTATTCCACGAAATCACCAAGGAGGCCATTCTACATGCCATCGAACACCCGAGAGCCATCGATCAAAACCTGGTCGATGCACAGCAGGCGCGACGCATATTGGATCGCCTGGTCGGTTTTGAGCTCTCACCTGTACTCTGGAAAAAAATCAAACCATCGCTATCGGCCGGACGTGTTCAGTCGGTTTCGGTTCGCTTGATCGTAGAACGCGAACGTGCCATACAAGACTTCCAGGCAGAGTCTAACTGGCGCATCGTCGTACATTTTATCTTGGAAGATGCGAACGGCAAGCAATCTCTACTGAAGACGGAACTACAACAACGATTAAAATCAGAAGCAGAGGCTTTGGCCTTTTTGGAAACGTGCAAATCGGCTCAATTCAACATAGAGGATATCACGACAAAGCCGGGGCGTAAATCTCCTGCGGCACCGTTTACGACATCAACATTGCAGCAGGAAGCGGCCCGAAAATTGGGTTATTCCGTATCTCAAACCATGATGATTGCTCAACGTCTGTATGAATCCGGAAAGATTACCTACATGCGTACCGACTCTGTCAACCTATCCAACATGGCCATTCAAACAGCCAAAGCGGCAATCATGGACATAGCGGATGCTTCATACATAAAAGAGCGCCATTACCAAACCAAATCGAAAGGAGCTCAGGAGGCCCATGAAGCCATCCGTCCAACTTACATGAACCAACAGATCATCGACGGTACGGCTCAGGAAAAGCGACTGTACGAATTGATTTGGAAACGTACACTGGCTTCTCAAATGGCTGATGCTGAATTCGAAAAAACAGCCATCACCATTGGTCTTTCCAACAGCAATTTAAAATTGGAAGCATTGGGAGAGGTGCTTACGTTTGATGGTTTTCTTAAGGTTTATATGGAGTCCACCGACGAAGACATAGACAACGACAGCAACAGCAACAGCAAAATGCTGCCTCCGGTACGATTGGAAGACCAACTGGAAATGACTTCAGCAACCGCAACCGAACGCTTTTCACAGCGACCGGCACGTTATACAGAAGCCAGCCTTGTACGGAAATTGGAGGAACTCGGCATCGGAAGACCATCAACCTATGCCCCCACCATCTCTACGATTCAGCAAAGAGGCTACGTTCGTAAAGAGGATCGTGAAGGTCAGGAACGTTCGTACATCCATTTTGAATTGTCAAACGAGGCCATTCACCGGGAAGTAAAAACAGAAACAACCGGAGCCGAAAAAAACAAGCTTTTTCCTACCGACATCGGCATGGTCGTGAACGATTTTCTTCTGGAATCCTTTCCAAACATCATGAACTATAACTTTACGGCCCAGGTCGAAAAACAATTTGACCAGATTGCCGATGGAGAAGTAGCATGGGATAAAGTACTAACCGATTTTTATACAGATTTCCACCCGGCAGTCGAGGAAGCCTCGGTTTGGTCCAAGCAAAAAGTCGGAGAACGCATTTTGGGCAACGACCCCAAAACCGGACGGGTAGTATCCGTACGAATCGGCCGATACGGTCCCATCGTTCAGATTGGCACCGCCGAAGAAGAAGAAAAGCCCTTGTTTGCTTCCTTACAAAAGGATCAGCGAATGGATGCCATTGAGTTGGAAGACGCCTTGGAGCTATTTAAACTCCCAAGAACCGTAGGTTCATTTGAGGAAAAAACGATCACCGTTGCAGTGGGTCGCTTTGGACCCTATATCCGTCACAACAACAAGTTCGTATCGCTGCCCAAAACAATCGACCCACTGGAGGTTGACTTGGAAACATGCATCGAACTGATTGAACTGAAAAGAGAAGCGGATCAAAAGAAACAGATCATGGTCTTTGAAGAAGCCAATATTTTGGTGCTTAATGGTCGATACGGGCCTTACATCAGCAAAGACGGGCAGAACTATAAGATACCAAAGGATACCGATCCTCTAACACTTACATTGGAAGCCTGTCAACAGATGATAGAGGAACAGGAGAAACAACCTACACGCAAACGGACCCCGGCAAAAAAAGGCGGTGCCAAAACAAGCACAAAAAAAGTCGCAACCAAAAAGACTGCGACTTCTAAGAAAAAAACAAAAGAGTGATTAACGATAATCTTTCAGCATTTGTTGCAAACGCTTGCGTGCTGAAAAGATCCGACTTTTAACCGTACCAAGTGGAAGATCCATCACTTCAGCGATGGTTTCATATTTGTATCCGGCAATGTGCATTGCGAAAGGCTTGCGGTATTCCATTGAAAAACTCTCAATTGCCTTGGTAATCTCAGCAATGGAGTACGCACCTTCCGGGGAGTCAAAACCCGAATTTTGTGGTATATTCAAATGGTATAAATTATCCGTTTGATCCACAAAGGTTTGTTCGCGAACGGCCTTCCGATAGTTGTTAATAAAGATGTTGCGCATAAGTGTATACGCCCAAGCCTTAAAGTTGGTTTCCTCCGCAAATTTATCATGATTGTCAAGCACCTTAAGTGAAGTCTCCTGCAGTAGATCCGAGGCGTCATCGCGGTTACGGGTCAAACGAAAGGCGAAACGAAATAGGTCACCTTGTACATCCAGCAAGTGCTTGTTCAGTTTAATCGTGTTCATACGCTTCAATATCTAAATGATTGTGGGTATATTCAATTATTTTTCAAACATAAATATAGGAATATTCAAGCACAACGATGACACTCATACTGTTTAATGAAAGAGACATTCGTCTTTTTGAACAAATACAGGCTATAAAATAACGACATACCCCCCTTTTTTTGACTTTAAAGGCTGAACCATGTTCTAATTTTTGTATATTTGTTTACAAGATAGGCCAAGAGCGGCTCAACAAACGAATACCCATCAACCATGAACGAAGCCATAATCGACAAATCCCCCCTTATCATTGGACTTATTACGGCAACCATTGTACTTTTTTTTGTACTACGGTTATTTACCTGCAGGTTTAAGGAAGCACGATTGAGTCGAAAGATCAGCCAATACGTATACATCGTCCACGACATGAAAGACCTGCTGGAGCAAGTCTCCGAGGCTTTACGCGTGTTATCAAACCATGGAGATCTGGCCGACAGCGAACGCGACAAACTGAGGGTCATTCTTTGGCGCATGAATACAATGAACGGCAACATACAGCAGCTGACCAGCATAGAAGGGTCGAAATCCTTTCAAAAGCAAATTCGTCAAGAGGACCTAAGCGATGAAAATCCCTTTGTGCGTGACAACATCCAACCGGATACGGAGGACGCACGCTTTATGGAGAAAGTATTTGCCATCATCCACAATCACTACGAAGCGTCGAGTTTTAACGTAGATCAACTTGGCAGCCTCATGGGCATGAGTCGATCTTCCCTTTACAACCGAATCAAAGCCTGCAGTGGTCAAGCACCGGCATCCATCATCCGACAATACCGAATGGAACAGGCAAAAGATCTGCTGATGCAAAAAAAATATACCATATCAGAAATTGCGTTTAAGATTGGCTATACCGACGTAAAACACTTCCGGCAAATATTCCTCAAAACGTACGGCAAAAGTCCGACAAAACTACTTAAAGAGGAATAAAAAAAGAGGTTCTGTCTTCTTTCTGACGTTAGTTTCCAAAATAAGACGAAGCTATTTTGCACGGTTCCACAATGTTTTTATCTCCTGAATATCAAGCAGACTAAATCTTACAGAGTGAATATATTCATTTGCTGAAGAATGAAAGTGCCCGTAATACCAATCTGCTATCGGGTTGTTCTTTCTGATAAGATAGTCAAACAGCTTATCCATCGCTTGTCTCTCCGTATCTAAATCCAGCTCTAATGCACTATCTTTTGCTAACCAACCCGCCACCCCCTCTTTTGTCGTAGGGAAACAAAACGACGGAGCTGTATGCGAGATGACGGCATCAATGTGAATTCCCTCATCGTTCATCTCGTCAAGGAGAGGTTCATTATAAACGACCTTTTCCTCCTCCCAATAACTCGGGCAACACATCTTCCCTTTGATTTTTTTGAGCCACATATCCATTTTTCTTGCCTCTCTGTCAACGGAGATACCACCGCCTACGCATAATGCACTCAGTCCATTAAATCGTATCACCGAATAATCAGGCAATGCCGTCAGATTCGGATAGTTTATTTTATTCCCGTCAAAGTATTCAGGGTCGTCGTGGTTGCCTCTTATCAAAAGAAGTTTAACGTTTTGCTTTTTGAGTGTTTGAGAAATCCGGTTGTATAACTGATCGTAATATTCCGGTTTTTCAAAGCCAATACCACAATCTCCGGCAACAACAAGAAGGGCATCCGTGATAGATAACCGCTTGATGTTGTAAATCAACGGCCTGAATTCCCCGTGTATATCTCCGCATACACAGAGTGATTTATAGTTTTGCGAGAAGTCGTATAAATACATCATTATAGCTCTACGTTGAAAACCAAACAGATACGCTCAAAGACCTGCGCGGCGTCAATACTTCCCAGTCCCATCGCTTTAAAAAAGTTTTTGTCGGGTAATGCCGGTTTTGCCCTTCTGCAAAACTCCGATAAATCGTTGTTTAATTCTTTAGGTAGATTAAAGCTTACATCTCCCGGAAGTATAACCGACAGCCTGAAAATGTCGTTGAAGTGTTTTCGTATCTTTTTTTCATCGATTCTCTCTCCGCCTTGTTTGCGTACCGTCAGATCAAGAAATGCTTTAGCTTTCAAGCAAATCAGGCTTTCTGTAGCAGCAATACGAATATCATCGGCAATATGACTATGCGCTAATGTGAAATTATAGTACTCCTCGTTCATCAGGATTGCAGACAGTTCAATTTGATAAGGAAATTGATCTGCCTCAGGTTTCATAAACCTGAAATACTCACTTGTGCCATTGCCGCGTTGTCTTGCCTCATACTTGCCGTCGGTAATGAACTGCCAGAATCGACGAACAAATTCCGATGTTAATGCCTCGATTATCAATATGATATCAATATCCTTTGTGGCACGGGGATTTTGACCTGCCCGTTCTTCGATCATATCACATGCCGTACCACCTATGATAACATAGCTGTCGCTGTACCGAGCAAAGTATTGCTTGAAGATCTCGATTCCTTTTACCATCCTAATTGTTCAATTAAAGCATCCAATGCTGTTTCAATTCTCTCGTCATTACTCTCCTTGTATAGCATATATAGTGATAGTCGGTCTACATAACCATTTTCGGCAATTAGCGTCGGATTGTATCGCCAAATCTCGATCCTGTTTTCCCCATATTGCGGGTCTGTAACAACATCTATTTTACGAAACACCTCTTTACTGATGGCATAATATTTCCCGTACTCGTCATTAAGCATCGTATAATGTGCCATAGCATTCATACCACTCCATAGTTGATTCAGTTCGGAATCGGTATAAACCGTTTTCAGAACAGGATTTGTCAGGAAAGGCAAAGCCTTCTCCCATAATGTCTTTTTGTTTTCATCAAACAGGAGAACCTTCTCCTTACCGCCTTGCAGATCACACAGGCCAAAAATTCGGAGGTTGTTCATTGCTCGGTTCGTATTGAGGTACGATTCGTCCAATTTTTCCGCAACTTGTTTGATGCTCATACCATTTAGCGCTTCCTTTTGCAGATGGTATAACAATACAAGCTGAGCCATTGGGGCTAGTTCTTTGGGCTCGCTCGCTACACGCTGAGCTATTTTGCGAATATCCATCATCAGGACAGGAATAAACAATTGCTTCTGAGGGACAATAAAGTTAATTTTCCGCTCAATGTATCGCTTCCTATTATAGGAAGCGATCTTATTGAAAACAAAGACCACCGGCATATCAAGCACTTGTTCCGCTATTGACTTTTGCCTTGTTAATTGCTCCGGTGTAAATTCATTCTCTTTCTCTGCCATCAACAAACATAGATCACTACCCAATAAACTGATTGTACCGACACTATAAGCAACAGTAATATACAATGGCAGCTTATTCAGCAATGGCTTATCCAACGGTACGACTACAGCCTGGCAACCCAAAACTTCCTGAATATAGGTCTCTAACTTTCTCATATCATTACTTATTATCATAAAAAATGCACATTATCATTTATTACTGATAGTGTGCAAATATAATGATAATATATTGATTAACAGCATATATTCTATATCAAAGATTGCTCCAACTTATTTTTCCATTTTTCCCAATCCGGCATCTCTGCAGCCAACAATTCATAAAATGCCTTGGTATGATTCCGATGGATAAGATGGCAAAGCTCGTGCGTAATCACGTATTCGATACAAGGCCGAGCTGCTTTAATCAGCTCAGCATTAAGAATAATCTTTCCGCTATTGGTACAACTGCCCCAGCGATTGTTCATCTCCTGAATATAAATTGAGGCCGGCGTTACATGGTATCGTCCGAAGCGTTGAATAATAGGTTCCGCAATTTCTGCAAATTTAACTTTTGCATGGACACGATACCAATCATTCATTAACCCTTTAGCCTTCGATTTGGATGAACAAATGATTTCAAAACAGCGTCCTTTGTATCTTACACTATCAGGCCTCCCTATTGTAACATGTAACAAATATTGACGTCCCAAATACAAATGAGACTCTCCACTGATAAACCGACGTTCCGAAGTTCTATCTCCAAAAGACTTGAAATAGTGTTGCTGCCTGATAATCCAGGAAGCCCGTTTATGCACTTTGTCACGAATGGCTTCAACGGTGGCGTTTTCCGGTGCCTTTACCAGAACACTTTCATCCGGCAAAACCGCTATTGTCAAGGTCTTCCGGCTTGAATATTGAACGCTGAATACGATATCGGAAGTTCCATAATGAATCGTATCTTCCATTACTTGTACCATAATTTAGCGACATCCACACATTGGTCAATGATCGCATCCATATCATCGAAAGTCAATGGAATAGCGTATTTGCGTTTAATCTCATCGATGAGAAAATCTTCCAACTCAATTTTCATTTTTCCAATCAAGGTCGAATTGGTTTGCCAGTCCACAATGACTTTAGGTTGGATGATGGCATCAAAGGCCAAAGCCGTGTCCAAGGCAACTTGCTTTATATCAACATATTTTTCCACTTCCATTTGAATGGATTTGTAGACTTCCAGACTTAAGCCGAAGAATGCTTTCCCTACGTTGCTGCCAACCAGCTCTTTTGGAATCTCCTTATCTGTATGAGCCAACACTTCTTCTTTATGCTTCAACACCCGATCCAGATATTCCGCTTCGTCGATACGTCCCTGTTCGTAATCGGCAATGGTTTCTTTCAGCATTTGTGAAAACTTCTTGTAAAAAGCAGGGTCAGTCTCCATCTTCTCATGAATATATTTGGCAGTTCTCGAAGCAATCGTATCCGCTTTGGCAGCTTTACCGGTTATCTTTTCTATCTCAGCCTCAAATTTTTCTTTATCGAAGATGTTTACCAACTCCGTAATGGTTTTCACCTCACCACTTTCAATGTGCGTATTGATCAGTTTCTGAATCTGTCCCTCAAACTGTTTATAATTGATGGCATCCGAATAACGCTCTTGAACCGCACTTCGTAACTTCAGGAACAAGGTTAAATCCTCTTTGTACGTACAGATCATTGTTTCCGGCGTTTCTTTGTGAAACTCGATGGAAGACAATGCAATTTTCAGGCAACGGGCAAAAGCGGTGAGTTTGTCGTAAAAGTCCTGACGTTTGTCTTCAAAGCGAAGCAATCGGCTATACGTTTCCAAATCCCGTTTGTTTGAGATTTCTTTAAACAGGCTCCATAGGTCGGAATAGCGTTGCGACAATTGAGTTATCTCTTCTTTGATATCGACCATGGTCTGGTGAATATCAGCCATCTCTTCGGTATCGTAGTCGGCATATAGATCCAACGCATCATTCAGTTTACTCAACACGCCGTAATAGTCGATAATGTACCCGAACTCTTTGTCGTCACAGACTCTGTTTACACGAGCAACAGCTTGAAGCAAGGTATGATTTGTCAGATTCCGGTCTAAATACATCACCGTATTTTTGGGTTCATCAAACCCTGTCAGTAACTTATCTACCACAATCATAATTTCGGGAGCATCCGCATTCTTGAAACTGCTGATCAGGTTTGTTTCATACTTTTTGGGGGTTCCGTGTTCGTCCATCATTTTTTTCCAGAAAGCCTTTTCCATGCTGCTGGTTTCTCCATAAGCTGTTTCTTCTCCTTCACGGTCATCGGGAGACGTAATAAGCACCTCGGTAGAAATGATACCGATTTCATCCAAGAATTCCTTATACTTGATGGCCACCCGTTTTTTAGGACAAACCAGTTGACCCTTAAATTTGGTTCCTTGCCAGTTGTCCCTGAAATGCAGTGAAACATCCCATGCTATGGCATAAATGCGTTGCTCAGCTTCATTGAGTTGCTCGGCCCGGCTGAATTTCTTTTTTAAATCAGCCTGCTGATAATCCGACAAAGACTCGCACACCCTATTGAAATAATTATCAATGGCATTTTCATGAACCATTTGAGGAACCATGCGTCCCTCATATAGTAACGGTACCACGGCTCCGTCTTTTACCGCCTGATCCACCGTATAGACAGGATTTATCATTCCACCGAACGTAAGAGCAGTACTTTTTTCCTTTTTCATCAAAGGCGTTCCCGTCATCGCGATGCAGCAAGCGTTGGGCAGTGTTTGTTGCATCCTGATGGCCATTTCTCCGTATTGGCTGCGATGTGCCTCATCAATAAGGATAAAGATGTTGGGACTTTCCAAGGGTTTCTTGATGCGATGAACAGCCGTCTCAAATTTGTTAATGATGGTGGTGATTACGGCATCTGTGGTGCTCTCCAACAATTCAACCAAGTGCGTACCCGTTTTCGCATTTAGAGCATACGTACCACATTTTTTAAACGTGCCTGTAATTTGCCTGTCTAGATCTGTTCGATCGGTTACCAACACAATTTTGGGATTCCGAATCGATTTATCGAGCACAATGGCTTGTGCCAACATCACCATGGTCAACGATTTTCCGCTGCCCTGTGTATGCCAGATTACGCCACCTTTCCGTTTGCCGTTCTCCATGATGCGTATCCGTTCCATGGTTTTCTTAACGGCAAAGAATTGTTGATAGCGTGCCACCTTCTTTACGCCATTGTCGTAAAGGGTAAAGTTGAACAGTATTTCAAGCAATCGCTGCGGACGGCACAAGCAATACAGGTATTCGTCTTGCAAGGTGGGGGCGATTTCTGCCTTTTCAATCTCTAGGAAATGCTGTTCTACATAGTGATAACGGGTGGCAAATAGATTCTTCCGCTGTTCCTCTTTCAGGGGTTGATTCACCAATTGATGCAATTCGACTTGATACGATAGCTCTTCTTCCCTTGTTGCAAATTGCTCTCTCCATTTAGACCAGAACTTTTCAGGCGTGCCAGTCGTGGCATACGAAGCGAACGAATTGGCAAGCCCCAAAAGCAAAGCGGAATACTGGTACAATTCACGGATACCATCTTCTTTTTGATTACGCAGGTGTTGCGAGATGGCTTGTTCCAAAGAGTCCTTCACATCCGGCCGCTTGCATTCGATGACGACCAAAGGAATGCCGTTGACAAACAAAACGATATCCGGTCTGTAGGTCTCCGTCATCCCTGCACGGCAAACGGCAAATTCTTCGGTAACATGGAATACATTCCGTTCCGGATTTTTCCAATCGATGTATTGCAGGTTGTAGCTTTTCTTGTCACCATCTATACTTTGTTCCAGCGATTTGCCATACGTCAATAGGTTATAAACGCTTTCATTGGCTGAAATATATCCTTCATCCATCGCGATGTTACGCATCGCAACAACGCCATTCTCAATGTTCTGAGCCGAAAAGAAGGAGGTCTTCGTCCCGCTCACCTGAATCTCGGAATTGATTTCCTGCAATTGTTTTCGCAAAACCGGCTCCAAAAGCACGTTCGTGATTTTACCGCCACGGAGCTCTAATGCCTCCTCTTGGGAGAGGTACGTATAGCCTAGTTTCTGCAAGAATTGCAACGCAGGGATTTGGCTGATGTGGTCTTCTTTGAAGGATATGTTGTTCATAATGCTGATAGCTTATACGACAAATCGATGGTGCCATGAAGTGACTTCATTTTTAGTTGTTTTTGTCACGTATGGTCTTTATCGCTTTGTCAAAGTCGGATTCTATTTTTTGTACTTTATTAAATTCTTCATATTCTGCAAACGCTTTTTGTTCAGCCTCTTTTGCTGAAATGCAGCCTTTACCTTCTAGTACCTGATATTCGCTAAATTCAAGGAATTTGTTCACGCTTAAGGCGAATTGCCTCATCGTAAAAGTGTTACGGTTTTCAATGATACGCTCAATATAATCGAAATAACTGCTTATGGTACGTTCGAGTCTTTTTATCTCCTGTTCACTCAGATAGTTTTTTGCAATGATGGTATCCGATTTTAGAATTCGACCATTAGGTGCGTTTTTCCAGGTGCTCAGTCCCATGAATTCTTTGGTATTATCGGCACTCTTGTATATAATTTCGGCAGCAGTCCGTCCATTTATAGCAAAATGAAATTTATTTTGTACCGTAGCATAAAATTCATTGGTAATGTTTGATTTTGGATCGTAATCGATACTACATTCTGCAAAAATATCGGTTATTTGCTGGTATATCCGGCGTTCGCTGGAGCGAATGGAACGAACACGTTCCAGCAATTCTTTGAAATAATCTTTGCCAAAATACCGTCCGTTTTTCAAGCGGTTATCGTCCATCACGAAACCTTTTATAATGTATTCTTTCAGTGTATTGGTTGCCCATATACGGAAACGCGTCGCTTGAGTCGAATTTACACGATAACCAACAGATATTATGGCATCAAGGTTGTAATAATCTATGTTTCGTTTCACCTCACGGGTACCTTCGGTTTGAACTGTTTCCAAAATGGAAATAGTTGCCTCACGGGTTAATTCGCCACTCTCGTATATATTGTCCAAATGTTTGCTTATTGCAGGTACATTAACGCTAAATAATTGTGCGATTGATTTTTGGCTAAGCCAAACCGTTTCGTTATGCAAAATCACCTCCACCTTAATCTCACCATTGGGTGTAGTATACAGCAGAAAATCTGTCAGTTCATCTTTTATGCTTAGTTTATCCATGACGTTCCATTTTCCGTTTCAAATTATTTATATCTCCTGTTTGTTTCTTCGTTAGTTTTTTCTAAAAACCGCATTCCGTTGCGCTTTAGTAGCTATTCCAATGTTGCTTTGCAAACATTCGCATGCCATTTCCCGGGCTATACCAAGGGTATAAATGGAGGAACTCTTTTTCTGCTTCTTCAAATACCTCTGCATCAATTACATCAACATGATGCAAATAAAGCAAACCAATCACAGCAGATCGCGATTGACCCTGATTGCAATGGACAAATATTTTTTGGTTCACAACATTACTGCCAATTGCTTTTATCGCCTCATCAATAATTTCCTTAGGAATATATTCAGGATCAGGAGCATCCACCAAGTTTAATATTAAGTGGTTGTCTCGGTAAGCAATTAAATATTCGGGGTGCTCCTTGGGTGCAGATCTTCCAGTATATCCTAATGCCTGACGATGATACGGTTCTTTACAAGCGTGAATTACAAACCATCCGTCCTGATGCCTTACAATATTCTCGTAATCAGCCTGAGAGCCGATATGCAGATTGGGGTATATTTCTTTCATAGTACTCGCTTCTTACCGGTTAATAGTTGTTGCATAAGTCCATATTTTTGAGTGCGGAGGTATGAAAGTTTCTGTTTGGCAAGGTTTATCTCACGATCGGCGGTGGTTAATCGCTCGGCTATTGCTGTTTGTTCAGCAAATACAGGAACGAACACTTTTACAGTCCCAAAGTCTTTGAATTTGCAATTAAGTGTATCACTAACTAATCCTTGAGAATGTCTCCAAAATTCATTTATTACTTTTGAGGTTTGAAATAAATAAGCAAAAAATAACACGTTCGTCCCTTTTTGGGGTGTAACAATAGTATATGCGGGACTAACTATACCTTCGATGTAGGACAATGCACTACGACCCTGCCACATACGCATTGTATTATATCCAATATCACCTTCACAAATTCGTTTATACTTTGATTTATCGTCATTGGAATTGTCTTTCTTGTCAGAATCCGTTTGGTAAATAATACCTAGATCAGCCGTTATAGAGAGTAACGGTAAATCTACAACGTTGGTCTCAACTCGTTCCGTAAATAAGTCTTTTAATTTTACAGTCTGCCATGGAGTGTTGAAACCTGAGATACGTTTCTTCCCTGTTAGCAGTCGCTGCATGAGGGCGCATTTACGGGTTTGTAAAGACTCTATTAATCGACTATGCATTTCAATAGACCTGTCCCATACGGATAGAATTTCGGCAATTTTTTGTTGCTCGGGGAGAGGAGGAACAAGTACTTCTAATTTTGAAATGTGATTATAACTGATTGAATAAACCTTTGTCCCTTGAGCAACTTGTTTTAATGCAATAGCCGATTTTGTATTTTTAAACAAATAACGCCCAAAACCCAATGCTATTTCATTCGTATTGCAACGAAGCGGCATAGTATGTAAGCCACTAATCACTTTGTGATTATTTGTTTCTATAATTTCCCATGATTTGCCAATACCTTCGTAATCTTCCGAAGCATCTGCGAGTATAATATCTCCATTTTTGAGATATGGAAAAGTTGAATCAACGAGTCGTTCTTTTTTAATAAGACCGTCAAAAATAAAAGGCAATTTGTCCTTTTTCAAATCGACACAGTCTTTCTCCTTATTTAGATGAATATCACCATAATGAATATAATTCAGTTTTTGTTGCTCAATAGTCATTTGGTCACGTGAAAATGAAAAACTTCCAAGCAGGAAAAAAATATCTCCCAGATTCCTCACCTCCCATTCTTTTGGGATAATTCCCAACGAACTGTATTTATATCCTTGTGGTATATTGCTATGTTTATTATCCATCATGTAATTTTCTTGACTATTGTTAAACTCGTTTATTAAACTCAGAAAGCCACGTTATCAGTTTGTCTACATCTGCTTCAATTTCATTTGGCTCAGGAATCGCCACAGGTGTTTCCATTGGCTGGCTATGTTCATAACAGGAATATCTTGTCATATAATCGTTTATCAAATCGCAGTCCGTTTTTTTAATTTTGGCAAGTTTGTCTACTTTTCCCATCGTATTTACAGACCGTCTATACCTTTGTATGACATCTGCCAGAAAATCAAATTCCACAATTCTCTCAACTACTATTCTAACATCACTACAAAGCATCTTTCCATAAGGATAATATGTTTCACTTCCGCTTTCACCGAAAACTTTTTTTGCTTTAGCTATTTTATCGTATTTAATGCTGTTTAATGCCTTTGTTGTATTCTTAGCAAAAAGAGGTGTATCACCAACTTCTCCTGTCCCCCAATGCTCACTTCTTATGCCAATGATTTGAATTTTGCTTTGATCACATTTGTCATTTAACAACCCTAATAGACTTAATCTATGCGTGAAAACTATTACTTGCCGTGTCTTACTCAATTCAACCAATCGCTCAACAGTTTTTTCTTCATATTCCTGATCGAGTGATGATATTGGGTCGTCAAAAACAAAAGGGTTCGTATTGTTACCTCCAGTAACATCGGCAAGAAAAGAAGCGAGAGCGATAATTCTATGCTCGCCTTCGCTCAATATATCGGAAGGACTGTAGTTTCTAGCACCTTTCAATTTTAAAGAATGAGTAATCGTGCCCCTGGAGGCACTTCCTTTTACTAATTCGACCTTTATTCTATTTGCATTTAACGCATATAATTCGTTATTGAATCTTTTCACATACTCTTCAGTGATTACCTTTTCTGATATAGCACTTGCTTTCAATGATATAGCACGAGTATTACATTGTGATATTCTATCAGTATAAGCAGCTACTTGTTTTAATCTTTCTACCTCATTCAAAATATGTCCTTTTTGCTCTGAACACCATTTTTTTGCATTTATTTCTAATAATTCATTTTCCGCATGTACCCTATCTAATTGTCTTGCATCAGCATCAAATTGTATGGCTTCTTTTTCATATTGTACGGAAATCGTTTTTAATAGTCCAATATTGTCCGTTATGAATTTTGCGTCAATTGATATCTCTTTATTTTGTCTGATTGAGTTTGAGACATTGTCTATTTGTTGCCATATTGCAACGACACAGTCTAACCATCCTTCGCTTAAATTAGCCGCTCTGCACTTGGATGAAAGCACATCTTGACTTATTGCAACAGGTAAACTATTGAGCCTATTAACATAAACTTTCTCTGCTTCTGTTGCTTCACTTTCTAATTGACTTTTAATAAACGTTTCAAAAGAAGATAATCGTTCTTTAGCATCGTCATTTAATGGTTGATGACACAAAACACACCTTGTGCCATCTCCGATATTGGGGTATCCCGTATTTCTATATGCTTCTTGAAGAGAGAAAGTACGTGCTGCTTCCCATAAAGATTTCCAAACCTGGCTGCCAACGCCCTGCAATTTGGATTTGTTTGCAATAATTTGTGCACTATCTTGGGCTATTTTACGCTTACTAATTGCATCATCCATTAATCCTTTTGTTGCTTTTCTTGCATCAAGATTTATTTGTATATAAGCCTCTGTAATTTCTCTGATAATTTTGTCGATTTCTGATTTTTGTTTTCTTTTTTCTACTGCACTTTTTGCAGGGTCTTTTTCTTTTAGTCGCTTTTCAAGTTCTAATTTTATTTGTTCATTCGTTTCGTCCCAAATCAATATGCTTGCAAGTTGTGACTCTGTCTGATTCTTATTTAGGTTATTATATACTCTTGAAAAATTTGTTGTTGAATATTCGACAGGAATAGTTGGTAGCGTTTTTACCAATCTTTCACTTTCGTGCTTCAATTCTTGTTCAATTACTGAATAATAACGAGAAAACGCCTCAAAAAGCGCCACGCATTTTGGCGTGTACGCTACGGTATTTGCTCCTTCAATATAACCATTCCCTGTATTCGTATCAAAGACATCAATTCCTGCTAAATCAGATATAGAACTATTGTTTATACTCCATTCTCTTGCTTCCTCAAAATCATCAATTGTATATTTGATGGTACATTTACTCCCATTAGAACCTTCATTATAAACATTTGGTTTTAAATCCTTGGCACGAGGTTTTCCACTGATCTTTTTGATGATTTTTGTATAACCAGATTTCCCAGATCCATTAGAGCCATATATCACAATTAGATTTTTATCTTTCTCAAATATCAACGGATTTCGTGGGGCTAAGCTTTCGATATTCTGAATGGATTCAATGGACAATAATCTAATTTGCTTTTCGTCCGTGGGCTTTACAAAATTTGGAAATGCTTTATCGACGAAGGTTGCATTCGATTTTACCATTGTGATAATATCTGAGATGTCGGATTCTTCAATATTTTTTGTAAGAATCCGATATGCCAGTTCGGTTTGCCACCCTTTTAGGGTTTTAAACCAATCAGTTACCTCTTTCTGTGTATCCATTTCAGTCCCTTTTTTAATACTAATCACTCGTTTTTCTAACCTCATTCATCTCCCCACAATCACACAACCTGAAATTGATACCGTGGTGCCGTTCCAACTTGTGTTCGTGAAAATGTCCGTAATACCAATCGGTTATGTTTGTCTGCCGTTCCTGTAATTTTCAGATTTACAGTGCATAAAATTGGTGCAACGCTGTCGCACTTTTCATAAATATTTCCTCATAAGAAAGAAATTCACGAGATAGTTGAGAACATCTATAAAATGTGAATATGGGCTTTTCTGTCCACACTTTTGGAATACTCTCATTTGATTGTTTCATTCTTTTCTGCATTATTTTTTTCTTCAATTGATGGATGCTTACCACCGCCATGCCACGTGCCAGTAACAAGCCACAGCTCGTAGTGAAATAACCATTCAGAAGTCCATGGAAAAATTGTATGAACCAAATACTTCGAATGATTCCACTCATTACCATCTGGATAGTATAAACACAAACATTGTTCCTCGTGAGAATAAATATGGGGTAATTGAGTTTTCCCATTTGCCAATGCCAGTGGTTTAGGATTGATAACATAAACAGAAACACCATCTTTAAATGAATAGTTAATTCTAATTCGATACGTCAGACTATTAGGTGTTGGCGTTATATCCCCTTCCCAAATGATTTTACGTCCTCCTTTGTGGATAAACTGTCCATTAGGAAAGTATGATTGAATGGATCCAATCTGATGTCTCATTTCTATGCTACTCATCCTCGATGTTCCCAAAAAAATTGTGACCTGCAACAGTAGTTCTTCCAATCGCACCTAACATACCCGTTGTTGCAGCCATTTTTAACGTACCATTAGAACTTGAATCTTTGGACGCTCCTCCGAAGTTGCTAAAAACCGTACTTGTTAAAGTCTCTCCAAACATCTGCTTCATTGTAGTACTTAACTTTGGCAATCCTTGTCCTGAGTCTGCAATAAGCACATTTAAATCACTACGCAACTGTTGAATCCATAGATAGAAGTTTTGCTCTTTTTTAGGTTCTTTTTGCCATTTATCAGCAAAATTTTCCTCTGGATTTACGGGATTTGCAACCCATTTAACACCCATTCGATCTTCAATATACATAGGCATTTTACGAACAATATTATCCAACGTATCAAAAATAGTGGTCTCACCTTGATAGGATCTTGCCGCTAACGTGGTAACAATGATAGAGATTGGCTTGTTTTCATTTCCATCAAACATTATATCCCTATGTCGTTTAAGTAATTGAACCACTCTTTGAAGAGGTAGCTTTGTTTTGTTGAATTTTGGAATGGGTGCAATGGAAGCACTTAGTGAGAACGATCTTCTCAATTCTGAAGGCCTTGTTGCGATGTTAAAAAACCATTTTGCATAACCAAATGGATTGCTTTTGAACCAGTTTTCAATATTTTTTTCTGTATAATAGTCAGATCTTGTTTTATCTGTTATTCTAATAGCAAGGCTGTCAACATTTTGTTGTTCAATCTCAGAAAAGGATTGCTCAAGAATTCTTTGATAGTTCTCATTTACAAAACAAGGAAGAATATCCATGTGATATTTTCCCTTAGCATATTTCAATGTCCAACAACGTTTGCCTTCATTATTCAACATCGATTTGTAGGTGTTATTTTCTTTTATACGATCTCCGACTGCGTTTTTCAAGTTATACTGAGTCCAGGCAGAAGGTTTTCGTTTAAGTTGACAGACTAAGTCTATATCTAAATCATCGTCATCAGAAACAGGATGCACCATTGTGCCAAGCATAAACGAACCTTGGGGTAAAATCGCTGGATCATATTGTTGTAACGAACTTGAATTATCCGCCAGCCATGTTCCCATAGCTCGATAACTAGTAACAATTGCATCATATTCGGTTTCAGTAATGTCTAATGCCTTTCCAAATTCATTGAAAATACTGCTGAATTGATCTTTCTGTGATTCTGTTATCATATTATTTCATTTTTAATCGTGATTACTGGAACATCTTCATCTAAAGCTGTATTATAATCATATAGAACCATTTCCATATCGGCTTTTGGCATCCATACACGTCCTAACTCAATCGCACAAGCTACAGGCATTGCCATAAATATGTGTAAAATAGTTTGTCCGGTTGATGTTCTTATTTCATCCAAAACTGACCTTACCAAGGTGCGAAATTCCGATAATTGTTTTTCACACTTTAGCATATCATTATTGGGGAATTTAGCAGTAAATACCCAGATACTTGCTTGATCACCCAATCGTTCACGAATTCGCTTAGAAATAGCATTAGCACTTAACGCAAAGATCAGTACCGTTTTTTTCGTAGTATCAGATGGGCGATTGATAATAAATTCATTTGCCCCATCTCTTTCTAACCAATCCCAAGTGTCTGGCTCTCTGTGTTTCTGATAAACCTTAACATTTTGCAAATCAGAGAAGAGCGTTCCTAATTTAACCAATAATGGCTGAGTAGCTAATCCAAACACAGAAAAAGAGGCTTCTCCAATTTCAGAGATTAGAGGTTTAACCCTCGTGTTAAAAGCTGACACAATTTGCTTTTCGTTGACAGCCCAATAGTCATTGGAGTTATCTTTAAATTCAGAGTTTTCAATACCCAAACAAATCGGTTTATCACTAAAAGGAAAATCTCCTTGTTTGAGCATTGAATTTACAATACTCTCAAAGTTTATTGAGGGGATAACACCTCCAATATTTGCCCCCATCAGAATAATATGTGACTTGTTTTCAGGCTTATATCCGCACATCCGTTCAATTCTATCCTCATGATTCTTCTTCATTTCACGAAGACTTTCAACAGAATGTTCCAAATGTTTAGATTCATCAATTCGGTTGTGGCATTCATCGCACAGGAGCAACAAATTTGATAGATCAAGTTCTAATTCCTTTGACCAAAACCAATGGCCACGGGGTCCATTTTCTTGTGCTGCAACAATATGTGAGATATATGCTTTGTTCATTTGACGTTGAGTCAAAGAATCTTTCCAGAGAGGTGTATTACAATACTCGCATCTACCACCCGCTTTAACCCATAATTTGCAGGAAACATTTGTTGGAATCGATTTCCTAACTCGTTTTATTTTATTATTCTCTGACATATTTAAAATCCCAAATCCTTTAAATATTCCTTCATTTTGCCCTGTACTTCGGCAAGTTCCATTTCCAATGCCGTAATTTCCTGCTGCACCGCTGCAATGTCAATTTCTTCTTCCTCTTCGAACGTATCCACATAGCGGGGAATGTTCAGATTAAAGTCGTTCTCTTCGATTTCTTTAAAAGTGGCAACATAAGCATATTTTTCTTCGATCACGCCGGCTTGGATTTCGCCAGCTGAAAATTTCCGATAAGTAGAAACGATGTGCTCAATATCCTGTGAACGAAGTTTGTTTTGATTCTTGCCGTTTTCAAATTCTTTGCTGGCATCAATAAACAGCACATTAGTCGTCTTTTTTCCTTTGTTGAACAGGACGATTGCCGCAGGAATACCGGTGCCGAAAAACAGATTGGAGGGTAATCCGATAACAGCCTCCAGTAGATTTTCTTCAATGGTTTGACGTCGGATTCTTCCTTCACTCGCTCCACGAAACAGCACCCCATGAGGAACAACAACGCCCACTTTTCCCGTTCCTTCATAAGCCACTTCTATCATGTGACTGATAAAAGCCCAGTCGCCTTTACTCTTTGGGGGAACGCCGCGCCAAAAACGATGATAGGGATCGTCGGCAGCTTCATCGGCACCCCATTTATCCAAACTGAAGGGAGGGTTTGCCACCACCGTATCGAATTTCATCAAGGAGTCGCCCTCTTTCAGTTTGGGTGTTCGAAGCGTATCGCCCCAGCGAATAGTGGCACTATCAAAACCGTGAAGAAACATATTCATCATCGCCAGAGCCCAGGTACTGCCGTTTAATTCCTGCCCGTAGAGAGAGAAGTTGTTGCCATCCACCTCTTGCCCTGCCTTAATCAACAAAGAGCCGGAACCGCATGTGGGGTCGCAGATTCTTGCACCGGGTTTACTTTTAGTCAGTTTGGCCAACAACGAGGAGACTTCCGCAGGAGTAAAGAAGTCTCCGGCTTTTTTCCCGGATTCACTGGCAAAGGTGGAAACTAAAAACATATAGGCATCTCCAATCACATCGTTCCCCTCCAAATGCGATTCGTCAAAGCTCATTTTATCACCCGAAAAATCAATCAATAAGTTCTTCAGGCGTGTATTCTTATCTTTTGTATCCCCAAGATTACTACTGTTAAAGTCTATGTTGCGGAAAATTCCACTGCCATCTTCACTGCTCATCTTCTCCCGATTAGCCTCTTCAAGATCGGCAAGTGCGATGTTTATTAGCTCTCCGATCTTGTTATCGTTTCGATGTTCGAACAGGTAGTCAAAGGAACTATTTGAAGGGACTACAAAGCGTTCGTGACGCATGGCCCTGTCTGCTCTTTCTGTATCACCGTCATATTTATCTATATACTCACTGTATTTTGACTTATAAACATCACTTACATATTTGATAAACAGCATGGTAAGAATGTAATCCTTGTATTGACTGGGGTCTATGACACCTCTGAAAGTGTCACAAGCTTTCCATACGATGCGGTTAATATCTGTTTGATTGATTTTGATTTCCATATAGTTGAAATTATTTTGTTGCGTTTAATAGTAATTGATTGGATAACTGCCTGGCTTTTTCTGTAATTTGCATACGTAGTGCGTACTCTTTTTCTTGCAATTGGTTACACTGGATTATTTTACGTTGTATGTCTATAATAGGTACGTTGATTTCCAATTCTGCCAACATTTCTTTTGTTATGGATGGAGTAGCACTGCCTACGGCATTGAATTGCAATTTTTTAAGAACTTGTGGGGTGTTAATGTACCAACATAGATATTCCGGCAAAACAGCAGTACGGCTAACCCTAATCACAAAAAAAGCACTCGATGCAACCGCTTTGCCCATCGTTTCACGATACAGGACACAAAAATTTGAAGTTCCTTTCGCTGCAAACAATAAATCCTTGTCTATAAGTGTGTATTTCGCTATTTTGCCACTGTCTATAATGGATGGTTTTAGCTCTCCATCCGCTAAATACGAAGATTTTAAATCTTTCACTTGCAGATACAGCAGGTCTCCATCTGTAACTTCTTTTTGGTAAGTTCCGGAAGTTATTTCTGCAATATCTGTCAGTTTTATTGTATTCATATTTTTATCAGTAATAAAATTACGATGCAAATATATTAAAATTTTACATAACAACAAAATAATCTAAGTATATTCATTACTCAAATTACAAGATGTAGCCATGGAATTTACTTCTCTTTAAATATACGGATTGATTTTTAAAGTTTTTGTCATTCGTAGCATTTACTTTTTAGCTTTAATACTCGATAGAATCGGCAATTCTCGTTACCCAATCTATTTTCTTAACAACTCTACTCTTTCCACCACAAACCAGACAACCACCTTCTACAATGATGATTTCAGATCGTTGAATATCTGTGAGAGAAGCTTTCTGACAATGTGCAGATATCTGGAAATCCAATCTTTTGTTTCATGGTTGGAGATTTAAAGCTGGTAAAGTAAACAAACCAAAACGACATGGCTTGACGTTTATCGGATTAGTTTCACTGTTTTCTATACCCTTTTCCTTTTGGTCGCTGCGTTTTTTATAATCTTCTGCCCTTTTTCTTTCTTCGTTGCATAAGCCTGCGAAACTCAGCTTCTTCAATATTCTCAGCAAGGTTTGCATCGAACGGAATGTCTAGCAAACCACCAATTGTTGAAACAACTTCGGCTGCCGCATCACTTACCGGTTGCAGAGAGTCGGAAACGACGTTTGAAGTATTTTTTCCGAAAGATTGCACCAGATTTTGAGCGTGGATTTGTGGATTATATTCTTTGTCTGATTTTCTTGCATCACTCCATTGATTCTGATGCGCCTTTACTATTGCAAACATTCGCATCAAATTCTTGTGACTAAACTTGCGGTCAATCTGAGAGCCTTTGAATGTATAATCGTCTTTCTCAAACGAAACTCCTTCTATAATATCCGTTCCTCGGCGGCACTTAAACTGAATGGTAATCCCGTGTGGTTTGAGGTTTTCCGCCAACATTTGGTAATCCGCACTCTTTGGCAAAACCTCTTTCATTGCGTCGCAAACCGCATACTTCGCCTTGTCCGCTCCGTATCGTTTCGGACGGTTTACACGCACCTTTCCTTTTCCATAAGTGAGCTGGTAGCGATCTTTCAGCTTTTTGCAGACAGCTATATTCCTTTTGTAATCGTTATTGACCGAAATAAGCTTCCGGCAGTTGTCGTTGTGTTCTTTAAACACGCCGTAGAGCGTTTTCGCATGATCGTCTTTACCCTGATAGTGGTT
The DNA here is from genome assembly GCA_028709215.1 of Bacteroidales bacterium. Classification (GTDB taxonomy): domain Bacteria; phylum Bacteroidota; class Bacteroidia; order Bacteroidales; family UBA1402; genus UBA8389. The sequence goes on from JAQVXI010000004.1 coordinate 78,606, forward strand.
GACGATAGCACGGGGTGAAATGATTTTACCCTCAAGATCCATCTCCTGAAAAATCCTGAAAAACTGCACGCGCAGTGAGTCGATGTAGTAGTTCAGATCATTTGATTTGCGATCACGCCCTGTGGCTCGTTCTTTGGGTTGCGACCAAAGTTCAGAGGGAATACTGCATTTTAACTGCATCTCAACATACTGTTTGTCGTAGGTAATGCGCACACGCAGCGGTGCTTCGCCGTTTCTGAGTAGTTTTGATTTCTTGGTGTAAAACAAAACCGAGAATCTTTTTCTTTCCATAAAGTCCGTTTTTTTAGTTAGACAAAGTATGGAACACTACCAGACATTAGAGAAAATAGAATAGTGCAAAATACTGAATAACAATCATTTGTAGGGTTATTCGTGGGACTTTTTGAAAGTCTGAAAAGTCCCCTGTTTAAGGCCGTGAGAGGCACTCAAAAAGGGCTTATTTTGCCTACTCTGAGGAATAAAAAATCCCCGATTTTCTTTGAAAATCGGGGATTTACGTCGTTTTGAATCTTTCTTTTGTGGTGCCACCAGGAATCGAACCGGGGACACAAGGATTTTCAGTCCTTTGCTCTACCAACTGAGCTATGGCACCATTGCTTTAGCGGCCACAAAAGTACGATGGCTTTTTGGATTATCCAAATACCTCAACGTTTTTTTTTAAAAAAAATCGATTCGTGTTGCCAATCGAAAAACCTTTTCATACATTTGCATCCGAATTCAATCGGGATGTAGCACAGTTGGTAGCGCGCTACGTTCGGGACGTAGAGGTCGGAAGTTCGAGTCTTCTCATCCCGACAGAATGAAAAGGGCTGATGCATAAACAAAGATTGCATCAGCCCTTTTTAATTACTGGATCCTCCGGGATGATTATTTTCCGAAGATCTCTTCTAAACGCTGACTCAAAGCCTCACCGCGCAAGTCTTTGGCTACAATCTTGCCTTCGGGGTCCAGTAGCACGGTGTGGGGAATTGAAGAGAAAGCATACAAATTGACCGCAGTACTTTGCCAGCCTGCCAAATCAGACATATGTGGCCAAGAAAGTGTGTGCGTTTCAATGGCGTTTTTCCATGCATCCCCATCGGTATCCAAAGACACGCCGACAATCTCAAAGCCTTTGGAGTGATAAGCTTCATAGGTCGCTTTTAAATGCGGTATTTCACGAATGCAGGGACCACACCAGGAAGCCCAGAAATCAATCAACACATACGAACCTTTACCCGCTATACTGGAAAGCAAAAACGGGCTCCCATCGGGAGCATTCATTTCCAACTCGACAAACGGTCGACCCGGAATAACCCGATGTGCCTTGCGCGATATCTCGGCGATCATTTGCATAAATGGCTGTTCAAGGGCGGTGGCACTCGCTGCAGCCAGCACTGCGTCCAAATCCTCTAACTCCATATACTGAACCGTAGACTTCAAAATATGCATCCCAGCTGGATTATTGATATTATCGACGACTTTTTGCGTGGAGAAAGCACGCATATCCTGCTCAAAACGCTCGTAGGAGGCCGAATAAGCCTCAAAAGCCGCTTGATCCTCCCGATTCTGTTGGTAGACACGCATGGTTTGCATCAAGTCCTCAGAAAGCGCTCGAAAATCCCGGTCAAAGTCCTGATAGATGGCATTGATCTCACCACCGGTAAAGGCCAATCGACCTTCAACTTCCGCAACCTCTACACGAGGTTCCATAAAAAAATCACCCATCAACGAGCGCTCACCTTGAGCATCCTGAATCACCAAAAAGAACCAGCCAACAGAATCTACGCGACCGGACAACTCAAAACTGTCCCCTTCAATCAACACAGAGTCCAACGCCAGAGCCTCTTGTCCTTGATCCTCCGTAAATGGATAGAGGAGCACCTGATGACCATTTTTGGACGCATCGGCCAGTGATCCGTGAATCAAATACGTCGATTTTCCGGAACAGGAAATAAGCAATGCCGATAGAACGGCAATCATGATAGTTTTCATAACATATACGATTAAAAACGAGCATAAACACTCAGTGGCAATCGGACACCATGGGTATCTGCCACCATTAATTCTCCACTTTCGATTTCAGAAACGCCTTTCTTGAAATAATAGTGAAGTAGATTTTCAGCAATAATGGGTGAAAATCCCATTGAATACAGGTTGAGTACCACAAAACCTCCCGGCAAAAGCAATTCTGCACAAACCTCCAACAAACGGGTAATATGGGACTCTAAAATCCACTTTTCTCCGTCCGCTCCCCTTCCGTATGCAGGCGGATCGAGCAGGATGCCGTGATAACGACTACCCCTACGCTGCGCTCGCAGTACAAATTTCATGGCATCTTCTACAATCCATCGAATCCGATCCGTTCCGGTGGCTGTCGCATTCTCTCGCGCCCAGTTCACAACAGGTTTTACCGAATCCACGTGCGTTACACGTGCTCCAGCCAGTGCCGCAGCCAATGAAGCGCCACCCGTGTAGGCAAACAGATTGAGCACTTCTGCTTCTTCCGATTTAGGTAACGCTTGAATGCGCTGATGGATGAAGTCCCAGTTTGAAGATTGCTCAGGGAAGATTCCGATGTGTTTGAACGCAGTCATGCCCAAACGAAAATGCATCTTCTGTCCGAAGAGGGGGTACTCAATCACCCATTGATCCGGCATGCCTTTACGAAGAACCCATTCACCCCGTTCACCGGAATCCTGTGACGCATTGGGCTTTTGCTTTTTAAACCACGCATGGCAACGTGCTTCCCACTCCGACTCAGTTAGTCGTTTGGGCCACACAGCTTGAGGCTCGGGTCTTCTTAAAACATAGGCCCCATAGCGTTCTAATTTTTCATAGCCACCGGAATCCAATAACTCATACGCACTCCACTGTGGGTTTACTAGCTGCAACATAGACACAAATTTTAGTCAAAGATAAGAAAGATAGCGTTTTTTTTCGCACTTTTGGGGTTTCAATTAAAATGGAACATGGAACGAATCACCAGCCTGCAGAATCCAAGAATTAAACGCCTACAACTTTTAAACAAACACCGGGAGCGCATCCAGCAACAACGGTTTTCGATGGAAGGTGCCCGTGAATTGGGTCTGGCACGCAAAGCCGGTTATGAAATCGAATCCATCTACTATTGTCCGGAAATCTTCGCAAAAACGGAATATCCACACGTTCTTGAAGGGATTCCCGAAAATAAACTGGTTGAAATTACCCCTGCTGTTTTTGAGAAACTTGCATACAGAGAGCAGTCCGACGGAATCATCGCCCTGCTAAGACCCAAAAACCACCGATTGCAGGATCTGACACTTTCAGACAATCCATTTATTATCATTTTAGAAAAAGTAGAAAAACCAGGCAATCTTGGAGCCGTACTGCGCACGGCGGATGCAGCGAAAGCAGACGCCGTCATTGTCTGTGATCCTTCGACCGATGTATACAACCCAAACGTCATTCGATCCAGCGTAGGAGGACTTTTTACCGTACCCGTTGGTGTAGCCGATGCTCAAACATTGCTGAAATGGCTTCAGGATCAAAACATTCACACCTTCGCAGCCGAACTGGAAGCCAGTAAATGGTATCACGAATGCGACTTCAAGCAGGCCTCGGCCATCGTAATGGGCACAGAGGCGGATGGACTGACCGATTTTTGGTTGAAGCACAGTGAATACCGCATCAAAATCCCGATGCAAGGGCAATTGGACTCGCTCAATTTGTCGGTATCGACTGCCATACTGACCTTCGAAGCCATGCGTCAACGCAACTTCAATCAAGTTTAACGTGCAATGCAGTAATGGAACGCTTCACAAAAATAGAAGCGGATTCCTCAAATTTATCCACCGATTCAGTGGTTAAAAAGGCACACGAAGCGTTCCGAGTACAACAAGACTCCATTTCCGGATGCCTCGAAAGATAGTCTTTAAGGCTCTTAGCGACATAAGCACCCTGCGTAACGACCTGCACCCCTTTTGGAACATATTGCTCAATGAGCGGTCTCAACAAGGGATAATGCGTACAACCCAGCAGCAGTGTGTCGATCTGAGGATCTCGTTCAAACAACGTTCGAATATGTCGCTCCACAAAAAAGGCAGCACCCCCAGTCTCCTGTTCACCATTCTCTACCAAGGGAACCCACATGGGGCAAGCTTCAGACGTCATCACGATGTCCGGAAACAGTTTTCGAACCTCTAAGGGATAGGATCCGGAAAGCACCGTCCCTGGTGTCGCCGTCAACCCAACATGCCTGGAAGTGGTCAAAGATCCCAAAACTTCTACCGTCGGACGCAAAATACCCAACACCCTCCGATCCGGAGACATGTTGGGTAAATCAACTTGCTGAATCGTGCGCAAAGCCTTCGCAGACGCCGTATTACACGCTAAAATCACCAGTGAACAACCTTGGTCAAATAAGAATCGTACCGCCTGACGTGTAAACGCATACACCGTCTCAAACGACCGATTCCCATAAGGTGCGCGGGCATTGTCTCCTAAATACAAATAATCGTACTCAGGCAATTCGGAACGGATGTCCTCCAATATCGTCAAACCTCCGTAACCCGAATCGAATATGCCTATTGGACCCGGTTGCAAAACAAGAAATTATTTAAGATTCAATTTGGATCGCACCAGATTGGTTACATCCGTACACTTATCCATGGACCAATAAACCATACCGGCATTGGCAGACGTATCAAAGATGTACACAAAACCATTTTCTTCCCCAACCGCTTTCACTGCACGCTGCAATTTTTCATTGATCGGTGTCAACAACTGTGTACGCTGGGTTTGCAAATCACGTTCCGAGAACTGATAAAACTCCTGCATACGCTCTTGAAGATCCTGAATCTCAGCCATTCTGCGTACACGAATCGATTCCAAAATGGTATCACGTTGAGCGACAAACTCGGTGCTTTTCTTCCGATATTCTTCTTGCATGGACAACAACTCCCCTTCGTAACGCTTGGTCAGCGTATCCAGTCTACTGGAGGCCACTTCGGTTTCCGGCATACTCGTAAAAAGTTGATTCATGTCAACATAACCAAATTTCAGATCTTGTGCAAAAAGCGCAACGGGCAGAAAGAACAGCACCGTAAAAATAAACTTTCTAATCATGTGTGTTTCGTGAATTTATGAATAATAGCACTCATTATCAGGGTTAATAACCCATTTTTTGCAACACTTGGTCGCTAATATCAATTTTTGGGGACGCAAAAAGTATGTGCGAAGAAGAAGCTCGATCCAAAACCAGCATATAGCCTTCTTCTTCCGAAAGAAGTTTTATGGCATTGTATATCTCGTCCTGAATGGGATTCAGCAAACTTTCACGCTTTTTAAACAATTCACCTTCCGAACCAAAATATTGCTTCTTCAGTTCTGCGGCCTGTTTTTCTTTTTCAAGGATGGCCGTCTCGCGTTTAGACTTCATTTCATCCGACAAATAAACCATCTCAGCCTGGTACTTCGTATACAAATCTTTTGCCGTCTGAACAAGGCCGTCGATCTCAGCCTGCCACTTTTTGGACGCTTGCGTCAATTGATCGTTGGCCATTTCATAGGCCGGAATCTTGGATAAAATGTAATCCATATCGATCAACGCATATTTCTGAGCCTGTACAGACGTCCCCGCAAGGATCATGACCATCAACGAAAATAGTATCTTCTTCATAGCTCTGTGTATTTAGTTCTACCCTCAAAAATAAGCAATCCTTTTTAACATTGATACTTCTTAACGAATTTTGTGTCAAAAGTAAACAATCTTTTAGAATTCCTGACCGATCACAAAATGGAATTGACCTCCACTCACTGCCGTCGAACTGGCGTTTGCACGATCAAAACCGTAGGCCCAGTCAATACCCATCAGACCAACCATCGGCAAGAAGATGCGGACACCTACACCGGCAGAACGTTTCAAACGGAACGGCTCCCAGGTTTTACCGGTATCCCATAGATTTCCTCCTTCCACAAAAGCAAGGGCGTAAATCGTCGTTGAGGTCTCCATCATCAACGGATATCTCAACTCCGCACCGATGCGTTCGTAAATATAGGATGCACCCAAATCTCCATTCTCATACCCGCGCAACGCTACGGTCTCGTAGGTATACGCACTGCTGTAGCCCGTAGTACCGTCACCACCCATATAGAATGATCCAAAAGGTGATCTTCTATACGGACTGTACGTCCCAAGGTAACCCAAATCAAAACGTGTCATCAAGACCAGTTTGTTATTGGGAGAAAGCGGGGTGTAGGTTTTGCTTTTAAACTTAATCTTATAATACTCAATCCAATTGTATAAGGTCTCGAAATCTCCGCTCTCTATGAGTGCCTGATCATCCGCCATCGAATTTCCGTCCAATGAGGAGAATGGAGGTGTCGCCTGAACGGACAAAGACATATCGGATCCGTATCGGGTATACAAGGGGTTATCGATGGAGCGTCTGGATAACGTCAGCGACAATGAAAGATCGTTGCTCCGACCATTCTGAATCACAAAATACTTCCAATTCTGTAGATTATAGTTTTGGTACGACAACTCACCATAGAGTTGAAAATAATCATCCGGCCAAGACAAACGTCCACCCAAACCGACCGAAAAACCAAACATTTTCAAATAAGTATCGGGATCCAATTCATACATATAGGAACTCGAATAATCGGAACCGCTGTACAACGAACTGTAGTAGTAATTGCTGTAATAATTATCGTAGTAACGGGAACTTACATCACTTTGATGGGAGTAGAATCCCGAAACCTGCAAGGAATTCGGACGTTTGCCACCCAGCCAGGGTTCAATGAACGAAAAACTATACGAGCTGTAATAGTTCCCATTGGAACGCCCGGTGATGGAAAACGTTTGCCCTTCTCCCTGAGGTAAGATGCGATACGTGCCCAAATTCAACAGATTCCGAAGCGAGAAATTGGTAAACTTCAAACTGATGGACCCCACAATCCCGGTCGATCCCCAACCGGCCGAAAATTCGATCTGGTCGTTTGACTTGGGTGTCAAATTGAGATTGATGTCAACCGTACCTGCTTCCTGATTCGGAATGGGTTTGATGTCCATTGTTTCCGGGTCAAAATGGCCGGTCTGTGCAATCTCACGCGCGGAACGCATCAAATCCGATTTGCTGAACAACGCACCGGGAATCACCCGCAACTCACGACGTATGACATGCTCATACAACCGATCGTTTCCGTTGATGTTGATGCGACCGATGGTTGCCGGTGGGCCTTCCTGCATTCGAACTTCCAAGTCGATCGAGTCGCCTTCAACACGCACCTCTACGGGTTGTGCATCAAAAAACAAATACCCCTTATCCATGTATAAATTGGAAACGGCATCTTCGTTTTGTGAGGTATGCAGTCGCTCCTCCAATCGTTTCTGATTGTAAACATCCCCCCGTTGAATGCGCAGGGTATTGGTCAGAAAATCGGAGGTATACAAGGTATTGCCCAACCAACGAATATCTCGGTGAAAGTACTGCTGTCCTTCATCAATTTTTAGGTAGACATTGACCGTTTTCTCATCAAAACGATACACCGTATCCTCTACAATGACCGCATCGCGATAACCCAACTCATTGTATTTCTCAATCAACGCCAGCTTATCGTTCTCAAACTCTTCGTCTACAAACTTCTTTGTTCTGAAGAAATTCTCCCATTTTCCCTTTGCGTTGGTTTTCTTCATCGTCCGATTGACCTTAGAATCGGTCAAGGCATAATTGCCGTCAATAATCAGTTGATTCACTTTAATCTTGTCCTTGCGATCGCCATGGATATCCAGAATCACCTGACCCGGATTGGACGGATCCTCTGTTTGCAACACCTCCACTTCGGCATTCTTGTAACCCTTTTCATCAAAATACCGCTTTATCAAGGTAACGGCACGATCCGACATATTGGGTGTAATCTGATTGCCGACAATCAAACCAATCCGTGTTTCAAGTTCTTCACGATCCGCTTTCTTAAAACCGACATAATTGATCTGCGAAATGCGCGGACGGGGCGCCAACTGGATTTCCAACCAAATCTGAGAACCTTCAATTTTATTGGCAAGGATTTTTACATCCGAAAACAGGCCGTGTCTCCAAAGACGTTTGAGTGCTTCGGTAATTTCATCCCCCGGCACCTTAATGGTTTGCCCCACTTGCAACCCGGAAAGACCAATCAGAACGTAGTCTTCGTAGTTATCGACTCCGGTCACATCGATCTCAGCAATCCGATACGCTTTGGGAGAAGCATAGTAAATCTCAGGTTTGGCATCCTGAGCATAGACAGGGGTCGACTGCAATCCCGTAAACAACAGCAAAACCAGTAAGGCAAAAAAGGACGTAATATGTTTCATGTAAATCATGCTTCTATGGAATCTATTGTTGGATTTGTTCACTGGTTTTTCCAAACCGTCTCTCTCGCATCTGATACTCGTAAATCGCGTCAAAAAATGCCTCTTTTCTAAATGCCGGCCAAGGAATATCGGTAAAATACAATTCTGCATAAGCCAATTGCCACATCAGAAAATTGCTGATTCGCAGCTCTCCTCCCGTACGGATCAACAAATCCGGATCCGGAAAATCACGGGTTGTCAAATACCGTTCAAACATCGACTCATCAAGATCCTCTGTACGAACCTTGCCCTGCAAAACCGATGCAGCCACAGCGCGCGCAGCCTCAACAATCTCCCAACGCGAGGAATAGCTCAAGGCGAGAATAAGCGTAAGTTCTGAACAGGATGAAGTTTCTGACATACACCAATTGGCCTTCTCAATCAAATCCTCCGGCAAACGGCTCATATCACCGATAATACGCAGACGAATTCCGTTATCGATCATATCGGGTGTTTCACGTTCAAGCGCATCGAGCATCAACGACATCAGACCAATCACTTCTTCTTCAGGACGATTCCAGTTCTCGGTAGAAAACGTATAAAGGGTCATATACCGAATGCCCAATTCACGGGCAGCCTCCGTAATGACGCGTACCGTAGACACACCCTCCATATGACCGTAAGAACGGTCTTTACCCAAACTTTTTGCCCATCGCCCATTTCCATCCATAATGATGGCCACGTGCTTTGGAAGTTTTGTTTTATCTATTTGATCAATCACCTTCATTCAATTATAACAACATTTTGTCCCGGCAGCAAACAAATCGAACGTAAGCCTTAAAGACAATACAGAATACCAATCCGAATTCTTTCCACCCACACCGTCAACGCCCATTGGATGACGCAATTGAAAGGCATCAAAAGGCTCCGCGGCATCCAAATCATCCGACGATAATCTGCGCCAGGTCCAATCCAAATTGGCATTGAGCCTGGGTAAAACCTTCGCTTTTACCCCAACACCAAAAGGGATGGAAAAAGCCCATTGCCGCTGGTTCGTTTTATACGAACTTACGCCCACCCCAACGGATACATACGGACTGATCCAGGATGAGCCTTGCACATACGCCGGCATACCATATTCATAAAAATTCATTTCCAAGAGTACACCTACATCTTGTACCGATCGATCGAACGCCAACGTTCTTCCGTTCAGAAAAACAGACGGATCTGTCTCTACAGAACCCGAAACACGAGCGTTGTTTGCTTCTGCTCTCAGTGCAAAGCGCCCATTCAACGCATACCGACCAACCAGTCCGTACGACAATTCAGGGCTCGTAAACCATTCATGCATGTTGGCATCCCCCATGTAAGCCGATTGTCCCAAAGACAAGCCAACTTCCACCTTATACGCTTGCGCATACACTTGCGTGCACACACTCATCAACAAAACCAGCAGACCACATGCATTCTTTCTCATCTCATTCCGTTTGAACGTTCACGAATATCGGTTACTTCCTTAAACGTTCAAATGCGTCAAAACGTATTTCACTTCTGCCGTTTCGCATCATCGACGCGCAAAAAGCATTTTATTCAAGTAAAACTTCCATACCGTTGTATGAAGTCCGAATTCATTTTGACCTCCAAAATACCAGATAAACTCGTCGTAGACTCCTTCCTCGCTTGACTCCTTACGTTCTACATAGACCTGCCCTTCCGCCAGACCGGATAGCAACGGAGTAATGATCCACTGTTCCGGGGCTTCGCGCCAGGCACGTCCGTGATCTTTGGACACATACAGGATCGAATTGAAGGTACCGTCCTCCAAGCGACCACCCAAGCCAACCAATTGGTTGTCATAATAAAAGAAAGAGGCCCCATTCAAAGAAGGTAACTGCAACTTTTGGCCCAGACTCTTGTTGATCACGACCCAGTTCAGACCATCCTGTGTGGACCATATACGCGTATTCTGACTGCCATCCGGGCATCGACCGCCACCGATGGTAAAAAACGGAACATTCGTTTCGGTCTTCCCAAAAACATCGGCATAATCCATTGCCGGAAAATCTTCCGTCAACGAGTCGCCAGCAAGCCACCGAGCAGCATCTGCAGTCTTTACAGGAACAAAATGCCCGTTAAGATCGGTCGCCATACCAATCAGATAATCCGGCTCCGTTTCCACTTTGCTCTTCCGATCCAGTGATCCAAATAGGGCTGTCAGTTGTAGCGACGTACCTGGGATGGTATTACCGGCAAACAAGGCCGTCCAAATCAATCCATCGCTGGAAACAAACGCTTGTCCATCAGCCGAAAGCACATACCAACGATCACGGTGTTGAACCAGAGATTCCAGTTTGACCAAGGAAGGCAGACCGCTTACGCTTCGTACCGTATGCGTAGTCTCATCGACCAAATCGACCGCCTTCAGACCCGTAACCGGATCCATCCAATAGCTTCGGAATCCATTTACACCATGAGGGAAAGTCTTGTTCCTTGGAGCAATTTGAGGAAAAGACTCGGTCCAAACCTGATTCTGCATGGAGTCAGGATCCACTTGATGCACACGTACATCAATGACGTACGTTCGAGTATGCTTGCCGTCCGCCGAAGTATTTCGAAGATAAACCGGCTTTGAAAAATCAATGGAATCTTTTTCTTCCCAAAGGGAGTCATTCAAATACAACGATCCATTGGAAGATTGCAACGTGATGCTGGGATAAAGCGTATCAATATCCGTCCCATAGGGAAGGGAATCCAAATTATAAATTCGGCTTCCCACTTGATCTATATTAAAGATATACGACTCAATCCCGGGAGCAGCCGTATGTGAGGCAAAGGAAAATGCCGTCACATTGGCAGCATAATAATTTTGTTCCTCGAAATCATCCCAGCACGATGAAAACAGACCTATGGTTACGACCAAGGCGACTAGATATCGGAGGCGTTGTTGTATCATGAAATTTCTATAATATCCGCATTTAATCAGCAAAATTAGTAAGATTTTTATCTTTTATTTGATGCAAGTGCAAGTTTTATGAAAAATTAGGCATCCGTTAGTCGAATCACACTATGTGGAGCCCGATATATTTTCCGTTTTCTCAACCGATCCCCTGCTCCAAATTGCTCCTCTTTGACCAAATGCGCATTCAATCCGTGCAAATCCGGTGCGGCTACACCGCGTCCGATCTCTGATGGTCCCACTTCAACATGTATTTCGTCCCACAATCCGGACTGCAAAAATGATTCATGCATACGTGCCCCCCCTTCAACCAACACGGAAAGACATTTACGTTCATACAAGGTTTTTAACACTTGAGGTAAGGTCTCCTGATTGGGATCCAAAAGCACAAAAGAAACGCCGGGAATGGGGTCACAGGCTTTTTCCGTAAACACCAAGGTAGGGCAACTGCCATCAAATAGATGAAGATCCGTAGACAGGATTCGTTTTCGATCCAACACCACTCGTATGGGATTCTTTCCACTCCAATCCCGCACGTTCAGTTTTGGATTGTCTAAAATAGCCGTTCTTGTCCCAACAAGAATGGCATCTTCCTCCGCACGGTCCCGATGCGTCAACACCCGCATAAACGGAGAGGAAATCATTAATGGAAGCTGAGCATCCCCATGCGCACGCACATGATCCAAAAAACCATCCGAAGTCTGCGCCCATTTCAGGATGACATACGGTCGTTTGTGCGCATGGTATGTAAAAAAACGACGATTCAACTCCAAGCAAGCATCCCATTCTACCCCTACGCGCACATCAACACCGGCTGCTATCAAGCGATTGACGCCTCTGCCTGCCACCAGGGGGAAAACATCCAGCGAGCCAACAACGACACGAGGAATTTTCTTCTCCAAAATCAAATCCACACAAGGTGGCGTCTTCCCATGATGCGAACACGGTTCTAAATTAACGTACAATGTAGAAGCAGACAAGCGTTCCTGTTGCTGCACCGATCGGATCGCAATGGGTTCTGCATGGGGTCCCCCGGCTTTTTGATGCCAACCTTCGCCAATGATTTGTCCATTCCATACCACCACGGCACCGACCATCGGATTCGGTGTGCAACTGCCCCTGCCGTTTGCAGCCAATTGCAAACAACGACGCATATACATTTGATCCAGTTCGTGTTGTGTTTGCTGCATTTTCTGTCAAAATTTTTAATATTCTCAAAAAATCCGTAGATTTGTAAACTAATTGTTAATTATGCAACGAGCCAACGAATACATAAACCGACAGCTGAGCAGTCAATATACTCAACGGGAGCAAACCGCTTTGATGCGGAGAATGCTTGAACACCTTGCGGGATGGACGCACAGCCAAATCTACGTCGACAAAGATACAAAATTAGATGATGCAACATGGCATTTACTGAAGACGGCCATTGATCGACTCAAATCCGGTGAACCCATACAATACATTCTTGGATTCGCGCCTTTCTACGGGCTTTCGTTTCGTGTTGACCGACGCGTCCTGATCCCAAGGCCCGAAACCGAAGAATTGGTCGACGATGCCATTCGTCTGATGCAATCGGCCAAAGGCAACGACCTACGCTGCCTGGATCTGTGCACCGGGAGCGGCTGCATCGCCATCAGCCTCGCCAAGCACCTACCTGCAAAAATTGACGCATGGGACATTTCAACCGATGCGCTGGATGTCGCTGCAACCAATGCAACCTTACTCAATACCCGGGTACAATTCTCAAAACAGGATGTACTCATTCCCTTTGAACGCACGGAAGGCCAACCGATCTACGATTTGATGATCAGCAACCCTCCCTACGTCCTGAATCAGGAAAAAATGGACATGTCCAAAGGGGTCTATGATTTTGAACCGAATATGGCCTTGTTTGTGCCCGATTCCGATCCCATTCTTTTCTATCGTGCACTGGGCAAATGGGCAGAAAGCTGGTTGCGACCCGGCGGATGGCTTCTGATGGAAATCAATCCTCTAAAACACGAAGCACTGATGCAACATTTCAACGATGGCCGATTCAGTGGAACTTGGTCAAAAAAAGACCTCTATGGAAAAAACCGTTTTATTCACGTTCAAAAATGAGCACAACCCCCTTTGAAGAAGCTTATATTGCAGCCAGCAGACGTTGTTCCCGATCGGAACAATGCGCTTCTGACCTTAAAACCAAGCTAAAAGCGTATGAATTGAGCGAGTCGGAATGGGAAAAGTTGTTCGAGCGGCTTACCGCAGAAAACTATCTTGACGAAACACGCTATTGCTATGCATTTATAAACGACCACATCCGATTGAGCAAATGGGGCAAGCGTAAAATCATACTGGCTTTACGCACAAAAGGACTTAACCCCGCTTCGTTCCAACATATGCTGGATGACATCGATGAATCCGAATACAAAAAGGGCTTGATGGAACTATTAAAGAAACAACACAGCCTCAATCAAAAGAAACCCCACATGCATCAAAAACAAAAACTCTTCCAATTTGCCTTGCAGCGTGGCTTTGAGCCCAACCTTATCCAGCAATGCGTAAATAGTATCATCGGTCCAACCAATGCCTTCGATGAAGAATTACAAGACTTCTAATCTGGCCCGCATCGCTACTGCCGTACGCGATTTTCTTTATCCGGAAGTGTGTACGGCTTGCGGTCGATTGCTCGTTGAGGGCGAACATCATCTCTGCCACCATTGCCTTTACTCGTTACCCGCCGCCTACAACGGGAACTTTTACGAGAATGAAATGGCAGAACGCTTCTATGGAAAAATCGATTTTAAAAAAGCAGCCTACGGATTTGTATACCAAAAAGAATCCCTATTCCAGCAACTGATGGAAGCACTCAAATACAAAGGTGAACGGGAAATTGGAGAACAACTGGGTCTGTATGTTGGTGCAAAACTGCGGCGAGAAGGCTTCTTTGAAGACATCGACTGCATCATTCCCGTCCCCTTACATCCCAAACGATTGCATTCAAGAGGCTACAATCAAAGCTGGTGGATTGCCAAAGGCTTATCAGACCAATCCCATCGAATCATAGAGGATCAGCTGTTGAAACGCGTTGTCAACAACAGCAGTCAAACGACACGCTCCATTAAAGCCCGTTGGGACAACACAAAAAATATCTTTGCGTGTGACTATTCCGATACGCTTCAACACAAACACATCCTATTGGTTGACGATGTGGTCACCAGCGGATCAACCCTTGAAACCTGCGCTACAAGCATTCAGAAGCATCACGACGTCCAAATTTCCTTCTTTGCCTTAGGCATGGCCAAATAGTTGCAAATCAGCGATAAATATTGTATTTTCGTTGAACACTTTCATTCGATGACCGACATGATGACACGTAACACAACACTCACGATTGCATTTAGTATCCTCGTGCTCACCTCCATCCATGCACAGAAGCAAAAAAAAAGCGGAAAAAACCTGGGCGCAATCCCAGCTGTATCCTACAACTCCGATGAAGGTTTCCAGTATGGCGCTGTTCTCAACCTCTTTGATTACGGCGATGGCAGTCGCTACCCGGCCTATGATTATTCCGCCTACCTTGAAGCTTCTGCATACACCAAAGGAAGCCAATTGCTCCGTTTTTTCTACGATACAGAACAATGGATCCCAGGCATTCGAAGTTTTTTTGATCTAAGCTACAAAAATGACTACATGATGGATTTTTACGGCTATAACGGCTACCAAACCATCTACAATCAGACTACGGAAGCAAGCAACCGCGCATTTTACAAAATGAGACAACGGCAATTCAGTCTATTGGCCGATTTCAAAGGGAAACTACCCCTGGAGCACCTGAACTGGCTAGCCAGTTACAACCTATACAATTACAAAAACGGAGACGTTGATGTGAATCGTTTGAACGAAGGCGTGTCTCCTCTAGATCCGGACTATCTTGATGGGAGCTCACTCTATGATCACTATGTAGACTGGGGGCTGATCGGGCCAAACGAAGCGGAGGGCGGATGGGTACATGCTTTTAAAGCAGGCATCCTATACGACAGCCGACCGGAACGCAACAACCCGAGTCGGGGCCTGTACACAGAACTCATGCTGGAATTCGCCCCAAACATACTAAACAAAATGCCCTACTTGCGTTACGGATTTGTGCATAGACAGTACGTTGGGCTCATCCCCAAAAAGCTGAACGCAGCCATTCGCATCGGCACTCAAGGCAAACTGGGAGACAACGCCATCCCCTTTTTTAGAAAACCGGGGTTGATTTCCCCCTTTTCTACCCGCACCTCTATAACCGGATTGGGGGGCGCAAACAGCCTTCGTGGCATCCTTCGCAACCGCGTCGTAAGCGATGGTTTTGCTTACACAAACGTTGAATTGCGGTGGAGAATCCTCGATTTCTCACTGATTGGACAGGATTTTTATCTCGGAATAAACGGATTTTACGATGCCGGCATGGTTACCGATGCGGTACAGCTTTCGTTGGATCAGCTCAACACTTCCGATCGGGCAACCTATTTTTCCGAAACAAACGTGCACAGCCTGCATCAAAGCGTCGGAGGAGGGCTTAAGGCTGCCATGAATGAAAATTTCATCCTTTCGGCAGAGGCCGGAAAAGCCTTGGACAAAAGAGACGGGGACCGTTTAAGCATTTACATCAACTTAAACTATTTGTTTTAAAATATCTTACGTTTATTTAAATCGATTAAAAGGGTGAATCAGAAATCAATGTGTACTTTTGCAAAGAAATTCGAGTGATTGCTCTTGAAACGGGTCAATGATTGACATAAAAACTAAGAAAATGAAGAAGTTAGAACGTTTGGTTGCCTCAAAACTGGTAAAAATTAAGGCGATAAAATTACAACCATCCAATCCATTCACATGGGCATCGGGCTGGAAATCGCCCATCTACTGCGACAATCGAAAAACCTTATCATACCCTGCCCTTCGTAACTTCATCAAATTGGAGCTTGCACGCATCATTCGTGAAAAATACGAAGAAGTAGATGCCATTGCAGGTGTTGCGACCGGTGCCATCGCCCAAGGCGCAATGGTTGCAGAAGAATTGGGACTGCCCTTTGTCTACGTGCGTTCTTCACCAAAAGATCACGGACTGGAAAACATGATCGAAGGCGATCTGAAACCGGGCATGAAAGTGGTCGTGATCGAAGATTTAATCTCAACAGGAGGCAGCAGCCTAAAAGCCGTTGAAGCCATTCGCGCAGACGGTAGTCAGGTCATTGGCATGCTGGCCATCTTCACCTACGGATTCCCGGTAGCAGAAGAAGCGTTCAAAAAAGCCAAAGTCGAACTAACCACCTTAAGCAATTACGAAGCAGTGCTTGAAATGGCCGTATCATCCAATTTTATCCACGAGTCTGAATTGCTCACCTTACAAGAATGGAGAAAGTCACCTGCAACCTGGTCTCCCAAATAAATCCACAGCCAAAATGACGGAATTTACCAGCGAAGTTCAAACCATTCACTACTCAGCAGAACGCGTGTTTGAACGCCTGTCCGATTTAAATCAATTGGACCAGTTGAAAGCATCCTTACCCGCCGATAAAGTTTCTAATTTTTCGTGCGACCGAGATTCGTGCCAATTCAACGTCAGCCCGGTGGGTCAGATCTCCGTACGGGTCATCGAACGCGAGCCATTCAAAACCATCAAACTCACCTCCGAAAAATCACCCATTTCGTTTACGGCATGGGTGCAATTGAAAGCACTTGCTCCCGATGATACCCGATTGAAGCTAACCATACAGGCAGACATTCCATTCATGCTCAAAGGAATGGTTCAAAAACCCCTTCAGGAGGGCATACAAAAGGCTGCCGAATTTTTGGCAGGCATCAGCTACTAATTCGAAATTCAACAAATATGAGCAAACTTTGGGAAAAAGAAACAAAAGTAGACCTGAACATCGAACGTTACACCATCGGAAAAGATGCAGAAATGGACATGTATCTTGCCAAATACGATGTACTTGGCTCAATGGCTCATATTCGCATGCTTGAGTCTGTCGGACTGTTGGAAAAGGACGAACTGACGGTTTTAATCCAAGCACTCAATTGCATTCTTGAAGACATCGAAAAGGGAGACTTTTCCATCGAAAAGGGCGTTGAAGACATCCATTCACAAGTGGAAATGCTGCTTACGCAGCGACTGGGAGACCTGGGTAAAAAAATCCACAGCGGACGTTCGAGAAACGACCAAGTGCTTCTAGACCTCAAATTATTTACGCGCTCCGCCATCAAACAACTTCACGATGCTGTTTCGGATTTGTTTGAGACCCTCATCGCACAAAGCGAAAAATACGCGACCACACTTTTACCGGGCTATACCCACCTCCAAATTGCGATGCCATCCTCCTTTGGATTGTGGTTTGGCGCCTATGCCGAGTCCTTGATTGACGATCTTGAATTGTTGGAAGCCGCCTACCGAATATGCAATAAGAATCCGCTCGGATCGGCTGCCGGTTATGGTTCCTCCTTTCCGCTCAATCGTCAAATGACCACCGACCTACTCGGCTTTGACCAACTCAATTACAACGTAGTATACGCTCAAATGGGACGGGGCAAAATGGAACGATCGGTCTCATTTGCGCTCGCATCCATCGCATCCACGCTTTCAAAACTGGCCTACGATGCCTGTCTGTATTCCAGTCAAAACTTTGGATTCATTCAATTGGCAGATGCTTTTACAACGGGCTCGAGCATTATGCCACACAAAAAAAACCCGGATGTCTTTGAGCTGACACGCGCCAAATGCAATAAGATTCAAAGCCTACCCTTTCAAATCAACGGCATTGTAAACAATTTGCCTTCGGGCTATTTTCGTGACCTTCAAATCATCAAAGAAATCTTCCTACCGTCTTTTGATGAATTGATTGACTGCATTCGCATGACGGATCGCATGATGCAGCAGATTCACATCAACGAGCACATTCTGGATGATCCCAAATATGCACTTATGTTTAGTGTGGAAGAAGTCAACCGACGCACACTCTCCGGAACTCCTTTTCGTGATGCGTACAAACAGGTTGGGCTGGAAATAGAATCCGGACAATTCAACTACGAAGGCACACTCAAGCACAGTCACGAAGGAAGCATTGGAAATCTGTGTACAGAGGCCATTGTACGCTCCAAACAAGAAGTCACCCACAAGTTTGGTTTTGAAAAAGCCATCGAAGCAGAAAAACGGGTTCGTGTTTTGTAAGCGAACCACACAAAGACACCACCCTCATAAAAAAAGTGCCTCAAATCTCTACGGTTTCCCGCTTTGATTTGAGGCACATCCACTCCATAAAAGACTCCACTACTTCTCTTTCGTTATTACAAAAGTACATCCATTTTTTTGAAACGGCAAGGGTGCAATTGCTACTAATTGCTATTTTTTCACTAATAAAGGATAATTTAATGTGTTTCTGTAATCCTTTTCATAAAATTGGATGCAAAACACTTGCATAGCCATTGAATTGTTATTATCCTTGCAATATGAAAACCTTAAACACGGCACAATATTCCTATGAAACGAATTCTAATTGTCGAAGATGACATTGCCCTATGCACCTTGCTGGCACATTTTATGCGTGAGAACAGATTTGAAGTTGAAGAATGTCATACCCTCAAAGACGCACACATAAAACTTCGCTTATTTGTTCCGGACCTGGTCATACTCGACATCTATCTTGCTGATGGACATGGCATGGACCTAGCCCATAAGATTCGAAAGGAATCAATGCCCATCCCTGTGATTTACACAACAGCATGCAGCGATAAGGAAACCATCGAAGTAGGCAACTTCACTGCAGAAGACTTTATATTAAAGCCGTACAATAAATATGATTTACTGGCCAAAGTCAAAAAGAATCTGGGAGATGTGCCCAGCAAGAATATTCGAAAAATCGGAAGATATGGATACATCCCTGAAAACGGACAACTGGTCTTCCAGGATGGAAGCTACGAGACATTGACCTACATAGAATCCGAAATATTAAATCGACTCAGCGTCGATCTGGGCAAACCCATAAGAAAAGCAGACCTGATTGATTCGGTATGGAATAAAGACGAGAAGTCGATGTCCAAGAGTCTGGACGGCGTCATCGTAAAACTGCGCAAACACTTTGTCAAGGACCCCCAAGTCTGCTTTAAAAGTCTCAAAAACTACGGGTACAAACTGATGGTAAATCCCGAACGTACGGAGTCCATGTAAGCAACATCCTCCAATCACACGAAAAACAGGGGCCACTTAAAAAGCGACCCCTGTTAATATATGTACACGATCCAAGCGATTACTTTTCGTCTTCGTGATCTTCGTCGTGAATACCCAATTGCTTCTTCTGAATATCATAGGCTACCGGAGCCGCAATAAACAGCGTAGAGTACGTTCCGGTAATCACACCCACCAACATGGCAAAGGCAAATCCACGAATGGTATCCCCTCCAAACAGGAAGATGGCCAATAACACAACCAAGGTACTCAACGAGGTACTAAATGTACGAATCAAGGTCATATTCATGGATTCATTCATCAACCGCTTTTTGTTGCGTTTCGGATAATAACCAACCATTTCACGTACACGGTCAAAAATTACGACCGTATCGTTGACCGAATAACCGATGATGGTCAAAATTGCAGCAATAAAGGTTTGATCGATCTCAAGAGAGAAAGGCAGGATGTTGTAGAACAAAGAATAGATACCGATGATCAACAACACATCGTGTGCAATCGACGCCAGTGCTCCCATACTGTATGAGATGTTGCGGAATCGAAGCAAAATGTACAAGCCGATAATAATCAAGGAAAAGAAAATCGCCCACACGGCCGCACGCTTGACATCATCCGCAATGGATGGACCAACCTTCTGAGAATTGAGTACGTGGATTGTTTTAAATTCATCCAGTGTGACGGTTTCTGCCAAATACGGCTTCATTCCTTCATACAACAAGGCTTCCAATTCATCGTCAACGGTGCTGCTTTCATCATCGATACGGTAGTTGGTGGTTACACGCACCTGATTTTCCGATCCAATGGTAATGACAGAAACCGATGCGTTCTCAAACTGAGCCTGAACGCTGTTTAACACGTCGCTGGTCTGAACCGGTTGATCGAAGCGCACCACATAGTTGCGACCACCTGAGAAATCAACCCCTTGACTCAAACCCCGTACAAAGAAGGAAACAACGGCTATCGTCAAAATGGTACCGGATATGATGTAACCAATCTTACGTTTTCCGATGAAATCAAAATTATTGTTGCTCAGCAAGTTTCGTGTTAATTTGGTATCAAACGTCAGATTGAGCAATTTATCCTTGGCGTGGAATGCTTCAAAAATCAAACGCGTAATAAAGACACCCGTAAAGACAGAGGTCAAAATACCAATAATCAACGTAGTTGCAAAACCTTTGATGGGGCCGGTTCCAAAATAGAACAAGACGATACCGGTCAACAAAGTTGTTATATTTCCGTCCAGAATGGCGGACAAAGCATTCTTGTATCCATCCGCAAGCGCCTTCTTCATACCCTTACCGGACTTTAACTCTTCTTTGATGCGCTCATAGATCAACACATTCGCATCGACGGCCATCCCCAGCGTAAGAACGATCCCCGCAATACCGGGCAAGGTCAATACGGCTTGGAACGATGCCAGAATACCAAACAGGAAGAAAACATTGATCAACAAACTTGCATCGACGATCAACCCGGCAATCACACCGTAGTTCATCTGCATATACAGCAAGACAAGGACAAAGGCGATCAGGAACGAAATAAAACCGGCACGAATGGCCTCCGCTCCCAAGGATGGTCCAACGACATCTTCCTGTACAATGTGTGCAGGTGCAGGCATCTTACCCGACTTCAACACATTGGCCAAGTCCTTTGCATCATTGGCAGAAAAATTCCCGGTAATTTCTGAAGAACCTCCGGCAATTTCGCCCTGCACACGAGGATACGAATAAACATACCCGTCCAAAACAATGGCAATGCTACTTCCAATATTATCTTTGGTCAAACGAGCCCATACTTTGGCTCCTTCGGCATTCATACTCATATTTACCTTCGCATAGCCGGTTGTCTGATGGAAATCATCGCGCGCATCCGTAATGACATCACCTTCCAAAGGCGCTCTTCCATCACGACTAGTCACCTTCAAAGCAACCAGTTCGAATAAAGGCGTTTTTACATCCACCGGATTGACAGACCAGGCAAACTTCACGTCACGTGGCAATACTTCTTTGACCTTACGCTCATTCAGATAACGATTGACCGTTGCGGTATCACGTCCCAGGGCATACCCTACGACAGGACCGGAACCGACACCCTGTTCCGATTGGTTGAGTTGTAATACGGAAAACAAAGGATATTCC
Source organism: Bacteroidales bacterium (assembly GCA_028709215.1). Lineage (GTDB taxonomy): Bacteria > Bacteroidota > Bacteroidia > Bacteroidales > UBA1402 > UBA8389. Next base: position 100,223 of record JAQVXI010000004.1, read on the forward strand.
TTTTTCCATTCTTCAAAACTGGCAGCCTCATCCGTAGAATCGGTTTCACCCAATTTGGCCAACAAATCGTCTTCGACGGACGTTTCAGCCTCAATCGTTTCTTCCGTTTCTTCTAATGAATCGATCGCAGCATTTTCCTCCGTGACTCCTACATTTTGCATGTCACGAACAATGTTGTTCGCCAATACAATGGACTCATACAATTGAGAGAACTCATACGTTTCCCAAAATTCCAGATTGGCAGAACCTTGCAGCAACTTACGAACACGTTCGGGTTCTTTGACACCGGGAAGTTCGATCAGAATGCGTCCGGTACCCTCCATTCGCTGAATATTGGGTTGAACCACACCGAAACGGTCGATACGGGTACGCAAGACATTGAACGAATTCTCAATGGCAGAATTTACTTCTCCACGCAAAACTTCCAAAACTTCTTCATCGGTCGATTGCGGTGTAATGCGACTCTTTAATTCAAACGTACTGAAAATAGCAGACAGACGTGCGCCCGGATCCAACTTCTTGTACGACTCATAAAATAAGTCTATATAATTCTTCTGACTGGATTTCATTTGCTCGGAAGCCTCGGCCAGTGCCTTGTTGAACGTCGGATCCGGATGCTCGTTGGAGAGGGCACGAATCACATCCGGAATGGATAATTCCAAAATGACATTCATTCCTCCCTTGAGGTCCAAACCCATGTTGATCACTTTTTCACGGCATTCAGCATAAGTCATCCCCAGATAAACCTTTTCGGTTTCCAGAGAATCCAAATAATACGCCAATCGATCCGAGTCGCCCATGGATAATGCCTCTGCTTTCTTTTCAACGCGATTGCTGACAACCGTAAAGGAAAGGTAGTAGAGACACACCAGAGTGAGCAATACGGCAAAGATTCTAACAAATCCCTTGTTTTGCATGTTGTGTTTTGTTTTTCAGATATAATATGCTATTTATTCGTTTTTTTTCGAACCGCAAAGATATAGTATTTTTTCATTGAAACGGAAACGGATACTTAAAAAAATCAAAGTCCACGGCGTTCAATCAAGGCTGAAGGATCCGGTTCTGCACCACGAAAAGCCTTATACAGCGTCATCGGATCTTCGCTGTTGCCGCGTTCCAAAACGTTCTCACGAAACAATCGAGCCGTTTGAGGATCAAAAATCCCTTTTTCTTCAAACGCTTTGAACGCATCCGAATCCAACACCTCTGCCCATAAGTAGGCATAATAACCGGCAGAATATCCTCCGCTAAAAATATGATTAAAGAAGGTACTTCGATAGCGTGGCAAAATTTCATCAATCAATCCGATCTCCTTCATTGCATCGGATTCGAATCCTCGCACATCCCCGTCAACGGTCGCAGTCTGTGTATGCCATTTCATATCCAGAATGGCGGCTGCAACCAGCTCCGTGGTCATAAACCCTTGATTGAACGTTGAGGTTTGTGCAATTTTCTGAATCAACTCATCGGGAATGACCTCTCCGGTCTGGTAGTGATGTGCATACATTTTCAAGACTTCCGGATGAACGGCCCAATGTTCCATGATTTGAGAAGGCAACTCCACAAAGTCACGTGCGACATTGGTTCCACTCGTAGACAAATATTGACAGCGAGTCAACAAGCCATGCAAGCCATGACCAAACTCATGAAAGAGGGTCTCGACTTCATCCAACGTCAACAAAGAAGGAGCATCGGCTGTTGGACGTGTAAAATTGCCCACATTGTACACAATGGGACGGACATCCTTGCCCTCAAACTGATATTGCTCTCCGAAATTACCCATCCAGGCACCGGCACGCTTACCGGGTCTTGGGAAATAGTCGGTCAAGAAAATCCCAACCTGCGAACCATCGGCGTTCAACACTTCAAAAACCTCCACTTCAGAATGGTATACCGGCATGCCTTCAAGCTTCTTAAACTGAATGCCGTACAACTTTTCGGCAACATCAAAGGCTCCCTGGCGTACCTTTTCCAAAGAAAAATAGGGACGCAGTACGGACTCGTCCAAATCAAATCGCTGCTGACGTAATTTCTCTGCATAATACCACCAATCCCAGGCCTTCAACTGAAAATCACCGCCTTCAGCATCAACAATCTGTTGCATGTCGTAGACCTCTTGTTTTGCTTTGGCGACGCCTTTGACCCAGATCTGGTCCAAAAAAGACATCACTGCTTCCGGAGTCTTCGCCATATTTTCTTCCAAAACAAAAGCGGCATGCGTGGGGTAACCCAACAGATTGGCTTTTTCCAATCTCAATGCTGCAATTCGACGCACCACTTCCTTATTGTCCTGATCGTTGTCCTGATCGGCACGTACGTTGTATGCACGAAACATTTGTTCACGCAAGGCACGATTCTGCGCATATTGCATGAAGGGGATCCAACTGGGCTTGTGTAAGGTAAACATCCATTTGCCATCCAGCCCTTCTTCTTTTGCCGCAACGGCGGCCGCTTCAATGGAGGCTGCCGGCAATCCGGCCAAATCGTCTTGATTTTCAACAATCAGCTTAAAATCGTTGGTTTCTTTTAGAACGTTATCCGAAAACTTCAGGTTCAACAAACCCAATTCTTTATTGATTTCACGCATGCGTGCCTGATCTGCCTCATTCAACGAAGCCCCCGAGCGCACAAAATCCTTGTAATAGTCTTCAAGCAAACGTTCCTGTTCACGATTGAGGCCCAAAGTCGCCCGTTGTTCGTAAACGGATTGAATGCGCTCAAAGAGTTCGGCATTCAAATACATATTGTCGCTGTGTTCAGACAATTCCGGCGAAATGGTCTGAGCAATTTCGTTCATCTCATCGTTGGTCTCATTGGAGGTCAAGGTAAAAAAGACCAGACTCACCTTACGTAGCAGTTCCCCGGAATAATCCAATCGTTCAAGGGTATTCTCAAACGTCGGAGCCTCTGTATTGGACACAATCGCCTCAATTTCTGCCACATGCTGCTTTATGCCTTCTCGAAAAGCGGGCAAATAATGCGCTGTTTTGATTTGATCAAACGGAGGAATGGAATGTGGAGTATCGTACGCTGTAAAAAAAGGATTGGACGGTTGCTGCGTACAAGCCAGTAAAGTCAATGCACTCATGAATAGTATTCGTATTTTTTTCATCTTGTTAAAATTTTAGCAATTAGCACAAAAATAGACATTTACCCACAAATACACGACTTTTTTTGCTAAAATATCACATTTGAGATATCTTTGAAGCATATACATCCAAGAACATGACACACAAACCCGCATCAGACCGCTACGAACACATGCCATACATCGCCAGTGGCGACTCCGGCTTGAAGATCCCACGTATTTCCATGGGCCTATGGCACAATTTCGGCGAAGCCGACAACCCAATAAAGGCTCGTGAAATCCTTTTACATGCTTTTGATCGTGGAGTCACCTATTTTGATCTGGCAAACAACTACGGCCCTCCTCCCGGTTCTGCCGAAACGTTTTTTGGTGCATTTCTAAAGCAAGATTTGTCCAAACACCGGGACGAATTACTCATCGCTACCAAAGCAGGACATGCAATGTGGGAAGGTCCTTATGGAGACGGAAGTAGTCGGAAAAACCTGATGGCCAGCCTGAATCAAAGTTTGAAGCGACTGCAACTGGATTACGTAGATATTTTTTATTCCCATCGATACGACACCGAAACGCCTTTGGAAGAGACACTTCAAGCACTGGTTGACATCGTACGCTCCGGAAAAGCGCTGTACATCGGACTTTCGAAATACCCGCCCAAACAGGCGACCGAAGCTTATGCTTTCCTCCGATCAAACGGTTGTCCCTGCGTCATTCAACAAGACCGTTACAGCCTACTTTCACGCAAGGTGGAACAGGGCGTACTGGATACGGCGGCCGAAAACGGAGTGGGCTTTTGCGCGTTTAGCCCCTTGGCTCAAGGACTCCTTACCGATCGCTATTTGGACGGCATTCCTGCCGATGCACGCATGAACAAAAGTCCGTTCTTGAAGCAAACCGATTTGTCAAAAGAAAAGCTCCACGCACTCCAACAACTCAGTCAGCACGCAGCGCAACGCGGACAAAAGCTATCACAAATGGCATTGGCCTGGTTGTTGCACGATGCACGTGTGAGTACCGTTTTGATTGGCAGCAGTTCGGTTCAGCAACTGTCTGAAAACCTTCATTGCTTGGAAAACACCCATTTCGAAGCCGAGGAACTCAATCGGATACACCAAATCATTGACCCGTTTGCTGTATGAGACACGTTGTGTATCTCGCAATCGTAGGCTGCCTATTGGGATGCAGCAACGAAGATGCCTTCATTCCGGACCGACCCGTCTACCTGGAACGAAACATTCTGACATACAAACTAACCACTCCAGGCTCCTACCTTTACATTGACAGCCCGCAGCTTTCCAAAGATCGCATTGGCTTTGGCGGAGTTTTGATCTATTTGGACTTTTTTGGGAATTACAGAGCCGTCGACTTGGCGTGTACCAACGAGCGGGATCCTAACATACGCATTGGACCGCCAAACGGGAATCTCATCTGTACCTGTGAAACTTGCGGAGAGCAATACGACCTGAGCAACAGCCACCCAAATCCGCTCAAAGGCATTGCAAAAGGAGTGCTTCGATCGTACCGGGTCAATTTGGACGAAGCTCGCAACCTTATTTACGTCCGTAATTAATGCTTTTTTGTTGCATTGAATAAAAAATATCGTATATTTGCGCCCGCAATTACCAGTGCAATCATCTTGCGAAAATAGCTCAGTTGGTAGAGCACAACCTTGCCAAGGTTGGGGTCGCGGGTTCGAGTCCCGTTTTTCGCTCCATGTTGCCCGAATGGTGGAATGGTAGACACGAAGGACTTAAAATCCTTTGGCCATTGCGGCTGTGCCGGTTCGAGTCCGGCTTCGGGTACACATTAAACGCAAACGCTTAACGGGGTTTGCGTTTTTTTAATATCTTGCAAAGCAAAATCCATTAACTTTGCACGTATGAAAGCAACGACCTTACTCTTAGCCATCTTCGGACTGCAAAGCCTAAGTGCTCAAGTCCTCCTCAGCGATCGACTTCAGGCAACATCAGACAGTCTCACAACGGTGCTCACAGAACCTGCCGCCCCCACTGAGCCCACTCGTTACGAACGTGACCGGGATTTTGTGTTGTCCGGACAGATTCTGGACGAAGAAACCGGATTTCCGGTTGCCTACGCCACCATTGGCGTAAACGAACTGGGCATCGGAACGGTTAGCAATATGGATGGGAACTGGCAGCTTCAGCTTCCGGCGGCAGCCGCACACGCCACGCTAAACATCCGCTACTTGGGATACACCAGCAAAGCGGTCGAAATCAATCAACTTCCGGACTCCAGTAAGCTCAAACTGCATCAGGCCGGTTTTGAAATCGGTCAAGTGGTGGTCATGCCCGACAGCAGTCTATTTGCTTTTTTGCGTCAGGCATACGAAGCCATCCCCAACAATTATCCGATTGAACCAACCCGCGCTCAAGGATTTTATCGAGAAACCCAACGCGTCAACGACAGCCTGTTTCTATATTTCAACGAAGCGGTTCTCAATGTCTATAAAAACACCTACCGAAACAACAAAAATTTCGGTCAGATCGAAATCGAAAAATCACGGAAAAACGTATTTCCCAACATCGACAGCATCAACGACGTCCGTTTTTACGGAGGTCCCCACTTTCCAAACGATTTAGACATTGTATTTAGTCGATGGGATTTCATCAAACCCTCCCAGTTTAGAGATTGGAAATTTGAAGTAGTTGGCCTGTATAGTGACAGCCTGTCTGAGGTGTACACCATTTCGTTCAAAAATAAAAAAGCGCCCAATTCAAACTTTCAAGGCCGCATGTACATCGATAAGAACTCGTTGGCCTATCTAGGTTTTGATATGCGAAGAGCCGGTCCTGCAACGATGGGACAAACAGCAACGCCCTCTGCTGCATCCTATATTTCCGGCAATACCAGCATCAAAATCGGATACAACAAACTCGACGGAAAATACCATCTGAACTACATCAACTACAAAACAAACGGAATCAATACCAGCAGCAAAAACTGGGTATTCAAGGATATCGAATACGTAACAACCAACATCGAGACCAAATCGGTTTTTCCCATCCCTTATAACAAGCAATTTGACTACACCGATATTCTATCCATCGAAGCCGCCAATTACGATCAATCCTACTGGAAAGATTACAACATCCTACAGGAAAGTCAACTGCTAAGTGAGCAAACACAACTGTTGTATCAACAGGAAGAAGCCATTGCTCAATTGGCCCGTACCTACAACCAAGAACTGACGCAAGAAGAAAAGCTGCTACGCTTTATGAAACGTTTCACCTTTGACGGTGGCATTTCTTACCATCCCATGCGCATGGATGGCGGATTGCATCAGATCTCGTACAACAACAGTCCGGTCGCAGAAAAAGACCTTGCTTCGGGCAATTTCGCACTGGCAACCACCGACGGGCTCCATTTTGAATTAAACAAACACTGGCAGCTTTTTACACGCCTTTCTGCCGTGCTTTACGGAATGGATCAGGTTCAATGGGATCTGGGAATCAATTACCGGCATCCGGTTTTCCCCAGTGGAAGATGGGTTTTTCTGGACCTTGGCCTGGCCGGATATACGGCAAGCAGCAAAATTAAACTCGCCACAATGAACAACAGTGCCGGACTTCGTATAGACGGCAAGGAAATGGACTCAAAAACCCTGCAAGTTTCTGCCGGTCAATCCGATTTGGGAGCCAAGGCCTTACTGGGTTTATCCGTTCGAATGGGCAAACAATACGAAATCTTTGTCGAAGGCAACTACGCATTGCCCTTTATCAAAAACAAATCGTATGTGCAATTTAAGGAAAAAGAGGGCTTTTTTCTTACCCGCAAATCGGCAAAAGCAGACTGGGACGACCCCAATCTGAATGTACTCGTAGACGGTAATAGACGAATAGAACCCAGCTTTGTTGTTGAGCCTTGGTATTTACGACTGGGCATCCGTTCCGGATTCTGAAAGATCTTGATGCAGATATTCGGTTACCTGAGGAGGAACATCCTTGAGATCCGGATACTCAATACGACCGTGATAGAAGGAAAGGAGTTTTTGTTTAAACACATTTTTTAAACGTTCCAGATCACGAAACGTGATGGGTACATTTTTGTAGAATCCTTCCTTAATCTGAGCATCGATGATCCTTTCAACCAAATCAGAGATGCTCTGCTCAGAATAGTTCTTCAGTGTCCTGGAGGACGCTTCGACGGCATCTGCCATCATCAAGATGGCCGTTTCTTTTGTCGCCGGATTATCACCTTTGTAATAGAAGGCTTCGGGAATCTCTTCTCCCGGATGTTTTTGCATGTATTGATTCAAAAAAAAGCGAACGACACCCACCCCATGATGCGAACGGATAAAATCCCGTATCGCAAGGGGCAGTTTATGCTTGTGTGCCAATTTCAAACCATCGGTCACATGACTGGTGATGATGGCTGCACTTTCCTCCGGTGATAGGGCATCGTGTGGATTGTAACCGGATTGATTCTCTACAAAGTAAATGGGATTGCTTATTTTCCCAATGTCATGATACAAAGCACCCGTTCGTGCAAGTTGTACGTTGGCATTGATCTCCTGCGCGGCTGCCGTTGCCAAATTGGATACCTGAAGGGAATGCTGAAAACTACCCGGACAACTCTCCGAAAACTGTCTTAATAGCGGATTATTGATGTTTGAAAGTTCCACGAGCGTCACATTGGATGTGTAACCAAACATCCATTCAAACACATAAATCAAAAGGTAAGAAAACAGTAGCAGTGCCGCATTCAAAAAGAAATACAGAAATTTATACGGGTCCACCCGATGCATATAGCCTTCCTGAATCAAGGTGATTCCAAAATACATTACGGCATAGGTGACAAAGACCAGCAAGGCACAAAAAACCAATTGGGAACGTTGAGTCAAGTCCTTCAAGGAATAGACCGAAGCCATACCTGCCGTAATCTGCAAAAGCAAAAACTCATACGGGTACGATACAATGGTTGAGCTGATCAGTACCGTAATGATGTGCGCAAAAAGTGCCGTTCGCGAATCGAAAAACGTACGCACCATGATCGGCAAGATTGCATACGGAATGATGTATACGTTGATGGATCCCTGTTTTACGACAAAGGATGTCAACAAAACCAGACCCGTTATATTGATTAAAATAAAAACCACATTGGCCTTGCGCTGATAGGTAAAAGGGCGGAAAAACCAAAGAAATAGAAACTGCAATAAAAAAAGGCCAAAAACAAGGACGTATTGCCCAATCAACACTCCGTTGCTGCCGGACGCCTCCGACCGAGCCTCGGCCGTTCGCTTTAAGGAACTCAGTATCTGATACGTATCGGCTGTAATGATTTCCCCCCGATCGATGATACGCTCTCCCCGCTGTAGCATACCGGAAGTCTGAGATAATTGACTTATAACTTGTGCCTTACCACGATCCGTCGCCGCTTCGTCCAAGGCTAGATTTTCCATCAGGTAATCGGTGAGTTTGAGATTGCGCAGCACAGACTCTTCAATGGAAGGAGGCAGGTTCTGAAAAACCGCTTCGTAGGCTTTGCGAGACGTAAACAACGACTCGATTGGGCGCACAACGACTTCATTTTGATGGACCAATCGCACTTCTTTGACCGAATCCTTCATCAGCTGCTGCAACAAATCCGGAGAAACGATGCCTGCGTGATAAATCCAACGCAATTGTTCACTCACATACCGCAGGTATTCGACCGGAACGGACACCCTTAAATAGGAGGTATAATTCGTCCGCAATTTTTGTTGAGCGGTTTGAATGACGGCGGTATCCAGCAACAAAAAAGGTTGAAACTCCGATAACGCCTGCTCCTTTTCGGCATCGATGATGCTGTCCGTCTTAAAAATCTGAAAATCATACGGAGCAGTCATCAAGCCGTAACGCCAGGGTTTACCTTCCTGGAAGCTGTATCGGAAACGTCCCTCACGCGGAAACGACTGAGCAATCAGTAATACACTCAGCAGAAAAAAGGCAACCTTAATGAGGTTTTGTATGAGGTTTTCTTTGAAGGTAAGCTTTTTCATTCTTGATAATCAATTTGATACACAAAGGTACAGGGCTGTTAAAAGTACAAAAAAATTAAACACAGACGCGTCTACAAGTGAAATTCTTGAAAAAAGCGTACTTTTGTCGCATTGTTTGTACAAAAATACACATCATGCCCCTTCAAAAAAACATTCGCGTGCGTTTTGCACCCAGTCCAACCGGGCCCCTACACATCGGTGGCGTACGCACCGCTCTTTACAATTACCTATTTGCAAAAAAACACGGTGGTCAATGCATTCTACGCATTGAAGATACCGATTCGGGGCGTTTTGTGCCCGGAGCCGAAGCATACATCATTGATGCATTGGCTTGGCTTGGCATTCGTTTTGACGAAGGTACCGTGCAAGGAGGTCCCTTTGCTCCGTATCGGCAATCCGAACGCAAAGCAATCTATAAGACCTATGTGGATCAACTGATTTCTGAAGGCAAGGCGTATATTGCCTTTGACACACCGGCTCAATTGGATCAAAAGCGTGCCGAGATCAGCAATTTCCAATACGATGCCAGCACACGCATGCAAATGATCAACAGCTTGACCTGTTCGGCAGAAGCGGTACAAGCCCGCATGGATCAGGGAGAACCCTATGTGGTTCGCTTTAAGGTGGAACCGGATCAGGAAGTTCGAATTTCCGATCTCATTCGCGGTGACGTCTCCTTTCAGTCCAACGTTCTGGATGACAAAGTTCTTTTCAAATCGGCCGACCAGTTGCCTACCTATCATTTGGCAAACATTGTAGATGATCACCTGATGGAGATCAGCCACGTCATCCGGGGAGAAGAATGGTTGCCCTCCGCTCCCCTGCATGTCCTTTTATACAAAGCACTGGGTTGGGAAGACAGCATGCCCTCTTTTGCCCACCTGCCCCTTTTGCTCAAGCCCGAAGGCAATGGAAAACTAAGCAAACGCGACGGCGATCGCCTTGGCTTTCCGGTTTTCCCCTGTGACTGGACCGACCCCAAAACGGGCGACAAGAGCTCAGGCTATCGTGAAGCCGGTTACTTCCCGGAAGCAGTAATCAACTTTTTGGCCTTACTGGGTTGGAATCCTGGAGACGATCAGGAAGTCCGTTCCATGGAAGAACTCATTCGGGATTTTTCTTTGGAGAAATGCAGCAAAAGCGGTGCCCGCTTTGATTACGAAAAAGGCAAATGGTTCAACCATCAATACCTGCTAAGCAAAACGCCGGAAACGTTGGCTGAGGCCTTTCGTGAAACCTTGATTTCAAAAGGTTTTCAACCGGATGCAAACGAACAAACCGAATTTAACGCAACAGACTCCCATATTTCCATGGGATACATTGTAAAAGCCATCGCGCTGGTCAAAGAACGGGCAACCTTTGTCTCTGATTTTTGGGAACAGGCCGGATTCTTTTTTGAACGTCCCAATACCTATGCCGAGAAGAACGTCAAAAAATTCTGGAAAGCCGATACGGCAAACTTGATGCAAGCGCTGTACGAACAGCTCGATCAACTGGACTGTTCCGATCCGCACGCAACCGAAACGGCCGTGATGGATTGGATCAATCGCAACGAATACAAGACCGGAGCGGTGATGAATGCATTCCGACTGAGTCTGGTGGGTGAATCCAAAGGGCCGCATTTGTTTGACATCGTTGCCCTGCTCGGAAAAAAAGAAAGTTTGCTCCGTCTGAAGCAAGCCATCGAAACGCTTAAGTAATATGATGTATCAAATCGGCTTTACGCTGTATATCTTTCTTTTTCGTCTGATTGCCCTACGGCACAAAAAGGCGAAAAAGATGGTTCAAGGACACAGAAACACTTGGAACGTCCTTCAGTCCGATCAACTGAAGGACAAACACCCCATTTGGTTTCACGCGGCTTCACTGGGAGAATTTGAACAGGGTCGGCCGTTGATCGAACGCATTCGAAAAGAACAGCCGGATAAAACATTGCTACTTACCTTCTACTCTCCTTCCGGTTATGAAGTGCGCAAAAACTACGAAGGGGTAGACCAGGTGTTGTACCTTCCCTTTGATACGAAACACAACGTACGTCGTTTTCTGGATGCCGTCCAACCGGAAATGGTTTTTTTCATCAAATACGAATTCTGGCCCAACTACCTGACCCAGCTCAAAAAAAGGGGCATTCCAACGTACCTGATTTCCGGTATTTTCCGGGACAATCAACTGTTCTTCAGACCCTATGGCGGGTTTTACCGACGTTTGTTGACCAGCTTTCATACCCTCTTTGTACAAAACGACGCTTCCTTCAAACGATTATCTGATATTGGACAGGGTGACAAAACCGTTGTTGCCGGTGACACTCGATATGATCGAGTATTGGACGTAAAGCGGGAGGCGCAGTCCTACGAGATTATGGAAACGTTTCAACAGGAAGCGAATAGGCAATCCTCCGTCTTGCTGATTGCCGGCAGTACCTGGCCGGAAGACGAGCAAATCCTAGTTCCATTCATCAACCAACAAAAACAGCTGCGCCTGGTCATTGCTCCCCATCAGATTGATGAAGGACATCTGAAACAGATTGAATCCCAACTGAACCGAAAAACACTTCGATACAGTCGGGCCAACGCCGATAACATCACACAGGCCGAAGTGCTGCTCATCGACAGCTTTGGCATGTTATCGAGTTTGTACCGTTACGGAAAAATTGCCTATATTGGGGGAGGTTTTGGTGCCGGTATCCACAACACTTTGGAAGCGGCGGTATACAGCATTCCGGTTTTGTTTGGTCCCAAACATCAAAAATTTAACGAAGCCCGTATGTTGCTGGAAGCCGAGGGTGGATTTTGCATCAAAAACGAAACCGATTTTCAAACAATAATGCTTCATTTCCTGCATTCCGAAGCCGATCGGCAACACGCCGGTGATTGTGCCGGACGCTTGGTGAAACAAAGCAGTGGGGGAACCGATCTTATTTATAACCGTTTGTTTGATACCAAGTCATGAAAGAATACGCGCCCATCGTTTTCATTGCATTCAACCGCCCCGACCATACGGAGCAGGTACTGAAAGCATTGGCGCAAGACCCGCTGGCTTCCTCCAGCAAACTTTATGCTTTTTCGGATGCAGCACGCAATCGTGAGGAAGAGCCGGTCGTTGCAGAAGTCCGCAGACGCATACACAGGCAAAGGGGTTTCTTATCGGTAGAATGCATCGAACGAAGTGAAAACTTTGGTTGCAGCCGCTCTGTACTTACCGCTGTTGAAACCGTATTGGCCCTACACGGACGTTGCATCGTACTCGAAGACGACGTGCTACCTTACCCGTTGTTTTTGCGCTACATGAACCAATTTCTGGATGTCTATGCTGACGACCCCACCGTATTCAGCATCGGCGCATACAGCCATCCTTTTGATCTCCCTGTCGGTTATAAGCAACAAACGTTTTTACTCAACCGCTCCTGTTCGTGGGGTTGGGCAACCTGGCAGCGTGCGTGGAATTGCATTTCTACTGACCCTCAATCATTGCATCAGGGTATGCAGGATCCCTGCATACGCAAGCAATTTGCCCGTGACTGCGGTGAAGATGTGTTGCGCACCTATCAAAACGCATCGGATATTTGGGATTTGCGTTTGTGCTTTCAACAATGGAAGCACAAACTCAACACCGTTTTTCCCATTCAACCCATGGTGCGCAACATCGGACGGGACGGAAGCGGAACGCACTATCATGCAACCGCCAGGCGTTCCAGGGACAAAAACAACGCACCCGTTCAGTTGCCGGAAGCCATTCGACTGAGCCAAATCGACCCCGCATTAATGCGCTCATATTACAAACCGTTTCACAAATCCTTCTTGCGCAAAGCCGCCGTTTTTGTGAGCCGCAAAATGGGCCTCTATAATTTTCTTTTAAAGCATCTGGAAGTATGAAAGTCGCCTTTTACATGGATTTCGCAAACATGAAAACCGGTGGCGTCTACATCTACGCCAAAGGGGTGCTCAACGGACTGGTTCAGTCCGAACGTATTGAGAAAATTTACCTCTTGCATCGGGAGGACATCCAGGATGTGATCGCAGACTTCACCCAGAATCCCAAAATCGAACACGTTGTCTTTTCGCAACGTTCGACGGGATTTAAGCTGCGCCAGGCTGCCAGTTATTTCTTGCTCAATACAGCGAGCCTGTATGCCCAGGATTTTCAAAAATATTTCCCAAAACGGAACGTGTCAAAACGTTTGAAGCAATTGGCCTACAGACTCAACCCCTTGCGTTCCCTTGTGAACCGGCTGGATGCGGACGTTGTCCACATTCCACTCAATATACCGCCCATTTTTGGCATTAACAAAGCGCTTGTCATCACCGTTCACGACGTGCAGGAGATTCATTTTCCAGCCTATTTTGATGCCAATGAACGCATGCGGCGTGCCGTCAATTACAAAGTCGGTATGGATGAAGCCGATGGTGTTGTCGTCTGGTTTGATCACGTAAAAGAAGATTTGCAGCGTTATTTCCAATTGGATGCCGCTCGCATCCGATCCTGTTTACCACCGGTGGCAAACGATTGGTTTGAACACGTCCAAGCCAGCACACCGGATACGCTGCAAGATCGATACCACCTGAACAAGCCCTACGTTTTTTATCCCGCAGCCACCTGGGAACACAAAAACCACCTGGTCTTACTGCAGGCACTGATGAAAGTTCGACAAAATCATCCCGACGTTCAATTGGTTTGCACCGGACATCAAAGCGAATACATGCAACACATCCGATCGTGGATGGAAACCAACCAAACCGACTGGGTGCATTTTTTGGGCATCGTAGAGGAATCGGACTTGCTTGGTTTGTATCAGCATGCAGAAATGGTTGTTTTTCCAAGCCTGTACGAAGGAGGAGGCATACCCGCATTTGAAGCCATGCGCATGGGTATTCCCATCCTTTGCTCCAACATCTATCCCTTCCGTCAATCCATCGGTTCGGAACGATTCCTGTTTGATCCAAATCAACCCGACGATGTGGCAGATAAAATCAACCGCATGCTGGAAGAGGCAGACTATCGAAACGAAAATTTGAAGAACAGTCGCAGCCAAACGCAAAAATTCAACGAAATGGATGCTGCATCCTCCTTTATTCAGGCATATACAGAAGCCATTGCGTACAAACAATCAAACGTGGAGGCATGAACACACCAACGTTTAGCATCATCACCGTTTGCTATCAGGCGCTTGACACGTTGCCCTCAACCATGGATAGCCTCCTGCACCAAACCTGCAACGACTTTGATTATTGGATCGTGGACGGAGGTTCAACCGACGGAAGTTTGGAACTCATCCAACAATACATTCCTTCGTTTGAAAAAAAGGGAATACGTCTGCACCTGAGCAGTGAAGCGGACAAAGGAATCTACGATGCGATGAACAAAGGCTTAAAAAAAGCCGAAGGAATGTACCTCTGTTTTCTAAATGCCGGAGACAGTCTGTATGCAGACGATACGTTGGAAAAAATCAAGCAAACCCTCTCCGGCTCCAATCAACCGGATTTCGTTTACGGGGAAACCATTATTGTCGATAAAAACGGGGATATTCTTGGAAACAGAAGACTCACTGCCCCAAAAGCGCTTCATTGGAAACACTTCCGCATGGGCATGCGTGTGTGTCATCAAGCCATGTTCGTCAAACGTAGTCTTGCCCCCTCCTTTGATACCAAATACCGCTATTCTTCCGATTTTGACTGGAGCATTCGCTGCCTGAAATCGGCTAAAAACATCCTCAACACCCACCTCATTCATGTACGGTTTTTGGATGGAGGCGTATCAAAAACCCGAATGAAAGCCTCACTGGCCGAACGCTTTGCCATCATGAGACAACATTACGGTTTGGTACCGACCGCCTTACGACACCTTTGGTTTGTCGTACGTGCCGCCTGGTTCAAGCTGCTTCACGGTTGGATTTGACGGGACGTTTCCAAAGATCCCATAGCTCAGGCAACAAGGCACGAAACCACAAACTCATCCCTGTGGTAAACGCTTTACGAGGAAAATGCGTACGTACAAAATGCATAAACTCCCGATACGCAAAGCCTTTGGAACTGTACAAATAATTCAAGCGCTTACGAAACGATTTCAAATGACGCGTACCCGGAGCCCGGTGGTCGTCGGTACAAGTCCCTAAATAATTGGGCAAAACCAACACAGGCAACCCTGCCTTGTGTACACGATAAGAATAATCAAAATCAGCGATGGAATGGATGTAATATGGATCAAAGAAGCCCATGCGCTCCAATACAACAGCGGGCAACAAAAGAATATTTGCATTGCAAAAATGCGCTTCCTGATATCGCCCGTTGGGAGGCAAATCGCGCACAGCATAACTGTGTGGTTTCAAAAGTGCATGTCCTCCATAACTAAACGTTTCCGACTCCGGATCCAACGTACTACCGACCAGCAAACCGGAAGAACCGTACGCACTCTGAGCATACGCATCGCCAGCCAACAAATCCCCCAACGCATGCTCAAACAACAACGTATCGTCGTTGAGCAAGATGTAATACGTTGCGTTGCCATATTCGCGCGCCTTTCGCATGGCTAAGCTCATCCCCCCTGCCCAAAACAACGAACCGGTGCCCCGTACGACATGAACCGACGGATAATGCGTCTTCACAGCAGCCGATGTTCCATCGGTCGAGCCATCATCGACCAAAACTACCCGAGCATCCACATGCGGCAGGTAGTGTTGAGCAAAGATACGCTCCAGACAGGCCAGTGTCTTATCCCGGCGATTGTGACAGGTCAGCAGAAAAACAACGTTAACCGATGCGTTCATCACGTTTTGTGGATTTCTTTCGATAAGACTTCCAAATCGAGTACAGCACATACACCAGAATCCAGGCATACAGCATGTATAAGGCCACCAACGAAAGGTTTTCCGTCATCGCATACGCCTTGGGTTCAAAACGGAACTCAATGCTGTGCGCTCCGGCAGGCACCTGCATCCCCCTTAAAATATAATTGCAACGGAAATGAGGAACAGCCTGCCCATCCAAATACGCCTGCCAACCCTTTTCGTAGTAGATCTCGGAGAAAACGATGCATTGAGGGTTTTCGGATGTATAGGAATACAGCAGGCGATTGGGAGCATACTCGGTGAGGCGGACAAACGAATTGCTGTCACGGACGAAGGATTTGGACGCGATCTTATCTTCAAAACGTTGATCGATCAACGCTTCTTTCGCCGGATCGAACGAATTCAAACCGGCCATCTCTTCATCCGCATTGGCCACAATCCTACAGTTCTCTACAAACCAGGCTGCTCCCAGCGCCTCCGGGTTCATTTGAGCGACCGGTTTACCCGAAGTCGGATCCTGTACAATAAAATACTTCGTATTGAGCATATTCAGTACGGGCATATGCAAATCTTTCGATAGATACTGCTCGATAATCTCCTGATAACGACGCAATTTAGCCGCATGGTATCCACCCACCGAACGATGATAATACGAGGTACTCGCATCCTGAAACGGACTTACGGTCAAATTCAACACCCGATACCCCAATGATTTATCCTGTAATATCTGCTGATCGGCCTCCGTCATTTGCCAGGCCACCTGTGTCTCACGTTTCGGTACAAAATGCTCGTCGTTCAGGTAGCGTCGGTTGATCGTCCACAAATCGCCCAAAACCAATAAGGTCACAAATGCAACCAATACCGTTTGATTGATTTTCTTGCGATCAAACAACCACAATGCGGATGCTCCCAACAGAACCACAATCAAAGACCGCAAGGCATCCGACTTCAGTATGGAGACGCGGGCAGCTTCCAGACCTTGCATGTAGGCATCGATTTGACTGCCTGCTTGCGGATTCTGTTGTAGCATCTGTGCAAATTGCTGCAATTCACGATCGCTGTGAAAACCAAAGAACAGCGTCGGCAACAACCAAAACACAAAGGCAACACCGGCCGTACTGCCCAAGCTAATCCAAAAGGCCTTGGCATGGGTTCGCAACACGTCCTTTGTCTTCAACACCTCAACCAATGCAAGCACCGCTAAAATTGGAATGCACAATTCTGCTACAACCAAAATGGATGATACCGTACGGAACTTATTATAAAGCGGGAAATAATCCAAAAACATATCGGTCAACGGCATAAAATTCTTGCCCCAGGCCAATAGAATGGAAAGAACCGTTCCTACCAACATCGCCCATTTCATCGACCCTTTTACAATAAACAGCCCCAAAATAAACAAAAACAGTACAAATGCACCCACGTATACCGGACCGGCTGTAAAGGGTTGATCCCCCCAATAGCGGTCACTTTGGGCAACGTTTTGTTTCCAGACAGACGGAACATCCTTCAAAACATCCGGATCGTTGCCAATGGCTGCATTACCACCACCTTTGATGTTGGGAATCAACAGTGAGAAGGTTTCAACCTTTCCATAACTCCAATCCGTCGCATAGCTTTTGTCCAGTCCGCTGGTTTGATTTGTAACCCCGTTACCGGATTGGGTCAGCTCAGATGGTCCCCGGATGGTATCTTTCGTATACTGAGCCGTAAAGAACAGACTGGTCGCATTGATGCTCAGCGCCAAAACCACGCCGACGAACAGAACCGAAGTAGCCTTGGCAAACGGAACATAAGCCTTTGTTTTGATCATTCGAACAAGCTCCGCAATCCAAAAGGGCAACGCAGCAAAAATGAAGAAATAATACGTCATTTGAATGTGATTGGACATGAGCTGCAGGGCAAAGAACAAGGCAAACACGACCGCGCCCAAACCATATTTACCCCGATAGGCCCAGACCATACCCGCAAAGGTGGGCGGAATCAGTCCCAAGACCCAAACCTTCCATATATGCCCGGCTGTAATAATGATGATAAAATACGTCGAAAACGCAAAGGCAATGGCACCAACGATGCCCACCCAGGGATTGACCTTCAACGAACACATCAGAATAAAAAAGCCCAGAAGATACAAAAACACATGCGAAGCCGGAGCCGGCAAGCGCCCCTCCAAAAAATACTTCACCTTCATCAAGGAGAATGATTTGTACGAGGGCGAAATTTGATAGGCAGGCATGCCACCAAACATACTCCCCGTCCAAAGGCTTTTCTCACCCGTTTCCTTCATGTGTTGCGCAATATCCTGCCCCATTCCATCCCCCTTTCGGGTATCCATTTGAAATAGGCTTTTACCCTCCAACACGGGAGCACAATAAACCAAAGACAACGCAAAAAAGACAACGAGTGCTGTCAGATACGGTAAAAACTGTTTTTTTAGATTGAAATCCTTCAACATATCGTATTCGATTAGGGATGATAGATCGTTTCTTGCTTACCGATGGCCTTGTATGCCTTTGCGGTAAACGCTTCGTTGAGAAAACCAATTGCATACGCCGTCAATTGGGTATAAGAAGTAAGCACCGACAACAGGCCTACGTGCAAAGATCGATTTTGAAGCCAGGCATCCGTGCACAGCAGCAAAATATAAGCGAAGATGGGAAATAAAAAGACGGAATGCACAAAAATACCGGCAAAAATCAAGGCAATGTGTCCCAGCACAAACAGCAGAGGAAACAAATGTACCGGTTTCAACGATCCCGGATTGGTTTTGGACAACACAATTCTGGATTTTCCAAACGTTCGAATCTGTCGGTAAAATTTCTTCAGATCGACCCGGCGTTTGTGATAAACATAGGCTTCGCGATACAAAGCTGTTTTCAATCCGGCTTTGCGAACCCGCAGGCTAAAATCAATGTCTTCACCAATCATCGATCGAAAACCACCGGTCGCGTCAAACGCTTTTCGGGTAATGCCCATATTGAACGAACGGGGCGTAAACGATTCCATCGGCTTTTTTCCTCCTCGAATGCCCCCTGTTGTGAAAAAAGAGGTCATCGAATAATTGACCGCCTTCTGCATCCGGTTAAAATCGGGATGTGCATTGTCCGGACCACCAAAACAATCCGCAGGAGCCTTCGAATATGCCCGATGAACCGAGTCCATATACGTAGAAGGCAAGACACAATCCGAATCAAACAACAAAAAGATGTCTGATCGGGCTTGTTCCATACCCAAATTGCGGCGTTGGCTTCGATCCAATCCGGGCCTGTAAAAATAGCGCACATCCAATCGATCCGCATAGCGTTGCACCACGGCATCACAGGGCCTTGGGGAAGCATCCTCCAACACCAGGACTTCGAAGTCCGTATACGTTTGCGTCAACAAACTATCCAGAAATTCCTGCATTTCATCCGGTCGATCGTACACCGGAACAATGATACTATAGGTTGGCATGGATCGGGTGGGTTTCAAAGTAGTCAAACATTCGGTGAATTCCGGTTTTTAAATCCGTTTCGACGGTAAAACCGAGGGCTTGCATGCGGGAAACATCCCACTCTACCTGCTTCATCGCCGTCGTTCCGGCTGAGGTCGGTGCACACACAATGGGTATCTCTTCATGATAGCGTTCGTTCATCACCTCGCGAATCAAATACGCCAGATCCAACAAACGTACACTTTTTCCGGAAGCGATGTGAAAAGGCTGCCGCAAATCGATGGCATCCGAGGCATCCAGTAGGCAGGCCACTGCCCGACAAACATCCGAACCGTGAATAAAGTCCCTTCTGGGACTGCCATCCGACAACAAACGAATTTGCCGGCTCTGGTAAGCGGTTCGACACAAATCGTTGACCGCCAACCACCAGCAATTATTCTCGGTAAAAACGGGAGGACCGTAACTATTGGACAAGCGCAATTGTATGCAGCGCACATCGGTCGTATCGTTGTAATACGAACAAATTGTTTCAGACAGGGCATGCGTCAAGGCATACACATTGCCTGGGCGTACAGCATGAGACTCCTGAATCAGACCCTCCGCTTGACCGCCATAGACATGTATGGTAGAAAAAAAGACAAACGTCTGGAGCCCCTTCTTCGCAAAGCGATCCAGCAGATCCCAGGTTGGATGTACATTCACGTCCAACGCCTGCGTGGTTGACGCGTTTTGAGAGGCATGATGATCCAAAGAGACCAAATGAATCAGTGCATCGTACGATTGGCCGGCCAATTCGGCGCGAAAGGCATCCGAAGCCACACTTCCGCAAAGCACCTGTTTCATTTTTGCACACCAGACAGCATCGTCCGGAATCGCCGGATAACACACCGCAGTCACCGCATGACCGGCATCTGCCAGATGTGCGCTGATTTGTGCTCCCAAATACCCGTTCGCTCCGGTGATCAATATGTTTTTCATTGCTTCGTTGGTTTAATTCAGTGGAAACGCATCGATCTCGGCCCGCTCCACCTCCATCGGATCGTGCTCCATATCGGCAACATTCAACAAAAGATTCACGGACGGACCCAAGCCTTCAAAAGCCAGCCATACACCGGGAGGCACCGTCAATCGGGCATAATGATCTTCCCCCAATTCGATGCGCAAGCCCTGACCCTTGCTCGGACTCTCCAATCGGTCGTCGTAGAGATAGAACCGAATGCAACCCAGTGGTACAACCAAATTGAGTGTCATTCGAAGGTGTTTTTTCCATGCCTTTATCTCTCCCGCATGCACCGTCGAAAAATACGCTTCTCCAAAACCCTTGTAACCGGCATCGCTGCGTTTCATCCCATGCAGCACATCGCCTTTGGGATGTAAAATTCGTTTTAAGGGTGTGATCAAGACTCCTTCCATGCGTGTTTACTTTTGTGTCCAAACGGCAGCACGTTCCCGTGCTTTCGATTGATATACTTCCAACTGCTGTTGCGTAAAGGCATACAAATCCGCTTGCTTTTGATGCCATACGGCATACCAACCGGCCGTCAACTCCGTCAATTCGGTATAATTCAAGACCGGCTTCCATTTGAGTTCAAACAACGCCTTGTCGCAATTGAGTTTCAACAAACCGGCCTCGTGAAAAGGCACATTGCCGGTTATGGTATAGGGTGCCATGCCATCAGGCATGCCAAAAACGGATCCGATGTCAGAAAGTAATTCCACGACGGTATGGGTGTTTTCTGCTGCCGGACCAAAATTGAAGGATTGTCCGTTCAGTTCTTTACGTTCACTCAACTGCTGACCCAAAGCCAAATAGCCACTCAGTGGTTCAAGAACATGCTGCCAGGGCCGAGTCGCCTGCGGACTTCTGATTTCGACCGTTTGGCCTTTGCTCCAGGATCGAATGCAATCGGGCACAATGCGATCCAACGCCCAATCACCGCCGCCAATGACGTTACCGGCTCGGGCTGTAGCCACACGCACCGGAACGTCCCCCGATTTAAAATAAGAATGAAAGTAGGATTTAAAGACCAACTCAGCGGCACCCTTTGAACCACTGTACGGATCTTTTCCGCCCATTGGATCGGTTTCTTTATAGCCCCATACCCATTCAACGTTGTCGTAACACTTGTCACTGGTGATCAATATGGCTGTGCAGGTATGTTTTAGGGTTCTCAGTGCATCCAGCACATGAACCATTCCCATTACATTGATTTCAAACGTTTCGGAAGGATTGCGGTAGGAAACGGAAACCAAGGCCTGAGCCGCCAGATGAAAGACAAAATCCGGTCGAACCTCCTCCACCACCCGTTGAACGGCTGCCGAATCGCGTACATCCACCCAATATTGATGCAAGCGTTGCTCCAAGCCAAGCTGTCGATACAAACTACAGGCATCAGAAGCCTGTTCCTCTCCGGGTACCCCGTTGGACAAACCATAGACATCCGCTCCCAAATGGATCAGCCAAAGGCTCAACCAACTCCCCTTAAAACCGGTATTTCCGGTAATCAATACACGTTTGCCGGCATAACAGCCGGAAAAGGCATCGCCGTCGGTTACCATTTTTTCCATGGCGCTTGATTTTTGTGATACATATCATTCAACAGACCATACTCACGCGACGTATCCATGGGCTGCCAAAAACCGTCGTGTTCAAAAACACGCAATTCTCCGGCCTCAACCAATGCACGAATGGGTTCCTGCTCCAACACCAGGTCTTCCTGGTCGTTGAGAAAATCAAAAAATGCTCGTTTAAAGATAAAAAATCCACCGTTGATCCGGCCACCGCTGACCTGAGGCTTTTCATTAAATCCGGACACCTGCTTGCTCGTTGCGTCGTAATCCAACTCACCAAAACGTCCGGGAGGATGTACTCCGGTGACGGTTGCGATTCTGCCGTGTTCCAAATGAAAGGCAAGCAGTGCATCCAGATCCACATCACCAACTCCGTCACCATACGTTAACATAAAGTGTTCATCCGTTCCTATGTAGGATTGAATGCGTTTCACCCGTGCTCCGGTCATTGCATTCAGTCCCGTCTCTGCCAATGCGATGTCCCAACCGTCTTCATCCGTCTTTTGACGATGCAACGCGGGCGGATCCTGACCCAATGTCAATCGGACATCTGCCGGAACGGTACCGTATTGCAGGAAATAATTCTTGATGACTTCGCTCTTGTAGCCTAGGCACAATACAAAATGCGTATGACCAAAATGGGCATAATACTTCATGATGTGCCAGAGAATGGGGCGATCCCCAACCGGAATCATGGGTTTGGGTAAATTTTCGGAAACTTCCCGAATGCGTGTTCCATACCCTCCACAAAGAATGACGGTTTTTAATTGCATGGTCTTAGACGGTTTATTTCAATAACGATAGTGTTCTGCTTTGTAAGGTCCATCCGGTGAAACACCAATGTAGGCAGCCTGTTCCGGAGTCAGTTTGGTCAGTTTTACACCAATGCGTTCCAGATGCAAACGAGCCACTTCCTCATCCAAATGCTTGGGCAAACGATAGACGCCCACCTCCCATTTCTGAGCCCATAATTCCATTTGAGCCAGTGTCTGGTTGGTAAAGGAATTGCTCATGACAAACGAAGGATGTCCGGTTGCGCAACCCAAATTGACCAGTCGGCCGTCGGCCAATAATAGAATGGAATGACCTTCGGGAAACTGATATTGATCCACCTGTGGTTTGATGTTGCGGTGTTGAATACCCGGATAATGCTTCAATTTCTCTACCTGTATTTCGTTGTCAAAATGACCGATGTTGCAGACGATGGCATGATCCCGCATGCCTGCCATGTGCTCAATGCGAATGACGTCCCGGTTGCCGGTCGTGGTTACATAAATATCTCCTTCAGACAATGCTTCCTCAACGGTCTTAACCTCAAAGCCCTCCATCGCCGCTTGCAGCGCACAAATGGGATCGATTTCCGTAACAATGACGCGCGAACCGTAGCTACGCATGGAGTGTGCACAGCCTTTACCCACGTCCCCATAACCACAAACCACCACCACTTTTCCGGCCAACATCACATCCGTCGCCCGCTTGATGCCATCTGCCAGCGACTCGCGACAGCCGTATAAATTGTCAAACTTTGACTTGGTCACGGAATCGTTGACGTTGAAGGCCGGGAAAAGCAATTCTCCTTTTTCCATCATTTGATACAAACGATGCACTCCGGTCGTCGTCTCTTCCGAAACACCCTGAATCGCCGGTACACGGCTTGTCCAAAAAGTATCTTCTGCCTGCAAAACCTGCTTAAGAAGGCTTTGCAGCAGGCGTTCGTCCTCCGTATCGGCTATGCCGTTCAGAATATCCGGCTGTTTTTCTGCCTTGTATCCCAGGTGGCACATAAGGGTCGCATCGCCTCCGTCGTCGACAATCAGGTGGGGACCTTTGCTTCCCGGGAAATTCAAAGCCTGTAAGGTACACCACCAATATTCTTCCAGCGTTTCACCTTTCCAGGCAAAAACCGGAACTCCGGCTGCCGCAATGGCTGCTGCAGCGTGATCTTGTGTAGAATAGATGTTGCAGCTTGCCCAACGCACATCGGCACCCAGAGCAACCAGTGTTTCAATTAAAACAGCGGTTTGTATCGTCATGTGCAAAGATCCCATGATTCGGGCTCCTTTCAACGGTTGCTGTCCTGCATATTTTTCCCGCAGTGCCATCAGACCCGGCATTTCCGGTTCGGCCAAATCGATTTCTTTGCGTCCAAATTCGGCTTGAGAAAGATCGGCGACGCAATGGGGAAGGTCAGCAAACAAAGGATATGTATTCATCGAACAATTCGTTTAATAGGTTTTAATGCGCAAAGATACAAAAACTGCCAGACTATCTGTATCTTTGGTCGCGAAACCAATGTGCTCTATCGTGCGAATCTGTTGTTTGTTCTTACTCCTTGCCATCCTGTATGGATCGAAAGCTTTTGGACAAAGCCCTCCTACAGTAGACAGCCTCTCCTTTTTTAAACATCCGGCAAAAACGGAAAATTGCATCGCACTGGGTGTAGGCGCCTTGGGTTTGGGCATTCTGGCACTGCCACAATTCAAACAAAACATCCAACAACAACTCAATTGGAATGCGGATGAAACCGTTCGGCTCTACGACGATCAATTGCGCTATGCGCCGCTGGCATTGGGCGTAGGCCTAAGCCTGCTGGGCATGGATCGCGAACGCCCTCTTCTGCACAGCCTTGCCTTAGGCGGCCTCTCCTATGTGCTCTCAGACTTTGTTGTATACCGCAGCAAAAAAGCAAGCGACCAACTCAGACCCAACGGTCTGGATCGGGAATCCTTTCCCTCACAACATACGGCAATGGCTTTTGTAGCCGCAACGTTGTTGCATCGAGAACTCGGACAGCACCATCCCGCCATTTCCATCGGTGGGTATGCATGCGCTGCCTGGGTGGGCTATGCACGGATTGCACGAAATCGTCATTATACAAGTGATGTCTTGGTCGGTGCCGCCGTTGGCACACTGGTCACCAATATCACGTATATGAGTTACGATTATCTACGCAGCAAGAAGATGCAACGAATGCACATCCAACCCATTCTCTCCTCGGATATGACAGGCGTGCATCTTTCCTATCTTTTCTAATTCAACAATTCATTGTAGCGTTTTACGGCTTACTGCATCTGTCTTAGTATAGAAATTACTCTTTTTAATTTCCTCTATACAGTCAGGCCGTTCCAACGTGATGTTGCAACGGCCTTTTTTTTGACAAACCTTCAATTTCATTCGCGTGATCAAACCTTCCGACTACAACCTGTTGCCCACCCTGGCTGCCAAAGCAGCACCTTCGTGGAAAAGCCTTTTTAAAAAACACAAAAAAAGGCTGGAAAGCATGGACAACCTTGTGCATCAGTTTCATGATACATACAGTGCGCGCATCGACTGCCTTGCTTGTGCCCGATGCTGCAAAACCCTGGGTCCGCGCATCGAATCCAAAGATGTCGAACGCATCGCAAAAGCCCTGCGTAGGAAGCCGGTCGATGTGATCAATCAATACCTTCGGATCGACGAAGACGGTGATTTGGTTTTTGCCTCCATGCCCTGCCCCTTTTTGGGTGCGGATCATTATTGCAGCATCTACGAATCCAGACCCAAAGCCTGTCGGGAATATCCGCACACCGATCGCAAACGCTTTTACCAAATCACAACGCTGAGCATCAAAAATGCAGAAACCTGCCCCATTGTCTATGAGGTACTGCAAGACCTGAGCAAATTATTGCCGCGGTAAGTCGGTTTTTAACTGCATCAACGCAGGTAAGAAGAACAACAAGCCGAAAAACGAAAAAATCAATCCGCCAATACTGCCGGCGGCCAAAGGGAACCAAAAGCCTTCTCTTTCTCCGATCAAAAATGGAACAAAGCCCATAATGGTGGTAAACAACGTAAGAAAAACCGGAACGATTCGCATATTCCATGCTTTCAAATACGCCCTTAATGGCGACTGAGGCTGGCTTTTTTGTATTCTATTGTATTGATTCACCACATAAATACCTGCGTTTACAGTAATGCCGCTTAGCAGCACAAATGCGGCAAAACCTCCCTGATCGAAGTTTAATTTGAAAACAAAAAAGGTCAAAAACAAGCCCACAAACGAAATCGGAACAATCAACAAGATGGCCAACGGTTGGCGGAGCGAATTGAACAGAATACCGGTTATGAAATAAATAATGCCGGCGATAATCAGCAACAGCAGGTACTGTTTGTTCTGTTTTTTTGCATTCCAGCCGTTGTGGTTTTCTTTCTGAATCTGATAACCCATCGGGAGCAAGGCGGAAAAGGTTTTGACCGTTTTATCCAGCACACGCGTCGTTTGCTGATACGAACCGATGTAATCGTATTGTAGACACAAAACGTATTGCTGATTCTCACGGGCAATGATTTGTGGGGCTTGCGTCTGCAAAACATCGGCAATGCCGGAAATCCGATAGTGGCGATCGCCGGCCAAACCCTGCTCCTGCTTAAAATGCCAGACATCGTATTGTTTCGACTGCAATGAATTGAGCATGATGCGTTCCTCTCCATCGGGTCCGTTCCAACTGCCCAGATACGACTGGTTCAAAAACAGGCTGTTTATATCCGAAAACAAGGGATTGGGAGATAAGTTGTTTTCCGCCAAACGGTCTTTTTTCAAATCAAACACAAACTCCTGATAATTGTCTTTGTAATAACTGAATTTGGAATCAATCGTCACCTCCTGTACCCTTCTGTATTGCAACAGACTGTCCTTGACCTGCTCCGCTATCGAATACAGTTCGTCGTAATTGTAACCCAGTAAGCGGATTTGGCTGGATCCGGCTTCTTCCCGAATCATATTGCTGAAGCCGTCACCCAAACCATAGACACCCCAACTACCGCCACCCAGTTGAACAGACTTCCCAATCAACTCATTTTTGATCATATAAGGGAAAGAACCGAACTGATATTCTTTGGTAAACCGAACATCGATGCTTGCCTGTTGCGTACGCACATTGGTTTGGAATTGTTTGATCTCGGGATAGGCATTCAACTCTTGTTCCATTTGTCGAATCAAATAATCCGTTTGCTCCAACGTACTGCCATTGGGCATTGTCAGCGTAACCATGACGGAGGTTTCTTCGTTTTCTTTCCAATACGAACCGGTAGCAACCTCGTTTGCAAAAAGTCGCAACGTTCCACCAAGTGTCCACTCAACAATCGATCGTACATGCTCCTGGTAAAAATCAGAGCCGAGAGTTGCATTGTATAAAGCTGCGGGAGAAACCGTTTTTTCTGTTTCAATCCGCGTCGGAAGCAAATGCACCGGCAAGCCAAACAACAAGAGTCCTGCAAGCAAGACATAGGCTCGTTTTCGGTTGGCAAAACGAATGTATCGTTCGTACAGTCGATTAAAATGAGCACGGAATCGACGGAACCGACGTCGAGGCCTTTTAACGGTCGGATTTTCTTGCTCCGTAAATAAATGAAACCGATCCATTAAAGCAGGTACCAGCCACAAAACAACCAGCATCGATGTGCCCAGATTGATGGCAATCACAAGAGCAAAATCCTGTAAATTCAAACGCACTTGTTCGTCCATAAAAAAAATCATCGCCAACGCAGCGATGCTGGTTAGAGACGAAGCCACGATCGCCAATACCGCTTGGCGATCCCTGTGTCGGTGCATTTGGTCCGCCATCACAATGATGTTGTCCAACAAGAGATTGAGCGAGATCGTCAGTCCCATCAGAGAATACAGGTGCATCTCCAAACCAACCAAATAATAGACCACAACAGAAACACTCAAACAACCCAACATCGAACAAACAATCATCCACACATACCGCCGCTTCCGATAGATCAATAAAATCAGCGCCATCAAAAGAAACAAGGTGAGCAGCGAGCGTTCCATCAGAACCTTCAACTGATCGTGTATATATTCGGTGGTATCATACGCCAAATGCATCTCAAAACCTTCCGGAAACGAGGGCTCCATTTCAAGCAATCGGGCCTTGACCGCCTTTGCCAACTTCAACTGATTGACCTCACCCTTTGCCTTAAGTGTGAGGTACACGGAATTCAACCCATTGATGCGATAATAATGGTAGGATTGTGCCGCTTCCCGTTTGACCGTAACAAACGAATCCAAACGCAGCAGTTTTCCCTCCTTGTTTTTTATATAAATGCGTGTCGGATCAAATGGTTTTCCGGAGTTTCCATGCGTCAGGACCAGACGAAGGCGTTGATGCGCATCTTCGTTGCCCATGCCCAAAAACATCGTATGGTTTTGCTGTTGAATTGCATGTCGAAGATCCTCCACCTCAAGCCCCAAGGACTGCATTTGCTTGTAGTCGTACTCCAGCACCCATACAAAATCGGAGGCTCCATAGATGCTAATGCCATCGATGCCTTTCAACTGTGACAGTTCTTTTTTAATACGACTCTCGGCATAGTCCTGAATCTCGTTGCTCGAAAAGGGAGCATGGAGTGTATAGGATAAGAATGGCCGGGCAGCATTTTCATCCGACTGTCTTGCATTCACATTGGGATAAGAAACACCTTCGGGCAGAGAAGGATATACTTGGCGAATCAAATTGGCGACTTCAAATCGAACAAAATCAATGTCGGCATGTTTGTTGAGCCGCGCAGTGACCGAACCATTTCCATTACCGGATTCGGATGTGACTTTTTCGATGCCCTTGATGCGACTCAGCATTCCTTCGAGCTTGGATGTCACCTCCATCTCCACCACGCGAGACGACATGTTGCTCATTCCAAAGGAAATGGTCAACTGAGGCATATCCCGCCTGGGGGCAAGCTTGACAGGTAGTTTGGGGATCAAAAAAAGACCAATCAACCCGACACAACTGAAAAACAAAACGATCTTAAAGGAATTTTGCAACATATTTGTTTTCAAAATCGGTGTATAACGGAAGGTTGCGCTGGAAATCAAACAGTGTCAACTTGCGCAGCTTTAAATAACTCAACCAATAGTTTTTTAGTGCTGATATGTAGTTGCGACGTGCCGTTTCCTTGCGACTTAAAGCCATGGATAAACTACTGATTTCCACTTTCCCAATCAGGTAACGGTCTTTGGTGGCTTCGTAAGCAAGATCGGCCAGTACACGCGCCTCTTCGGCACTCTTTATCATGTTTTGTTGAATATTAAAGTCATTGACCGTCATGGCAACTTCCTCTTCCAAACTCAATTCGTCCTGTAGTACCGTCAGCTGAATCACTTCCAGTTGATTTCGTGCCATGTTGACTTTGCCCCTTCGTACACCCCAGTCAACGAGAGGCACCTTCACACTGACCGAAACCACATCCTGTTCCAGCGGATTGCGGTAGCTGTCCCGAAAATCGGAGGCTACCTGATTGAATCCCACGCTCATATTTAGGCTTGCCTCCAATTTGGACGAGCGTTCCGTTTGTTCCAGATTACGCCTTGCCTCAAGCAAGGATTGTTTGTTTGTCAGGTAGTCGGGATTGTACAAGCGAACCATGTCTAAAGCTGTTTGAGTCGAAATGGTTACCTGTCTTGGTTTTTCCGGCAACTGCAAGCGGAGCAGAAGTTGTTTGTCCATATTCAGGTAATTGGCCAGAGCAAACGAAGCTTTCTTCAAATCAATTTCTGCGTTGCTTAAGGTATTGCCAGCATTGATCCAATCCAGACGCAACGTCAATAAATCCGCCTGAGAAATCGACGCGATCTGCTGACGCTCCCTGCCCACGATTCGATACAAGGTATCGCTGGAAGCCAAACCGGATTCTGCCAGATTGTAGGCAACCTCAGCCATGGCTAAATTAAAAAAGTAGGAGGCTGCCGTCTCGCTAATGCTCTCCAACGTGTATAACAACGTCCGCTTAGCCTTTTCGTAGCGCAAGGGTTCGATTTGCTTTTCCCACTTAAATCGATTGTAGCCGACCAACTGCTGCGAATAACCAATGCGTATGGGGACCGTTGAATACTGCTGATAGGTGGTTGATCCGAAATTGCGAACAAAACCCATTTCGGAATCGAAGTATAAGGATCCTCCCGTCAGATCCACATTTTGACTCAGCGCCAGATTGCCATAAGAGTACAAGGACTGCTGTTGTCGGTACACATCGCGGTTGGTCTCGGAGTCGTATCGACTTTTGAACGTGCGATCGTAGCGAAGCGGAGTCATGGACAGCGTGAGCGAGGGCAATCGGGCTGCCCGATACGAACGATACGACCAGTATTCACTAAGAAAGGAGTTTCTTGCCCGGTGTGCACTCAACGACTGATCGCAGGCAAGCGCGATGGTTTCCTCCAGGGACAAAACCCGGTCCTGCGCAAAGACTACGGAACCCAATGCTTGAAGAGAAAAAAAGAGAAAAAGTGTTTGTTTTATTTTCAGCATACCTTAATCGTTTTTACGGTAAATCCACCAATAGAGCAACGGAACGACAAAAAGACTCACCGGCGTACCGATGATCATACCTCCAATGGTAGCCAATGCAAGCGGTTTTTCGAGATTGGATCCCAGATCGTCTGTCAAGAGTAGCGGAGCCATGCAGACGATGGACGTGAAACTGGTCATCAAAATGGCATTGAGCCTTCGGCGTCCGGCTTCGTGAATGGCATCCATTAAAGCAAAGCCTTCCGACCTCAATTGATTCATCACATCCACCTTCAAAATGGAATCATTGATTACAATTCCGCACGTAACCACCATTCCGATGGCCGACATCAAATTGAGCGTATGCCCGGCAAGCATAAGCAAACCCAACGACGCAGCGATATCGATGGGGATCTCCATCAAAATGATGAGCGGTTGTACAAAACTTTCAAACTGGGCCACCAGAATAAAATACATCAGCAGGATGGATATAAACAGAATGACCATCATCTCCAAGAGCATCTTCCGACTGGCAAAAATGCCTCCCGAAAAAGCGATGTCCCAATCCGTTTGATGGTTCAATGCACGTTGTGTTTCACGCATCAGCCCATCCGGATCCTCCACTTGAGCAAACGTCATGGGAATGTATTCACCGGCCTTTCCGGCCACAATGGTTTTCAGATCTTCCGACTCCCAGACGCGAACAAATCGATTTAAAGAAAGCTTGTTGCTGCTTCCATCCTTGTTCATGGAAACACGAATCAGGGTCGTTGAAAGAATCTCCTCGATGCTGCGTTGTTTTCCGCCCAAAACGACCGGCAAATACTGTTGATACGAACGCAGTGTCGCAATCCGATTGATGCGAAAAGCGGTGCGAAGTGCCTGGTTTACTTCGTTATAGGATACTCCGTAATACAACAGTTTTTCTTGATCGATTTGTATGTTGAGTTGCCGCTCAAAGGCGACCGCTTCCGGTGCAACTCCGGTAGCCTGTGCAATGCGACGGGATACATCCTGTATCTGTATGGCTGTCAAGTCCAAATCCCGATGGCTCGGATAGCACTCTACAACCAAATCCGCTTCGCCGGTTGTAAAAAGCTTCTCAAAGATGGTTCCGGCGGGTTCAAATCCGACCAACGCCTGTGGGTACTGTCGGTTCAGGTATTCCCGAATGCGCTGCTCCAGATCCGGCAATTGATCTGCGTCAGAAACCTTTACATACAGCTCCGACTCGGAAGAGGCCATCGGTCTTTTGCGGTCCAATAAAAACTGCTGCTGACCGACCATACCGGTTTGCTGTACTACATGAGGACGTATGAATTCGAGTAAATCCTGTGTGCGTCGTGCGTTCTCAGCCACATGAATGTTTTCGTTCCAATCCAACGAAACAACGATTTCCTGCTGATGCAGATCCGGCATCTTCTCTTTCGGGATAAGCCAAAACAAACAGGCGCAGATGGGCAAAACAGCCAACATCACAACGGTGGTCAATGCCTTATGGGCAAACACCCATGTAATTCCCTTATGATACAGTCTTTCGGGGAAATCCACACCCTTGGGTTTCGAACGTTTCGGCTCTTTCTTATTGAATTGATTGAATAGTACAGGCAACAGGATAATTCCGGTAAGATAGGAGACAAACATTCCAATGGTAACCGAAAGTGCCTGATCAAAAAACAAGGCGCCTGCAATGCCGCTCAAAAAGACCAGGGGAGCGAAGACGGCAATGGAGGATAGGGCCGAACTGAGCATGGGCCCCATCACTTCGTTGGTCCCCTTGATGCATGCCTCGGGGGGAGACAACCCACGTTGCCGGTATTGGGTGATGTTGTCACTCACGACGATGGAATTATCAATCATATTGCCCGAGGCCAGAATGAGTCCGGTCAAAGAAACCACGTTGATGGACAAGTCCAGCAGATAAAACAAAAGCAAACTCACAATAACAGCCACAATCATGCTGATTCCGATGAGGATGGGTGATCGCATGTCATTCATAAACACCACAGAAATCAACCAAACAAAGATGAAGGCAAGAATCAGGTTCTGTTTGAGATTGGAAATGGTGTAGTCCAATAGTTCAGCCTGGTTTTCCGTTGTTTGAATATCCATCCATGTATGGGTCTCTTTCAGACTTTGTATCACCTGATTCAACGAACGTTGCAAATCATCCATATTGACATCGGCTTGCTTGATGATGGCCAGGCGCACGCAACGCCTGTTTTCAAACAAGGCCATTCCCGTTTCTGAAGCAGGTGCAAACTGGATTTCCGCCAAATCAGCAAACGTATATAGTCGGTCATTCTTGCGAATAAAAATGTTGCGCACGTCGTCCAACGTGCGAACCACAGAAGAAAAGCGTATATTGTACTCGTAGTGGCCATCCCGTACAATCAACCCTCCGGGTTCTACGTTGTTTTGATTCAGCGCATTTTCCAGCTCGGATAAGGCAATGCCGGCGATTTCCATTTTATTTTTATCCGGTACAATCAGTACTTCTTTCTTCACCAGACCGGTTACATCAACCATGGACACCTCCGGCAATTGTTCTATGCGGCGCTTGACTACGGTTTCAGCAAACGCACACAGGTCAAGAAAATCCCGATCGTCGACCAACATCAGATTGACGTATTGCACCGGGATGTCGGTAGCACTGGCCTTGATCACTCGCGGACGATCGACCGTGCGCGGAAGGTAATTCATGGACGCATCGACTTTTTCGTTTGCCTCCATAAAAGCCAGTTCCGCATTGGTTCCGTATTCAAAACGAAGGCGAATCAATCCGATGCCATCCCTGGTTTCTGTCCGAATGTCCGTCAAGTTACTCAGTTGATTGA
Source organism: Bacteroidales bacterium (assembly GCA_028709215.1). Classification (GTDB taxonomy): domain Bacteria; phylum Bacteroidota; class Bacteroidia; order Bacteroidales; family UBA1402; genus UBA8389. The sequence goes on from JAQVXI010000004.1 coordinate 133,195, forward strand.
GCTGCTGTCTGAGCGGACGTACAACGGTATTTTCCAATTCACGGGCAGATGTCGATTCGTTGGAAACCTGTATGGTTATTTCCGGAATCGGTATATCCGGCAGTAAGGATATGGGCAAATTGGGCAAGGCGACCAATCCGACGATGCAACAGGCCAGAAAGGTCATCAGAACCGAAATGGGACGTTCGATTAAAAACTTGATCATAACGGCCGATTATTCAACGACGAGGATGGGAGCCTCGTGCGCCAGATTAAAATTGCCCTCGTAGATGACTGAATCACCCTCCTGAAGACCTTCCGTAACGGTAAAACTTTCTGAATTCTCAAGGCCTGTTTGAACATAGACCCATTGAGCACTGTTTTCTTTGGCCACAAACACAACTTTTCGATTGTTGCGCAGCAACAGAGCACTTTTTGGGATGATCAAAGCCTGTTCTACGGCACGTTGCACCCGTACCCGTACGTTCATGCCCTCATAGAACGTTTGTTTGGGATTGTTCATTACAGCCTTCACCTCAATCATTCCATTCTTATCAACCATCGGATTCATTTCACTCACAACACCCGTACTCAGCTCCTCCGAATTGGAGAACGGGGCAATCAAAACCGTTTCACCCACCCGAACCATGGATCGTTCATTTTCCAAAATCATAAATCGCACTTCCGGATGATCCAAATCAAGAATGGTACAGAAAGGCTCGGAGGTTGCGGGATAGTTGCAGGCCTGCTGATTCATGTTTGCAACCACTCCGTCAAAAGGAGCAACCAGCGTTGCAGAAGCCAGATTGTACCGGGCATTGTCTGCATTGATTTGATTTTGTTGGAAGTTGCTTTTGACCTTGGCTATGCGAAGGATCGATTCGGGAATGGAATCTTGCTCTGAAAGCACAAACCCTTGTCCGATCAGTATGTCCTGCAAATCCAGTTTGGCACGTTCATAATTATCTTCAGCAATCAACAACGCATTCTCCAGACGAATCGTTTCCAAAGAAGCCAATTTGCTGCCTTTGGTTACCTTCTGCCCATTTCTTACATAAATCTGCTCGATGATTTCCGTGCTTTGAAACTTCAAATCCACCTTCCGTCCTGCCTGAACACGACCATTGGATACCAGCTCAAAGTGGAACACTTCCTGCTTGACAGGCTTCACCCGTACCCGCGTCGGCGCGTCTGAAAAAGTGGCTTCACCGGCCAATTTGTTGCTTGATTCGTTCTTCTCCGAGCCCGAACAGGCACTCATAAGTAGGGCAAATACAATTGCCCACGCTGTGTTCTGCATGTTTATAGTAGATTATCTTGTTTTAGTTTTCAATGTTCCCTTTAATGTTTAACAACACGGGCGATTTCTCCATATTGCCGTACACGGAGATTGATTTTAAAAAGCTTGTTTCCTGACCGGGCGTATATTGGACCTTAATTTTTGTTGTACCTCCCACCCGTATGGGGCGTTTATCCCAATCCACCCGAGTACAACCACAACTCGCATGCACACGGTGTATTATAAACGCATGGTCCCCGGTGTTTTTTATTTCAAAAACAGCCTCCGAACTTTGAGATCGAGGAATCAACCCAAAATCATGCATTCGCTTATCGACCTCTATCGTCGTCCTTGACTGGGCAGCAGATTCACCCCTACCTGACACAGTGGACAAATACAGTTTCCACATTTTTGGATTTAATACCGGATTCCCAATTAGAATAACTCTGTTGTGTTGATCCAACAAGAAGCACTGGTATTCGGGCTCAACCGGAAGCTCATTTTGTCTACCGATCTGGTTCTCGTAATCAATAAAAACGGGATAATCGAAGTGATTTCTTCGAAGTAAAAACTCCATTTCTTTGGACGCATTTTCTTTGGACGCATTTAATTTGGGCTGTAGATAATAGAGAAAGGCGATCTTGCCTTGGCACAGACTATCGGACTCTGCCATCAGATCTTTCCACAGATGCAACTTAAGTCGGCAATCACTACAACCGGCAGAATCCACGTACACCAGCACTTTGTACTCCGAATCATGCAACGCTCGGCATCCTTTGTCATACGTATCTTTTCCATACAGGGTGCATGTTACTGAGGACGGAAACACAATCTCTCTATCCACCCACTGTAAAACCATCTGCTCAGCAGCAGATTGTTTTTTGGATTTGCATGCACTCATCATAAAACAAGTTGCAAGAAAACATAAAAATACGAAATATAGACTGATCTGATTTTTCATAAAATATTGATTATTATCTTACCACCACTCTTGTTTACCGTCTTTGTATAAAAACACCCGTTCATCCCACCCTCCCCATTTATCTTTTAACCAAAGTAGAGCGCCAGCCGGTACGCTGTCATACGCCAGAACGTTGTCGTTTACCACCTTGCTGTAGATCACCTTCCATTCACTGTTGTTCCAGAATTTTAGTTCGTATTTATGCCCAGTATGAATGAAATTATCGTCGTTTCTGGGAATACACCGAACCTTTTGAACCCGTATCGGCTTCCCAAAATCCATACCAACCCAGGAGCCATCGGGGCTTCCCGTCTCAAAATTGGTAAGCCAGTTCCCATCAAACGCCTTCTTCACGGTGTCGTTCCCTACATTGTTGGAGCTGATCATTTTCCCTGTCAAGAGTTCATCTTTTCCATCTTTGTTCTCTATGAAAAATTGAAGCTCGGCAATATTCCCATAAGAACCTTTGGGCGACAAATACCTCCAGAATCGATAGGGTCTGTCGGAAGATAACAAGATTTTGTCCGGATAATCCAGATTGTCGATCGTAAAGAGTGTTTGAGCGTTGGAGAAATCAGCCTGGTTGGACGCCTGAATCACACCCTGCAATACTCTGTGCTGCATGTTGACTACATTTTCATTTGTCGGGTATTTTCGCTTCAATACTACCTTTTGGAATGAAGTCGTGTCCGACATGACATACTCAACATCGCCGTTCTTATGCAGAATAAACGGATAGGATATGGGGACTAAGCCCTTGCCATCAAAGCCAAGAGCTAAATATAGAACATTTCTGCCCAAATTCTTAAACACTGCTTTGTTTTTGTGAAGTGTTCCATAATCAACCACAAACCAACCGGATCGCTCGTTAAACAAGGAGATATAGACATACTTGTCTTTCAGATCTTTTCGGATTATCGGAATACTTAGGTCGCTGGTTGCGAAATATTGATCGGTTACATCCTTGCTGAACGGATTGAATGGGTGACGGTATTTTGCTGTAGCAAGGTATTCAACCGTGTGACGATTGACTGCATACGTCTGTCTAAAAATTTTGGGAATGCGTTTGTACGGGAAGAAACATTTACCGGGACTGGTGGAAACGTCCCATTCCGATGATAAAAATTCACCCTTGTCATTAAGGATGGTATACCAACTGTGGCCGGCCCGGTAGCGACCCCATTGTGGTGTTTCATCAATCATTGCAGGAATCCCCAGGCTTCTCATTGTAGCCACTGCCAGATTTACATAATCAATACAACGGCCAAATGTAATTCGATGCATGGTGGACGCACTTAAAAACGGGTATCCACTTTCATTGAACATGCCATGAGGATTGATCTTCTCCTTTATCTCCTTACGTACCGTTATCGCCGCGTTATAGGTCGACTCATAACTTTCATCGTTGAGTAACATAGAAGCCAAAGGATCACCAAACCGCTCGGACAGGGTGTCTCTCCAATTATCGAACTGCTGTAATTCAGAACATTTGTAAGGCAAAAGGTACGCACAAAACTGTTCAAACGAGAGATGCTCAGCCCAAGGTCTGGTCTCCCATTGATCAAACGCCTGATCAATATTCTGAATAAGAAAATCCGCTTTTATGATGGAAATATCATGCACGAGGTGCTGCTTCAAATATGGGAACTTATCTCTGGATAATTTTAACAGACTGTCTCTTTGTTGAACGGGTGTTAAACCAGACCGAAAAATGGATTTCGCTATTTCATAATATTTTAAAACGTCCTCTCCTTGATAAGAATAATGGCCGGGCATGTTTTCGATTAGAAAAACGGCTGCCAGGTACTTTAGCGAATCACCCTTGTAGTGAGCCAAGACCTTTTCAAGTTCCGGTCGGTTATCTCCCGCTGCCTCGAGGGCATATTTCAAATAGTGATTTGAACGACTGCACGAGCAAAGAATCGACAGAATAGTCAACATCCATAGAATGGGGAAACGTTTGTTCATCGTATGCATTATAATAGTTTTACAATTTTTTCCAGACCCTGTCCCAGCGGATTTCATGGGTTTCCGGGTCACGTGAATAGGCAACCCGTGTCACGATCCCGATGATAAAATCTTCCGGCACAAACCCCCAATATCTACTGTCGTTTGAATTGGGCGTATTGTCTCCACAAGCAAAATAATAGTTCTTCGTAAACATGTATTGATCCATCAATTGATCTCCTTTGTACAGCAATCCGTCCGTACACACCAGGCTATCCTTCGTTTCGTACTCGATGATTCGTTTGTAAATGATTCCGTTTTCTCTCGTTAGATGAATGGCATCGCCCTTGGCAGGGATATACAACGGCCCGAAGTGCTTGATGCTCCACAAATCCCGTGATAAAGGAACCGCCCTGAACGAATTTATCTTCATCAGAGTACTGTCAGGAATACCCTGAAGCGTTGCCTGCATTTTTTCTACACCCAACGAACCCTCGTGGTGATTGTTTCTGTAATGACCGTCAACAATGCTTACCGAATCGCCTGGCGCACCAATTACCCGCTTGGCATACACATAATTGATTCTAAATTCAATCTTGCTCCAGTTGTTGTACCCGTAAGGGAAATTAAATACGATGATCTCGTTTGGTTTAATCTTCCTGAAACCTTTTACCCGCCAGGCCTTTAGTGGAGCGTGGTCACTAAAGTCAAGGCTGCTGTAAATCCTGGCACCAAACAACAACTTGTTTACCACGATCTGATCCCCTGGAATGATGGTTGGCATCATTGACTCGCTCCGAATGGAGAACTTATCGGTTGCGAAAATCCAAAGGAGGTAATGCATCGTGAGCAGGCAAAAGAGCACTATTGTCGCCCAGCATGCTATGTTGATTATTCTTTTTAGGACCTTGGGCTTCATTGGACAGCAGTTGGTATGGGGTTATTCACGGATTTTATTTAATGCTTCAATGAGAACAATACCAATGTAGGATTATTCTCTTCCTCAAAGTCATCGAGCACTCTTTGCCAGCCTTTGTTCATTTTTTGAAGTGCTCGCTCTTGGGATGACAAAGCTGTCCAAGCCTCTTTGAACTGAAAAATTACCAATGGATCTAAAACGCTGATAAATTGATCACTCGTCGTGGCTTTTACATCTGCAGAAAGGACCTCATTAAATCCGCTCTCTACCTGACTGCCAACACGTAACTCACCTGTTTCCTTATAATAGAATGCAAAAAAGACCTTTTTCTTTGAATGAACCTTAAAAAACAAAAACTGATCTGTTTCGCTTACATTGGTCAGATGATAGATATCGGATTCTCTACAATATCGATTGAAATCTTCAGTATTTAAGGAACGTTTGTCAAGATCCATCGTATGTTCTCCAAAATCGATATGAAAACGCCTCTTTAAGGACCCATTTTTATCGATAGAATAAATAGACCCTCTAAGGTCATCGAAATAATTGTTACTATTATTGTATGTGTAAAAGCAAGAGATTGGTAGAGGGTAGGAAGCACATTTATCAGAAATGTAAGGATCATAAGCCTGTTGAATGTTCATTTTCTCATCGGTTTGAATCAAATTATACTCTTTTTCCAACTTACTCCTGTTGCTGCAATATCCATTATAAAAAACAAAAGCATTGTTCGGTAAAAAGGTAAATGATCTTGTAAAAAAAGGAATCTTCATTTCAGATAAGAACTTTCCTTCCAGATCAAATGTCATTACTTTCATCACTGGGTTTAGACTGAGCAAATGAATCTGTTTCTTTGAATAATCAATGCTGAGATTACTCAAAGAAGAGTATTCTCCCGGGCCGTTTCCAATACGGGCTATCTTCCCTAAATATTTCCCGGTAGAATCAAACGCAAACAGGGCTTGAGCTTTGTCAGCATCTAATACAAAAAAGGTTTCATTAAAAAAGGCCAATTGAGAAATACTTCCGATCAAAGACTCTCTAGTTGTCTCAAGCGGAATGTATTGAACGCTATCAACCAAATCATTCATATATAAACCGTCATCGGATCGTTCAGAAAGTAGAATTTTGGTGACATCACACGTATCTATATCGAGACGGGTGGCATCTGTTTCAATTCGAATTTTACCTCCTTGATTCTGTTTCATACAGGAAACAAAGGATAGGATGATTAGAGAAGATAGAAAGATTGATTTCATAAACAGCATTATGTATTAAGTAGAGATCAATGAATATGCAACTACGGGATCAATCAGGAACCGACAACGCAACACGAATGCCAAGGAAGTCATAATCATGCGCCAAGAGTCGTAAACGACTAAAAACATAAAGAAAATCACCCTGTGATCGAATATGTCCCCCACGTCTCAAACGATATGTCCCAAAGAAAGGTCCCGTAGGGTTTGTTTGGCTGTCACTGCTGTAAGTTCCGTACCAATCACTGCAAAATTCTGAGACGTTGCCAGTCATATCGAATAAACCTAACTCGTTCGGCTTTTTTAAACCAACGGGCTGTACTTGATTATCGGCATTCCCTGTATGCCATGCAATACTATCCAATGCATCACCTCCACTATATTGATATCCTTTACTGGCATTTCCGCCACGAGCGGAAAACTCCCATTCCGCCTCAGTTGGCAAACGATACTTTTTCCCTGTCAATTGATTCAATTTTGCTATAAACGCCTCGCATTCGTTCCAGGTTATAAAAAAGATTGGCCATTCAGGATTGGCATCACTGTCAAATGTTACATGTTCAGGCCATTCACCCATAACATCATACCATTGTCTTAGCGTTATCTCGCATTTCGCAATAGCAAAATCAGATACCGTCACTGAATGGGTGGGCGTTGAGGTATACACCTCAGCAGGGGTATAATTGGCCGCTCTTCCATCAATATTCTGGGCACCCATAATGAACGTACCGCCTTGTATAAAAACCATATCGGGTTCAAATTCATAGGACGAAGCATGCGTTACAACCGAAGAGGCGACACTCAGTCCACTTTTTAGCTTCCCATTTAAAGCAACGACCTTGTAATAATTGGATCCGCTTTGTGGAAAAGGATCGGTACAAGAGGTCCCTGTGACTTCTCCACGTAAGAAAAAGTAGCTAGAATCATCGTTGCTCCGGTAAACCTCATAACCGGTCGCTCCGCGTGTCCCACTCCAGGCAATCGTAACCATACCATCAAGGATGGAGGCGCTTACCGTCTCAGGAGCCTTCGGTGCTACGCCAGGATCGTCTTCATTGCTGCAAGAGATCAAACCGACGCCCAATACGGACATTGTCAGAGCCAAAACAAAGAATCGTGTGTTTTTCATATGTAATCATTTATTTGGTTAATCATCGAAACTACAATCTAGTACAAGTGGGACTCCATCTTCTCGCAACCCTTCGGCATTCAGAAGAATCTCCCGACAAACACTGTTGTTATAAAACTGAACGGAGGCCCTTCCAACGCTGTCCGTACGCACAGTCGGATTCCAATAAAGCGTCCTGCGATAATCCACGTCACCGGGCAACAAAGGATTCATTCCGGAATAAAATGACTTTGGAACCGAAAAACCTTCCAACTTGGTTGTGCGAATATGCGGTTCGCCCTGGCGATCAATGGAATCGGATGGTGGATACAGTTCCACTGTAACTACCTGAAAGGCATTATGGATAAAATGTCTTTTAGAAGCAAGTCCAAAATCAACAACCTGAAGGTGTGCCCTGGGATTATCATATAGAAACACTTTCTGTATTTCATTCAAAGGATACCTATCTATCGTTTTTCGCGGATATCGCCTCAATGTACGACGAACACAAAGAAGCAATTCTGTACCTTGGGTAAAATATTTGTATTGAATTTTAGTATCGGGATCCAAGTAAAAAGGATCACTACTTCCCATGCTCTCTGTTCCCCGTCTGTTTCTTCGTTTGATGGGTATTCCCTTCGACTTCAGGTATTCAATAAACGTTTCCGGATAAAAAAGCCCCTGATCCCGCAACCGGGTCTTTTCTCTTTCTACGTCATACACCACATAGGTTTGTTCCCTATTGGTCCCTTGGATCGTTACTTCCGGGATTATCTGGATTTTTGTAATATCATTCTTCTCACCCACAGCGGCTGTCGTTTTCTCACGTTGGAGGGCAGGCTTCACAAGCTGTGTCTCCACGGTCCAATATGGCCTGGGAGTCGGACTGAATGCCCTGTCAAGCAAGATCCTGAAGCGTTTTGCATACGCATCGCTCATGGGATGGTTGATGTTTTGAAGCGAAAGACGAATGGATTGATCTCCGTTAAAATCATCCCACAACATCCTGAACGCAGCGTTTTCGTCGCACTTCACCTGCAAACGATAAGGCAAACCCTTCGATAGACGCTCCAGGTCATCCAGGTACAAGCGAAGGCTATCCATATACTGACTTGGTAGAAGCGACACAAGTGGGGGCTCCTCCTTGCCACGTTTGCTCTTTTTATTCGCACCTTCTTCGAATTTAGCACGATTCATATCCGGCACGATGCGACCTTCCAACTCAAGACCGACCTCCGGTTTATGGGCAAGTGTAAACAAGGAGTCAGAGGCCATTACCTGCCAGTCGTAGCGACGCCAGCCCTGAACCATCAGCAGCAGGTCAAGCGCTGCCCTGCGATCCTTTGACTCGTGCTCGCCTGTCTTCTCAAAATAATAACCCGGATCCTCAATAAAACCTTTCACCTCCGAGGAGAGCAGCAGGTGTGTCCGTATATCGTCTGTCCAGTCCATCCGGTCGGCGGCTTTATCACGAACCGACAAAGAAAAGAGGCTGTTGGGTTGCGATTTAAAATCGAGCCTTATTGGTTCCTTTGGTTTATAGGTGAGCGCAGGGTTTTCTAACAGGATGGACGCAGCATCGCTGTCCGGAACATCCACAAAAAACAGCCGCTCCAGAAGCACCTGACCCTTGACATCAAACAGGGTCAACTGGTTGACGCCGGGCAAAAGATCCTTCTTCGATAATTGGACAAGGATGGCATCACCCACCCGATTCCTTTCATCGGAGCGTGCACCGACAGAGAGCGTTCGCCATACCGTCAGTCGCCCACGGCTTAGGATACTCAGACCCAGCACCTGCGGACGAAGGCCAGCCGATTGCCTGAGCTGAATGGAGAGCGAATCCTCTCTGCTGTTGTCTACTTGCATTACATAGCCTTCCACGCTGGCTTCAGGGAGATTAAAACGGTGCTTTTTGCCTCTGTAAAGGATGGTTATGTGCTCTTTACTGCGTTCAGGCGTATAGGGCAAAACACCCATACCGTGATGGAGTGAAGAGACTGTGTCCCGTTGATGGCCCGCATGCTCCACCAGCGCCTGTACATCAATGCCACGACCCGTTTTATCGGTCGCTTTAAAGGCAAGCCGCGAAGGCAGGCCTTGAACCAGTTGACCGCCCTCGGGATAAAACGTCACGTTTACTTTCTTCAACGTCTCAGAAGACGGCTCCCTTTCAGGAATCAACTCAAACCGGTGCTGATAACCGGTCATTTCCAGATGGGAGTAATCACCTTCTACTTCCGGTTGATCAAAAACCGGAAAGATGCGCGAGAAAGTCCAATCGCGGCCCCAGTTTAACATATAACGCGTGAAGGCACGCACCTCGTAGTAACCGGAATAGCCGACATCCAAAACAAACTCCCCATGGCACCGCCCGTCAACGATATTCAGCTTGCGGGAATCCACGACAATCCCTTCAGGAGAAAGCAATTCCACATACAATACACGGCTGATGCTTGTAGCGGTTTGTTCCGTAGCATGGGTCACATAGCAGGCATACCAGATCGTATCGCCCAGGATATACGTTGTGTTGTCAAAATGAAGATAAACCTTCTCCTGAGGATACTGCTCCATAAACGGCTGAACATGGGCTTCACGGAGGACGGGACCGGAAGAAGAGTCAGTGGCTGCGTGCATCGTCGAAAGACAGACGACACAAAGAAGAAGCAGTATGTGTACAGTAAAGTATGTTTTCATAAAAAAATGATCCAATCAGGACCGTTATCTTCTTGGCTGTTGGTAAAAGATCAATAAAGGACACATGAGGAATCCCAAAAGGATTAAGATACAACCTTGAAAAAAGAGATACCAAGACAAAGCGCCTGGACCATAATCCAATTGAAATAAAGTATTTACATAGTAAGTTGACAACAACATCCCTAATCCCAAAACAATCAGAGCAGCCCACATCACGGTTAACCCGTTTAACCAACCCTTTAATCGGCCGATATTCACTCCCGGTCCCACAGAAACCTTCTTCATTGCTGTAAGAAGAAATGGTACGGTTATGGATAAAAAGAAGAAGGAGGTTCCAAAAAGAAGACAAGATCGATCCAAATCATCAGGCAGGTAGTAGACATCTTGCCATGTATCAATATGCTGCATTGAACCGTTGACTCCAACGATTATAAATCCAAGTGCAGGTATGGGTATCAACATCCAAACGAAGAGACAGAAGGTGTAATATTTGTTTTTCATGGCTGGGATTTACGATGGACTAAAATTTAAACGTTTGACTTAAAACGTAGGAAACAAATCAGCGGATTGTCCTCTTGACTCCAATCGTTCAATTCTGGGTATTCCGTTACCCATTTTTTCTTTTCACCCTCAGACATATTGGAAAAAACAGGATCCAGGTTCTCCCAAAAATTGGGCATATAAACCGGAATGATAAAATGATCCTTATAACCCGAAACAGGCTTATTGAGCAGCAGAGCCAAACTTTTCATACTAAAATCTTCGCTATTGAGTATCCTGGGTACAACAAGACTAGAACGATCCTCCTTGCTGTAAAGAACGGTACAATTGGCATCTTCATGGTTTAATGTTGCCATCACATGCGAATCGGTTTCCCAACAGCCATTCTCATAATAGGTATAACGATTGCTTGGAAAACGCTCTCTGAATTTCTCATATATTGGACCTGCTCGTTTCACAAAATCCTTTGGCAACCTGTTGGATTCAGGAAACACGAATGCATAACGGGCAAAGAACCCATTCGGCGTAATATGATAAATCGTATCATTATAAGGAATCATATGATGAACCATTTCATCATTGATTCGCACAAGGCAATCACTTACAAAATTGTATCTCAACATTGAAAGCCCAACTTGAGTGGGCAAACCGGAAGTATCCGTCACTGTTAGAGCACTCTTCTTAATCGCCTCTATGTGGTCGTTGCCCAACAAATTTTGAAAGACAAACTCGTCACCAATTTTTACCAACCCTTTACTTCTGAACAATAGTCTAAACCGTCCCAAATAACGACCATCCATATCGTATCGATTTACAAGACTTTGATATTGATCATAGATGTAAACAACACCCTCGGCTTCATCTATCTCAAAGTCCGTTGGCTCCACAAACTCGCCCGGTCCACTACCAGCATGACCAATCCCCTTAATAAACTTTCCTGATTGATCAAAAACAAATAAAGCCTTTGATTTTTCGTTATCCAACACATAAACCCGATCATCCGTTCGAATGACTTTTGAGACAACGCCAATGATGGACGATGCAGTCGTCTCCGGAATGAAGAAGGAGATTTCGTCGACCAAATCCAATAATCTCTTTACTTTTTGTTCAGTGTCCTTATGCACCTCTTTCAACCCATCAATCAAATTGATGGGTTCTACACGTTCTTTATTGACATCCATGTAAACGATGGAGTCAGACAGGCTCGCTTTATAAGCGAATCCTTTAAAAGCCAACTCCTTCTTTTCTGATACACAAGACCATAAAGAAACGATGGAAAACAGATAGAGGATCCAATACACCATTGAATGATGCCTTAAAATCCTGTTTGAGTATATTATTCTCATCCTCGCAGATGGTGTTTTCAGGTTTACTTAAAATAGTGCTTGACAAATATATGTATTATATAAATATATAACCAACCTGAATTCTCACTCAATTCTCCTTTTTTATAATTCATCTGCTTGATCGTTCCCTCCGGTGCCCTTGCCTTGAACAAGCACATAACCTTTTGAGTAAATCGATCTGATCGATAAGCCGGGAAGACGATCCAACTTTCGACGGAATTGATGCATGCAGTTATCCAAGGCATGCAAATGTGCGTCATGGCTAAAGCCCCAAATAGCATCCTGAAGCTGATTTTTTG
>JAQVXI010000075.1 GCA_028709215.1 Bacteroidales bacterium
GAAATCATCGGTGACGTGAACGATGTGGATGCAACGTACTTTGCCAATATTTTCATATTGGCCGACAAAGACGGTACTTCTTCCCTCTCAAATCCCAACAGCGCTACAACAAAGGTCGCTGTGAACCAAAGTCAACTGAACGTCCAAACCGAGGGCCATAATACGGTCAAACTCTTTTCGATGGATGGTCGTTTGCTTCGTCAATCGCTTGAATCCGATGATTTTTCTTGGGATCTGAGCGGTTTTCAGGGGATCTATATTCTCCAAATCGGCACACAACGTACCAAAATCGCCTTATGAGAACCGCACTTTTAACTTTATTCCTCAGCATCAGCAGCCTATTCGTACGGTCTGTCGTCACAGCACCCAGTGCTGTGCCGGCGACGGTGCCAGGCTCCGTTGAGCTCCTGCACATCAAAGCATATGAAGGTTGTCGCATTCAGAATTCGCCCTTGTTGGATTATGCCAACGGTGAAGACGGGTACATTCTCTTTGATGTTCGTCCAACAGCCACCGGCAATTATACCTTTACAGCCAATCTCGCAACCGGAACCGGATCCAATCGTTATTGCAGCCTGGGTCCAATTGATGTTACGGGAAATTTTATAGATGGTGTGGATGAAAAAATCGTTTTGGCAGGAACCAACTCCAGTAACTGGACGGAAAACGCCAATGATTACTCATGGACATATAATCTGGTGCAGGATTCGATCTACACCTTCAAACTCGGTTATCGAAAAAATGGAGAAGCCTATGGCATCAACGTCTACTCCATAGCTGTAACCAGCGATGCCGTTGCAGCGTATACAGTAACGTATTACGATGCAAACGGGAACGTATTTATGTCCCAGCCCTATCCGGAAGGTGGGCTTATTTTACTACCATCCGGTACGCCGACGGCCCCCTCAGGCATGTATTTTTCACATTGGGAAACAACTTTGGGCGTGCAACTCACTGATGGTTCAGCAGCGGCAACGATGGATGTCCATCCCGTATGGGCCAAGGCAGAATGGTCAATTTCATCGGCTACGACCGCTTCGCTTCCAGTCAATTACATTCGTACGCATTATAACTGTACAGCCAAAGGAGATCAACTGATTGATAGTTCGAGAGACGGAAGTTACATTCTTTTTGATGGAAAAGTTGATTCGGACGGTTACTATCTATTTACGGCATCGATTGGGACAAAAATGGATCAAATCGCTTGTGCTTTGGGCTATGTAGACAATGCAAATCAGTATGTGGATGCCGATACCCTCGCCATCCAAAACAACAACTCTTGGAGCAACGGTAAACCCTATCAGTGGTTGTTTTACCTGCAAACGGACACTGTTTATCAATTTAAGATGAGTTGTCTGGCCGGAGGAAGTTATGCCTTAAATGTCTATGATCTTCAGGCAAACATTTTTGTTCCAAACACCGGACTAAAAACAGCCTTTATTGATGGCCGTCAACTCATACCCGACCATCGCACACAACTCGCATCCTACGCAACAAGTGCCTCTTCACCCAACATCGAAGTCATACCCCATTCAATGCTTGCTACGGTAAGCTACCAAGCCAAACACAACGATCGCTGGCTCGAATGGGATGCCAACAACTGCGTCCATCTGACCGATGTCCCTGTTGGTGATACGGTCATCGTCAATGCAGCCATCACCGATGGGCCATTGACCGAAAATCATTGGATCCATTTGATTGTAAACGAAAACAAGCAAACAGATGTGCGTGGAGGAACGCAAAACGATGGTCTTTGGTCGGATGGCTGGAGTAATTATGTGTATACGCTCAACCCTTCTGAAATGGCCGAGACATTTGTTTCTACCAGTTGGTTGCGTTCGGACGACAAAATCATTTATGGGTTCCATACTAAGCAAGCGAGCATCCGCTGGTCGATTCCCCCATTGCATGAGATCCAAGGCCTTTCTGTCATCGGGTATACACTGGACAATCAGGATGCGACGTTCAGTATACTGGATTCTTCCGGTACACAGACCATTCAGACGGCAACAATGCCGGCATCATCAACAATCGATCAACCCACCGAATGTTATCTCACCCTAGACGGACATCGGGCAGGTAGCCCCTTCATACTCCGTACGACTGGTGCAGCAAGCAACGTCTATTTTCGACTACATTATTCCGATCGTCTGGATCTGACGGCACCTGTTTTGTCTGAAAGCAACATCAAAGACAACGAAATTCTGACATCACCAAACGGAACATTACGACTGCGTTTTGATGAAGGCATCCGTTTCACATCCGAAGCATCGATCCGTTTAAACGATCAACGGGTAGAAGCACGAATCCACGATTTGGTGTTTCTTTCTTTTGATTTTTGGGCGTTGGATTATAACAGTTCCAATCAATTTGTCATCAAAGCAAATAGTTTGATGGACGAAGCCGGCAATGTGTATCCGAACGATATCGAACTGACTTTAAACATCGGCAACCGCCCCCCCTTATCCAAACGCTTGTTTGATTTTGTCGTGGGTATCGATGGAACCATCGATCAAGCCATTGCGGCCGCCAATGCTGCTTCAGGAGACCATCGATTTTTAATCTTTGTACCCAAAGGAATGTACGAACTGTCGGGTAACGAAGCGGACCACATGACAAGCCTGACTCGCAGCAACGTTTCCATCGTTGGTGAACACATGGACAGCAGCATCGTTTTCAACACACCTGAATCCTACGGCATCAGCTCGACGGCAACCCTACATATCAAGTATGCCAGCAAAACCTACATTCAGGATATCACCTTGCAAAACACAAAAGGTGAGGCGGATCAGGGACAACAAGTTGCGCTTTTCGACCGAGGGAGTCAAAACACACTAAAAAATGTAAAACTCTTCAGTTACCAGGACACATATGTTTCCGGCCACAGAGCCTATTTTGAAAATTGCAACATCTATGGCGCTACAGACTTCATCTGTGGAGGCGGAGATGTATTCTTCCAATCTTGCCTGATCTATAACCGAACGGATGGCAATGTGATCACTGCCCCCGCAACCGATGTTGCACATTCCTGGGGCTATGTGTTCAACGATTGCACAATCGACGGAGGCACCTTTACGCTGGGAAGACCATGGCAAAATGAGCCGCGTGCATACTTCCTGAATACACGCATGCGACGACAACCTTCAGGTACCGGCTGGTCGGGAATGAGCGAACTCGATACACATTTCTACGAATACAACAGCATGGATTGGTCGGGCAATGTGCTGGACCTTTCCAAACGCGGAAATTCGCCAACCAGTAAGAACCATTATACGCCCATCCTGACCGATACGCAGGCTGCACAATTCACGCTATATAATGTATTACGGGGCAACGATGGTTGGGTTCCTTCGCTGTATACGAAGCAAGCAACTCCGCCGGACGTATCGATTATCGGTAATCTTGCCAGTTGGACGGACAAAGATGACGTATTGTGTACCTTTATTTTTAAAGATGGACAATACCTGACGCACACCACATCAAACAGTCTCATTCTTACGGAGCCGGGTACATACAGTTTCCGTTGTGCAAATGAGATGGGTGGTTTGGGATCTGAGACGGTTCATTCGTTTCAGGTGACGGACATGAATCCTCCTACGCTGGATTATTCGGATGTTCCGGATACACAAGTTCTACGATTTGATCTGAATGGCCGCCCGATGAAAGCAAATAAAGAAGGTGGTTTGTTTATTCGGGGCCGTTCGATCATTCTACAGAAGTAGTGTATGTAGGTGTTGCTCCCTACTGGTCGCAAATTAGAAGAGTGTGTAAAA